>JBCDIZ010000001.1:0-565387 GCA_038748365.1 Pseudomonadota bacterium
CTGGACCAGCACTGGGCACAAGAATATCCCGAAGTCGCCACCGCATCAGCAAAAATGGCGATCCTGGAAACCAATGGTTATACGCCCATCGGCTATTTCCCGCTGCCGCCGCATTGCTGGCTCGACAATTATTATCGCCCTATGCAGGTGCGCTTCGCTGACTTTCTGGTGCGGCATGATCACTCGGATGCGGCGCAGGCGATTGTCGCTGCAGAGGAAAATGAAATCGCGCTGTATGAGCGCTTCTCATCCTATGTCAGCTATGGCTTCTATATCGCTCAAAAGATTGCCGAATGATGCAGCTTGATCTTGGCCCCGATCCACGCACTGCTGCACTGCAGCAATTGCATGACATGCTGATCGCGCATTTTGGCCGGGTGATCCGCCCGCCGGAGAAGCGGCGCGATCCTGTGTGGACACTGGTGCAGGGGGTGATTGGTGCGCGGACCAAGACGCAATATTCCAATGTCTCGGCTGACAATATGCTCGCCAAATATGGTTCTTGGGAGGCGGTAGCTAAGGTCAGTCATGAAGAGCTGACCGGGATGCTCTCAACCGCGACCTATCCGTCGCTCATGGCCGAGCGGCTCAAGGCATGTTTGCAGGCGATTATCGCCGAGCGCGGGCGGGTGACGCTTGATCATCTGCACAATTTGCCGACCGAAGAGGCGATGGCCTGGCTTGAGACGCTGCCCGGTGTCGCGCGCAAGGTCAGCGCCGGGGTGATGAACGCCAGCACTTTTAACCGCAGCGCGCTGGTGATCGACACTAATCACCGCCGGGTGATCCAGCGCATGGGTTTGGTGCCGCCCAAAGCCGATAGCCGCCGTTCCTATGATCAGCTGATGCCGCTATTGCCGCAGGAATGGGCACCGGCGGATGTTGACGAGCACCATCTGCTGGTGAAACGCGTCGGCCAGCAATTTTGTCGGCCGAGCTATATGGCGTGCCCCTCTTGCCCAGCACGGCCATTGTGCAAGACGGCGCAGGATGTGGCTTAGCCAGAATTGACAATATTTCCTTATGGTTTAGCCATTTTTTACGCTCTTCGTGCATGGGATGATCTATGAAGATGCAGCATGATTTTGATCGCGCAGGGGACCGAAAAAAGCCGATGAGCACTATGTTTAGTCTTGCGCGCGATACCAAGCGCGCGATTGGCAATATGCTGCATGCGCGGTTGACGCAGCCGGGGCATCGGCAATTCTATCTGGCGCAGGTGGCGGACCATGGCCGCAACGTGGCGCAGGGCTATAGCGATGCGGACCATCTGCGCGCAGCGGCGGACTGGCTGAAAGCGGCGCAGGATAGCCAGAGCGATGGCGGTTTCTCCGGGCGTTACAAGCTGGATAAGGGCTGGACTTCATCCTATCCCGAAACCACCGGCTATCTGATCCCGACCTGTCTGACGCTGGCCGAGCGGCTGGAGGAGCCGGAATGGGAAGAGCGGGCCAAGCGAGCGATGGATTTTCTGCTCGCTCTGCAACTGGAAAGCGGTGCGTTCCCTGGTGGCGAGGTGGCAGAGAACACTGTCGAACCATCGCCGTTCAACACCGCGCAGATTTTGAACGGCCTGAATATCTGGGCGGCCGAAAAGAATGACGCAAACGCGCGACAGGCGGCGGATCGCGCGGCGGCGTGGCTGGTCTCTGTGCAGGATGATGATGGTGCATTCCGTCAGCATTTCTATCTCAACCAACCCTCGGCCTATGCAGCGCACCTCTCGTGCTGGCTCGCCGAATATGGTGTGCTATTTGATGACAAAGCGGCACGCAAGGCGGCTGAAAAGCATCTCGACTGGGTGCTGGCGTTGCAGGATAAGGATACCGGCTTTTTTGCGCGATCGGGCTTTTACGGCACCGATCATGACAATGGCACCGCAGTTACCCACACCATTGCCTATACCATCTGGGGGGTGCTGTTGAATGGTTTGCTGCTGGGGCGCGAGGATGCCGTTGATGCGTCAGAGCTGGCCGCGACCAAGATCATGGAACGGATGGAGATCCTCAAATTCCTGCCTGGTCGGTTCAACAGCCGCTGGCGCATTGACGAGCGCGCGCAATGCCTGACCGGCAACGCCCAAATGGCGCTGATCTGGCTGCGGCTGTATGACGAGCGCGGCGATCTGCGCTTCGTCAACGCGGCCTGCCGCGCGATTGACCTGGTGAAGCAGGCACAGCCGATGGACAATCCGAATCCGGGTCTGCAGGGCGGCGTGGCCGGGTCTTTCCCTGTCTGGGGCAGCTATATCTTCCATGCCGTACCCAATTGGGCAACGAAATTCTTTATCGATGCGCTGTTGCACAAAGAGCGGGTGTTGACCGCGCTGGAGAGCGACTGAAGCCCATGAAGCACAAAATGCGCATATTCCTGCTCAGCCATGATCGTGCCAAGCGTGGCAGCACCGTTGCCATGGCCCTGCAACGCCATGGCGTGACGCCGACCGGCTTTGTATTTGAGGCCTATCGCCCGCCAAAACTGCGCCGCAGGATCGAACGGCGGCTGGCGGAGCAGGGGATACCGGTGCTGGCGCCCAAAACAGAGCCTAAAGCTAGCCAGAATGGCAACGCTACGCCTGACCCTTACGCCGATATATTACCGGCAGCCGAATATGCTTCGAAGGAAGGTATCAGCGCTACGCAAGTGGCTGATCTGACATCGCCCGAAAGCCTCGATAGCTTGCGCGCATTGGAACCGGACCTGTTTGTCCATGCCGGAGCGGGGATATTGCGCGCGCCGCTGCTTGCCATTCCAAAGCTGGGTACGATGAACGCGCATATGGGCCTGCTACCGCGCTATCGCGGCATGAATGTCGCCGAGTGGAGTGTATTGGAAGGGCAGCAGGCAGGCTGCACGGTGCATCTGCTCGATCCGGGTATCGACACCGGCGATATTATCGCCACGCGCACTGTTGATGTTTCCGATTGCAATTCCATCACCGCGCTGCGAGCAAAGATGGATCGCGCGCAACTCGATTTTCTCGCCGAGACAGTCAAGAGCATCACCGAGACTGGAGAACTGCCTCCGCATCATCCGCAGCAGGAAACAGATGGACGGCAATATTTTGCGATGCATGCGGATCTGAAACAGGTATTGGAAAAGCGACTGGCTGCCAGCACGGGCTGATATTTTCGCACGGTCTCTGGCTATTGCGGATGACTCTGCACAGGCGATCTCCTATCCTCTGTGAAAACACAAACAGAGGACGCCATAAATGAAAGCCATACAACTCCACGCGCCTGCATCGCTCGACAGTTTGAAGCTCGCAGATTTGCCCGAACCAGCCGCGCCTGGACCGGGAGAAATCAGCGTAAGAATCCGCGCCAGCAGCCTCAATTACCATGACTATGCCGTGGTCAAAGGCATGTTGCCGACACAAGATAAGCGTATCCCTATGTCCGATGGTGCAGGCGAAGTGACGGCGGTGGGTGAGGGCGTTACCGGCTATGCCGTAGGCGATCAGGTGGTTTCCACCTTTTTCCCCGATTGGCTGGATGGCATCCCGCCTGCCAATGGTTTTCAGCGCGTGCCGGGTGATGGCATTGATGGCTATGCCTGCGAGATGGTCACCGCTCCGGCGACAGCCTTTACCCATGTGCCCAAGGGCTACACCCCCGCCGAAGCAGCAACACTGACCTGTGCCGGACTGACGGCATGGCGGGCGCTGTTTGTTGATAATGCGGTCAAGCCGGGCGATATGGTGCTGGTGCAGGGCAGTGGCGGTGTTTCGGTATTTGCGCTGCAATTTGCCAAAATGGCAGGCGCCGAGGTGATCGCGACCTCGTCATCCGATGCCAAGCTGGAGCGGCTGGGTTCGCTGGGTGCTGACCATCTGATCAACTATCGCGACACCGAAGCCTGGGGTGCCAAGGCGATGGAGCTCACCCAGGGCAGAGGTGTGGATTGCGTTGTCGAAATTGGTGGTCCGGGCACACTCGGCCAGTCAATGATGGCGGCACGGATTGGCGGGCATATCGCGCTCATCGGTGTGCTCACCGGTTTTGCCGGGCCGGTACAGACCGGGTTGTTGATGGCCAAGAATATCCGCTTGCAGGGGCTTACCGTCGGCTCGCGCCAGCATCAGCTAGATATGATCGAGGCGATTGAAGCCAATGGCATCAAGCCGGTGGTGGACAAGCATTTCCTGCTGGCGGAACTGGCCGATGCCTTCCGCCATCAGGAATCGGGGGCCCATTTCGGCAAGATTATCGTGGATATTTAAGAGGTTAGGACATAGTATGAGGCGCATTGTTACCAACCCGTTCGTGTCGAGCCCTTCGACGCGCTCAGGATTCGAGACACATCTCTCCACTTGCACCGGCCTCTCGACTTCGCTCGAGGCGAACGGAGAGGTCCATCAGGTAAAATCGAAAACGCTCTAACCAGATGAGGCATCTCTATGGCATTCATTGCGAAAATCCTGCTGCTCGGTTCGGGGGAACTGGGCCGTGAGTTTGTGATCTCGGCTAAACGGTTGGGCTGTTATGTGATCGCCTGTGACAGCTATGCGGCAGCCCCGGCGATGCAGGTTGCAGATGCCTGTGAGGTGTTCTCGATGCTCGATGGCGACAGACTGCGCGCGACCATTGAAACGCACCAGCCTGATTTCATCGTGCCTGAGATCGAGGCAATCCGCACCGAGATATTGGCCGAGGTAGAAACGGACGGATTTACCGTTGTGCCTTCGGCACGTGCGGCGCAACTGACTATGAACCGCGATGCCATTCGCGATCTGGCGGCACGCGAATTGGGGCTGGTGACATCGCGCTATGACTATGCCGAGAGTCGTGAGGAACTGCGCGCTGTTGCAGCAGAGATTGGCGCGCCTTTGGTGGTTAAGCCGGTGATGTCCTCATCGGGCAAGGGGCAGAGCATAGTGCGTGATCTGGCTGAGATTGACGCTGCCTGGGACTATGCCGCCAGCGGTATGCGCGGTGACAGGGTGCGGGTGATTGCCGAGCAGTTTATCGACTTTGATTATGAGATTACGCTGCTTACCATCGCGGCGAAGGGCGGCGTGCATTTCTGCCCGCCCATTGGCCATCGACAGGAGCGCGGCGATTATCGCGAAAGCTGGCAGCCCGCCGCAATGTCATCCGCCGCGCTCGAACAGGCACAGGCAATGGCGGAAAAGATTGTTACCGAACTGGGCGGATATGGCCTGTTCGGCGTCGAGTTTTTCGTCAAAGGCAACACGGTGATCTTCTCCGAACTGTCGCCGCGTCCGCACGATACCGGCATGGTGACATTGGTATCGCAGGATCTGAACGAATTTGACCTCCATGCTCGCGCCATTCTTGGCCTGCCTATCCCTGCTATAACCACCACAGGCGTATCGGCCAGCGCAGTGATATTGGCGGATCGTGATGCTAAGAATTTTCACTTTATCGGGCTGGATAAAGCATTGGCCGTGACTGGCGGTGATGCCGGTTCGCATGTTGATATCCGACTGTTCGGCAAGCCGGTGACGCGCCCTTATCGCCGTATGGGTGTGGCTCTGGCGCGCGCCGACAACATGGATTTGGCAGAAGTACGGCGTCTTGCGGTCAAGGCTGCGGACAACATTACCATCGTCTATTCTTAGTGCCTCCGGCCTTTATAGCTTTAGCTCTGGCAGCTTAATGCTACCTGATTTAAAGCGTAAAGAACAGCGCGACGGAGACATTGTGGTTCACCTGATTATCGGGGCCGGGAAGGTTCAGCACATTGTTGAGATAGCCCGCTTCTATCCGCGCATTATCGGTGATTCCCAGAGCGCCTCCGACAAATAGACGGTTCTGGTCAAATCCGCCTTGTTGCACCCCGGTTGCATCGTTGAGATTGAGAAACAGCTCATCCCAGACAACCAGAGAGAAATCGCCGCCGCCAACCGGTTTGCCCCAGCGGACAAATTGCCGGAAGCGCCAGCCGGTTTCGCTATCGCCACCGCGAAAGCGCTGTTCCAGCCGGGTACGGCCAGTCAGCCTTCCGCCCGCAATGTCCGCTATGGGAAAGCTTGCCTGCTGCCAGAAGCGTTCTTCGTCAATGTTGTCGCCAATTTCCGGGCGAGAGACGACGTTCGCATAGCCGACCCACAGATTGAGACTATCATTCACCCGCCAGCCAAGGCCGGGGCGGACAATGGTTACGCCAAGATCGCTGGCATCATCGCGGAAACGCGCATGGCCATCAAACCAGAGTAGCAGATCAGAATCATCAACAACCGGGCCGGTGACCACCAGCGCGTTCCAGCTCTGGGTATCGCTGTCGTCAAAGTCGGCCTGCGCGGTGGCAGGCTGCGGTATCAGGGCGAATGCCAGCGCCCCGGCGAGTATCATGCTTGGCTTGGTCACTTATCTAGCTCTCATGAAGGCTTTTGGGGAATCTAACCAGATGATTTTTATCATGAGTTTTGCCCGGAACTGATTGAAATGCACTATGATGAGTTAGGGCCACAGCCTATCCTTCAGCCTCTGAGTAGCAGTGTCAAAAAATGGCCTGTCAGTTGCGCCTGACTCTGCTATGCGAGCCGCCAATCCGGGAAAACAGGGATTCGCTTATGACACCGACACTTTATGGCATCGCCAATTGCGACACGATCAAAAAGGCGCGCAAATGGCTTGAACGCAATGACGTCAACTATGTCTTTCATGACTATAAGAAATCGGGTGTCACCACCGATATGCTGACCGACTGGGCGCTGGAACTGGGCGATTGGGAACCATTGCTCAACCGTCGCGGAACCACCTTCAAGAATTTGCCCGATGTTGCCAAAGAGAATATCAATGAAAACATTGCGCTGGCGCTGATGGTTGAGAATCCCTCGATGATCAAACGCCCGGTTCTGGCCTGGGATGGCGGCGTGATGGTTGGATTCAAGAGCACCGATTATGAGGCAGCGCTGCTGTGAGTGATTTCGGCGCCATCCGCATCCGGGCAGAACATGCCGGTGCGTTTGAAACGCCGATTATCTATTCCAGCTTTCAGGACAGCGATGCGCTGTGTGATGCGCTGAAAGCGAGCATCGCGGAGCGCCGCGCGACAGCGGACAATATGCCGCGTTCCAATGTTGGTGGCTGGCACTCAGACACCAAGATGCTCGATTGGGGTGGCGAAGCGGCGGGCTTTGTCGCCGAAAAGGCGCTGGCCTTGGCTAAGCGGATTACCGGTCTCGACAAGGGCGATCCGGCGCAGTTGGATTGGTCAATCTATATGTGGGCCAATGTGTTGCCGCCCGGCGGGCTCAATACCGCGCATGTCCATCCGGCCCAGCTTTGGGCGGCGGTTTTCTATGTCGATCAGGGCGATGTCGGTGAGGATCTCGGTGGTGAGCTGGTGCTGGAAGACCCGCGTTTTCCGATGACGCATATGCGGATGAACAGCCTGCGGGTATTGGGCGTGGACGGTAAGCCGCAAAATGGTGAATTACGGTTGCGTCCGAATAGTGGCGATCTGGTGCTGTTCCCGGCATGGTTGCGCCACTCTGTACGCCCCTATCATGGTGAACGTGAGCGCATTTCGCTGGCGATGAATATAGATGCGAGAATGCCGGGTAGTTAGGCGTAAAGGAGAAAGATATGGCAAAGGCAATATGGAATGGTGCAGTGATCGCCGAGAGCGATGATATCGTAACGGTTGAGAATAACGCCTATTTCCCGCGCTCTGCGGTTGCAGATGCCTATCTAAAGGACAGCGCCACCAATAGCGTCTGCCCATGGAAGGGCACCGCGTCCTATTTCACCTTGGTGGTCGATGGGGAAGAGAATCCCGATGCCGCTTGGTATTATCCGGAGCCGAAAGACGCAGCGGTTGAAATCAAGGACCGGGTAGCTTTTTGGCGTGGCGTCGAAGTCACAGGCTGAGGCGTAAGCTCAGGATTTACACCAAATTGTCACAAAAGCCGCTGGCCTGTCCCAGCTTTTCCGCCTAAAGCAAGACCCAAGCGGAAAAATACGGGGAGAGATGCATGGCGGGCGCAGTCGGCGTTGCACAAAACGAAAACTGGTCGTCGCGTTTTGCCTTTATCATGGCCGCAGTGGGGTCAGCGGTTGGGTTAGGCAATCTCGTCCGTTTCCCAGCAGAGGCTGGCACCAATGGTGGCGGTGCCTTTGTTATCTTCTACATCTTCTGCGTGGTAATGATCGGACTGCCGGTACTGTTGGCGGAAACGCTGATCGGTCGACACGGCAAATCCTCGGCGGTCGATAGCGTCAGCAAGCTGGCGCGTGAGTCCGGCAAATCGTCCTTATGGGCAGTGGCGGCCTTTGTTGGGATGGCGGGGGCCTATTTCATCCTTACCTATTATTCGGTCATTGGTGGCTGGGTAATCTATTTCGCCGGGGTCTTTGTGAATGATGTTGCCAATGCCGCATCAGGCGGCACGCTGGGGCAGGGGGCCTTTGCCGGGCAGGAGGCCGATAAGGTCGCCAATATGCTGGGCACGCTGCACGGCAACGCCGAGATGATGATCGCGATGCACGCGCTGTTTATGGCGATAACCATCTTTGTGGTGGCGCGCGGCGTTATTGGCGGGATTGAGAAGGTGGCGATCTGGCTGATGCCGACGTTCTTTCTGCTGTTTCTGGCGATTACCATTTACAGCATGGTCACAGGTGCATTCGCGGACACGCTGAGCTTCCTGTTCTCCTTTGAACCAGCACGCCTGCTTGACCCGAATGTGATGCTCTCTGCTCTCGGACAGGCGCTGTTCTCGCTGTCATTGGGGTCAGCTTTGATGATCACCTATGGTGCCTATGCCTCGTCGGATACGGACCTAGCCAAGACATCAGGGATGATCGGTGCTGCTGATACCTCTGTGGCGATTATCGCCGGTCTTGCGATCTTCCCGATCGTGTTTGCTGCAATGGCGCCTGACCTTCTGGCGGCAGTGCTCGCTGGTGAGGAGGCGGTACCGCAAGGATTGGGCCTGATGTTCAGCACCTTACCGGTCTCGTTCCAGACCATGCCGGGCGGGTCGATCATTGGTCTGCTGTTCTTTATCATGGTGTTTTTCGCGGCGCTGACCAGCTCGGTGGCGTTGCTTGAAGCTTCGGTAAGCTGGGCCTCGCGCCAGTTCAACGTTAGCCGCAGCATGACCGCAGTCTTGCTCGGCCTGATCGCCTTTGCCATTGGCGCGGTGGCTAGTTTCTCTTTCAACTCACTTGCAGACTTCAAACCTCTGTCCTTTGGTATTTTTGAAGATCTGGAGCTGTTCAGTATTCTCGATACCGTTACCGGCAAGATCATGCTGCCGGTATCGGCTTTGCTGGTAGCGATATTTGTTGGTTGGGTTGCTGATAAACGCATTATCAATTCCCAGAACGGGCTGAACGGCGCAGCACAGTCTTTGTGGCGTTTCCTGATTGCCTGGCTATGCCCATTGGTGATTGCAGCAATACTGTTCTTTGGTCTTTTCCCTGACATATTAGCAGGATAATAGCCTGGGCACAGGAGCCCGGGCTATGCTGAAACCGTTTTTCTCTTTATCTTTTCTGATGACATCTATGGCGCTGATCCTGAATGTCTCGGTCCCGGCCCATGCAGGGGAGGATGAGGCTATGAGAGGTATGCGAGATATCATCATCATCGCTCATCGCGGCGCGTCTGGTGAACGACCAGAACATACATTGGCGAGCTATGAGCGCGCGATCAATCAGGGCGCAGATTTTGTCGAACCCGATTTGGTGCTAACCAAAGACGGCGTTTTAGTGGCGCGGCATGAAAATGAGATTTCCAGCACCACCGATGTCGCCGACCGTCCCGAATTTGCCGAGCGAAAAACCACCAAAACCATTGATAACCAGCAAATAACCGGATGGTTCACCGAGGATTTTACACTCGTAGAATTGAAGACATTGCGTGCCCGCGAGCGTCTGCCGCAATTGCGGCCGGGTAATATGCGTTTTGACGGGCTTTATACTATTCCAACGCTGGCCGAGATTATCCGGCTAGTGCGGGCGAAAGAGGCTGAAACCGGCCGAGTAATCGGTCTCTATCCCGAGACCAAGCATCCCAGTTATTTTGCCTCTATCGGCCTGCCTTTTGAAGAACGGCTGGTGAAGCAACTGCATGAAGCAGGATATCGCGGGCCAGATGCGCCGGTCTATATTCAGAGCTTTGAGGTCGGCAATTTGCAGCAGCTTGATGGCATAACGGATATTCGTTTGGTGCAGCTGATCCATCCAGAAGTGCCAACGCCCTATGACCGCCCGGACCTACGCTATACAGATATGGTCAAGCTTGAGGGACTGGCCGCAATTGGATCTTACGCAGATGGGATCGGCCCTGGAAAATCATTTGTAATCCCGCGCTCTGTTGATGGCAGGCTTGATCGACCAACCACTCTTGTTGCTGATGCCCATGCTGTGGGTCTTAAAGTGCATCCCTGGACCATGCGGCGGGAGAATATCTTTCTTCCCGCCGAGTTTCGCAGCGGCGATAATCCGGCAGATGCTGGTGATGTCCAAGCCGAAATCCGGGCCTTTGTTGCAGCCGGTGTTGATGGCGTTTTTAGCGACAATGTGACAGAAGTTGTCTTCGCCATCGATCAGGCGGAATAGCTTTTGCGAACATAATAGCGGTTCACGGTCACGCTATAGATGATGATGGCACCGAAGCCGAGCAGCGTCGACACGATGAATGGCGCACCCGGAAAGTAGAGGCCAGTTCTATCCGCATAAGCGGACAAGATACTCGTCATCACGACGGGACCGATAATTGATGTGATACTGATTGTGCTAGCAATGGCGCCTTGCAGCTCCCCCTGTGCATCATCGTCGATCCGCTCGGTCATCATCTGTTGCATCGCCGGAAAGGCAAAACCACTGGCCGCGCCGACGATTACCCCTGCGATCATCATCCAGCCATCGGTGGCGAAGGCAAATATCAGATAGGCCGGAACGCTGATTATCATACTGATTATCGGCAACCGCTTCTCACCAAAGCGGGTGATGGCTATCCCGGTTAGCGCGCCCTGCACAATGGCGAGCAGAATTCCAAAAAGTGCCACGCTTAAGCCGATATCCAGCTTGCTCCACTGGAACTTTTCGATGGCGTAATAGGACCATATTGAAAGCTGTGACTGCGCCGCCAGCTGGAGCAGGAAAATAACGCTCAAAAAGCCAAGCACCAGCGGAGTGCGGCTCATCTGGATGAGGCTGCCAAAAGGGTTGGCGCGGCTGGGTGAGAAATTACGCCGCCGTTCATATGGTAATGTCTCGTGCAGCATGAAAAAACCTGCACCAGCACCCGCAAGCGCCAGTAAAGCTGCAACGATGAAAGGCAGTCGGGTTCCATATTCGCCGACAATGCCACCAATGGCGGGGCCGACTACAAAGCCCATAGCACCCGCACCGCCAAGAATGCCGAAATACTTTCCGCGCTCATTGCGGTCTATAATATCCGCAATACAGCTATTGGCTGCGGCCCAGCTGGCGCCCATGATCCCCGAAAGGATACGACCGAAAAACAGCCATGCCAGTGTCGGTGCCCAAGCCATAATGGCGTAATCCAGACCCAATAGAGTCAAGGTTATCAGCAGTACGGGACGACGTCCGAACCGGTCGCTCAACCCACCAATGACCGGTGAAAACAGAAACTGCATCAGGGCATAGGCGAACAGTAGCTGTCCGCCAATCTCGGCCGATTGTGCAACGGTCAGACCAGTCAAAGAAACCAGCAATTCCGGCATGACAGGTATGATCAACCCGATCCCCATCATGTCGATAAAGATGATGAGGGCGAGGACCGTTACTATGGCTTGCGGTTTGATCGCAGACACGCTGGATGCCGCAGGCCGTGAGACCTTAGACATGGAAGTTTCCGTTTCTATGATGTGTGTGGCGAGTCGTGAGCTGCTAATGAAGCGTGCACCAGTTATGGTTTTGGTGCAATAGTGTTTGGATGCGGTACCAATGCATTGCCATCATTGCTCTTTGACCGCATAGAACGCGCAAAGACATGACGACGTTTTTGAGAAAGACCTGCTGATGTCCACCACCTATACCCTCGATACCTCGACCAGCCGTGCCAATCCGACACCGCAGCCGATGAAACGATTGACTGCACCTGCGATCCAGCGGCGCAAAAAAGATGGTGTGACCGAGAAACCGATTGTCATGCTCACCGCCTATACCGCACGCATGGCGCAGATACTTGATCCGCATTGCGACATCCTTCTGGTCGGGGATTCGCTGGGGCAGGTGATTTATGGCCTGCCATCGACGGTTCCCGTAACGCTGGAAATGATGTGCGCGCATGGTGCCGCAGTGATGCGGGGCAGCTATCATAGTGTCGTGGTCATCGATATGCCTTTTGGTAGCTACGAGGCCTCACCACAGCAAGCGTTCGAGAATGCATCGCGTATATTGAAAGAAACCGGAGCCGCGGCGGTGAAGATGGAAGGCGGCGCGGCAATGGCCGAAACGGTAGCGTTTCTGACGGCGCGCGGTATCCCAGTCATGGGTCACGTGGGGCTGACACCCCAGGCCGTCAATGCTCTGGGCGGCTATGCTGCGCGTGGGCGGTCCGATGCGGAGGCCGAAAAGATTGTCGGTGATGCCAAGGCGCTGGATCAGGCCGGGGCTTTCGCGATTGTTATTGAGGGCGTGGTTGAACCGATAGCCATCGCCGCTACCGAAGCGGTTGGTGTACCGACTATCGGCATCGGTGCATCAGCACAGTGCGACGGGCAGGTATTGGTCACCGAGGATATGCTCGGCCTGTTCGAGCGTACTCCACGCTTTGTGAAAACCTATGGCACCATGGCGGAAACGATTGAGGAGACTGTGAAAGCTTATGCCGCAGAAGTGAGTGATCGCAGCTTTCCGACCGAAGCGCAGACCTATCAGCCGAAATGATAAAAGGGTTTATGGTATAGCCGTTTAAAGCGCTGATTTGGCTTTGCGGTAAAGCCTTTGCCAATGCTTGCGGTCGCGCGAACCCAAGCCCACATCATTGGCCCGCTTGGCCAGAATATTTACCATATCGTCACCAAAACGATTTTTCAGTCGCGAAAGCTCCATCATATCGTTTCTTTTGCGTTCCTGTGACTCAAACATCGGAAGCATGGTCTGTTCTTTCTTTCATCGTTAAATTTGCAAATGACGCATAAAAGTCATTGGCAAAGCCAGTTCCCTGTTTCGACCCAGATTGCTGCAAAGGCTCTGCGCGCAATAATCGCGCGAATCCCTCCAAAATGGATATATCATTCAGAAAGGCGGTTGTTAAGTATCGTAAATGCACGGCTAAGCGCAATATTCCTGCAATTTAGCCCCAATTTGAAACAGTTTGCCCTCTTATTGCAGGTTGAGGATGCGCCGTTTCCAGACAGAATATCGCAATATCCTTCCTGTTCTAACGACCTTGCTTCCGGCTCGCAGATGCGTAAGCATCGGTTTGAATATATTAAAAAAGCGGAGACGATATGCCTAATCCCCAAAGTGCTTCCACTGGTCCCGATGCACAGGCTGCAGGAGCAAGCAAGACAGGCCCGCTTGCCGGTGTCCGCATTGTCGACATGTCGTCGGTCGTCATGGGCCCCTTTGCGACAATGATCATGGCTGATCTCGGCGCAGAAGTGATCAAGGTCGAATTTGATCGCGGCAAGGTCCCAGGCGATATGATGCGTTATGCTGGCTACTCGCCCGATGGCAAGCGGGGGCCGATCTACATGGCCCTTAACCGCGGCAAGAAAGCGGTTACCATTGATGCCAGTAGCGATGCGGGGAAAGCGCATCTCATCAATTTGCTCAAAGATGCGGACGTATTCTTTCATAACGTCCGGCTTGCAGGGATGAAACGGTTAGGGTTGGATTATGAGGGTGTGCGCGCGATTAAGCCAGACATCATCTACACTCATTGCGCTGGTTATGGCGCTGATGGCCCTTATTCTAAGCGTCAGGCTTATGATGATCTGGTTCAGGCCGCTTCCGGCTTTGCCGCATTGGAAGCGGAGCGTTCTGGCGGTGACCCTGCCTATGCGCCGTCGCTGATTGCCGACAAGACAGTTGGTTTGTTCGCAACCTACGCCACTTTGGCGGCGCTGTTCCATCGCGAACGGACAGGCGAGGGCCAATTTGTCTCGGTGCCGATGTTTGAGAGCTTCACCTTCTTCAACATGGTGGAGAATCTTTATGGCGCGACCTTTGCCAGCGGCAATGGCAAGCTGGCTTATACCCGCTCGGTTAATCCGCGACGGCGGCCCTATCCCACCAAAGACGGTTATATCGCCATTGTTCCCTATATTGATGCGCAATGGGAGCGCTTCTTTGAGATTGGTGGCCGCCCGGGCGTTTTCGATGATCCGCGTTTCTCGACCTATGAAGCGCGGACGCAAAATACCGGCGAGTTATATGCGATTATCGAAGAAGTGGCCTCGACCAAGACAACCGATGAATGGGTAAAGATATTGGCCGAAGAGCAGATTCCGGCGATGCGTTATAACAATATGGAAGATGTTTTGAACGATCCGCATCTAGAGGCGGTCAATTTCTTTGAGTCCCGCACTGATGATATCCTCGGAGAATATCGCTCAATGCAGCATCCCGTTGATTTCCATGCAAGTCCAGCCCAGGCCGGTGCCGTACCGCCAACTATGGGACAGGACAATGCAATGCTGGATCAGAAGGACGCTTAAATCCGGCGGACGCGTTTGGCGCTATTGGCCGCCTTTTTTTCCATCAACCTTAAATGGCTAGGCTTTTCTATCAGCGTATCACTTTTCTTGTTGCGTGCGGCACGAATGGTTTGGGGATCAACCGGATGATCGAATGCAATGCCAAATCGTCCGCTTGTCTGCCATGAGATGCGTCCTTCGATTTCCTCGGCATTGACCATATCGACGATGACACGGTCTCCAGCTGCGCAGAAGACATTGCTCTCTGCCATCATACCGCCGGATGACAGGTTTCTTATCCGGGCATCGATCATCTTGCCGGATTTTACGAACTGAATCTTTGCCAACATGAAAAGGGCATCACGATGATCATTGCGATTATCATGTTCCGAAGCTGGCAGTTCTCTCTTGTCCTCAGGAAGGTTTTCCCAAATACCCATTGTGTTGATCCTATGCGTCCCGCATCTTCTATCTTTTTACAATTGCCAGATAAGTCTCGATTTTGTGTTAACGACAGAGGTAAATTTCTTCACATTTGTTACAAATGCGCTTTTCGTGCTCCAGAGCCATTAGCACTGAAGCATTAAAAGAGAGTGAGGAAAGGGCCCTAAGGTTAAGACATGCAAGTCTAAGACATGCACGAAATATGTGATGCCTTACGTTACTAACAGGGCGCTAGCTTTTGGATATATAGCAGGAGATGTCTTAAAACGGATTAGATATTAACTGTCGCGTGAGATTTTTTCGCGCCGCTCATGCGCTTCTTGCGCATCCACTGTCATCGTTGCGATTGGGCGCGCGATCAACCGACCCAAACCGATAGGCTCGCCGGTGACTTCGCAATAGCCATATTCGCCTGCTTCAATCCGTCGCAGAGCGGAATCAATCTTGGAAATCAGTTTGCGCTGACGATCGCGTGTGCGCAACTCAATGCCCCAATCGGTCTCGCTTGAGGCCCGGTCATTCAGATCAGATTCGCGGATCGGGCCACTTTGCAACTGTTGCAGCGTACCTTCAGCTGCATCCAATATTGTTTTCTTCCAAGCATTTAACAGATCACGAAAATATTCTAGCTGCTTTTCGCCCATATAGGTTTCGGAATCATCAGGAGTATAATCTTGACTAAGAGACCGACGCGCTTTTGCCAGGACGTCAATATCGTCCATAGCGGTAGTGGTGACCATCAGATGCTCCCGTTTATAACCTATGGAAAGGTTAAAGCCTTGTTGGCGCGCGCTATAGCCACGCTCTGGGGTGACGACAAGTATCAATACGCAAGCGAAGCTGTTTTTTCGTCTTGCGACTCAGAGAAAGGTTTCTGGTCAGACCGTCAGGCGAGAGACTCGACCGCTGTGTCGTAAAAACCACCATTTTGGTTTTAGTGGCTTAAGGAATGTCGTACCAATCTGGAAAAGCGGACGGGATAGCCAGTGGTTTAAGGAACCATATGGTTCCAGTCTCATAACGGGACAGTCTCGGGATATAGCTTGTAAAACTATTGAAAATCCGGTGATTTCGTCCGTCAACAGGGTTAATGGCATTGTAGTCACAGATGTTTTCTGCGCTTGTTGAGACATCAAGACGGAAAATTTGCGGAAATGGTCCATTTTCGAGTAGGATCATGAATTGCGGACGGTAATGAGAAAGTTTGCACTATGTCTGTAAAAATGGCTTTGGCGAAATTATGCGCATGTACATGCGGCGGCGCTTTGATTGGTGGCGGTGCAATGCATGTTGCGGATACACCTGCGACGGCGCAAACGACGGGCCTTCAGACGATCGGCGCGGAAACTTTCGCAGCACAATCTGTTGAACGTGCCAAGCCACGCAAAGCGACTCGCTCCAGACGCATGCGCAAGGGCAAGCTGATTCGCACCAAGCGTAGAGTCCGTCGGCCAGTCGTTACCGAGATACCGGCTCAGCCTACCGTGGTGACAGTTGTCAGCCAGGCTGCGCCCATTCCTTTACCACCACCTATTTTGCCACCACCGGTTCTTCCGCCACAGGCACCGCCACCTAGCGGCGGTAGCGGTATTCCTGTCGTTGTCGGCGGGGGGCTGGGTGGTTTTGGCCCTATAGGCGGCTTTGGCGGTGGTTTCTTTGGCGGCTTTTTTGGCGGCGGAGGAAGCGGAGGCGGTGTCAACGTCTCCACAACGACCAGCACCTCGACTTCTGGCGGTACAACCGGTGGCGGGACATCAACAGGCGGTGATGATACCAGCACTGGCGGTATCAATATCGACATTGATATCGACAACAGCACAAGTTCGGGCAATGTCAGCACCAGCACGGGTGGCGTTTCGACTTCGACCGGTGGTGTTTCAACCTCTACGGGCGGCGTTTCCACATCAACCGGTGGTGTTTCGACATCGACCGGTGGCGTGTCTACTTCAACTGGGGGCGTCTCTACTTCTACAGGAGGCGTGAGCAGTACGTCTTCGTCCAGTTCATCGTCCTCAAGCTCATCGAGTTCCTCGTCGTCGAGTAGTTCCAGCTCGTCTTCCAGTGGCGGCGGTTCGAACGGCGGATCAGGAGGATCTGGCGGTTCTGGGGGATCGGGTGGCTCAAGCGGTTCCAGCGGCTCTAGTGGTTCTTCCGGTTCCAGCGGTTCATCTGGCTCCAGTGGCGGCTCAGGCGGTTCGTCATCTTCATCCAGTTCTTCATCTTCGAGCTCATCCAGCTCTTCATCGAGCAGTGGTGGCTCCACAGGTGGTGGCTCAACAGGCGGTGACACGTCGACTGGCGGCGATACCTCAACGGGTGGCGGTTCATCCTCCTCTTCATCCAGTTCCTCATCATCAAGTTCGTCAAGTTCCTCGTCGAGCAGTGGCGGGTCCACAGGTGGTGATACGTCAACTGGCGGCGATACGTCGACCGGAGGCGGTTCCTCATCCTCTGGTTCGTCCAGCTCATCGAGCTCTTCCAGTTCGTCGAGTACGTCGTCAGGTGCAACCTCGTCAGGCGCTACGGGCGGTTCATCCAGCTTTGGCGGCACATCGTCATCGAGCAGTTCGTCGTCATCCTCGTCCAGCTCAAGCAGCTCTTCCAGCGGCGGCAGCACGGGTTCCAGCGGATCGTCGTCCAGCAGCTCCAGTTCCAGCTCGTCTTCGTCTTCATCGAGTTCGAGCAGTTCTTCTACAGGGGGAAGCAATGGCGGCTCTAATGGCGGTACGCCGGTTCCGGCACCGCCGATGATGCTGCTCTTTGGTGGCGCAGCGGCTGCGCTGGTGGCGCGGAAGCGTTATCTGGCGCGCAATAATGCGCCTAGCATTGAGGTTTCGCACAGCCTTTGATCACATAATCTGTAGCGAAACTTCGCAACTTGGGGCGGTATCCTTAGGGAAGCCGCCCTTCTTTTATCCCCAGCGCGTAAATACGAATGGTTTGATCAGAGTCTTGCGCTCGTCATAGCGGCGATGCATAGCGCGGCTCATGCATGATATTCGTACGATAAGAGATGATCCCGAGGTCTTTGATGCCGCATTGGCGCGGCGCGGGCTGGAACCGCAATCCGCGGCGATTCTGGCGCTGGATGAAGAACAGCGGGCGCTGACGACCGAATTGCAGGCGATGCAGTCTCGGCGTAATGAAGCGTCAAAAGCGATCGGCGCGGCAATGGGCAAGGGCGACAAGGACGCTGCTGAAGAACTCAAGGCTGAGGTCGGGCAAATCAAACAGGATATACCCAAGGTCGAGGACAAGCAGCGCGAAACTGCCGAACGCCTCAAAGACACGCTGGCTGTTATTCCCAATCTGCCTTTTGATGACGTGCCCGAAGGTGCGGACGAGAATGATAATGTCGAACTCGCCCGCTGGGGCGAGCAGCCTACATTCGCTTTCGAACCAAAAGAACATGCCGATTTTGCGCCGGCGCTAGGCATGGATTTCGAGACAGGCGCGAATCTCTCCGGTGCGCGTTTCACCTTTCTGCGCGGCGGTATGGCAAGACTGCATCGTGCGCTTGGCCAATTTATGATCGACCGCCAGACCCAGGATTATGGGTATAACGAGTGCAACCCGCCGCTGCTGGTGCGTGATGAGGCGATGTATGGCACGGACAAGCTGCCCAAATTTGCTGAGGATAGTTTCTGGACAGACCGAAAGTTGGATAGTCGCGATGAGCTGCGTCGTGCATATGGCCGTGCTCAGCGACTAATGTCTGCCGCATTAGTAGATACTTCAGACAATGAACCTTTTCATATAAATGCACTCGATGATGCACATGCTGAGCATGTGCGAGAGCTGGAAGCTTCGCGCGACCGCCTATGGCTGATTCCGACTTCCGAGGTGAGCTTGACCGCATCAGTGATGGGTGAGATTGTCGAGGAAAGCGCTTTGCCGATGCGGCTGACCGCGCTGACGCAATGCTTCCGCTCAGAGGCAGGTTCCGCCGGGCGCGATACGCGGGGCTTTATCCGTCAGCACCAGTTTGAGAAATGCGAGCTGGTCAGCATCGTCAAGCCCGAGGACAGCGCCGCCGAACATGAGCGTATGACCGAGGCTGCCGAAAGCATCCTTCAAGCGCTCAATCTACCCTATCGCAAAATGCTGCTGTGCACCGGCGATATGGGTTTTGGTGCGCGCAAAACCTATGATCTGGAGGTGTGGCTGCCGGGGCAGGGGGCTTATCGTGAAATTAGTTCCTGCTCGAACACCGGTGATTTTCAGGCACGGCGGATGAATGCGCGCTATCGCCCCGAAGGCGAGAAGAAGGGTACCCGATTTGTCCATACGCTTAACGGCTCCGGCCTTGCCGTCGGGCGGACGCTGGTGGCAATTATCGAAAATTATCAACAAGAAGATGGCAGCGTTCTCATCCCCGAAATACTCCAACCCTATATGGGCGGTGTGACCAGGCTGGAACCGCGATAAATAAGGATAGCCCCCCATGCGCATTTTGCTGACAAATGATGATGGCGTTTATGCGCCGGGCCTGACCGTTTTGCAGGCGATTGCCGAGCAGCTTTCGGACGATATCTGGATTGTCGCTCCGTCCGAGGAGAATTCGGGTGCTGGTCATTCGCTCACCCTATCGCGGCCGTTGCGGGTGCGGCGTCATGGTGACCGGCATTATTCGGTCGATGGCACCCCGACCGACAGCGTGCTGATGGCGGTGGCCAAGCTGATGAAAGACAGCACACCCGACCTCATCCTTTCCGGCGTTAATCGCGGCGGCAATCTGGCCGAAGATGTGTCTTATTCGGGCACCGTATCGGCGGCGGTGGAGGGCACGCTGGCGGGCGTTCCGTCAATTGCGCTGAGCCAATGCTATTCACGCGAAGGAGCGGGCAACAGCGTCTCCTTCGCCAGCGCCGAGCAATGGGGCGTCAAGGTGTTGAAGCCGCTTATTGCGCTGCTGCTGGAAAAGCGCGCCATGCCGCCGCGGACGCTGCTCAATGTCAATTTCCCGGCCTGTGTCGCTGATCAGGTTGCCGGGGTGCGTTCCGTGGGTCTTGGCCGACATGATTATGGCCGGGTGCGGATTATCACCAACAAGGATCCGCGCGGCTTTGACTATCACTGGTTTGGCCTTGCGCCGACCGAAACCACGCCAGAACATAGCAGCGATCTGGAAGCGGTGGGCGAGAACTATATCAGCGTTTCACCGCTGCATCTTGATATGACGCATTATGAATCGCTGGAAATGCTGGATCAGTGCCTCAGTGCAGAGAGTGCGCTGAAACCCTGATCGGGTAAAACCCCTTAAGCGCCATTGTAAATATGGTTAATGCGCTTCGTAAAAACAGTGGAACATTAGCGTCATCCTGCTAGATAAACGCGATGATTTGGGCAGCTTCATTGCGACCATCGCGAACCTTATCAGCGCGCAGGCTGTTTCTACTGATTGCCGCCGCCGCTCTGCCGACAGCCTGCATCCCCAACGCCGCCGGAGACAATTACGGCGTATCCAACAGCACCACGACCACTACACCGCAGTTGGAAACCGATCTGGAGGCGATACGCGACACCAGCCCACCGCCTGTTTGGGAAGTGCGCCCGGTTTCGCGCAATGCTGTGTCTGTGACGGGCGGCAGCTATGTGGTGCAGTCAGGCGATACCTTGCGGGGGATCGGCAATAAGACCGGTGCGGGATCCGAAGCCTTGGCTTTGGCCAACGGGCTGGAAGCGCCCTTTACCATCTATCCCGGTCAACGTCTCACGGTACCATCCGGACTGTTCCATGTTGTAAGCAGCGGCGAAACGGGCATCGCCATTGCCCGGGCCTATGGTGTGCGTTGGTCGGATATTGTTGCGCGCAACAATCTGGAAGAACCGTTTATCCTGCGCATTGGCCAGCGGCTGCAATTGCCCGGAGGTGCGACAATTGCGGCACCTGCTGACCAGCCGTCTGAACAAAGAGATACTCTGGAGCAGCGTGCAGCAGCGTTCTCGCTCGATATTGATGATATCGTGACCGGCGGCCAGCCTGCCACGGGGCAAAGCACCACGATTGCAAGTGCTGCACCCTCCACACCGAAGCCCGTCGTCGCGCCCAAAGGATTTAACGGGCAATTCCGCTGGCCTGCGAACGGCAAAGTGATCGAACGTTTTGGTGCACAGGGTGGCGGCAAGGTCAATGATGGTATCGCCATCGCGATGGCGCAAGGCACGCCGTTTAAGGCGGCGGCCACCGGCGTGGTCGCCTATACCGGCGATGATGTGCCGACATTGGGCAATCTGATCCTGATCGATCATGGCTCTGGCTGGGTCACTGCTTACGGCAATGCCAGTCAAATCTCGGTGCAACGTGGCGATACAGTGCAGGTAGGGCAGGTTCTCGGTCGGGCCGGGCAGACAGGTTTGGCGACGCAGCCACAGCTGCATTTTGAAGTGCGCCGCGATCGTAAGCCGGTTGATCCACTGGGCAAACTGGGTGCGCGATAGTGGCGGGACCAAGACGATCCTATGACACGCTTACCCGGCGCTCGAGCATGCCAGTCTGGCTCGCGATCACCTGGCGCGTTGCGCTGGTTCTTGGGCTGATCGCGGCGGCCATTGCGGTGCACTGGTTCGATCGCGCAGGTCTGCGCGATGATTATGATGGCGATGTCAGCTTTATCGACGTCATCTACTTCACCATGATCTCGATCACCACCACCGGCTATGGCGATATCGCTCCCGTAACCGACAGGGCGCGGCTGTTCGATGCGATGCTGGTGACGCCGATCCGGATTTTTGTGGTACTGATTTTCGTCGGTACCGCGTATAACTTTGTTTTCAAGCGTACTTGGGATGTGTGGCGTATGAGGATCATTCAGGGCAATTTGCACGACCATATTATCGTGGCGGGCTTTGGCACCAGCGGTCGCGAGGCGGTGGAAGAGCTGATCGCGCGTGGCACGCCGGTTGAGGAAATCGTGGTCGTTGACGCGGATGAGCAGGCGCTGAGCGAGGCTGAACAAATGGGCTGTTCGGTGCTTTGCGGCGATGCGACGCGCGACAAGACGCTGCTTGATGTCAAGATATCGCGAGCCAAGTCTATGGTGGTGTCAGCAGGGCGTGATGATACCAGCATATTGATCGTGCTCACCGCGCGACATCTGGCGCATCATGTGCCGATCAGTGTTTCGGTGCGCGCCGCTGATAACGAATTGCTGGCGCGTCAGGCCGGTGCTTCAACCGTGATCAATCCGGTCAGCTTTGCCGGCTTGCTGCTCGCCAGTTCATGCCATGGGGCGAATATCTCGGATTATCTTAGCGATCTGGCTTCGGTCCATGGTCGCGTTAAACTCAACCAGCGCGATGTTGCCGAGGAAGAGCTGGGTTACGGGCTTTCGGATATTCGTTCGGGCGGCCTCGGTGTGCGCATTTATCGCGATGGCAAGGCCTATGGTTTCTGGGAGAAAGAGTCGGCCAAGCTGATACCCGGCGATACAGTGGTTGAGATTATGCCGGGCAATGGCGCGCCAACAGAGGCCGCGGAGAAACAAACCTAGCTTATCCGCACAACAAATTGGGGTTTTTCCACAAATTAGCCATGATCTATGACCTGTGGCCATGGCTCTCTCTTGCTCCATACGGTCATGCTGTTAAGGAAGATGAAGCGGATTCTTCTTGCAGAATACCGCATGGATATTTGTCAAGCCGGATAATCGTCCGTCAGAAGGAAGAAGAGCGATGAAAGCCACATTGGAACGCGGCACTCTGCTGAAAGGCCTCAGCCATGTGCAATCGGTCGTGGAGCGTCGCAATACCATACCCATTCTGTCCAATGTGCTGATCGAGGCCGCGGCTGACGGCTCTGTGCGCATGATGGCGACGGACCTGGACTTGCAAGTGGTTGAGACGGTGCAGGCCAATGAAGTGGCCACACCCGGCGCGATTACGGTTTCGGCGCACACTTTATTCGAGATTGTCCGTAAGTTACCCGATGGCAGCCAAGTGTCGCTCGACGCGGCTGATGGCAAGATTGCGATTAAATCCTCTCGCAGTCGCTTCAATCTGCCGACGCTGCCGCGCGATGACTTTCCGATCATTGCTGAAGGTGAATTGCCGACCAGCTTTGAATTGCCCGCTGCCGAATTGATCGCGCTGATCGATAAGACAAGCTTTGCGATTTCGACCGAGGAAACCCGCTATTATCTCAATGGCATTTTTCTACATGTTGCCGATGAGGACGAGCCGGTGCTCAAAGCGGCAGCGACCGATGGCCACCGTCTGGCACGTTATACGCTCAGCCGTCCCGAGGGCGCGGCGAAAATGCCCGATGTCATCATCCCCCGCAAATGTGTCGGCGAGCTGAAAAAGCTGCTTGATGAGAATAGCGACAGCAATGTGCTGATCGACTTGTCAGCCAGCAAGATCCGCTTTACGCTGAAATCGACCATCCTGACATCCAAGCTGATCGACGGCACTTTCCCCGATTATAATCGGGTAATTCCAACCGGTAATGACAAACTGTTGAAACTCGATCCAAGCAGCTTCCGCGAGAGTGTCGACCGTGTTGCCACCATCGCTCAGGAAAAGACCCGTGCGGTTAAAATGGCGCTGGATAATGACAAGGTTACGCTGTCGGTAACATCGCCTGATAATGGTACAGCGGCCGAAGAACTCTCCGCTTCTTATGGCAGCGAGACGGTCGAGATCGGCTTTAACGCCAAATATCTCACCGATATCCTCAACCAGATTGAGGGCGATAGCGTTGATCTCCATCTCGCCGACGCCAGCGCGCCGACACTGATCAAGGAGCATGACAAGTCGCCAGCGCTTTATGTGCTGATGCCGATGCGGGTCTGATAGGTTCGCTTTCGCTAAGCCCGTTCGCCAAGCATTGGTGGATTAAGAAGAAGTTTTTGCGAATTTGTTGCAAAAACGATTTTTGGAGTTTAGGCCGTCCTCATGACATGGCTGAATGTTCTCCTTGCACGCTTGGCGCTGCTTGCAATGCTGGCATCAGCATTTGTACCAGCGGGGTTTATGCCAAGCTGGGGTGAAAATGGCTTTGTCATCAACATCTGTTCGCCCGGCACCGCGGCTACTGAGGCAGCCACTACAAGCGACCCGATCTATGCCAAAATAGCCGAGATTGAACGACGCATGAAAGGCGATGCGCCGTTGGATCAAGGCGGCAGTAGCCATGAAGATGCTATGCCTGAATGTGCTTTTGCCGGCGCTGGAGCGTTAGCGCTTATGGGCAATGACTGGCCTGATCTCACAACGATTTTTCCCAAGGCCCCGCATATTGCAGGTCGCAAAAAACTCAGCGCTTTTCTCTCGGAAACGCTGCTTCCGCCCGCCACTGGGCCGCCTCTCTTTTCTCATCTCCTTTAAAAGCTGCTGATCCTTTTCTGGGTCAGCCCGATGATGAGGCCCGCTTGTCTGTCTGATAACAGATACCGCGGATAGTTGAGAGAATTTCAATGCAAGCTGTTTTGAAACTGGCGCTGCTAGGCAGTGCTGCCCTGAATGCCGTTTCCGCATATGCCCATGATGTCTATGCCGATGATCACGCCCCGATTGGCGTTATGGCCGATCACGCCCACAAAAAGGGCGAGGTCATGGTTTCCGTGCGCTACATGCGGATGGAGATGAGCGAGAACCAGATCGGTACTGATCTGGTATCGAACGAGACGATAGTCACTACAGTTCCCAACCGCTTTTTCGGTATTCCCGGTCAGCCGCCAACGCTGCGTGTCGTGCCTGAGTCAATGACTACCGATATGTATATGGTCGGCGCGATGTTTGCTCCTGAGGACTGGATCACGCTCATCGCCATGGGCAGCTATATCGAAAAAGAAATGCTGCACACGGTGTTTGCTGGCCCTGCTGGCACCAATGTACGTGGGGAATTTACCACAAACCCCAAGGATATAGGTGACCTGACATTGGGGGCTATTTTCCCGGTGCTGGGTGTCAGTGATCACAAAGAAAGCAATCGCAGCGAACTCAATGTCCGTGCTGCTCTCAGCTTGCCACTTGGCCCGACAGATGAGACGGACACTATCCTCACACCTATGGGCACCACCCCAACAGTGCGTATTCCTTACCCGATGCAGATCGGTTCAGGCACATTCGATCTCAAGCCAGCGATCACTTACAAGGGATGGAGCGGCAGCTTCGGCTATGGCGCGCAATATAACGGCACCATCCGCACCGGCGAGAATGAACAGGGCTATCGTTTTGGTGATGTCCATGAGATCACCGCCTGGGCCAGCTATCGCCCGGCACAATGGGTCAGCCTGTCGGGCCGGGTAAAAGCCAGAACGACGGGTCAGATTGATGGCATTGACCCTATAGTTGTCGCGCCAATTCAGACGGCGAATCCCGATTTTCAGGGTGGTGAACGGGTAGACCTTATTGCGGGTGTCAATTTTGTTTCCACCCATGGCGCACTGGCCGGGCATCGCCTCGGCGTCGAGTTTGGCGCACCCATTTATCAGGACCTCAACGGACCGCAGCTTGCAGGCGACTGGATGTTGACGGTTGGCTGGCAAAAGGCGTTCTGAGTCATGAAGATACGCAACAGCATGTACTCTAAAGTTAGCTATAGCGCCTTTGTTGCTGCCACTATTGCGGGGCTGGCATTGGCCACTCCCGCACGCGCGCAAGAGGCAGATTCTGGTACGACTGATGAAGAGCAGGAAAGCGAACGCTGGACTGCGCAGAATGCGATTACGGTGATCGGCTATCGTGACGATTATACCGTCAATACTGCCAGCGTTACGCGAGTGCCGATACCGCTGATAGAGACGCCGCAATCGGTGCAGGTGATTACTGATACGCTGATCCGTGATCAGGAATTGAACACGCTCGATGAGGTTCTACGCAATGTCTCTGGCGTTATTCCCTCACTGCCATCAGAGCTGGTTCTGGCCAATCCGATTGTCCGCGGTTTTGAAGCGGAGATATTCGCGGATGGCCTGATCGGTTATGCCGATACAGCGGTGATTGACCCCTCCAGTCTGATCGCAATTGAGCGTGTCGAAGTCGCCAAGGGCGCGACCTCGACGCTGTTCGGCGGCGGCACTGGCGCGCCGGTGGGCGGTTTGATCAATCTGGTCAGCAAGACCGCGGAGCCCGGCACATTCGCCAGCTTCCGCGCGCGTGCTGGCAGTTTCGACACCTTCCAGATTGGCGGCGATGTCAATCTACAACTTGATGATAATCTCTCGGTACGGTTGATCTCAGAATATCAGGACAGCGGTGATGCCATTGATTTTGTTGATATTGAGCGCTTCTATATCAACGCCTCGCTACGCGCGGTTCTGCCGACCGATACCGAGATTATTGCCCGTTTCACCCATAGCGATGTCGAGCAGTTGGAATATGCGGGTTTGCCAGCCGAAATAGCAAGACTCGACAGTGTCGATCCATTCCGCTTCTCCGGTGCCACCAACGCGCCACTCACCACAGTGCGCAATCTTTCTGCTGACCTTGCCATCTCTCAGCCTATCAGTGATGTATTCACCGCTGATCTGCGGGTGCGGCGTTACGAGAATGATTTTGAGGAATTTGCCTCATTTGGTTTCTTCGCATTCTTCCCCGGAACCGGCACCGAGTTTCCCATCATTCGCGGACAATTACCATCCAGCGTTGATGAATGGACGATAGATGGCAGTCTGACCGCGGTGTTTGATACCGGTGCAGTCGAGCATGTAGTGCTAGGCGGCGTGCAATATGATGTCGCCGACTATTTTGCCGCCAGTGGCTTTGATTTCACGCCGATTGGTGTTTTGGATTTTGCCGATCCCAATAGCGATCTTGATTTTGGCCCGATTCCGACGCTCAATACCTTTCTCGAGAACCGCTACAGCACTTTCGCAGTCTATCTGCAGGACCAGATCACGCTATTTGACCGGCTACATATTCTCGCCAGCATCCGCTATTCGCGGCTGGGGATTGATGAACGGCTAGGCGGTAACGGCAATGATGAGGTCTATCACGAATGGGATCCGCGTTTTGGCGTAACCTTTGATGTTACGGAAGGACTGGCGCTTTTTGCCGGCTATGCGGAAGGATCTCGACTGTCGCTGTTCTTCAACAATCCCAATGATCCGCCGGTGCCTGAGCGTTCGAAAAACTACGAGGCCGGGGTCAAACTCGGCTTTTCTGATATCGGCCTATCAGGAACACTGGCGGTATTCAGAGCCGAGCGTACCAATGTGCCGACGCCTGATCCGATGACTTTCTTCACCTCAATCCAGACCGGTGAGCAGGTGAGCGAAGGCGTTGAACTGGATCTGGTCTGGGAGCCCATCTCGCAATGGTCTTTCCTTGTCACCTATGCCTATACTGATGCGCGGGTGACCTTTGATACCGAGATTCCGGCAGGCGATGCGTTACCGCGTGTACCCGAGCATGCCGGACGATTTGCTGGGCGCTATCGTTTTGATGGCGCGCTGGACGGACTGGAGCTTGGGGCAGGGGTTACCGCAGCTTCGGCGACCGAAATTACTCTGCCGAACAGTTTCCGTAGTGATAGCTATGTCGTGTTCGATGCCCAGGCCAGCTATGATCTTGGCCCAGCGCGCATTGGGGTGCGTATCGATAATATCTTTGATGAGGAATATTTCCTCGCCTATCAATATCTGGCGCAGGCGGTGGTACGACCGGGCAATCCGCGCTCGGCTTTTGTTACGCTCGGTGTGAATTTCTAGGAGACGGCTATCATGACACAGATAAACAGACGATCTTTATTGGCCGGGGCAGGCGGTGTCGCTTTGCTGGGTCCATTTCTGGCGTTGGAACGAGCAATGGCCCAGGTCAGCGCCGGAGAAGTCTCGCCGGATATGGCCGAGGCGATGAAAATCTCCGAACAGGCGCATATGGAGCTGATGGCGATTGATGGCCTGAATATGCATGGGTCGGAAAAAGTGGCGATGCTGATGTATCCTGGCTTTACCGCGCTTGATCTGGTCGGGCCGCATTATTTCTTTGCCTGTATGATGGGTGCCAAGGTTGATCTGGTCACCAATCAGGATGACCTGTCTCCCGTTGCCTCTGATCTTGGCCTTGCCATCCAGCCAACAGCAAAGTTGGGCGATGTCTCCGGCCCGCTCGATATTATGTTCATTCCCGGTGGCACTATGGGTGCAGTGAAGGCGATGCAGGACCAGCCAACCATGGACTGGGTCAAGACACAAGCGGCTGAAGCGCGCTATATCACCAGCGTGTGCACCGGGTCGATGGTGCTGGGCAAGGCCGGGCTGCTTAAGGGCAAACGCGCTACATCGCACTGGGCGGCGCATGAGGTCTTGCCGCAATTCGGCGCCACACCCGTCGACAAACGGGTTGTCATCGATGGCAATGTGATCACCGGGGCAGGAGTTTCGGCTGGCCTCGATTTCGGTCTTGCCCTAGTCGCGGCGCTGCGTGGTAAACCCTATGCCGAGGCACTGCGGCTACAGGCAGAATATGCGCCGGAGCCACCGGTGCCAGGCGGCACATTGGCGGATACGGATTCGGAAATTGCCAAGGCCATGAACGGCATGTTCGCTAGCACAAGAGCAAGTCTGGCACAGGTTGCAGCGGGGGAGTGATCGGTGTGAGCCTGAGCTTATCAAGCGAGCTCAGGCTGCACGCATATATCCGAACCAGAACAGCAACGGATAGGTCACTATAATCGCCAAGAAACAATAGGAAATCCCACGAGGCCAAGGATCGCCAGCTATGATCAATGGCAGGACAAATATGCCGAGCCACAATGCTTTATAGACGATCTGGATCAGCAGAACCGGAGCAAAGAAGGCAGGATAAACAAGGCCTGCTGCCGATGCGAGCAGTATCGCGGCCCATAGACTACCGACCAATAGTCTGAGCCCTGCAGATTCTACAACATGACCTTCAAAAACACTACCCACGCCGCTACCAAAGAACATGCTATAGCAAACTGGTACCAGGATCAGTATATTTGCAGCATAGGCAATTTTGAGCAGTGGCATGCAGCGTATATAGGTAGCTATGCGAGCATTTCCATGCAGCTCGTATCCGCCAGAGCGGCATCCACCTTGGCACGGTTCTCTTCGTCCAGCTCACCATAGCGCCGACGCAAATCGGCAAGACATTTGGCCTGATATTTGAATACGCCCTGTGTATAGTCCATGCCATCAACAGTGATGTTGAATGTCTTGTTGCCATTTTGCAGTGCAGCTGCATTGGCAATTAGGAAGGGAGTATAGACGCGGCCCACCTGCTGTAATATCGCATGGACAACGGGTCGCATTTCGGCATCGGCCTCATCCCATTCGCCCTCAATGCCAGACATATCATCGATATGCAGCAGCCAGCGCAGGCTATAGGGATAATCGGCGCGCATCATGGTCTGTGCGGTAGGGTCAACGCCAAGCTGGGACAGTTGACCGTACACGCCAAATTCCGCGAGAGAAGGCCGCGTGCCGAACAGGCAATGCTGATCGGTGACATGCGCCTCCAGTGCGTCCAGCACCGCTTTGGTTGTCGCTTTGATCAGCGGGAAATTCTCTTCGGTGCAGCCGACAATCGCCATGCGGTCCACCTGCCGCTTGCGAAAATGCTCGGCATTGGCCTCGCTGGTTTTACGCCCGCCACCTTTCATCGCATCAAAGGCCAGCCAACGGCTCATCTGGATTTGATCTACCTCTTTTAGCCAGCGATAGCCGAACATCGCTTTGGTCAGCCATTCATCAGCAAAATCCTCGATCAGATACGCCAGAAAGGCACGCGCGGGATCCGGCGGAATGATGGATCTGCCATCTTCCCGTTCCTCAAGATCATAAATGACCGGTGTAGTGTCATTATGATAGCTGCTATCGGGATAGCGGATCACCGGAATAACCGGGGCCTTCACCTTGCTGCCAGCCAGTTGCATCGATTCCACCCCGTGCCGCCATATATGCACTATCCGCCGATAGCGCAGTACAGCACGGAGCTTCATTGAATATGGCGAGCCAAGCGCGCCATAGAGGGTGTACATGGTGGTTATTCCGCCGCGATCCGATGCTCCACCGATTGCGGGCCGCGGATCAGGCCGCCAGGACGGGCCTCAGTGACCGCGCCTTTGCGGAACGTCACCTGTCCCGATTTGATGGTGCAGTCATAGCCCTGTGCTTTTTGCAAAAGCCGTTTGCCGCCAGCGGGCAGGTCAAAAGCGAGCCATGGCTTTTCCAGCTTGATGGCGTCGAGATCAATCACGTTAATATCCGCCAGATAGCCCGGTTTCAAAATCCCGCGATCTTCCAGGCCATAGACCCGTGCCGTATCAGCCGTCTGGCGCTTGATCGCATGTTCCAGCGAGACCTTGTCGCCATCGCGGTTCTTGACCCAATGCTCGAGGAAGAAGGTCGTCGAGGCCGCATCGCAAATGGTGCCGCAATGGGCACCGCCATCGGATAGCGAATTCACCGTATCATCGCGGTGTAACAGCGGGTGCAGGAAGTTCAAATTGCCATCGGCATAGTTGAGGACGGGGTAATAGATCATGCCCGCGCCGTCATTCTGCATCAGCAGGTCATAGGCATATTCCGGCCCGCTCACACCCGCCGCTTCGGCACGAGTAGCGATGCTTTCTTCTGCTGTGGGCTCATAGTTAAAGGCATCGTCCATCTCATACTGCACCATCCAGCCATTAGCGGTGACCATCATCAACGGCAGCAATTCGCCGGCATCATCGGGATAGACCGACTCTTCTGCAATCAGTCTTGCCCTGAATTCAGGATCTTTGAGACGGGCATATTGCGCGTCCCATGACATTTCCTCAATTTCATTCCAGCTTGGTTTGAACCGGAAGGGGTGGACGGTTCCGCGCCAGCACATGATGACGCCATTGCCGCGCAGGGCAATCTGGGCGACGATATTGGCACCCTTGGCGTTTTCCTCGCCGGTGCGCTGGATTTGCTCATCGAGCGGCATTTCCTTTGCGATGGATTGCAGCGCAGCAAAAGTGACGGGCAGGCCGGTTTCGCGGCTCAAATCACCCATCCAGCCAAATTCATCCCATTCATGGCGCAGGTCTGATGCCATCTCAAACACACCATGGCCTACCCGGCCCATGGCGCGGCCAATGCTGATCAACTCTTCCTTGGTCGCGGTGGTGCCGGGGACCAGCTCGCCATCGACTGAGCGGTGCAGCACCGTTCGCGAGGTCGAGAAGCCGAGCGCACCGGCGCGCAGGCCACCTTCGACTATTTCCGACATCTTTTGGATATCATCTTCGGTGGGCACCGCACCCGGCTTTTCCCGATCACCCAGCACATAGGCGCGCACCGCGCCATGCGGCACATGGGTGGCTACATCGACGGTGCGCGGCATCGCTTCCAGTGCATCCATATATTCTGGGAAAGTCTCCCAATTCCAGGTCATGCCCTCGGCCAATGCGGTGCCGGGAATATCCTCCACACCTTCCATCAGGCCGATCAGCCATTCATGCCGGTCCGGCAGGGCAGGGGCAAAGCCGACGCCGCAATTGCCCATGACGACCGTTGTCACGCCGTGCCAGCTGGAGGGCGCCATCTCGCTGTCCCATGTCGCCTGGCCATCATAATGGGTGTGAATATCGACAAATCCGGGGGTGACGATGCGACCGGTTGCATCAATCTCCTCGCGCGCTTCGCCTGAAATATCGCCAATCGCGGTGATGGTGTCGCCATCCACGGCAATATCGGCGGTATAAGCGGCCTTGCCGGTACCATCGACAATGGTCCCGCCACGAATAATCAGATCATGCATTGACTCTCTCCTGCGTTTTCTTTTGTGATTACCAGAATTAACCGGACGATTAAAGGGTGCCAGTCATGGATAAAGACTATCGCTATAGCTGGACGCCCGAACCGCAGAGCGGAATTTCCGTCCGTTTTGTCGAGGCCAATGGTCAGCGCTTCGAACTGGCAGCGATAGGTGAGGGGGAACATCTTGTCCTCTGCCTACATGGTTTTCCCGAACTCAACTTTAGCTGGCGGCATCAAATGCCAATGTTGGCTCAGATGGGCTATCGCGTTTGGGCGCCCAATATGCGTGGCTATGGTGCTTCGTCTAAGCCTGAAGGTATCGAACCCTATCGATTAGACACGCTGGTGCAGGATGTGGCGGCATTGATCGATGCCAGCGGCGCGAAAAAAGTCACGCTGATGGCGCATGATTGGGGCGCGATTGTTGCCTGGCATTTTGCGATCAAAAAGATACGACCATTAGAACGGCTGATCATCATGAATGTGCCGCATCCCCTGGCGTCACGGCGCGAGCTGCGCCATTGGCACCAGCTAAGGAAAAGCTGGTATATTTTCTTCTTCCAGATACCGGGCCTACCCGAATGGGGTTTGAGCCGCGATGAAGCCGCTAAGGTACGCGATGTGTTCTACAATATGGCCGTGGACAAGACCCATTTTACTGATGATGTGCTCGATATTTATGCTCAGGCTGCAGCAAAACCGGGGGCAGCAACACCAATGATCAACTATTACCGCGCGCTGCTGCGCTACCCCGATTTTCGCGATATTGGCGATGGCCGGGTTGAAGTGCCGACGCTGATGGTCTGGGGTGAGGAAGATGCTGCCATTGATATTCGTTGTACCGATCACACCGATAAATGGGTATCCGACCTGACGTTGCATCGGTTGCCCGATGTCTCGCATTGGGTGCAGCAGGAAGCGCCGGAAAAGGTCAATGCGATAGTGCGTGAGTGGTTAGAGCAGCAGTCCTGAAATAGCGTCATGGTCATGCAATATGCTGCCCCTAAGCGCATAGTTCATACAGTTGGAGAAACCTATGCCCGTCTTTCACAGAGCTGCTTTATTGCTGTCCAGCCTGGCCTTGTTACTGGCGCCGCTAGGTGCAGCACAGGCCCAGGAAGTGCATTGGTCACTTTCTACTGAAGGAGATCTCTCTGCCTTTCTCGATTGCCTTGAAGCAGAACAACGCACGCTGATATCCGCCCATCGCGGTGGACCATCACCCGGACTGCCGGAAAATGCTGTCGAGACCATGGACGCAGTGCTGGCCGCCATACCAGCGATTATGGAAGTCGATGTCGTAGCGAGCAGCGATGGGGTTTTGTTCCTGATGCATGATGACACGCTCGACCGCACCACCACCGGCAGCGGCGAGGCAGCGGCGCAGGATTGGGCGAGTATCGCGGCGCTTAAACTGAAGGATGCTGATGGCTGGGTGACACCTTACACTGTACCAAAGCTGCAAGATGCATTGCGCTGGGCAAAGGGCCGCACCGTGCTGCAGATCGATTTCAAGCGCTCTGCGCCCTATGAGGACGTTATCGCCATGATCCGCGCCGAGAATATGGCGCAAAATGTCATCCTAATCGCCTATTCGGTGGCTGCTGCAAAGAAGCTGCACGATTTGGCGCCAGAGATACTTATCTCGCTCTCGATAGACCGCCCCGACGCGCTGGCAGAAGCCGAAGCTGCTGGCATATCGCGTGAGAATATCGTCGCCTTTACCGGCACAAGACTACCGCGCCCCAATCTTTATACCGAACTGGATAAAGCGGACGTCGAAGTCATTTTTGGGACTCTGGGCGGCTCACGCTCGATCGACAAGCAACTTGATCGCTATGGCATTGATGCACGCTATGCCGAACTTGGTGAGCGCGGCGTCGATATCATAGCCACAGACCGCCCACGCGCCGCCGCTCGTGCGTTGGCGGAGGCAGAACGCTTACCGGAAGCAGGGCAATGTGGTGTGAGCCGGTCTCGCCGCAATGGCGTATCGCAAGAAGAGTAGAGTTGACAACGGGTTGTCCCAATAATAGCAAGACTACAGATGTAATCGAGGGTTGATCAATGCTTCTCAACGGTTTTGTACGACTAGCTATAGCCATGATAAGCCTGCTTGCAGTGACCATAGCAAGGGCAGAGACCACAGAGCTTATACAGCATGACTTCGACACAGGCCGAACCGAGACGATTTCGCTTGAGACGGAGCCGATGTCTTCCTCTCCCTCTATGATCCCTGATGGACCATCAGAAGCGATGAAGCTGCCACTAAGCAAGCCGATCCTGACGGTTGGCACAACCGAAATTTCTCAGTTATTCCGCGTTCGCTCGGTGCTTGATACGCAGATGTTTCCTGCGACTGCCCTCGCAAAATTGTATCGTTTGAACGCCGATGGCTCCCGGTCGGGCAATGCGTGCACAGCCCAATTTGTCGGTCCACGTCATTTGCTCACTGCCTTGCACTGCATTATCGACGTGCGCACAGGAAAACCACATTCAGGATTTGAACTGGCTATTGGTTTCGACAACGGACTGGCGGGGCCACATGGTACCATCAAAGCGATAAGATCATGGTATCAAGCAAATAGTCCGGCAGATTTGCAAAGCCGCGCGATTGCGGAGCGTTGCTCGGATTTCGCACTAGTTGAAGTCGCGGAGCCAGTCGGCTTGAGTACAGGATGGTTGGGGATGAAGGCGGAGATTTCCCCTGAATCAATGCAGCAAGCAATGTACCGCTTTTCCTATCCAAACCGACGAGGAAGTGAGGTTTTACGCCAGACACTGGAGCAACTTGACGGGCAGAACCTACCGGAGGCCACGAAGGAGGCTGTGAAAACCAAACTACGCGAGCGCATTTCGGATACCGCTTCTCGGGAACCCGAGTTTTCGCCGGATAATCTTTACTTCGAATTTGGCAATGTAGACCGAGTCGAACCGCAAGCATTTGTAACTGAAGATAATTTCACGCTGCCGGGACAGAGTGGGAGCGTTTGGCTGGATCGGACCTATGCAGCACTGTCCGTGCATTCGCGAAATGCCAGCTCAGAAAGCATTGATTGCCGTTTAAACGAGCTAGTAATCGGCGCGTTTTCGGCGGTCATTGAGCAATCAAACTAGTGCGGGATTAGCGAGAGGGCGGCTCCCTAGGGTCTCAGTTGACGGAGCATTGAGAACTAAGCTGCTTCTTCTGTCGGCACCTTCTCATGCCGAGGCGGGCCGTCGAGATGCTGGCGTATGGCTTCCAGACATTCGTCCAGATGGCTGAGCAGGAAGAGATGGCCGCCATCCTCGATCAGGTGCATTTTGCTATTGGGGATCAGAGTTTCGAGGATCGTGCCATTGATTGGGCGAACGATATTATCCTCACCGCCCATCATGATCAGCGTTTCCTTGTTCATCATTGGCAGGAAAGGCGCGCTGGTCCATCCGGCAAAGGCAAGTAGCTGATAGAGATAACCGAGACGGCTCGGCGGAGTCAGGCGGCTGGAATGGCCCTTTTTGCCATCGGTATTGCCGCCATAAAGGGTGGCGAAATTTTCGTTCATATAGTCGGGATCGATATAGCGACGCGGATCAGCCATTTTGGTCAGCGCCGACATCTTGCCCGGCACCATGAACATTCCCGCAGTAGTCGCTGCGAGGATCAATTTACGCACACGATCGGAGTGCTGCAGCGTGAAATGCTGCGCCATGGCGCCGCCCCAGCTGACGCCCATGACATCAGCTTCAGCAATATCATAGCCATTGAGAATGTTGTTGACGATGCGCGACATCCATATTGCATTATAGGGAACCAGCGTATCAGGCGAACCGCCGACGCCGGGCATATCCAGCGTGATAAACGGCCGCTCTGTCAGCATTTCGGCAAAGGGAGCGACGGCTTCCATATTGGCGCCGATGCCGTTGAAGAAAAGCAAAGGCGGAGCATCCAGCCCCTTATCAAATCGCCAGCGCGCAACCCGTAGCTCCTTGCCGTCCACTATTTCCATTGAGACATCGGCACCGTGCATTGGGTCTTTTATCTTTGGCATAAATGTTCCGTTATTGCGTCCCGCTGGACTGATTTGAGTTTCCTATACATGCTTGAGTCGGTTTTGTCGAAACCGGCTTTTTGCTTTTAATCAAGGACATAAAGGCCTGGAGCCGCTTCTTTGGGCGGATTGGCTTTGCTGCCCAGCGTCTTGGGCGGATCAATCTCTTTGCCCGAACGCGCCTGTACCCACTCCATCCAATAGGGCCACCAGCTGCCTTTCACCTCCTCGGTTCCGCTCAGCCATTTATCGACATCGGCAGGCGGCTTTTTCTGCTTACTGGGCGTATTGCCTTTGGTCTTGAAATATTTCGCCTTGGGGTTGGTCGGTGGGTTGAGGATCGCCTGCATATGCCCCGATTGCGACAGCACAAATTCTATATTTTTCGATCCGAACAATTGGGTCGAACGATAACAGGCACGCCATGGGGTGATATGATCTGTAACGCCGCCAAGGATGAACAGATCATTGTCGACCTTGGAAATGTCCACCATATGGTCGACCATCTCGACTTCGCCATGATTAACAAAGGCAAGTGTCTCAAAAATCTTGAGGAAATCGCCCATCAGGCTGGCCGAGAGATTGGTTGCATCGGCATTCCAGAACAGCACATCAAAAGCCGGGGGGTCTTCGCCCATCAGATAATTGTTGATGACATAATTCCAGATCAGGTCATTCGGTCGCAGCCACGCAAAGCCGCGAGCTAGCGAGTTCCCCTCAATCACACCCTGTCGCGCGGCACGTTGTTTGGCGAGCTCCAGCGAGTTCTCGCTCATCAGCGATCCCGCCTCGATATCATTCTGCTTAGGGTGCAGCACGCAGACCATAAGCGTCACTGCGCCCATGCGGCTGTCTTTTTCGGAAGCCAGTTTGGAGAGCAGCATCGCCAATGTCTGGCCGCCCGAACAGCCGCCGGAAACATTGACTGTGTCGGATCCTGTAATCTCGCAAATCGCATCAATCGCCTCTTTGCACGAGGCGATATAGTCGGCCATATCCCAGATGCCGTGTTCTTTTTCCGGATTGCGCCAGCTGATGACGAAGGTCTGGATACCGTTATCCAGCTGCCATTTGACTACGGATTTTTCCGGGCTGAGATCATTGATGTACATCTTGTTGATCTGCGGCGGGATGGTAAGCTGCGGCGTCTCATACACCTTGTCGGTGGTCGGCGCATATTCGATCAGCTCCATCATCTCGTTGCGATAGACGACATTGCCTTTTGAGGTCGCGACATTTTTGCCCAGCTCGAACGGCTTTTTGTCGACCTGGCTGACCATACCATCATTGTAAACCATATCGTCATAAGCATTTTTCAGGCCCTTGATCAGCGACAGGCCACCGCTGTCAATCGCTCGCTTCTGCGCCATCGGGTTGCCAATAAAGGTGTTTGTAGGGGCAAGGGAATCAATGATGATATTGCTGATGAAATTGGCGCGGTCCTTCTCCAGCGCATCCAGTTCCAGATCCTCAATCCAGCGCTGCATACCCTTTTGCACAGCCAGATAATATTGCGCACCCGCTTTGAAGAAGGGGTTGAACTGCCAGGCCGGGTCCATGAAGCGTTTATCTTTGGGGTGCGGTGACAGCTCCGACTTGCCGGTAAAAATCTTCACCACATCTTCAGAGAAAGCCTGGGCATGGCGCATGGTTCGCGCCGGATCGCTCGCAGTTTCGCGAAGCAACAGGCCAATCGCGCCGACAAAATCCTCACGCGCAAGACCCATTAACGGACCAAGTGCTGTGGTTGATTGTGCGGCTTCATCTACCAATGTGCGCGGGCCGGAATTGGGGGTGGCCTGTTCGCTCATATCTCTCTCCCTTTATGTCGCGCTGTTGCGCTTATTGTTCTTATATTTTTCTGTTTATCCCATTTTGCCAGAAATGCCACTGCACTGTTGTGCCTAAGCTAAATGACAAATGATCCATAGCCGCAGGATTAGCGTCCCTTGTGCATTGGGACAACATGCCGTTTGCGTCAGCTTTGACGAAGCTCGATCAGCCGAAAATGCGTTTACCTTCTGTCACGCGATTGGCCATTGCCATGGTGGTGAGCTGAGCATTGACGCGGATGCAGCTAGGCATCACGCTGGCGTCTGTAACATAGACATTGGTTGTACCATGGACCTTCTGATCCATATCAACCACGCCTTTATTCGGGTCTTGGTTGATCGCATTGCCACCATGGGGGTGGCTGGAAGAGAGCACAACATCATCCGCTTCATGGATAGCATTCTCAAAAAACGCATCAACGGCATTATTGTCCATGCCTTTCCAGAGCGTCTGTCCGCGCAATAGAGCGGGGTAGACTTCCAGTGCTCCGGCGGCGAGATGCACCTTGGAGAGTGTCGCTAGCGCCCGCTTGAGTGTATTGAGCGTCTTGCCATCAAGATGAAAATCGAGTCTGCCCTTTTTAATCTCTCCCAGACGATCCGCAGGAAACAGCACTCCTGCTGAGGCAAGGCGGCTATAGTTGCGCATGCGCTGATAATGTTCCTCAAACCAGCCAGGCACCAGTGTCGACATACTCATCGGCGGCTGGAAATGGCTTTCAATCAGAAAGTCGCCGCGATCGACATAGGTTGCCATCTGGTCCTCATCCCAGGCATTCTGTTTATCTTCCATCAGTGCCGGAACAGGGCATGCGATGTTGAGCGAAATGCCTTTGCCTGTGCCTTTGACCCGGCTGGCATCAAGAATATTGGATGAGGCGATAGTCCCCGCAGCAACCACCACGCCTTTGCTGGCACGGATGGTTTTGCGGGTGCCATCACGGAATTTCACCGCCACAGCATTGGCGATGCGTGCACCCGCATTGTCGCGACCACCCCATAAAATCTCGGTCACTTCGCATTCGGGTACGATGTGAGCAGGGGTGTCGGCGCTGGTCGCATCGGCCAACCATGTTTCCGGCGGCGCGTTCTTGCGACCATAGGGACAGCCAGTATTGCAATAGCCAGCCGAAACACAGGCGCGGTCAGAGCCATAGGCAGCCCAATTCTTGCTGAACCATTCCAGCACTGCATCCTCATCCAATGGATCGCTGGTTGTGCCGAGGTAGGCATTCCAGGCCTGAACCAGATGCGTCCCATTGCTGCGCCCCAAACGGTTGGCAATGCGCTTGATATCAAGTCGCGTCTCGACGCGATCATAGCTCTTATCCAGTTCTGTCCTGCTTACTGGCGCACCAAGACTTTTCCATGTTTCGAGAACATCCTCGGCATCAGGATGGAGCAACTGATCTGGTGCAACTCTGAGCGAAATACCGTTATTAATGACCGGCGAACCGCCAACAACCTGGCCCTGAAACACGATAATATCGCGGTTGCGGGTCGTCTGAATCGCACCATCGCGATAGAGGTTGGACGACATGATTTTTTCATGCGTGGTGATACGGCTGGCCGGGAAATGCTCGCCTGCCTCAAGGATCAGCACCTTGTAACCACTTTCAGCCAGATTAGCCGCCGCCACCGCACCACCGGCGCCGGAGCCGATGACAATGACCTCGGCGTCATCCGGCACAGTGATGCTATCGAAGAAAGCCGAAGCAGGCAGGTCGCCGGACGTGTTTTCTACAACCGGCGGGTCTTGCGGCGCGCCCGCTCTTTGGCGCGCTGCTGGCAGCGTAAAGTCGAGACTTTGCAGCACTGGATTATTGGCATTATCGATCTCGCTGCCATGCTCTCCGCCAAGCCAATGGCCATAATAGCCCGCATAGATAATCCCTCGGATCCGGGCAAAATCCTGAAAAATATCTACACGCCGATTTTGCAGCTTCTTCTCAAATTTGCGCTTGCGTGCCGTCGGGCTGGCAAAATGGAAAAACGGCCCGCCTAGCGCCAGCCAGATGACATAAAGGGAAAGACCGGTTTCACATGGCTTATTCCCATGCATCTCGGCAAACATGACCTGCAGATTATCTACCACCTGATCAGGCGTAATAACCATATAGGTGCCATGAAACAGGGTATCGGTAAACTTCTTCCAGATCGCGGCCTGAAAGCGGTTAAACGGTTTATTCTCCATCGCTTCTCTCCAGCAGCGACCCGAAGAGAATCTATACGTAACATAACATGGCGTAACAACTTGATTAAAGACTTAAAATGAGCCGCAATGCGCTATGGACGCCTTTCCTGCTGACACATTGCGCTGACGCTGCTAACCGCTGCTGACAAAGAGGCTATGCTGCCTGTCACAATATTCTAGAAATCCTCGATGACCGACTTATCCAAAATCCGTAATTTCTCGATTATCGCCCATATCGACCATGGCAAATCCACGCTGGCCGACCGGCTGATCCAATATACTGGCGGCCTCACCGAGCGCGAAATGGAGGCGCAGGTACTCGATAATATGGATATCGAGAAAGAGCGCGGCATCACCATCAAGGCGCAGACGGTGCGGCTGAACTACACCGCGCAGGATGGCGAAACTTATGAGCTCTCGCTGATGGATACGCCGGGGCATGTCGATTTTGCCTATGAGGTATCGCGATCGCTGGCGGCCTGTGAAGGCGCGCTGCTGGTGGTCGATGCGGCGCAGGGGGTTGAGGCGCAGACTCTCGCCAATGTCTATCAGTCGATTGAGCATGATCATGAGATATTACCGGTGATCAACAAGATTGACCTGCCCGCTGCTGATCCGGAGCGAGTGAAGGCGGAGATTGAGGATATTATCGGCCTTCCTGCCGATGAAGCTGTCCATGCCAGTGCCAAATCGGGCATTGGCATTCAGGATATTCTCGAACAGATCGTCACCAAAATCCCGCCGCCCTCGGGTGACCGGGATGCACCGCTTAAAGCGATGCTGGTCGATAGCTGGTATGATCCGTATCTCGGCGTTGTCATCCTTGTCCGGGTGATGGATGGCATGCTAAAAAAAGGCGAGCGCATCAAATTCATGCAAGCCGGGAGCGAGCATCTGGTCGATCGTGTGGGCTGTATGCGGCCCAAGATTGAGCATCTGGACGAGCTGGGTCCGGGCGAAATCGGCTTTATCACCGCGCAGATCAAAGAGGTCAGCCAGACTGCTGTGGGTGACACCATTACCACGGTGAAAAACGGGGCGGAAGAGCCGCTGCCCGGGTTTAAGGAAGTGCAGTCGGTGGTGTTCTGCGGCCTGTTCCCGGTTGATGCTGCGGACTTTGAAAAGCTGCGCGAAAGCATCTCCAAGCTGCGGCTGAATGACGCCAGCTTCACCTTCGAGATGGAAACCAGCGCGGCTTTGGGGCAGGGTTTTCGCTGCGGTTTTCTGGGCCTGTTGCATCTGGAGATTATTCAGGAGCGTCTCACCCGCGAATATGATCTCGACCTGATCACCACTGCACCGTCGGTTGTTTATAAAGTCACCATGACCGATGGCGAGGAAATTCATCTGCACAATCCGGCGGACATGCCTGATGTCGTGAAGATCGCGGAGATTGAGGAGCCCTGGATCGAGGCGGTGATCTATTGCCCCGATGAGTATCTCGGCAGCATTTTGAAACTCTGTCAGGATCGGCGCGGGATCCAGAAGAACCTGACCTATGTCGGCGACCGCGCGCAGGTGACCTATGAGCTGCCGCTCAACGAGGTGGTGTTTGACTTTTATGATCGCCTCAAATCGATCAGCCGTGGCTATGCCAGCTTTGACTATGAACAGATCGGCCTGCGTCCGGGCCATCTGGTGAAAATGAATGTGCTGGTGAATTCAGAGCCGGTTGATGCGCTCAGCATGATCGTCCATCGCGATGCCGCCGAGGCGCGCGGGCGGCATATGTGCGAGCGCCTGAAAGACCTGATCCCGCGCCACCTGTTCAAAATCCCGGTCCAGGCGGCGATCGGTGGCAAGGTGATCGCCCGCGAAACCATCAGCGCGATGCGCAAGGACGTTACCGCCAAATGCTATGGCGGCGATATCAGCCGCAAGAAGAAGCTGCTGGAGAAGCAGAAAAAGGGCAAGGCCAAGATGCGCGAATATGGCAATGTCGCCATCCCGCAGGAGGCCTTTATCGCGGCGTTGAAGATGGGTGACGATAATTAGGGCCTTCGCCCCAGGTCTAACTAGCCACAAAGCCTCCTTATCGGTCGAAATACCGAAAGGGATAAAGCTTTCCTGATCCAGCTTTTTTATCAAAGGTAAAGCCATGTAACCGCGAGGCATGGCTTGTCATTTTGCTGGATTTCAAACGATGGTGCTCCATTACCGCAATGGGTTCGTGATCTGGCGCTCTCTGACGAGCCAACACGCTTAGAATGGCAACAGCCTGTGCCGCCGGAGACGCAATTGGCGGTTCTGGACGGCAGGCAATATCGCAATGGCTATGATCATTTGCCCGCATATATTGCGCGGCAAAGATCTTTCCCTGTCATTATCGCCAATGTGGAAATCGCGCCAGACCGCGTGGCGCTGCTTGAGGCGGGTGCTGATGAAGTTTTGTCATTCGACATAGACGATACAGAAGCGCTGGCGCGGGCCAGAAGGATGATTTCGCTTTATCAGAGACTTGCGGACAAAACGTCTGATAAACAGCATTATGGCACGTTACGTTTCGACCATGCGCAGCAGAAATTGTGGCGCGAACATACTCCGATTTTCGTGACGCGCAGGGAATTTGCCCTAGTCGCATGCCTCGCAAAAGCTGGTGGACGCGCTGTGTCCAAGCACGAGCTTTACAAGGCTGTGTTCAATCTGAGCTTTGATCCGGGTACCAACGTGCTAGCGGTGCATATCTATCGCTTGCGCAAAAAGCTCCAACAGGGTTTTATCACGCAAATTCTTCGCACTGTTGAAGGGCGGGGTTATGCCTTGGTGAAAGACCAAACCGTAATCGAGCCGTTAGGAGACCAGACTGATGTCAGAAACCGAGCAAACCATGCTTGACCTGTATTTTGCACCGACACCTAATGGTTGGAAAGTCTCAATCATGCTCGAAGAATGCGGGTTAGCCTATAATGTGAAACCGGTGAATATCGGCGCTGGCGAGCAGTTTGCGCCGGATTTTCTGGAGATCAGTCCGAACAACCGCATCCCGGCATTGGTCGATCATGCTGCAAAGGGCGGGGAAGGGCCGCTTTCGATTTTCGAGACCGGGGCGATCCTTATCTATCTCGCCGAAAAGACTGGCCGGTATCTCCCTACCGACCCTGCTGGTCGTTATAGCGTGATCCAGTGGCTGATGTGGCAAATGGGCGGGCTGGGGCCGATGCTCGGTCAGCATGGCCATTTCGCGCTCTATGCGCCGGAGAAAATCCCTTATGCGATTGATCGCTATCGCCGCGAAACCGAGCGGCTTTATGGCGTGCTGGATCGGCAATTGGCGGAAAACGAGCATGTCGCGGGTGCGGAGTATTCGATTGCGGATATGGCGTGCTTCCCATGGGTGCAGACCTATAAGCGGCAGGGGATTGATCTGGCTGGCGATTTCCCGAATGTTCGCCGCTGGTACGATGCCTTGAAACAGCGCCCGGCATTGCGGCGTGGTATGGCTTTGGGTCGGAAGGCGTTGAACCGTAATCCGCAAGAGGATGCCGAGGCGCGGAAGAATCTGTTTGGGTTGAAGGATTGAGAACTAAAAACAAACCCCTCCCTTCAAAGGGAGGGGCAAGTGGTGGGTGATGAGGACAATGGCTCGATGCCATTGTCCGAATTTCCAAGATACAACGCCCCCACCCCAACCCCTCCCCTGAAGGGGAGGGGCTATAAAGAGAGGACAGCAATATGACCGCAAAACTGGAATTTTTCTTCGATCTTTCATCGCCATGGACCTGTCTGGCGTTCCACAATATCCAGCCTATACTCGAAGACACCGGTGCGGAAATCACATGGCGGCCGATCCTTGTTGGCGGGGTGTTTAATGCGGTTAATCAGGCAGTCTATGCCAGCCGCGAGGACATGACCGGACCAAAGATGCGGCATTATGGCAAGTCGTTAAAGGATTGGGCTGCGTTGGCGGGCGTGCCTATGCATTTTCCTTCGCCTTGGCACCCGGTCCGCTCGGTTCATGCCATGCGCGCCTGCACTGCATTGGCCGATGACCAGGAGGCGCTGCATCGCTTTGCCAAGGGCTGTTTTGACGCCTATTTCGGGCCAGATCAGCGCAATATCGATGATCCCAATGTCCTCAGCGCCATTGCCAGCAACAGAGGTCTGGATGGCCCGGCACTGATTGCCCAGACACAGGATCAGGCGGTCAAAGACCGGCTACGCGCCACTACCGAGGAGTTGATCGAGCGCGGTGGCTATGGCTCGCCGACCATCTTTGTGAAGGGCGATGATATGTATTTTGGCAATGACCAGTTGCCGCTGGTCGAACGGGCGATTAGGGTCGCTGACGCAGCATAGAGAGGATTCCCGAAAATGTCAGAACGCGTCACCATTTCCGTCGCCGATCATATCGCCGATGTCCGCTTTAACCGGCCCGATAAGCTCAATGCGCTGGACAAGGCGCAGCTCGAAGCGATTGCCGAAGTCGGCGATACTCTGGCGGCCATGGATGGCATAAGAGCGGTGGTGCTTTCAGGTGAGGGCAAGGGTTTTTGCGCCGGTCTCGATATGGCGAGCTTTACCGAACCGGCGACCACCAGCAGCCTCACCGAGCGCACCCATGGCAATGCCAATCTCTATCAGCATGTGGTGCTGCAATTTCGCCAGATCGCCGCGCCGGTGATCGCTGCTGTACACGGCGCCTGTATTGGCGGTGGGCTGCAATTCGCCAGTGCCGCGGATATCCGCTTTGTCACGCCCGATGCCAAGATGTCGATTATGGAAATGCGCTGGGGCCTGATTCCTGATATGGGCAGTTTTACGACATGGCGCAGCTTTGTCCGCGATGATGTGCTGCGCGAACTGACCTATACGAACCGTATTTTCTCGGGCGAAGAGGGCAAGGAGCTGGGTTTTGTGACGCATCTCTCTGAAAACCCGCATGAAGATGCGATGGCTCTGGCCAAAGAGATTGCCAGCCGTAACCCCGATGCGGTGCAGGCGAGCAAGCGGTTGATAAACAAGCTGCCCGATATGACCGCGGACGAAATCCTGATGATGGAATCAGAGGAGCAACAGAAAATCGGCCGCACGCCCAATCAGGTTGAAGCAGTGATGGCGTTTATGCAGAAGCGCGCCGCGAATTTTGTCGACTGACGCCATGGCTACCAACCCCTCGCTCGCCACCGACGACAAGATCTATATCTCTGCCGATCAGCTACTCAGCGATTCCTATCGGCTGGGCATGCAGATATTGGAGAGCGGCTTTGCGCCGACGCATCTGGTCGGTATCTGGCGCGGTGGGGCACCGGTGGGGATTGCGGTGCAGGAACTACTCGAGTTTCATGGGCAGGAAAGCGACCATATCGCCATCCGCACTTCTTCCTATATGGGCATCGACAAAAGACGGGCAGGGGTGCGCGTGTTCGCTCTGGGCTATCTGATTGATACGCTGGGGCCGAATGATCGGTTGCTGCTGATCGACGATGTCTTTGACACCGGGCGCAGCATCGAGGCCCTGATTGCCGAGCTTTCCAAACGTTGCCGCTATAACATGCCGCGCGAAACGCGGGTCGCGACAGTCTATTACAAGCCATCGCGCAATGAGACTGATCTCGTGCCCGATTTTTATGTGCATGAGACCGAGGAATGGCTGATCTTCCCGCATGAGCTGATCGGCTTGACCTCTGCCGAAATTGCGGCGCACAAGGCCGATGCCGATATCATATTGAAGGAGCAGACATGACCGGATTTGCTTCCGCAGAAGAACGCGACGCTTTTATCGCTGGCCTGCCCAAGGCGGAGTTGCACCTGCATATTGAGGGCTCGCTGGAACCGGAACTGATGTTCGCGCTGGCGCAGCGGAATAAGGTGGATATCCCTTTTGCCTCAGTCGAAGAGGTGCGCGCGGCCTATGATTTCTCAAATCTGCAGGACTTTCTCGATATCTATTATCAGGGCATGGGGGTTCTGATCGAGGAACAGGATTTTTACGACCTGACCATGGCCTATCTGCAACGCGCCAAAGCCGACACTGTCCGCCATGTCGAGATTTTCTTTGATCCGCAGGGCCATACCGAGCGCGGCGTCGCGTTTGAGACGGTGATCAACGGCATTACCCGCGCGCTGGCCGATGGCGAACGCGATCTGGGTATCAGCTATCGGCTGATCATGTGCTTTTTGCGCCATCTGTCCGAGGAAGACGCCTTTACGACGCTGGAAGAGGCGATGCCGCATCTTGAACAGATTGATGGCGTCGGCCTGGATTCCTCCGAAGTTGGCCATCCGCCAAGCAAATTTGCGCGTGTCTTTGCCAAATGCCGCGAACTGGGCCTGAAAGTCGTCGCCCATGCTGGCGAAGAAGGCCCGCCGCAATATGTGCATGAAGCGCTGGACCTGCTGAAAGTCGACCGTATCGACCATGGCAATCGCGCGCTAGAGGATGATACGCTGATTACACGGCTGGCGGATGAAGGCATGTGCCTCACGGTTTGCCCGCTCTCCAATCTCAAGCTCTGTGTGATCGATGATATTCATGACCATCCGATCAAGACCATGCTCGACCATGGGATAAAGGCGACGGTCAATGCCGATGATCCGAGCTATTTTGGCGGCTATGTTAACGACAATTTCCGCGCTGTGACCGAAGCGCTCGATCTTGATCGTGACCATCTGCTCACATTGGCGCGTAACAGCTTTATCGGGTCATTTCTGGATGAGGTTGATAAGGAGCGGCATGTTGCGGCGGTTACTGACTACGCAGCCTAGCGGCAAGCCAACCACCTATTCCGTTCGCCCTGAGCTTGTCGAAGGGCCGCACTTCACTTAAAGAAAGGACAGGGCTTCGACAAGCTCAGCCCGAACGGTGAAGGAGTACAGCTCTAGCCTTGCTTTACCAACAGACTCTCAAACTCGGCGCGCAGTTCGTCAGTTATCGATACCGGCCCATTTTTGTCCGTCAGCACAATAGTAGTGATACAGGTGGCGACACAGCCATGCGCCTGAAACGCGCCCGAGGCAATATCCCAGCTTGAAGAGCCGATGCGGCTGATCCCGCTGGTGACTTCAATATGCTCGGGAAAAAAGGCCTCGGCGACGTAATTGATCGCGACTGCAGCAATCAGCCAGCGTTGTCCAGACGTGCGCCGTTCCGATTTCAGCGAATGGTTGAACAGCCCACGGCCATGCTCGAACAACCCGGCCATTTTCACATTGTTGATATGCCCCAGCACATCGAGATCGGCAAAACGCGTCTCGGTGGAGTGTGAGAAGGGATAGTTGGCGCGGTTGAGTTGCCAGCTTTCGGCTTTTGGCATTTGTATCTCCTCCTTCTCCCTTCAGGGGAGAAGGATATGGAGCCTTACGCCTTTAGGCGTTAGGCGGAGTTGGATGAGGGAAGGGGCATACAGGGGTACACCCTCTCTCAACTGCGACTAACCGCCTTTGCCCCTTCGACGAGCTCAGGGCTACGGCGCTAAGTCTTCGTATCTCTCTCCCTTGAAGGGAGAGAGAAGTGTGATACTAAAGCGACCGACCAATCAGCTCTTTCATAATTTCATTGGTGCCGCCGAAGATGCGGGTGACGCGGGCGCCGCGCCAAGCGCGGGCGATGGGGTATTCGTTCATATAACCGGCGCCGCCATGCAGTTGCAGGCATTTGTCCATGATTTCCCATTGCAGCTCGGTATGCCACAACTTCGCCGCCGCGCCTTCTTCCGCGGTCAGTTCTTTCTTGTTGTGCCGCGCTAATGCCCAGTCGAGATGCGCCCAGCCGACCTGGAGTTTGGTTTTGAGGTCAGCCAGCACGAAACGGGTGTTCTGGAAATTGAACACGGGCTTGCCAAAGGCCTTGCGGTCTTTGACGAAGGCGACGGTGTCATCATAGGCCTTCTGCGCCGATGCCTGCGCCGACACCGCGATCGACAGCCGCTCCTGCGGCAATTCGCTCATCAAATAGATAAAACCTTTGCCCTCTTCGCCGAGACAGTTGGTCATCGGCACGCGGACATCGTTAAAGAACAGCTCTGACGTATCGGCGGCATCCTGACCGATCTTGTCGAGATTGCGGCCACGTTCAAAGCCTTCGCGATCGCTCTCGACCAGAATAATCGATACGCCCTGCCATGCCGGATCGGCATCCGGGTCGGTCTTGGCGCAGACCAGCACCAGATCGGCATTCTGGCCGTTGGTGATATAGGTCTTGCTGCCATTGACGACATAGTGGTTGCCGTCCTTCTTGGCGGTGGTGCGGATGCCCTGCAGGTCGGAACCGGTGCCCGGCTCTGTCATGGCGATGGCGGTGATGGTCTCGCCCGAAACGAGGCGCGGCAGCCATTTCTGTTTCTGCTCCTCGCTGCCATATTGCACGATATAGTTGACCACAATGTCCGACTGGAGCGAGAAACCGAGCGGCGAACCGCCATGATAAGCGGCTTCTTCATTGACGATGGCGTTATAGCCAAAGTCGAGGCCGAGACCGCCATATTCTTCCGGCACGGTGGGGCACAGCATGCCAAGCTCACCCGCTTTGGGCCACAGCTCTTTCGGGACCAGCTTGTCTTCGTCCCACTGCACCGCATTGGGCGCAACCTCTTCCTGCATGAAACGGCGCACGGTCGAGCGAAACGCCTCATGATCTTCATTATAGGCGGTGCGGGAAAGGGCATCGAGAGACATATCAGGCATCCTTGATCGTTATTTAACTAGCGACACGCGAGGAATGCCGCGCATCATCAAGAGCCTTCTATGTCCACCTTTCCGTTTAGGTCAACCGGGAATTTAATTGATCGATTAAAGTCAGCGCATCGTGATTTCGGTTGAATGACTATTGCCGGGCTGCAGGTTCCAAAACAGCGCATTTCATGTGCGCCTTTGTGGCGCCTTTTGAATAAACTATGTCGCAATCAAATCTTTCCACTCCGGAGCCTCGGACTGATGGTATCCAGAACAGATTTATCAAGAAAATCAATATCCCGATGCAGACGCAGCCCAAGGATAGATTTAGCAGACATCCAGTCCTTCGCAGGAAGAGTGCTGCCTTGGATTTATCACTGTAATAAGAACGAAAATAGTTTGCTACGATATTGGTTGTTAATATCCCGGATATTATAGAAACGCAAAACAGTAATATGGACGCTATTGAAAGGTACGTTGGCAGTGCGTCTGGAGTGCGGTTGTTAAAAGTGGCGAACAAAACCAATCCAACGAAGAAAACGCTGGCTGTCGTCATTGCGTTAGCTGCAACAGGACGAATCTCGAGCGCTTTCTCTAGCGCTTTAGCGTCGTCTGCGATTTTGCCTCTCAAGCCTAGAAATTCAAGCAGGCTCGCCATTTAAGCCACTATCTCGTGATTGGGAGATCATTCCTGCGATGCACCAGCCCCAGTCACGCAGTCTTTCACAAACTCTGCTATAAACTTCACTTTGGCTCAATCCAGCCAGTTCATCAGCGTATATAAGTTTTTGGACGAGGTCACCATCAAGAGCCGCGATTTGCATGCGTTGCAAGCGTATTGTGCGTATTTCGTCGCCGCTTATACCGAGCTCATTGGGCAGGGTTTCGATCATAGAATATAGTATTTCATTGATATCTATCTCGGGATGTGTGGTGTGAATTCTTTTGAGCGCCAATTCTAACTCTTGCTGAACTGTTTCTTCCATTATCCTCTCCGCTTACAATTACTTGGGCGACTAGATTAGTCTCAGTAGTATGTTTGTAAATAGAGATTATTCCCAGTTTTGGTTCTGTCTAACCTAGTAACGAGCTGTCACCTGTATCCCATAAAACGCTGGCTCACCCGGAATAAAGGTCGGAATGCCGAAAGAGCCGCCGGTATTGCCGCCGTCGATGAGATATTGCTCGTCAAAGATGTTGCGGGCGAAACCGGCAATTTCATAGCGGCCATCGTCAAAGCTGACGCCGCCGCGCAGATTGACTAGCGCATAGCCGTCCTCGGCGATGGCGGGGTTATTGGGCAGCTCAAAGAACAGGTCGCTCTGATAGGTGACGCTGGGGGTCAGGAAGAAGCGGGTGCTCTCGTTAATGTCGTAATCCACGGTGAAGCCGCCGGAAAGCTGCCACTCCGATTGCAGCCGGAAGCGGTTGTTGGCGAAGACGCCGTTCTCCGGCTCATCATCGATGGTGGAATCGATATAGGCCCCATTGCCGAAGATGGTCAGCCAGTCGGTCGGGCTGATGCTCAGTTCCGCCTCGACGCCGATGCTGCTGGCATTGCCGGCATTGACGGTGATGAAGTCGCCGGTGCCTTCTTCCTGTATGGTGACCTGGAAATTCTCATATTCCTGATAGAAGACGCCGACACTCGCCTGAATGAGGGAGTCCGCATATTTGAGGCCGCCTTCATAATTCCAGACAAATTCTGCCGGAATATTGTCGATAGCGGCAACGGGGCCATTTGCGCCTGCTGCTGAGGTGACATCGATAACCGGTGAGCGGCGTCCGCGCGAGATGGTGGCATAGGCGTTGAGGTTATCGGTAAAGCGATACAGCGCGTTGAACCGGGGCAGGATTGAGAAAAAATCATCATCAGCTTCAAATTCCTGCCCTGCGGTATCGACGGCCGGGAGCAAAGGCGCGCCGGTGATGACCGAATTGGGTTGAACTGATGAGAAGAAGCTTTGCCGGTCTTCAAACAGGAAGCGGACGCCTGCTGTCAGTTCCAGAGCAGATGTCGGGGTGAGGGTACCATCGAAGAAGACCGAGAAAGCATCGTTGATCCCGCGATTCTGGAATGTCGAGGCATAGGGCAAGAACGTGGCGGCACCGCCAGTTAAAAGCGCAGTTGCCTGTTCTGCGGTGACGGTACCGTCGGGAGCGACACAGGGCAGGCCGGGGATCAGTCCGGCAGCGCATTGCAGATAGGTGCCTTCCTCGGTGGAGAAAGGCACAGCCTGGCTGCCATTCTCGTAGAAATAGTTGATACCGACAAAGCCGCGGAATGTGTCGCCATTATAGCTTAACCGGCTCTCATGGTTGATCTGATAGCCTTCGGCGTCCTCGGCAAATTCCAGATAAAAGGCGGGGGAACCATCGGCATCGAAGACTTCCAGCGAGTCAAATTCGCGATAGGCGGTAATCTGGGTATAGGTCAGGCTGTCGCTGAATTCGTAATTCACCGTCAGGCTGATGTCATAGACTTCACGTTCAAGTCCCAATTCTTCCAGCCCCAACACCTCGCGAGAGAAGGGGGAACCGGAAAGTTCGACCGGATCAAAAGGTGAGGTGCTACCGCCGGTAGCGGGCAGGGTGCCGGAGACAAACGGCGTGCCCGAATTGCGCTGGCGATCATAGGTGCCGACCAGATCAACTGTTAGCGGAATGGCGTCGGGTGTCCATCGCAGCGAGGCGCGGAAGCCAAGCTGATTCTGCGCATAGAGATCGGGTTGATCGATCCCGGCGGTATTCTGATTGGGTATATCGGGGTCGCCAGCGATATTACGCACCCAGCCATCGCGGCGGCGAAAGGCGCCGGCGAGACGCAAGGCAATCTCGTCATTGCCGACGTTCAAATGGCCCTGCGCTTGGAACGCATCAAAATTGCCATAGCCCAGGCGCAGCGATGCCGAAGTGCCGGGCTCCGGCTTGGCGGAGACAAGGCTGACCGCGCCGATGGTCGAGGCGGTGCCGAACAATGTCGCCTGCGGGCCTTTAATGACCTCGATCCGCTCCATATCATACAGGTCCTGATAGACAGCGCGTGAGCGGGAGATATCGACGCCGTTATAATAGACGGTGACGCGTGGCCCCTGTTGCGCGCTGCCGCTGTCCGAGGTAATGCCGCGGATAACGAAGCCGGGGTTATTGGCACTCTGCTCCTGAATGAACAGGCCGGGGACATAGAGCGAGATCTCGTCCAGTTCCTGCGCGCCAAGCCGGTCCAGATCCTCCGCGCCCAGTGCAGTGATGGTCAGCGGCACATCGGTGATCCGCTCTTCGCGCTTCTGTGCCGAGACGATGATCACATCACCCTGATAGATTTCCTGATCATCTTCGGTCGTTTGCGCGCCGGTTTCATCCTGTGCGGGGACCGTATCAGCCTGGGGCATGGCTTCGGCCGTTCCCTCTGATGGAGTGGAAGCCAGTGCAATGGCGAGTGCGCCATATGATAATAAAGCCATGAGATATCCCCTAAAACAGAAACCGATGCGCAGGGCTGCGCGATGGCTGGCTCTCTGGGCTTTGGGGATGACCGGGATATGCAATTATTGCGGCGTTTCGATAAATCTTTTCTGACAGTAATGCTGCAATGCAATAGCTGCGGTGCAACATTGTTGCATGTTGCCTCTTTCATGCTGCTTGCGATGGCTCTTCCGCCTGAAGAGATTATCGGCAATAGCCTTGACGCTGTGGCCTTTCCCGGTTAAGGGCCGCGCTTCGCCGCATTGCTGATTATCGGCATGCCTGCGAAAACATGAAAATCGGCACACAATGATGTGAGGTGCGGGCAGGGCCAAAGGCGGAGCCTCCTGCCGGGACTGGCGACAGTCCGACGTATCTCATGATCAAAGTAACCGTTTGAACAACAAGGTGAAGCATTTATGCCAACGATTAATCAGCTGGTCCGCAAGGGCCGGACGCCGCAAAAGGCGAAATCGAAAGTGCCAGCCATGGATCAGAACCCGCAAAAGCGTGGTGTCTGTACCCGTGTCTACACAACGACTCCGAAAAAGCCGAACTCGGCGCTGCGTAAGGTGGCCAAGGTCCGCCTGACCAACAGCCGTGAAGTCATCAGCTATATTCCGGGCGAAGGCCACAATCTTCAGGAGCACAGCGTGGTCCTGATCCGTGGTGGTCGTGTGCGCGACCTTCCCGGTGTGCGCTATCACGTACTGCGCGGTGTTCTGGATACCCAGGGCGTAAAAGACCGTAAGCAGTCACGTTCCAAATATGGCGCCAAGCGGCCCAAATAAGACACGCTTTTTCGAGGAGTATTAGAATATGGCACGTCGTCGTAGGCCCGAAAAGCGGGTTATCCTTCCTGATCCCAAATTCGGTGATCAGGTTCTTTCCAAATTCATGAACAACCTGATGCTGGATGGCAAAAAGTCGGTTGCAGAGCGTATCGTTTATGGCGCGCTGGACTCGGTGGAAGCCAAGGCAAAGACCGATCCGGTGCAGCTGTTCCACGATGCCCTGAACAATGTGAAGCCGGGCATTGAGGTGCGTTCCCGCCGTGTTGGTGGTGCGACCTATCAGGTTCCGGTTGAGGTTCGCCCCGAGCGTGCACAGGCTCTCGCCATTCGCTGGCTGATCGCTGCTGCGCGTGGCCGTAGCGAAACCACCATGGCTGCCCGCCTGTCGGGAGAGCTGCTCGACGCATCGAACAACCGCGGCAATGCCGTGAAGAAGCGCGAAGACACGCACAAAATGGCGGAAGCCAACCGTGCCTTCTCGCACTATCGCTGGTAAGCTTTTTGACCGGGTGATTTTATGGGACAAAGGGGCTGGCCAAGACTGGCCCCTTTGCCTATATCGCGCCCGATTTTGACACGACTTCACTCTCGTACGGAGTAACGACAATGGCCCGCAGCCATCCTTTGGAAAAATATCGCAATATCGGCATCATGGCGCATATCGATGCTGGTAAAACCACAACGACTGAACGTATTCTTTACTATACTGGTAAGTCGTACAAGATTGGCGAAGTGCATGATGGCGCTGCGACCATGGACTGGATGGAGCAGGAGCAGGAGCGGGGTATTACCATCACCTCTGCTGCAACCACCACTTTCTGGCGCGCCGAAGATGGCGAAGGCCCAGAGCACCGCATCAACATCATCGACACGCCGGGCCACGTGGACTTCACTATTGAGGTGGAGCGTTCGCTGCGTGTGCTTGACGGCGCGGTTGCGGTTTTTGATGGCGTTGCCGGCGTTGAGCCCCAGTCCGAGACTGTATGGCGTCAGGCTGACAAATATGGCGTTCCGCGGATGTGCTTCATCAACAAGCTCGACCGTACCGGCGCTGACTTTTATTATTGCGTAGATTCCATCGTTGATCGTCTCGGCGCGACGCCGCTGGTTCTGTATCTGCCCATTGGTGCGGAAAGCGACCTGAAGGGTGTTGTCGATCTGGTCAACAATCGCGGTATTGTCTGGCAGGACGAAGCGCTGGGCGCGAAGTTTGATTATGTCGACATTCCGGCTGATCTGGCTGACAAGGCTGCGGAATATCGCGAGCAGCTCATCGAAACTGCGGTTGAGCAGGACGATGATGTCATGGAGGCCTATCTCGAAGGCGATATGCCGGATGCTGCAACGCTGAAGCGTCTTATTCGTAAAGGCACGCTGGATCGCGCGTTCGTTCCGGTACTGTGCGGCAGTGCATTCAAGAACAAGGGTGTTCAGCCGCTGCTCGACGCCGTTGTCGATTATATGCCGAGCCCGCTCGACGTTCCCGCGATTAAGGGTGTTCTGCCCGACAGCGACGAAGAAGTAGAGCGTCCGTCTGACGATGAAGCGCCGTTCGCTGCGCTGGCGTTCAAGATCATGAACGACCCGTTTGTCGGTTCGCTGACCTTTGCCCGCATCTATTCGGGCAAACTCACCAAGGGTTCTGTGCTGAACTCGGTGAAGGACAAGCGTGAGAAAATCGGCCGTATGCTGCTGATGCACTCGAATAACCGTGAAGACATTGACGAGGCTTATGCAGGCGACATCGTTGCTATTGCTGGCCTGAAGGAAACCACCACCGGTGACACGCTGTGCGCGCCGAGCGATCCGGTTGTGCTGGAGCGTATGGAATTTCCCGAGCCGGTTATCGAGCTGTCGGTTGAGCCCAAGACCAAGGCTGACCAGGAGAAAATGGGCATCGCTCTTAATCGTCTGGCTGCCGAGGATCCGTCTTTCCGCGTGACCACTGACCATGAATCAGGTCAGACGATCATCAAGGGCATGGGCGAGCTTCACCTCGACATTCTGGTCGATCGCATGAAGCGCGAGTTCAAGGTGGAAGCGAATGTCGGTGCGCCGCAGGTGGCGTATCGTGAATCGCTGACCAATCCGGCTGACATTGACTATACCCACAAGAAACAGTCGGGTGGTTCAGGTCAGTTTGCCCGCGTCAAGTTCGAGGTTACCCCGGGCGAGCGCGGCAGCGGCATTACCTTTAATGACGAGATCAAGGGCGGTAATATTCCGAAAGAATATATTCCGGCCGTTGAAAAGGGTATGCGTGAGACCGCCGAAACCGGCGCGCTTATCGGCTTCCCGATCATCGACTTTGATATTCGCCTCTATGATGGCGCCTATCATGACGTTGACTCCTCGGCTCTGGCCTTTGAGATCGCCGGTCGCGCAGCCATGCGTGAAGCGGCACAGAAATCGAAGATCAAGCTGCTCGAGCCGGTCATGAAGGTTGAGATCACCACCCCGGAAGACTATCTGGGTGACGTAATCGGTGACCTTAATTCCCGTCGTGGTCAGATTCAGGGTACCGATACGCGCGGCAACGCGCAGATTGTCGATGCCATGGTCCCGCTGGCCAATATGTTCGGCTATGTGAATGAGCTGCGTTCGTTCACTCAGGGCCGTGCGCAATATTCGATGCAATTCTCTCATTATGAGGAAGTGCCGAATAATGTTGCCGAGGAACTGACGGCGAAGATGGCCTAATCGGCTGATTTTTATACAGGCGCTCTCTTGTTGAATTGCCGGTTCGCCGTTTTTGTTCGGCATAAGCAATTCATTGGGTGTTGACAGATTGGGATAGTCTCGCCAAAGCGCCGCGCAGACTATCCGGTGATAGTAAATTGTGAAGGTAGGAAAAAATGGCAAAAGCAAAGTTTGAGCGGAACAAACCGCACGTGAACGTCGGCACCATTGGTCATGTTGACCATGGCAAGACCACATTGACCGCAGCAATCACCAAGGTGCTGGCGGAAACCGGCGGCGGTGAAGCCGTTGACTTCGCTAATATCGACAAGGCACCGGAAGAGCGTGAGCGTGGTATCACCATCTCGACCGCACACGTTGAGTATGAAACCGGCAACCGCCACTATGCGCACGTCGACTGCCCAGGTCACGCTGACTATGTTAAGAACATGATCACCGGTGCGGCGCAGATGGACGGCGCTATCCTGGTGGTTAACGCTGCTGATGGCCCAATGCCGCAGACCAAAGAGCACATCCTGCTTGCTCGTCAGGTTGGCGTTCCGGCCATGGTTGTCTTCCTCAACAAGGTTGACCAGGTTGACGATGAAGAACTGCTTGAGCTGGTTGAGCTCGAAGTTCGTGAACTGCTCAGCGAATATGACTTCCCGGGTGATGATATTCCTATCATCGCTGGTTCGGCTCTGGCCGCTCTGGAAGGCCGTGACGACAATATCGGCAAGGAAAAAATCCTTGAGCTGATGGCTGCTGTTGATGACTTCATTCCGCAGCCGGATCGTCCGGTTGATCAGGACTTCCTGATGCCGGTTGAGGACGTATTCTCAATCTCTGGCCGTGGTACCGTTGTTACCGGTCGTGTTGAAACCGGTGTTATCAATGTTGGTGACGAAGTTGAAATCGTTGGCATCAAGGACACTCAGAAGACCACCGTTACCGGTGTTGAAATGTTCCGCAAGCTGCTTGATCGCGGTGAAGCTGGCGACAATATCGGCGCTCTGATCCGCGGCATCGGTCGTGAGGAAGTTGAGCGTGGTCAGGTTCTGTGTAAGCCGGGTTCTGTTACCCCGCACACCGAATTCGACGCAGAAGTTTACGTGCTGTCGAAAGACGAAGGTGGCCGTCACACGCCGTTCTTCGCCAATTATCGTCCGCAGTTCTACTTCCGCACCACGGACGTCACCGGTGAAGTTATCCTTCCCGATGGCACCGAGATGGTCATGCCTGGCGACAATGTCACCATCGGCGTGAAGCTGATCGCACCGATCGCTATGGACCAAGGTCTCCGCTTCGCTATCCGCGAAGGTGGCCGGACTGTTGGTTCTGGGGTTGTCAGCACCATCAAAGCGTAATATAGGCGCGACACCGCTGCGGAGTTTGATTCGCGGCACACAGATTTAGACAGGCCGCCCTGTTCTCCCATCGGGTTTTACAGGGCGGTTTGTTTTTGGCTCTTTCACATTCGCTATTTAGCGAAACTCGGTAGTTGGAAACATGGAAACACAGAATATTCGTATTCGCCTTAAGGCATTTGATCATCGCGTTCTCGATCAGGCGACAGGCGATATTGCGGATACCGCACGCCGCACTGGCGCGCTCATTCGTGGCCCGATTCCACTGCCGACGCGCATTGAGAAATTTACCGTGAACCGCGGTCCGCACATCGACAAAAAGTCGCGTGAGCAATTTGAGGTTCGCACATATAAAAGGCTGCTCGACATCGTTCAGCCGACACCGCAGACGGTTGACGCCCTGATGAAGCTCGATCTGGCTGCCGGCGTTAACGTAGAGATCAAGCTGGCCTAAGCCAGTGATGCCCGGTTTCTGATCCGGGCCGTTCAGCTTGGCTGGACATGAAATTGGGATACCGCCGGAAGCCGTATGGCAGGCCGGGCTGAGTCCCCCGTCTTTTCCGCATCTTTTGGGTGCGGCCATGGCCCGGGCGGGGCACTCATAAAAATATAGGGCCATGATCGCCGGTTGATCTTCGGATTGGCCAATTATTGTCACGCCCGTCGCGCTGTTGCGGTGGGCCTCTGTAAGGAGACTGATCATGCGCACAGGTGTGATCGCAAAAAAAGTCGGAATGACACGGCTTTTCCAGGATGACGGTCGGCATGTGCCTGTTACCGTTCTGTCGCTGGAAGGTTGTCAGGTTGTTTCGGTTCGTAATTCTGACCGTGACGGTTATGTCGCGGTGCAGCTGGGTGCAGGCGCGGCCAAACCGAAAAACGTCAACAAGCCTCAGCGTGAGCATTTTGCCAAGGCAGAAGTTGCTCCCAAGCAGCGCGTTGCGGAATTCCGCGTCGCCGATGATGCCATTCTCGACGTAGGTGCTGAGCTTTCCGCCAACCACTATGTCGCTGGCCAGCTGGTAGACATTACCGGCCACACCCAGGGTAAGGGTTTTGCAGGGGCCATGAAGCGTTGGGGCTTTGGCGGTCTGCGCGCAACCCATGGTGTTTCGCTCTCTCACCGTTCGCACGGTTCGACGGGTAACCGTCAGGATCCGGGCAAGGTGTTCAAGAACAAGAAAATGGCCGGTCAGATGGGTGACCGTCAGCGCACCCAGCAGAATCTGGAAGTTGTGCGCACCGACGAAACCCGCGGACTGATTTTCGTCAAGGGTTCGGTCCCCGGTTCCAAGGGTGGCTGGCTGATGGTTCGTGATGCCGTCAAGGTCGCGCGTCCTGATGATGCCCCTTATCCGGCAGCACTTGTCGAAGTCGCCAAGGAAGCGGCTCCGGCTGAGGAGGCTCCGCCAGAAGAAGCAACCCCAGAAACAGTGGCAGAAGCAGCGGATACACCTGCTGCTGAGGCTGCACCGGCTCCTGAAGCCACTGACGGCCAGGAAGGGTAAGGCACAATGAAGATCAAGGTAAAAGCCCTGGAAGGCAAAGCGCCCACCGGCGCGAAAGCCGATATCGAGCTGAATGACGATGTCTTCGGTGTCGAGCCGCGCGCAGACATTCTGCACCGCGTCGTCACCTGGCAGCTGGAAAATCGCCGTGGCACCGCGCGTGCAGCGCGTGAGCGTTCCGATGTTGCCCGCACCGGCAAAAAGTTCGGTCGTCAAAAAGGTGGTGGTACCGCCCGTCATGGTGACCGTCGTGCTCCGATCTTTATCGGCGGTGGTAAGGCCCACGGTCCGCGTAAGCGTGACTTTGAGCAGTCGCTGAACAAGAAGATCCGTGCTCTCGGCCTCAAAATGGCGCTTTCAGACAAGGCCAAGAACGACAATCTGATTGTTGTTGACAGTCTCGAGCTGAAAGAAGCCAAGACGCAGGCGCTCAAGGGCAATCTCGACAAGCTGGGTCTGGGCAAGACCGCTCTGGTGATTGACGGTGATGCGGTGGCCGAAGGCTTCCAGAAGGCATCATCCAATCTGATTGGCCTCAACAGCCTGCCGGCCATGGGTGCCAATGTCTATGACATCATGAAACACGATACGCTGGTGCTGACGCGCGCAGCGGTTGAAAAGCTGGAGGCGCGTTTCAATGGCTAAAAAAGCAAATATCGATGCCCGTCATTATGACGTGATCGTTGCGCCGCACATCACGGAAAAATCGACGTTGCTCAGCGAAAACAACGCTGTGGTCTTCAAGGTTGCCAACAGCGCAACCAAGCCGGAGATCAAGGCCGCTGTTGAAGCGCTGTTCGACGTCAAGGTGACCGGCGTGAACACCATCGTGCAAAAGGGCAAGTCCAAACGCTGGCGCGGTCGCCCTTATCGCCGCTCCGATATCAAAAAAGCCATCGTCACACTGGCCGAAGGTCAGTCCATCGACGTGACCACCGGCGTATAAGACAGGACGGACAGGAAAAATGGCACTCAAGACGTATAATCCGACCAGCCCGGCCCGTCGCGGCCTTGTGCTCGTCGACAAGAGCGACCTCTGGAAAGGCTCGCCCGTCAAGGCGCTGGTCGAAGGCAAGCGCAAGACCGGTGGCCGCAACAACAAAGGCCATGTGACTTCGCGCGGCATTGCCGGCGGTCACAAGCAGAAATACCGCAAGGTGGATTTCAAACGTCGCAAGTTCGACGTTGCCGGAACCGTTGAGCGTCTGGAATATGACCCCAACCGTTCGGCTTTCATCGCGCTGATCAAATATGAGGATGGTGAGCTTGCTTACATTCTCGCACCGCAGCGTCTGGCTGTTGGTGATACGGTCATCGCCGGTGAAAAGGTTGATGTGAAGCCTGGCAACGCGATGAAGCTGAGCCAGATGCCGGTTGGCACCATAATCCACAATATCGAGATGAAGCCGGGCAAGGGTGGTCAGATCGCTCGCGCAGCCGGCACCTATGCCCAGCTGGTCGGTCGTGACCGCGGCATGGTCATCGTTCGCCTGAACTCGGGCGAGCAGCGTTACATCCGTGGCGAGTGCATGGGCACCGTTGGCGCCGTGTCCAATCCGGACAATGCCAACCAGACCTTCGCCAAGGCTGGCCGCACCCGCTGGAAGGGCCGTCGCCCGCTGACACGTGGTGTTGCAAAGAACCCGGTCGATCACCCGCATGGTGGTGGTGAGGGCCGTACCTCGGGTGGCCGTCATCCGGTGACCCCATGGGGCAAGCCGACCAAGGGTGCTCGTACCCGCAAGAACAAACAGACCGACAAGATGATCATCCGGTCGCGTCACGCGAAGAAGAAGAGGTAAGTCATGGCACGTTCCGTCTGGAAAGGACCATTTGTCGAGCTTAGCCTGCTGAAAAAGGCCGAAGAAGCTCAGGAAAATGGCGGCCGCGCTCCGATCAAGACCTGGTCGCGCCGGTCAACCGTATTGCCACAGTTCGTTGGCCTGACGTTCAATGTCTATAACGGCCACAAATTCGTTCCGGTTTCCGTGAACGAAGACATGGTGGGCCACAAGCTGGGTGAGTTCGCTCCAACGCGCACTTATTACGGCCATGCCGCAGACAAGAAGGGCAGGAAATAATGGGCAAGCAATCTGCACCCCGCCGGGTTGGCGAGCGTGAAGCGCTTGCTATCGGCAATTCCATTCGCGGTTCGGCGCAGAAGCTGAATCTGGTGGCGCAGCTGATCCGTGGCAAGAAAGCGGAAGAGGCGATGAATATCCTCTCTTTCTCCAAAAAAGCCATGGCGGTTGATGCGCGCAAGGTTCTGGCCTCCGCCATCGCCAATGCCGAGAACAACCACAATCTGGACGTCGATGCGCTGGTCGTATCGGAAGCCAGTGTCGGCAAGTCGATCACCATGAAGCGCTTCACAACCCGTGCGCGTGGTCGTTCGAGCCGCATTTTGAAGCCATTCAGCCGCCTGCGCATCGTTGTGCGCGAGCATGATGAAGAGGAGGCGTAAGCCATGGGTCAGAAGAGTAATCCGATAGGCCTGCGTCTGCAGATCAACCGTACCTGGGACAGCCGCTGGTATGCCGAGGGCGCTGACTATGCGCAGCTGCTCAAAGAAGACATCACGATCCGCAACTACATCATGAAGAACCTGCCCCAGGCAGCGATCTCGAAGGTGGTGATCGAGCGTCCGGCCAAGCTGTGCCGCGTGTCCATCTATGCCGCTCGCCCCGGTGTTATCATCGGTAAGAAGGGCGCGGATATTGAGAAGCTGACCAAGAAGCTCGGCACCATGACTGATAGCGAAGTGAAGCTGAACATCGTCGAGATCCGCAAGCCGGAAGTTGACGCGAAGCTTGTTGCACAGGGCATTGGTGATCAGCTAATCCGTCGTGTCGCTTTCCGTCGTGCGATGAAGCGCGCGGTGCAGTCGGCGCTGCGTCTTGGTGCAGAAGGTATCAAGATCACCTGTGGTGGTCGTCTGGGCGGCGCGGAAATCGCCCGCGTAGAATGGTATCGTGAAGGCCGTGTGCCGCTGCACACACTGCGTGCCAATGTTGACTATGCCGAGTCAGAAGCGCTGACCGCTTATGGCATCATCGGCATCAAGGTCTGGATCTTCAAAGGCGAAATTCTGGGTCATGACCCGATGGCGCAGGATCGTCTGATGATGGAGGCGCAGACCTCCGGTGTGCGTCCGGCGCGCTGAGCGACGGCTGTTTAGATTTTAGGATAAAGCATCATGCTGCAACCGAAGAAAACAAAATATCGCAAGGCCTTTAAGGGCAAGATCAAGGGCAATGCGCCCGGCGGCACCACGCTGAACTTTGGTTCCTATGGCCTCAAGGCTCTGGAGCCTGAGCGTATCACCGCCCGCCAGATCGAAGCTGCGCGTCGTGCGATCACGCGTCACATCAAGCGTCAGGGACGCCTCTGGATCCGCGTATTCCCCGATGTGCCGGTATCGAAAAAGCCTGCCGAAGTCCGTCAGGGTAAAGGTAAGGGTTCGGTCGAATATTGGGCCGCCCGGGTAAAGCCTGGCCGCATCCTGTTTGAACTGGATGGTGTGCCCGGACCGCTGGCCGCCGTCGCTTTTGAGCGTGCAGCCATGAAACTGCCGATCAAGACCAAGGTCGTGGCGCGTCTCGGCGACACGTCACACCTGGAGGGATAAGAGATGAGCAAGCAACTCGAAGACCTGCGCACCAAGACCGATGATCAGCTGGCTGATGAGCTGACCGCGCTGAAGAAAGAAGCATTTAACCTGCGCTTCCAGGCGGCGACCAACCAGCTGGAAAATCCGTCGCGCATGCGTGACGTGCGTCGCAATATCGCGCGCATCAAAACGCTTCAGGGCGAGCGCGCCCGCAGTGCAGCACAGGCTTAAAGGAGACATATTATGCCAAAACGTGTTCTGACAGGAACGGTGGTTTCCGATAAGACCGACAAGACCGTCGTGGTAAAGGTTGAGCGCAAGGTGAAGCACCCGCTGTACGGGAAGATCATCCGCCTCTCCAAAAAGTATCACGCGCATGATGAGGAAAACACCTTTAAGGCGGGCGAGGTTGTCCGCATTGAGGAAACACGGCCGATTTCCAAGCTGAAAACCTGGAAGGTGCTCGACCGTGTGGGTGGAACCCCGGACATCGCCGTTCAGGATAACGCCTGATTTTCGTTTTTAGGAACTGCCAGACAGGTTCTGGCAAGCCAGATAAGAAGGAACCGGATCAATGATCCAGATGCAGTCTAATCTTGAGGTCGCGGATAATAGCGGCGCCAAGCGTGTGCAGTGCATTAAGGTGCTCGGCGGCTCAAAGCGCCGTTTTGCCAGCGTCGGTGACATCATCGTCGTTTCGGTGAAGGAAGCAGCACCGCGCGGCAAGGTGAAAAAAGGTGACGTGCACCGTGCCGTCATCGTGCGCACCGCCAAGGATGTTCGTCGTGCAGACGGCACCGTCATCCGCTTTGACAGCAATGCTGCTGTGCTCGTCAACAAGAGCGACGAGCCGATCGGCACGCGTATTTTTGGCCCCGTGGTTCGTGAACTGCGTGCCAAGAAGCACATGAAAATCATTTCACTCGCGCCGGAGGTACTCTGACCATGGGTATGGCAAAGATCAAAAAAGGCGATGATGTCGTCGTCCTGTCCGGCAAGGACAAGGGCAAGACCGGCAGCGTCACCCAGGTAATGCCGAAGGAAGGCAAGGTTGTTGTGTCCGGCGTCAATATGATCGCCCGTCACCGCAAGCCGACCCAGCAGAACCCGCAGGGTGGCATTGACCGCTATGAAGCACCGATGGCGATTTCCAAGGTTGCTGTTGCCGATCCCAAAAGCGGCAAGCCAACCCGCGTTCGCATCGAAGAAAAGGACGGCAAGAAGGTCCGTGTGGCCGTGAAGTCCGGGGAGACGATCGATGGCTGATAAATATACCCCCCGCATGCGCCAGCGTTATGACGATGTCGTCGTCAAGGCGATGCAGGAAAAATTCAACTATGCCAATCCGATGGAAGTGCCACGTATCGAAAAGGTCGTGATCAACATGGGTGTTGGTGAAGCCAGCCAGGACAAGAAGAAAGTCGCAACGGCTGCTGCTGAAATGGAACTGATTTCCGGTCAGAAGCCGGTGATCACCAAGGCAAAGAAATCCATCGCCGGCTTCAAGCTGCGCGAAGGTATGCCGATTGGCTGCAAGGTCACGCTGCGCAAGGAACGCATGTATGAGTTTCTTGACCGCTTCGTCACCATCGCAATGCCGCGCATTCGTGACTTTCGCGGGCTGAACCCGAAGAGCTTTGACGGTCGTGGCAACTACGCCATGGGCCTGAAGGAGCAGATCGTGTTCCCGGAAATCAGCTATGATGCCATCGATACCGTTCGCGGCATGGATGTCATCGTGACCACAACTGCGAAGACGGACGATGAGGCCCGCGAATTGCTGCGTCTCTTCGGCTTCCCGTTCCCGCAAGAAGAGGAACAGCAGGCGGCCTGATAGGGCAGCAGCTGTTTCACCAGAGTTTTACTCAAGAAAGGTGAACTTAAGTCATGGCGAAACTGAGTTCGATTAACAAAAACGAGAAGCGCAAGCGGATGGTGAAGAAATATGCCAACCGCTATGCCAAGCTGAAGGCGATTGCGGCCGACACCTCGCTCGACGAAACCGAGCGTCTGATGGCCCGCCTGAAGATGGCGGAAATTCCGCGCAATGGTAACCCGACACGCGTTCGCAACCGGTGCAACACCACCGGTCGTCCGCGCGGTTATTATCGCAAGTTCGGCCTGTGCCGTATCGAGCTGCGCGATCTGGCCAATAAGGGCCTGATCCCCGGCGTAACGAAATCCAGCTGGTAAGGATTTGCATCATGGCATTTACCGATCCTTTGGGTGATATGCTCACCCGTATTCGCAACGGTCAGCAGGCCAAGAAGGACAGCGTTGTCTCGCCGTCTTCCAAGCTGCGTGCCCGTGTTCTCGATGTGCTGCAGCGCGAAGGCTATATTCGCGGCTATGCAGAAGAAGCGCTGGGCCAGCACAAGGGCCTGCGTATCGAGCTGAAATATTTTGAAGGCGAGCCTGCGATAAAGTCGCTGGCGCGCGTGTCCAAACCGGGTCGCCGGGTTTACAGCGGTTCGCAGGAACTGCCCCGTGTGCGCAACGGTCTGGGCATTACCATCGTATCCACGCCCAAGGGTGTTCTCTCTGACGCGGAAGCGCGTGAGCAGAATGTCGGCGGCGAGGTTCTGGCGGAGGTATTCTGATCATGAGCCGTATTGGTAAAAAGGCAGTGGCCATTCCGGCAGGCGTCAGCGCCAATATCGCTGACGGCATCCTGTCGGTCAAAGGCCCCAAGGGCGAGCTGACACTGCCGCTCTCGGACCAGATTGAATATAGCATTGGCGATGACGGCGTAGCCGTGAAGCCAGCGAATAATGGCAAGCAGGCCCGCGCATTTTGGGGCATGCAGCGCACGCTGGTGCAGAACCTGGTTACGGGCGTAACCGAAGGTTTCTCCAAGACGCTGGAAATCAACGGTGTTGGCTATCGTGCCAAGGTGCAGGGCAAGACGCTCAACATGCAGCTCGGCTTCAGCCACGATGTTGATTTTGCGATCCCTGAAGGCATCGACATCAAGACGCCGGATCAGACCACGGTCGAAATCTCCGGCATGGACAAACAGAAAGTCGGCCAGGTGGCCGCAGAAATCCGCCGCTGGCGCAAGCCGGAGCCTTATAAAGGCAAGGGTATCAAATATCAGGGCGAATATATTTTCCGCAAGGAAGGGAAGAAGAAGTAAGCCATGGCGAAACTTTCTCTATTCGAAAAGCGGCGCCAGCGTGTGCGTACCGCTCTGCGCAAACAGGCCGCTGGCCGCGCGCGCCTTTCGGTGCACCGCACCGGTCGGCATATCTATGCCCAGATCATTGACGATGCTGCGGGCAAGACCGTTGCTTCAGCCTCTTCGCTGACCAAGGGCAGCAAGGACGCAGGCGCAACCTGTGAAGCCGCAGCCAAGGTCGGCAAGGATATTGCCGCTGCTGCCAAAAAGGCGGGCGTCACCACCGTTGTGTTTGATCGTGGCGGTTTTCTCTATCATGGCCGGGTAAAGGCGCTTGCTGACGCCGCCCGTGAAGGCGGACTGGAGTTTTAAGCGATGGCTGATGAAGTAAAAAAAGACGAAACCGTCGAAAACACCAACGACGCTCCGGCAACCGAAGCGGCTCCGGCTGCAGAAGCTGCTCCGGCGGAACAGGCTGCACAAGAAGCTGCACCTGCTGAAAATAAGCGCGGTGGTCGCAACGCTCGCGGTGAAGGCCGCGGTGGGCGCGGTGGTGGCCGTGGTCGTCGCAATGACCGTCGCAATCGCGATGAGGACAAGGGCGACGATCTGATCGAGAAGCTGGTCCATATCAACCGCGTTTCCAAGACGGTTAAGGGCGGTAAGCGCTTCGGTTTCGCTGCTCTGGTCGTTGTCGGTGACGGTTCGGGCCGGGTTGGCTTCGGTCATGGTAAAGCACGTGAGGTTCCTGAGGCGATCTCCAAGGCAACCGCTGCCGCCAAGAAGAAGATGATCCGCGTGGCCCTCAAAGAAGGCCGCACGCTGCACCATGACGGCAAGGGCCGTTTCGGTGCCGGCAAGGTCACCGTGCGCACCGCACCTCCGGGTACCGGTATCATTGCCGGTGGTCCGATGCGTGCCGTGTTTGAAAGCCTGGGCGTTTCTGACGTGGTGACCAAATCGGTCGGCACCTCCAACCCCTATAACATGATCCGCGCCACCTTTGAGGCTCTGGGCGACCAGACTAGCCCCAAATCCGTGGCACAGCGTCGTGGCAAGAAGGTTGCTGACCTTCTGAGCCGTGGCGGCGCCAGCGCAGCCGAAGCAAAGGTTGACGCTGAAGCAATTACGGAGTGATTGAGCAATGGCTGCTAAGAAAACCATCAAGGTGCGCCAGACCGGTTCGCCGATCCGCCGCCCGGACGTTCAGCGCAAAACGCTGATTGGTCTTGGTCTCAACAAGATGCACAAGACGGTCGAGCTGGAAGACACCCCTTCCGTGCGCGGCATGATCAAGAGCGTCAGCCATATGGTTGAGATTGTAGAATAAAGAACAAACTCCTCTCCCTTTACGGGAGAGGATAGCGGCGCTTGTCGCAAAGCGACTAGCAAAGCTTGGAGAGGGAGCGAGGCCCTCTCAACTTCGACTAACCGCCTACGCCAAGGCTTCGGCGGTAAGTCTCCGTATCTCTCCCGTAAAGGGAGAGAGATATCAGCGCGAAATCCCCGATAACCGGGCCAAGCATAGAGCGAGTGCAAGAAAATGAAACTGAACGAAATCAAAGATAATGAAGGCGCCCGTAAAGGCCGTATGCGCATCGGGCGCGGTATCGGTTCGGGCAAGGGCAAGACCGGTGGTCGTGGCCAAAAGGGTCAGAAGAGCCGTTCGGGCGTAGCTATAAAGGGCTTTGAAGGCGGCCAGATGCCACTTCACATGCGCCTGCCAAAGCGTGGCTTCAACAATCCATTCGGCAAGGACTTTGCCGAAGTCAATCTGGGCATGATCCAGAAGTTTATTGACGCCAAGAAGCTCGATGCCAAAGGCACGATCGATCATGCAACGCTGAAGGCCGCTGGTCTGGCCCGTGGCGGCAAGGACGGTGTGCGTCTGCTGGCCAAGGGTGAGCTGAAGACTAAAGCGAACTTCGCTGTCGCTGGTGCGTCCAAGGCGGCTGTTGCTGCGGTTGAGAAAGCCGGCGGCAAGGTCGAAATTCTGGCCGCCAAGCCTGCGGCAAAGGCTGAAGAAAAGGCCGATTGATCTGACAAGACTTGTCAAGCAGACCCCGCATGCCGATATGGCCTTGCGGGGTTTTGCTTTTGGGCGGGGTTTTGCTTTTCTGGCCAATAGAGATGTGAATAACCTTTGTTGGGCGCTGTGATAACTCGACAGTTCGGGGCAGGGCGGCTAGAAGCAAAGCGAAGTGATGATGACCAGCTTTTCACCGATGTAATGCGGTGCGGTTGTAATCTGTAAGGTGTTTTGAAACATGGCAACACGTGCCGATAATATCGCCAGCTCTTTCAGTCTGGCCAAATTCTCGCAAGCGACCGAATTGCGCAACCGTATCTGGTTCACCATCGGTGCTTTGGTGATCTTCCGCCTGCTCAGCTATGTGCCGCTCCCGGGTGTTAACCCGACAGCATTGGCGCAGCTTGCAACGCAGACACAGGGCGGCGTGCTCGATATCTTCAACACCTTTTCCGGCGGTTCGCTCGAGCGCATGAGCCTAATCGCGCTGGGTGTTATGCCGTACATCACGGCCTCAATCGTGGTGCAGTTGGCGGCGGCCTTGTCGCCGACACTGGCCGCGATCAAGAAGGAAGGCGAGAGCGGACGCAAGAAGCTCAATCAATATACCCGCTATGGCACTGTAGGCCTGTGCGCGGTGCAGGGCTATTTTATCGCCGCCGGGCTTGAGACCTTCGCCTCGGCCAGTGGTGTGCAGGCGGTTGTCGATCCCGGCTTCACCTTCCGCATCGGCGCGGTGATTTCGCTGGTTGGCGGCACTATGTTCCTGATGTGGCTGGGTGAACAGATCACCAGTCGCGGTATCGGTAACGGCATTTCGCTGATCATTATGGCGGGCATTGTCGCGCAGATGCCGACATTCGTGTCGCAAATGTTCCAGCAGGGTCGTGAAGGCACGATCTCTGCGGGTCTGATCATCGGCATTATCGTGATGATTGTCGGCCTGATTGTCTTCATCTGCTTTATGGAGCGGGCCCAACGCCGGGTGCTGATCCAATATCCCAAGCGCGCGCAACAGCGTGGCGGCATGCAGGCAGACCGCTCGCACCTGCCGCTCAAGGTCAATACGGCTGGTGTGATCCCGCCGATCTTTGCCTCATCGCTGCTGCTGCTGCCGCTGACGATCAGCCAGTTTGCCGGCAACAATGTTGATACCAGTACGTCATGGGGTTCGGTGCTACAGACGCTGAACTCTACGCTGCAGCATGGCCAGCCCGTCTATATGACGCTCTATGCGCTCGGTATCATCTTCTTCTGCTTCTTCTATACCGCCGTGGTGTTCAATCCGGAAGAGACCGCCGATAATCTCAAGCGCAATGGCGGCTTTATCCCAGGCATCCGTCCGGGCAAGAACACCGCGACCTATCTCGATTATGTGCTTACGCGCATCACCGTGGTCGGCGCCGCTTATCTCGCCTTTGTCTGTGTTCTGCCAGAATATGTCATCGCGCAGACCGGCATCCCGCTGTTCTTCCTCGGCGGCACCAGCCTGCTCATTGTGGTCAATGTGACGGTCGATACCGTGACCCAGATTCAGAGCCACTTGCTGGCGCACCAATATGGCGATCTCATCAAAAAGGCTAAGTTGAAAGGTCGGCTGCGTTAGCTATAGCATAAACCGTTCAGCAGTAACGGACGCATAAAATATAGGGGTAGGGCATTGAATATCATCCTTTTGGGGCCTCCCGGGGCAGGCAAGGGTACACAGGCGCATAAGCTGGTCGAACAGCGCAACATGGTGCAGCTATCCACGGGCGATATGCTGCGTGCTGCGGTCAAGGCGCAAACGCCTGTTGGTCTGAAAGCCAAAGCGGTGATGGATGCCGGTGAGCTGGTTTCCGATGAGATCGTTTCGGCGCTGATCGGCGATGCGCTGGATGCTCTGGATGCCGATACCGGGGTGATTTTCGACGGCTATCCGCGCACTGCTGCACAAGCGCATTCGCTCGATGAGCTTCTCGAAGCACGCGGCCGCACCTTGCACCATGTTGTTGAGTTGGATGTCGATGTCGATGCGCTGATTGACAGGGTGACCGGCCGTTATACCTGCGCCACTTGTGGTGCAGGCTATCATGATCGCTACAAGCTGCCTGCAAAGCCCGGCATATGTGACTATTGTGACCATACCGAATTTAAGCGGCGTCCTGATGATAACGAACAGACGGTACGCACCCGGATGGAAGAATATCACGCCAAGACCGCGCCGATTCTGCCGATCTATGAGGAACGCGGCATTGTCAGCCGGGTCGATGGCATGGCCGATATGGACGGTGTCAGCGCTTCTATCGCCAAAATCCTCGACAGCTAGGCTGTGACTTCCTAGGCTCTCCTCATGAAAAATAGGGAGGGGAGTCCCATGCGTTTTGCCATTTTCCTAGCTGCCATAACCGCTGCGCTCACAAGCCCGGCCTTTGCTGAAGTTGAAAGCGTTGAGGCTTTCGGCTTTGTCACGGCTCACGAAGTCGAGGTCTCGACCGATCCGGACGAGACCTTTGCCATGCTGCGCAAGCCGGACAAATGGTGGTCAGCCGAACATAGTTGGACGGGCGATGCTGCCAATTTCTATATGGGCAGCCAGGCATCGGGCTGTTTCTGCGAGCAGATCCCGGCGGATGAACCCGATGGCCTGCGCGGCAGTGTCGAGCATATGCGTATCGTGTTTATCCAGCCCGGCAAGATGCTGCGCATGACAGGTGCCCTGGGACCGCTGCAATCCGAGGCCGTGGACGGTACCTTGACCGTCACTCTGGCTCCTACCGATGCCGGAACCAAAGTGAAATTCGAATATGTTGTCGGCGGCTATATGCGCCTGCCGCAGGACGTTATCGCCAGCGCTGTGGATAGCGTAATCGGCGAACAGGCATCGCGTTTCTCTATGGCACTGGGTCCGGTTGTTGAAGCACCTGAGGCTAATGGCGATGAGGATGCGGCCTCACCCGAGGATGACGCATCAGATGAAGTCTCGGATGATGCCGAAGACGAGGAAGAAGCAACGGTATCGGACGATTCAGAATAGTCACGCTGCCGGACAGCGCCACATTGTGAATGGCAAATCCATGCTAGCCATTTAACCGAAATACGCTAGTCTCTCGTCATCAGTGCTTCGAGTCACAGCATGTCGACTCACTTATAGGCATAAGCACCAGGGTCGCTTGCTAGTAGATGCATTTTGCAGGAGGGGCAGACCATGGCAGTATCCGATCACGTAAATCTCGAAACCTTTATGGCCGGTGTGCAAAAGCGCAATCCGGGTCAGACAGAATTTATTCAAGCTGTGCAGGAAGTTGCACAGGATATTTTCGAATTTATCGACGATAAGGAAGAATATCATTCAGCGCAGATATTGCGCCGTATCGCCGAACCGGATCGCGTGGTCTCGTTCCGTGTTTGCTGGGAGGACGATAATCACAATATCCGCGTCCAGCGTGGCTGGCGGGTGCAGAATAACAATGCCATCGGCCCCTATAAGGGCGGTATCCGTTTCCACCCATCGGTGACGGAAAGCGTGCTGAAATTCCTTGCCTTTGAGCAGACCTTCAAAAACTCGCTTACCGGCCTGCCAATGGGCGGCGGCAAGGGCGGCGCGAATTTCAATCCGCGCGGTAAATCGGACAGCGAAGTGATGCGCTTTTGTCAGTCTTTCATGACAGAGCTTTATCGCCATATCGGCCCCGATACGGACGTGCCTGCGGGTGATATTGGGGTTGGCGCGCGTGAAATTGGTTATATGTTCGGCCAGTATAAACGCATCACCAATCGCTGGGAGGGCGTTCTCACCGGCAAGGGCCTGGAATATGGCGGCTCGCAGATGCGGCCCGAAGCCACCGGCTATGGCGCGGTGTATTTCCTGCAAAACATGCTCAAACATTCGGGCGAAGATGTCGAAGGCAAAACCGCGATTATCTCGGGTTCAGGCAATGTCGCTACCCATGCGGCGGAGAAGGTAACACAGCTGGGCGGCAAGGTACTGACGCTTTCGGATAGCGGCGGCTTTATCCATGATCCCAATGGCATTGATCAGGAAAAGATCGACTGGGTGAAACATCTGAAAAATGTAAAGCGCGGCCGTATCAGCGAATATGCCGATGCGTTTTCCGGCGCCAGCTATCATGAGGGCAAACGGCCCTGGAGTGTAGCGGCTGATCTGGCGCTGCCTTGCGCAACCCAGAACGAGCTTAACGGCGATGAAGCAGCCACCATGGTGGGCAATGGCGTTAAGGCTGTCTCGGAAGGCGCCAACATGCCGACGACACTGGACGGTGTGAAGGCGTTCCATGACGCCAAAATCATTTACGGCCCCGGCAAGGCCGCCAATGCCGGCGGGGTTGCTGTTTCGGGTCTGGAAATGAGCCAGAATGCTGAGCGCATCAGCTGGAACCATGAACGTCTTGGTCAAATGCTTACCGACCTGATGGAAGGTATTCACGGCAAATGCGTCGAATATGGCGATCAGGGTGACGGCTATGTCGACTATGTCAAAGGCGCCAATATCGCTGGCTTCAAAAAGGTTGCCGATGCGATGCTGGCTTACGGGGTGGTGTGATCAACCCGATGAAATTTCGTCTTTAAGGGGTCAGCGCGAATAGGGGCGGGCTGGATTGGTGGTCGACTTCAGCAGCGGTTTTTCTTCGAGCTCGCCATCATCCATTATCTTGTCACGCATTTCATCACGCTTTTCGTGGATGGAGGCGAGCACTGGCCCCATGCCAATGCCGAGATCGACCAACGCCGCCTCTGATATCTGCAAAGAGCTTTCCAGCGTTTCCGGCACCGCAACCGATGCGCCAGCGCGATAGAGTTCGGCGGCATTATCAGTATCGCGGGCGCGGGCGATGATCGTCAAATCAGGAACCCAGCCGCGTACCCGTTTGACGATGCGCGCTGCCAATACCGGCTCATCCATGGTGATGATCAGCGCGCGTGCATGGCCGAGCTGCAGGCGGTCGATTATTTCGGGTCGCGAAACATCGCCATAAAGGATATCATAGCCGTTGCGCCGACCGCGTGCGACCATATCGATATTGGAATCTATGGCGATATAAGGTTGCTCGTGCTTTTCCAGCATGTCCGCGACCATCACGCCGACACGACCAAAGCCAAAAATCACTGAGCGGTCGGCGGTTTTGCCTTCCTGAGCCTCTGGTTCTTCGCTGGTTGCCATTTCAACCCGCCGGGCAATATCATGCCCCAGCCGTGCCAATAGCGGCGTAATAGTGAGACCAATAGCGGTGACAATCTGCCAGAATTGTGCTGTTTCCGGGTTGATCAGTTGTGCCGTTGCCGCGGCGGCGAGGACGATCAATGTGGTTTCTGAAGGGCTGGCCATCAAGACACCAGCTTCGGTTGCCGTGCCTCTGGCGGCCCCGGCAAAGCGCAGCAGCAATCCGGTCACCAGCGCCTTTATCAACACAACACCGCACACGGCAAAGAGCAGGCTATCCCAGTTTTCCGCTATCACTTTGAGGTCGATGCTCATCCCCACGGTGATAAGGAACACGCCGAGAGCCAGTCCTTTAAACGGTGCGGTAATCACTTCGACTTCGCCGACATATTCGGTTTCGGCGATCAACAGCCCCGCCAATAGCGCGCCGACAATCGGGGAAAGGCCGATTGAACCTGTGACCAGGCTGGCTACGATCACCACCAGCAGGCTGGCCGCGAGGAACAGTTCCGGGCTCTTGGTGCGTGCGGCCTGAGCGAAGAGTTGCGGTAGGAGCAGCCGCCCCAGCAACATCATGCCGATAATCACAAATGTTCCAATCAGCAGGACATTGACCAATCCCGTCCAGCTATCGCCATCCGCCGCAGCCTGTGGTGCAATCGCACCGAGCAGGAAGATGATCGGCACAATCGCGACATCCTCAAACAGCAACATAGCCAGCGCCGCCTTGCCTACAGGTGAGCTGGTGCCCGACATGGGCAGCACAAGAGCGGTGGAGGAGAGGGCGAGAGCAAGGCCGAGACCCAAGGCCCCTTGCCAATTTTGCGATGTAATCAGATTGAGTGCGATGGCGATGAGGAGGCCAGATATCACCAATTCGGCCGCACCCACGCCAAAGACCAGCTTGCGCAGCGCCCAGAGCCGTTTGAAGGACAGCTCCAAGCCGATGGAGAAAAGCAGGAGGATAATCCCAAATTCGGCGAACGGCTCAATCGGTTCGGTATCCGATATGGTGACATAGCTCAGCCAGCGATATTCATCGGTCAGCGCGCCCAGCCCGGCAGGGCCAACCAATATGCCCACCAAGATAAAACCGATAATCGGGGTGATGCGAAAGCGCGCAAAGGCGGGTATGACAATGCCCGCCGCGCCGAGAATAACCAGCGCTTCGGACATGCCTTCAATTTGCAATTCACCTGCCATGCTCAGTCTAATGCCGGATGGCAGAGATTAAGTCAGCAAGTTTATGATTTGCGTCGGATGCGGAGACGAACAGGGCTTATTGCCAGTTGCCCATTTCCTTTTCGAGATTCTGGACGATCGCCTCGAAGAACTGGCCTGTGGTCATCCAGTTCTGATCGGGGCCGATCAATATGGCGAGGTCCTTGGTCATATCGCCATTTTCCACCGTTTCGATACAGACGCGCTCCAGCGTTTCGGCAAAACGGACCACATCGGGTGTCTCATCAAACTTGCCACGATACATCAGGCCGCGGGTCCAGGCGAAGATCGACGCAATCGGGTTGGTCGAGGTTGCCTTGCCCTGCTGGTGCATACGATAGTGGCGGGTAACAGTGCCGTGGGCAGCTTCGGCTTCGACTGTCTTGCCATCCGGTGTCATCAGAACCGAGGTCATCAGGCCGAGTGAACCAAAGCCCTGTGCCACGGTGTCGGACTGCACATCGCCGTCATAATTTTTGCAGGCCCAGACAAACTTGCCGTTCCATTTCAGTGCTGAGGCGACCATGTCATCGATCAGGCGATGCTGATATTCGATGCCAAGCTTGTCAAATTGAACCTTGAATTCATTCTGGAAAACTTCCTCGAACAGATCCTTGAAACGGCCATCATAGGCCTTCATGATTGTGTTCTTGGTCGAGAGATAGACCGGCCATCCGCGATTAAGGCCATAGTTCATCGATGCGCGGGCAAAATCGCGGATCGAGTCATCAAGATTGTACATCGCCATGGCGACACCTGATGACGGGAACTGGAACACTTCTTCATCGATATTGGTGCCGTCCTCGCCTTCAAAGACGAGACGCAGCTTGCCGGGGCCTGGGACTAGAAAGTCTGTAGCTTTATATTGGTCGCCAAAAGCATGACGGCCGACAACAATCGGGTCGGTCCATCCGGGGACCAAGCGGGGGACATTGTCAATTACGATTGGTTCGCGGAACACCACGCCACCCAGGATGTTGCGGATGGTGCCATTGGGCGACTTCCACATTTTTTTGAGGTCAAATTCCTCAACCCGTGCCTCATCCGGGGTGATGGTCGCGCATTTGACGCCGACGCCATGCTCGCGAATGGCATTAGCGGCATCCACGGTGATGCGGTCATTGGTCTCGTCGCGCTTTTCGACGGATAAATCATAATATTTCAGGTCGATATCGAGATACGGTTCGATCAGGCGTTCGCGAATCCATTGCCATATGATCCGCGTCATTTCATCGCCGTCAATTTCAACGACGGGGTTTTTCACCTTGATCTTTGCCATGTGTGTCTTTCCTGAAAATAGAGCCTAATAGGGGTCTTTAGGGAGGGGATGTGACGTGTGACCGCCTCTTAGCAAAGCCGCGCCATATATCAACTGTCGCTGCACGGAATTTGCGCGTTGGTTGCAATAAGGCGTTTCAATGACTGTTGTAACCGCATGAAACAGTGATTATGGCGCTGCCATGGCAAAAGACATTCTCGATAATCGCGGCAATGGCATCACCGAATGGCGGTTTCCTCCGGTGCATCCGGAGGGACGCAAATTTGCGGTTATTGCCGGGGCGATTACGCTGGTGTTCTTCCTGCTGGGTTGGAACATACTGGCCTGGCCGATGGTGGGTATCACCGCATGGGTGGCCGCGTTTTTCCGTGACCCCAAGCGGGTAACTATCGACCATCCGCAGCTGATAACCGCGCCGGCCGATGGTCTGATTACGCTGATTCAGGAGGTCGTACCACCTGCCGAAATGGCCGGACCGGACGGGCTGGGCGATGATCCGCTGGTGCGTGTCTCGATTTTTATGAGCGTGTTCGACGTCCATATTAATCGCGCGCCGATCGGCGGCACGGTAAAGCGGGTGGTCTATATTCCGGGCAAATTCCTCAATGCCGATCTCGACAAGGCGAGCGAAGATAATGAGCGGCAGCATTTCCTGATTGAGCGCGATGATGGGATGCGCGTCGGCTTCACCCAGATTGCCGGGCTTGTGGCGCGGCGGATTGTGCCGTTCGTCAAGGATGGTGATGTTGTTGCCATTGGCCAGCGTGTCGGCCTGATTCGCTTCGGCAGCCGAGTGGATATCTACCTGCCCAAGGGCACATTACCGCGCGTTGTTAAAGGGCAGCGGACCGTCGCCGGTGAAACGGTGATGGCCGAGATTGCCGCCGCACCGCAGTTGACGGGCATCAGTCAATAATGCCAGCATCGCGCTAATGCCTTCAGTTAGCAGGCACCCATATATCCCGTTCGCCTCGAGCGAAGTCGAGAGGCCGGCGCAGGTTGAGAAATGTGTCTCGACTACGCTCGACACGAACGGAGATTTGCAAGACCGATCTACATTGGCTCATAGTGGTTTCGGAAGCGAAGGCTGTTAATGGCGAAAAAACCTCCAGCTGATCGATTGTCGACGCGTTTGCGCGATCGTCGATTGCGCTTGCTTCAGCGGCGTCGCGGTCTATCTCTGCGTGCGGTGGTGCCGAATGGGGTCACAGTATTGGCCATGTGCTTTGGCCTTACCGCGATCCGTTTCGCCTTCGCCGAGCAATGGGCGATGGCGGTGGGGGCAATCGTTGTTGCAGGCGTTCTGGATGGCATGGATGGCCGTATAGCGCGGCTGATGAATGCGCAGAGCCGTTTCGGTGCCGAACTGGATTCCTTAAGTGACTCGATAGCTTTTGGTGTTTCGCCCGCGCTGGTACTTTATCTCTGGTCACTGCAATATCTGCCAAAATTCGGCTGGATTATCGCGCTGACCATAGCCGTCGCCTGTGCCCTGCGACTGGCGCGGTTCAATGCGCAGATTGATATTGATGACCAGCCGCATAAATCGGCTGGTTTTCTTACCGGAGTTCCGTCACCGGCAGGTGCTGGTTTGGCGTTTCTGCCGGTTTATCTGTGGCTGATTACGGATAATCCGATGTTTCGCGAGGCCTGGATTGTCGGCCCTTGGGTCGTTCTCATTGCATTTCTGATGATCTCGAATGTCGCAACATTCAGTTGGTCGTCATTGCGGCTGCGACGGAATATCAGACTGGAAGCAATTGCCCTGGTCGGACTGGTTGGCGCTGCGGCGATTACAGCCCCTTGGTGGACACTGACCGGGATCAGCATATTCTATATCGGGCTCATCCCATTTGGCATCATAAGCTATGCCAAGGCCAAGAGGCGTCAGGAAGCTGTCAGTCAGGCGGCTTCGGAATAAATGTCTATCCGCGGGTCATTAGCGATGGTGGCGTAGTCGCGAAAATTGACCGGAATAATCGTGTTCGCGTGACGGTTCAGAGCGGGGCCAAGTGGTGCGATAACAGGCTGGGCATAATGGCGCACTGAGATATTGGCAGGGCGCGGCATAATATCATTGCCTGCTAATGTGCGCTTTACCGCCGTACCATGTTCTGCCCAGCTTGCTATCACAGCATAGGCCGCGAAAATCAGTGATCCGGTAAAAAATGCTGCAATCAGAAAACCTGCCATATCTCTATCCCGTCCGCTTCCTGGCGCCTTGAGGTGCCGCTTTGTTCCAGTTTATCCACAACCTGTGGATAAGAGGCGTTGTTGCCAGTAATTCGTGACATTCGGTAAAAAGTTACGAATCATTATGTTCATTTAATGTTCTCTATTGTTCATATCATGTTCTCTTCGTCAAGGGCTAAATGATCTGTCCTATGCTTTTCCATTGATCCTCCCCGTTCGCGGGGAGGTGGCAGCGCTTAGCGCTGTCGGAGGGGGCGTTTCACTAGTCACGGCGCAAGCGGCAATCCCCCTCCACCACCTTCGGCGGTCCCCCTCCCCGTGCCGGGGAGGATCAAGGGTGCAAAATAATGCTGGATTTTCCCGCAAAAGGCGCTTAAGGGCGCGGCTATTCCACATGATGTGCAACATATTCCGGTGCCGAATTATTCGGTCACCCGCGCATCAGAGGCTCAACCGGAAGGAGAAAGACTATGGCGGATACTACCGTCACCATGCAGCAATTGATTGAAGCCGGTGCCCATTTCGGTCACCAAACCCACCGTTGGAATCCGCGGATGAAGCCGTATATTTTCGGCTCCCGCAACGGCATCCACATTATCGACCTGTCGCAGACTGTGCCGCTTTTCGCGCGCTCGCTTGAATTTGTGTCGTCCACCGTCAAAGCAGGCGGCAAGGTGCTGTTCGTTGGTACCAAGCGTCAGGCGCAGCAGCCAATTGCTGAAGCAGCCCGTTCGTGTGGCCAGCACTTCGTCAACCATCGCTGGCTCGGCGGCATGCTGACCAACTGGAAAACCATTTCCAATTCGATCAAGCGTCTGAAGTCGCTCGAAGAGCAGCTGGGTGGCGACACTTCCGGTTTCACCAAGAAGGAAGTTCTGCAGCTGACCCGTGAGCGCGACAAGCTGGAACTTTCGCTTGGCGGTATCCGCGATATGGGCGGTATTCCCGATGTCATGTTCGTGATTGACGCGAACAAGGAAGATCTGGCGATCAAGGAAGCCAATGTTTTGGGCATTCCCGTGATTGCGATCCTCGACACCAATACCGATCCAACCAACATCGCTTTCCCGGTTCCGGCCAATGATGATGCTAGCCGTGCGGTGCGTCTCTACTGCGATGCCATCGCAGCAGCAGCAAGTCAGGGCGGCGCCAATGCGGCTGCAGCGAGCGGTGAAGATCTGGGCGCAGCGGCTGAACCGGCTGCTGAAGCGATCATTGCCGAGCCTGCACCTGAAGCCGAAGCGGCGCCTGTTGAAGCGGCTCCAGCCGAAGTGGCTCCAGTCGAAGCTGAGCCTGAAGCAGAAGCCCCGGCCGAAGCTGAAGCAGCCAAGGCCGAATAAGCGATCACTATCGGAGCGGTCATTTGCGCACCGCTCCGGCTTCGCATTACGCGAAACTGCAATAGTTGCCCGCTAAGGCGCGGGCACATTTTCTTTGCAACATATCACACGGTCCATCTGGGCCGCATGACACAATCTGAAGGATATCAATCATGGCGATTACCGCTGCTGCCGTAAAAGAACTGCGCGAGCGCACTGGCGCTGGCATGATGGACTGCAAAAAGGCGCTGGCCGAAACCAATGGCGACATTGAGGCTGCGGTTGACTTTTTGCGTGCCAAGGGTCTCGCCGCAGCGCAGAAGAAATCCAGCCGCACCGCTGCAGAAGGTCTGGTTGGCGTTGCTGTCGACGGCACCAAGGGTGTTGCGGTTGAGGTCAACAGCGAGACCGACTTCGTTGCCAAAAATGAGCAGTTTCAGGATTTCGTCCGTACCGTGACTGGCCTGGCGCTGGAGCATGGCGAGACCGATATGGATGCGCTTAAAGGTCTGGACTATCCCGGCGGCGGCACGGTTGAGGAAAAGCTGACCAACAATATCGCCACCATCGGCGAGAACCAGTCGCTGCGTCGCGCCAAAATGGTGTCGGTCAGCCAGGGCGTTATTGTTCCTTATGTCCATAATGCGGTTGCACCGATGCTTGGTAAGATTGGCGTTTTGGTTGCACTGCAGGGCGATGCGCCGACTGACAAGATGGAAGAGCTGGGCAAACAGTTGGCGATGCACATTGCCGCTGCCTTCCCGCTGACGCTGACTGCCGATGATCTCGATCAGGATGTGCTTGAGCGCGAGCGCGCTGTTGCCCGCGACAAGGCCGCTGAGTCCGGCAAGCCGGACAATATTGTCGAGAAGATGGTCGAAGGCGCAGTGAAGAAGTTCGCCAAGGAAAACGCGCTTCTTAGCCAGCTGTTCGTGATGGACAACAAGACACCGATCGCCGACGTGGTTGCTGCTGCCGCCAAGGAAGCCGGTGGCTCGATTGAACTGGTCGATTATGTCCGCTATCAGCTCGGAGAAGGCATCGAGAAAGAAGAGAGCGATTTCGCCGCAGAAGTAGCCGCTGCTGCGGGTAACTGATCCTATTCCCCTCCCGCAAGCGGGAGGGGAGATAATTGCGCAATGTAGTTACCGACAGCAATCATTCGCTTGGCAGGGGCGCGGCCACTGACTATGGAAGTCAAAACCTGCTGCTCATTCATTCAGGTCGAGAAAGCCCCTCATGACTCAAAAGCGCTTCAACCGTATACTGCTGAAACTTTCAGGCGAAGCCCTGATGGGGGATGGCAATTTCGGGATTGATCCGGAAACAGTGCAACGCATGGCGCTGGAAGTGAGGGCAGCCAAAGAAGCCGGTCATGAAATCTGCCTGGTTATCGGCGGCGGCAATATTTTCCGTGGTATGGCAGGAGCCGCCAAGGGCATGGACCGGGCACAGGCCGATTATATGGGCATGCTGGCCACCGTGATGAATGCGCTAGCAATGCAAAATGCGCTGGAACAGTTGGGTGTTGATACGCGCGTGCAATCCGCCATACAGATGGATCAGGTGTGCGAGCCGGTCATCCGACGCCGTGCATTGCGGCATCTGCAAAAGGGTCGCATCGTAATTTTCGCTGCCGGTGTGGGCAGTCCATTCTTCACCACCGATAGCGGCGCCGCCTTGCGCGCAGCGGAAATGCAGTGCGATGCGCTGCTCAAGGGCACCAGTGTTGACGGTGTGTATGACAGCGATCCCAAAACCAATCCGGATGCAGTACGCTATGACAGCGTCTCTTATAGCGATGTTCTGGCCAAGGATTTGCGGGTTATGGACGCCAGCGCGGTTGCGCTGTGCCGTGATAATGGCATACCCATTGTCGTTTTCTCGATCCGTGATCAGGGCAATCTGGCCAAGGTTATGGCGGGCGAAGGCGTAGCGACCATTGTCGAATAAATATGGCGTCGAATAAAGGCTGCACATACAAGAATTATTTGAGAAAGCGAACGATATGGCAAAATATGACAAGGCTGATCTGGAGCGTCGCATGAACGGCGCTGTCGAAGCGCTGAAAGGCGATCTGTCCGGTCTGCGTACTGGCCGTGCCAATGTCGCGCTTCTCGATCCGGTGCAGGTGGAGGTTTATGGCGCCAATATGCCGCTCAATCAGGTGGCTACTGTCAGCGTCCCCGAACCGCGCATGTTGAGTGTACAGGTGTGGGACAAGGGCAATATGACGCCGGTGGAAAAGGCTATTCGTGCGGCTGGTCTGGGTCTTAACCCGATTGCTGACGGGCAAGTAATCCGTTTGCCTATCCCTGATCTTACCGAGGAGCGCCGCAAGGAACTCGCCAAGCTGGCCGGGCAATATGCCGAAAAGGCACGCATCGCTATTCGCAATGTGAGACGCGATGGCATGGATTCGCTGAAAGCTGATGAAAACAAAAAGGAAATCAGTGAGGATGAGCGCAAGCGCCTGGAAGATGAGGTCCAGAAGCTGACCGACAGTATGATCGCGCAGGCCGACGAAGCCGCCAGCGATAAAGAGAAAGAAATCCTCTCCCAGTGACCGATCGACGCGGACATAACCGCGACGAAAGCCGCCCCGAAAACCATGATTCTCATCATGGCGGGGCTGCCTTGGACAGCAGTGTAAGAATAGCCGAGCCAGCACACCCGCAACAGGCAGGCCATACCGAAGAACAGACGGGGCAGGACTATGGTGTACGCCATGCCGCGATCATCATGGATGGCAATGGCCGCTGGGCCAAAAAGCGCCATTTGCCGCGCGCCATGGGGCATCGGGCCGGGGTCGAGGCGGTTCGAAAAACTGTGCGCGCCGCGCGTGATCTCGGGCTGGAGGCGATGACGCTCTATGCCTTTTCTTCGGAGAACTGGAAGCGTTCAGAGGAAGAAGTCAGCGATTTGATGGGCTTGTTGCGCCACTATATCCGCAATGATATTGACGAATTTGTCAGCAACAATGTTCGGCTGCATGTTATCGGCAATTATCGCGCTCTGGCACCCGATATTGTTGATATGATCGAGGATGTGCTGGAGCGCACGGCGGATAATGATGGCACGTCACTGGCAGTAGCGCTCAACTATGGTGGGCAGGACGAGATTGTCCGCGCCACCCGCGCCATAGCCGCGAAAGTCGCCAATGGTGAGGTGGATGCCGAGGCGATTGCTACTGAGCATATCAGTGATGCGCTGGATACTGCGGCACTGCCGCCGCTCGATCTGATCATCCGCACTTCGGGCGAGCGCCGTCTCTCCAACTTCCTGCTATGGCAGTCGGCTTATGCTGAGCTGTATTTTACCGACACGCTATGGCCCGACTTCACTCCTGAGCATCTGCGTGAAGCGCTGAAAGACTTCCGTAGTCGTGACCGTAGATTTGGTGGGCGGTAAGACAGTGCAGGAGGGGGTTGCAACAAAGAAGCCGTCTGACCTCGGCGTTCGTGCACTATCTGCCCTTGTAATGGTGGCGGTTGCTGGACTGGCCTTATGGGCCGGCGGCCTGCTGTTCTGGATGCTATGCGCATTGGTCGCCGGGGCTGTATTGGTCGAATATTGGTCGCTGGTCGATAAATTCGCAAATTCTGGCAGCGCACGTTTTCGCTGGATGGCTCTTGGCATTTTTTATGTCGGGCTGGCGGCGATAGCCTTGGCCTTTTTCCGGCTGAAGGAGGAAAGCGGTCTGGAAGCGCTGATGCTGATCTGCGTCGTTATTGCCACTGATGTCGGTGCCTATTTTGCCGGACGATCCATTGGCGGCCCCAAGCTTGCGCCACAGATCAGCCCGAACAAGACCTGGGCTGGCCTTATCGGCGCGATGATTGCAGCGACAATTGTCTGGACTGGCTATAATATCTTGACCGACGGCCAGTCTTTGCGCATCGCGCTGATCAGCGGCCCACTCATGGCAATTGTGGCACAAATGGGCGACCTCTTTGAAAGCTGGATGAAGCGCCGGGCGGGGGTGAAGGACAGCGGCACGCTTATCCCTGGCCATGGCGGCGTTTTTGACCGGGTTGACGGCATGCTGGCGGTGTTTTTCGTGATCGGCCTGACGCATATCACCTTTATCTGGAGTTACTTCGCATCGTGAGCAGCGCACGTACCATTTCGATTTTCGGTGCAACCGGCTCGGTCGGCACATCAACGCTCGATCTGGTGCGCAGTAATCGCGATGCCTATCGCGTTGAGGTTTTGACGGCGCATAGCGATGTCGATCAACTGGCGGCGCTTGCCAAGGAGTTTGGCGCTGAGCTGGCAGTGGTTGCAGATGAGAGCAAGTTGAACGATTTGCAATCTGCGCTGGCAAGTTCGCAAGTGGAAACAGCGGCAGGAGAAGGCGCGCTAGTGGCGGCTGCCGACCGCGATGTAGACTGGACAATGGCGGCGATTGTCGGCTGTGCCGGTCTGGCGCCGACTATGGCAGCACTGAAACGCGGCAAATGTGTTGGCCTGGCGAATAAGGAATCTCTGGTCTCTGCCGGTGCATTGATGACTGATGTTGCGGGCAAAAGCGGTGCACACCTCCTCCCGGTCGATTCAGAACATAATGCTATTTTCCAAAGCCTTGCGGGTAGCAATATAGACGATGTTCGCAAAATCACGCTTACCGCAAGTGGCGGCCCGTTTCGCGGCCGCACGCGTGATGAACTGCAATCGGTAACGCCCGAACAGGCGGTGGCGCATCCCAATTGGGATATGGGGGCAAAGATCAGCGTCGACTCCGCAACGATGATGAACAAAGGCCTGGAACTGATTGAAGCGCATTATCTTTTTCCGGTTGGCCTCGATAATATCGAGATACTTGTCCATCCCCAATCGGTTATTCATTCGATGGTCGAATATCATGACCGCTCAACCATCGCGCAACTCGGTTCACCCGATATGCGTATCCCCATCGCCAGCGCCCTGGCATGGCCGCAGCGAATGGAGACCGATTGCGAACCGCTGGATCTAGCCACAATCGGTCGGCTCGATTTTATGCTGCCTGATGAAGAGACTTTCCCGGCAACCGCAATGGCGCGCGCGGCGATTTTAGCAGGCGGTGCGCGGCCAGCGATGCTCAATGCTGCCAATGAAATTGCGGTGGCCGCGTTTCTTGATCGCAAGATCGGTTTTCTCGACATCACCCGGGTTGTGGATGATGTGCTGCAAAGCCTCGACTGCGCTGCACCAAAAGGCATAGAGGATGTGCTTGCGATAGACAGCGAGGCGCGCAGGGCCGCTACGGCACGGACTGACCTTATTGCTGCCTAAATTTTGCACCAGTTGCGTTTCATTCACTCTATTGGCCCATGCAATCATGAAAAGGCGTAACTCTTAAATGGAAAATCCGAGCTTCTTATTTTCTGTAGGCGCATTTCTGCTGCTGCTGGGACCGCTCGTCTTTATTCACGAGATGGGGCACTATCTCGTCGGGCGTTGGTGCGGGGTGAAGGCTGATGTGTTTTCCATCGGCTTTGGACGCGAAATTTTCGGCTGGAATGACAAAAGCGGCACTCGCTGGAAAGTCTCGATGATCCCGCTGGGGGGCTATGTCCAGTTTGCCGGTGATATGAACCCGGCCAGCCAGCCCGATGCGGATCTTGATGGTCTTTCAGAAGCCGAGCGCAACCAGACTTTCCAGTCCAAAACATTGTTGCAGCGCGCAGCGATTGTGTTTGCCGGTCCTGCGGTGAACTTTCTGTTCGCCATTCTGATCTTCGCCGGTTTTGCCCTGATTTACGGCAAGGTCGTCACCCCGCCGCTGGTGGAAAATGTTGAACCCGGAACTGCCGCTGCCGAATACCAGCTAGAAGAAGGTGACCGCATCTTGGCCATTAATGGCGAGGAAATTGCCTATTTTGAGGATATTCGCCAGCATGTCATGCCATGGCCAGGGGCGGGTGCTACCCTGTCGATAGAACGCGACGGTACGCGGCTGGAAAAACAGGTAACGCTGGGCACAGCTTATCAGGAAGACCGCTTCGGTAATAAAAGCCCATATGGCCTGTTAGGCATAGCGCCGCCAAAGCAGATTATCGAGCCCGTCTCTCTGCTTGAAGCGCCAGTCTACGGCATCGATAAAACCGTCGATGTTGTGAAGTTGATGATTACCACGTTGGGCCAGATCATTACCGGTACGCGCTCAGTGAAAGAATTGGGCGGCGTCTTGAAGATTGGTCAGGTTTCGGGCGAGCAGCTGGCAGCGGGGCCGATTGCATTCATTTCGCTTATTGCCCTGATTTCAATTAACTTAGGGTTCATTAACCTCCTGCCAATCCCGATGCTCGATGGCGGCCATTTGCTGTTTTATGCGATTGAAGCTGTGCGTCGTCGGCCTCTCGGGCCGAATGCAACGGAATGGGCTTATCGCTTTGGCCTGTCTTTTGTACTGGTGTTTATGGTGCTTGTTACGGTCAATGACTTATTATCTTTTCGGTTGCTGGGTTGAAACATTGTCGGGCTTGATGCAGAGGGGCTGCCGAGAGGATTGCGTCCAGAGAGGTAACGCTCAAACAGGGCGAGTGGGATTATTGGGGTTAATTTGGTGAATTCATCTAGATCGCTTGACCGGACGATGTCTGGCCATGCTGCCAATCGCCACAAAACGGCTCTGGCTTCAACATTGCTGGCGACAACCATTTTGGCCGGCACCCCTGCGACAGCCTATGCGCAGGACGCAGCAACACCGGCTGCTGAGACCGCGCAGCCCACACCGGCACCTTCCCCTGCTGCAGGACGCGAGGTTATCCGCTCAATCACGGTTAACGGGTCACAGAGGCTCGAGCCGGATACCATCCGCTCCTATATGAAACTGCGCGTCGGCCAGCGCTATAGTCAGCAGGCCGCTGACCAGGCGTTGAAGGACCTGTTTGCGACTGAATTATTTGCCGATGTCTCAATCCGTAACAATCAAGGCGCTGTAGTCATTACTGTGCAGGAGAACCCGGTCATCAACCGCGTTATCCTGGAAGGTAATAAGCGGATCAAGGATGACAAAATCCTCCCGGAAATCCGACTGTCACCAAGGCAGATTTTCACCCGCACCAAGGTTCGCGCCGATGTCGCGCGCATTATCGAGCTATATAAGCGTCAAGGCCGTTTTGCTGCTACGGTAGAGCCGAAAATGGTGCAGCAGGACCAGAACCGTGTTGATATCGTTTTCGAGATCAACGAAGGCCCACGCTCCAAGGTGCAGCAGATCAATATTATCGGAAACGAGATTTTCTCCGATGGCCAGCTGCGCAGCGAAATGGTCACCAAGCAATCGCGCTTCTTCCGGTTCTTTAGTTCATCCGATACTTATGACCCGGACAAGCTGGCCTTTGACCAGCAGAAACTGCGCCAATTCTATCTGACTGAAGGCTATGCCGATTTCCGAGTGGTTTCTGCGGTTGCAGAGCTTACGCCGGACAAGCGCGACTTCATCATCACCTATGTGGTTGAAGAAGGTGAGCGTTATAATTTTGGTGAAGTGACGGTTGAAAGTGAGCTACGCGAATTTGACGGTGAATCGCTTCAGCGACGCTTGCCGATGCAAAGTGGTGACCCCTATAATGCCAAGCTGGTTGAAGATACCGTTGAGCAGCTGAGCGAAACCGCGGGTCTTTTTGGCTATGCCTTTGCCGATGTTCGCCCGCAATTCCGTCGCGATAAAGAAACGCTGACGATGAATATCAACTTCCTGATTGCGGATACCGATCGGGTTTATGTTGAGCGAGTTGATATTAACGGCAATACGCTAACACAGGACAAAGTAGTTCGACGCGAATTCCGCCTGTCAGAGGGGGATGCCTTTAACAGTTTTCAGGTCCGTCGCTCGGCTAACCGCATCAACTCGCTTGGTTTCTTCCAGGAGAATCTGGAAGTCGAACAGCGCGAAGGTACGCAAGCGGACCGGATCATATTGGAAGCTAATGTTCAGGAGCGTCCGACTGGCGAACTACAATTGTCGGCTGGTATCTCCAGTATTGAGAATTTCATTCTGCAGGCCGCTATTCGCCAGCGCAACTTCCGCGGCAAGGGGCAGACGCTTGGATTGAGCGTTGACTATTCGCAGTTTCGCAACAGTGTTCAGCTAAGCTTTACTGAACCCTATCTGTTTGACCGCAATATCTCGGTTGGCGCTGATATTTTTCGCCGTGATTTGAACAGCTTCAATTTTAACAATCAGAATAACACGCTATTTGAACAGCTCACTACTGGCGCGACCTTGCGTGTTGGCGCAGCTCTGAATGAATATCTATCGCTATTGCTCAACTATCGTTTGGCGGTTGACGAAGTATCTGTAGATGAAAGCCAATTCTTCTCAGATATCGATGGCGACGGTGATACTGAGTGTAATCCTGTCCAGGCTGGCTTCTTCCTCTGTGATGCGCTTGGCAATCGTACAACATCATCAATCGGTTATTCGCTAATCTATGATGATCGTAACAATCGTATTCGTCCGACGCGTGGCCAAAACTTTACGATTAGCCAGGATTTTGCTGGTCTTGGAGGATCCGTCAGCTTCCTGCGTACGCGTATTAATGCCGGGAAGTTCTGGGACGTGGGCAGCGGTTTTATCTTCTCTTTACAGGCTGAGGGTGGCCATATTCAGCCATTTGAGAATCGTGGTTCACCTGAGGATGGCATTGATGATGTCCGACTTATCGACCGGTTCTTCTTGGGTCAGCCGCAATTTCGTGGCTTTGATATCCGCGGTGTCGGTCCCCGCGTTATCCGTGTTTTTCCTTCTGGGCTCGACCGTAGTGTAGGCGAAGATGGCAGCGTAGTGCTAACTCCAAACCTCACGAATCGTCGCAACTTCCAAGACGATGCTCTCGGCGGAAGAAGCTACTATTTTGCTCGCGCCGAGCTTGAAATCCCTCTTGGTGCAGGTGCTCAATCGCTTGGTCTGCGGCCATCACTTTTTGTTGATGTTGGCTCTGTATTTGACGTTGTACAGCCTATTCTGCAATCTCCGCAGTCTATTAATGCTGATGGTGAGCCTGTATTCCTTACCGTTAATGATGACGGAGATATCATTACAACTACTGATGCTTTGGACGCTAACGGTAATCCAAATACGCCTGATCTGGCCTTCCAAGAACTCTTTCTAGGCGACAGCATATCTCCGCGTATTACGGCCGGAATCGGCGTGAACTGGAACTCGCCTTTTGGACCTTTTCGTATCGACTTCGCCTATGATGTTAGATCGCAAGAAGGTGACGATACGCGACTTATTACATTTAACGTAGGGACCCAATTCTGATGAAACATATGACAAAACTTATGGCTTCTGCCTTGGTGGCTAGCGCCGCAATGGCTGCGACACCGGCAATGGCGCAGGTCAATGGCATTGCTACGACCGATCCAGCCACCGCCATCGCTGCTAGCCAAGCCCGGGGCACGGCTTACCAGCAGATCGAGACAACCTATGCCTCACAGATCCAGACACTTCAGCAAAAGCGCCAACAGGCTCAGGAGCTTGGCAAGCAACTGGATACTGATGGTAATGGCGAAGTCAGTGATCAGGAGGCTGCAGCAGCGCAAAGCGCGAACAATCCGGTGCTGCAGCAAATCAACTCGATTCAACGCGAGATCGATTCTCTTAGCGCACCCATAGCTCTGGCGCAGATTTATGCGCTTGAGCAGATCACACAGCAGTTCAACGCAGCTCAGCAACAGGTCGTTTCCGACAAGAACATTAGCGTTATTCTAACGCCTGAGGCATTTGTCTATGCGCCGCCAGCAGCTGATGTGACCAACGACATTGTGACTGCGCTCAACACCCGTTTGCCGGCAGTCAGCACGGCTGTCCCCGCTGATTGGCAGCCATCGCGCCAGGGGCAGCAATTGCATCAGCGGGTGCAGCAGATACTGGTTATCTCTGCTCTCCAGCAGCGCGCGGCACAGCAACAACAGCAGCAACAGACGACTACGCAGCAGCCTACCGGTCGTTAAGCCGCGCATATCTGTTTAGTTTAAGAGGCACCGTCATGACTGATGCATCAGCGAGCTATGGCATTAGCAAGGTCATGGCGGCTATCCCGCACCGCTACCCGATGCTGCTGGTAGACCGGGTTGAGACGCTGACTCTGGATGAGTCGATTCACGCGGTTAAGGCGGTGACCATCAATGAGCCATTTTTCCAGGGGCATTTCCCAGGTCGTCCTATCATGCCGGGTGTCTTGATTATTGAGGCACTGGCACAGGCAGCAGGGGTATTGGCAGTGGAAACGCTGGGCTTGGCCGATACAGGTAAGCTGGTGTATTTTATGGCGATTGAGGGTGCAAAATTCCGCACGCCGGTTGAACCAGGCTGCCTGCTCGACCTGCACGCCAAATTTGAGCAGAAGCGCCCACGTGTTTGCAAATTCAGTGCTGAGGCCAAAATCTGTGACAAGACGGCATGTGAAGTATCCTTCACAGCGATGATCGCCGATCCGCCTGCATAGGCCAAAGATATAGCCCAATTTCGCTTGCTATTTAGCGACACAGCCGGTAATGGCCGCGCTTTCCCGCTAGACTGTGCTGGTCGGTAACCAGTGCGGCATGGAGACAAAAGACATGAAAAAAGACATTCACCCCGACTATCACATGATCACCGTCCAGATGACGGATGGTACCCAATTCCAGACTCGCTCCACCTGGGGCAAGGAAGGCGACACGCTGCAGCTGGACATTGACCCGACATCGCACCCGGCATGGACTGGTGGCAATCAGCGCCTGATGGATCAGGGCGGTCAGGTTGCGCGCTTCAACAAGCGTTTCGGTGGTCTTTCGCTCAAGAAAAAATAAGTGAGTAAGGCGCTGTATTACGCGCTTTTCTGACTTTAATCCAATCTGAGATCAGGCAGATAGCGCCGCCATAGCTCCAGCTTTTCGGTGTAGATTTCGCGTGCCTTTTCAGCGCTGGTCGCGATCAGTTCAACCTTATCGCCACTGCGTAGCTGGCCGAGCAACTGTCGGTCAGCTCGAATAATCTGGCCGGCTACAGCATAGCCGCCAGTTGTGCGGCAATCGACTCCCATTAACAATGGCTGCCCATCGGGCGGTATCTGAATAGTGCCAGGGAACACAGCGTTGCTCGGCATTGTGCCGGATGTGTTTTGTTGAAAGTGATTAACGCTTTCCGACGTTTCCGGCCTTAGCTGTACCGCTGCACGGTCAAAACGTGAGGTGACAAGCCAGGCAGAGGTGAGCGACGCTGTATCGGCTTCCTCTGATGCCACATCAGTTGCGACATAGCGTAAAACATAGTTTGCAGAAAAACTTTGACGGGCGTTTTGAGGTAAGATGCGGTCTGTTACCGGTTTGGAAGATGGCCGTACTGGCAAACTGTCTCCTTCTTCCATCGACCAGTCTGCTGCAGTCCCCAAGCCTGCCGTAGCATAGGTTGATGTTGCGCCCAGAACTGTGTCGACAGCAAATCCTCCCGCAACAGCAAGATAGAGCCTCGCACCATGTCGTGCCGGGCTGATGCTGAAATGATCGCCCTCTGTGAGGCGCAAGGTTCTCCTACTGTCCTGCAGCTTGGCATTGACCACCACATTGCCGACTCCGCCCGCAATACCAATGACTATGTCTGTCGCGGCATGGCCGGTGAAGCGTGATACTGCCCATTCCAATGCCGGACTTCCCGCCGGATTGCCTGCCAACCAGTTGGCCATCGCACAGGCTATCGGGTCGACAGGACCTGCGAGAGGAATGCCATGATGACGCATATTGCGCCAGGGTCGGCCCTGTATGGACATAGCCAGACCCGGCTGTTCGATAATCAGAGCAGCATCAGACTCAGACATGGCCATGCTCGCTGCCACTAATCTCGAACGAGACGGTATCGCCTATGGCCAATAAGGCAGGCGCTTTGCGATTGTCGGGACGAAAAAGCAGTGTATTGGTGCGGCCAATAATCGGCCAGCCTCCTGGCCCCTTATGCGCGTAAAGACAAGCCTTGGCCCCGCGAAAACCGAGACTGCCTGCTGCTACTGCAGTCCGCGGCGATGCGAGACGGGGTATTTCGGGAAGGCTGTCTTCTCTGATGTCTTGCAGATAGGCAAAGCCCGGCTGAAACCCGGTGAGTGACACATGATATACACGCTGTGACAGCCATTGCGGCAATTGCGATGTGCTGATGTTCAGCTGCGCCGCCACCATTTCGCACTCCGGAGCCGTTTCTGCGTCGATGACAAGTGGCAGGAGATGGTGCTGTGACGTTTGATATTCGTCAGAAGATCTGTTTTTCTGGGCATTTTGCAGAAGGCTTATCGCGCTGCTATGGGCCTGGCGCGCTGTCACTTTGGCTGGGTCATAGCGCAATGTCAGCATTGTTTCACCAGCGACGACAGCCTCCCATAGCGACTCTTCCAGTGCCATATGCTGCACCATCGCCATGGTACGCCAGTCCTCAACCGGCATCGCAAGCCAGTCTTCACCACTGATAAGATGACTGCCCCTTATGTCTTTCACGCGGCCCATCTTTCTATATGGATCGACTGAGCTTCGAGCGATCGGCGGATATGGTCGGCATTATCGGCAGCGCCTTTGGTATCGCCATGCATGCACAGCGTCTGAGCCTCCACATTTACAGGCTTTCCGCTGGCGCTGATGGCTTGTTGGTGCAGGGTAATGCACAGGGCTTGCTCAGCCTGTTCATCTCTATCGGTTAGCACTGAACCCGGTTCGCTACGCGGCTTCAAATGGCCATTGTCAAGATAGCGGCGGTCAACAAAAGCCTCACCAATATAGCGGCTTCCCGCCTTCTTGGCGGCGGTCTCCATGGCACCGCCAGCCAAACCAACGATAGGCATATCAGGGAAGCTTTCAGTAAAAGATACGGTTACAGCCTCTGACAGAACTTCATCTCGCGCCAGATCATTATAGAGCGCGCCATGTGGCTTGATGTGCGTCAGGTCGATGCTTAATTGTTGGCCAATCTGTATAATTTCAGAGATCTGCGCTGTCAGGCTTTGCAGCAGTTCCGGCAGGGCTATATCCATTGTATGTCTGCCAAAATTGGCACGATCAGGATAAGAAGGATGGGCGCCCGCCGCAACACTATGATCATATGCAAGTTGTAGTGTTGCGCGCATTGTCTCGCTATTGCCGATATGGCCGCCACAGGCGATATTGCAGCTCGAAATCACAGGCATCATCGCTCTATCGGTTACAAGATCGCGTGGATCATCCGCTTCACCAAGATCGGCATTGAGGTCGATACTGCTTTTGCGCATCGCCAATCATCCTAAAAATCCGAGACTGGATGCAACCAGCCTGCCTCCCAAAAGCAACGTTATCGCAATCACAGCCAGTGCGGCAAGTTTTACAACTATATTATCCTCTATCATCATTTCGGTCTCGTCATCATGATAGCGCAAGCGAAAGAGCATGATCGCCACTATTGGCAGCAACAAACCATTGGCAGCCTGTGCCGTGACGATCACGGCTATCAGCGAGGTTCCGGTGATGGCTACTGCTGCACCGATAAACACGATCACTATCGCAACAGCCTTTTCGATCTTTGATTTGGCGATGTCCTGGGGCACCAAGCTACCCGCAATCTCTGCAAGGATGATACCCGTGGCCAGCGGCGCGGTGATGGCCGAGGTCAAGCCTGCGGCAAACAGGCCGATGCCGAGCAGATAGGGTGCATAGGAACCGGCTAAGGGGCCAATTTGCCGCGCCATATCAGCAGGGTTTTCGATAGCCATGCCATTGGCAAACATATGCGTGGCTGCGGTGGAGAGAATGGCGATGGAGACTAGCCCACCCAAACCAACCGCGCCGATAGTATCGGCTCGCATTTCATTGAGAGAATGTGTGTTGGCTGTGTTCCAGCGTTGTCTTGCCAGAGCTGCATGCAGGAAAAGGTTATAGGGAACGATAGTCGTACCGATCAAAGCGATCGCGCGTAATGTTGCGCCGTCGGGAATAGTCGGAAGCAGCCCCTTAGCCATAGCGGACAAGTCGATACCGCCCATGAGCGCAGTTGTGAGAAAGGCCAGACTCATCACCAGCACTAGAACGGTGAGCAATCCAGTCAGGATCTGGCGATTTGGGGTGAGTAGGGCAGCAATAGAAAGCAGCGCGACCAGAATGATGGCAAGCGAGCTGCTGAGGGCGTTCTCGTCTAGAACCAGTTCCAAACCAATAACTGCGCCACCAATGTTTCCAGCTTCATAGGCGGCATTACCAATGCCGAGTGCGACCAGTAACAGGATTGCAATCGCGATCCGGCTTACCGAACCATTCGCTATGCCCAGCATCGCTTCGGCTAGCCCCTGACGGCGAATTATACCAATCGTTCCCGCCATATTCTGCAGGATGATGGTCGCGATGGTGGCGAAGACCAATGCCCAAAGCAGGGCGAAGCCATAGCTGGCTCCAGCAATGCTGGCAGTGGTGACGGTACCCGGCCCGATAAAGGCAGCGGTAACCAGTAGCGCCGGACCGGGACGATAGCGCAGCAATTTGCTCACAATAGCTGCATCAGCCCCATGGTTTTTCACGATACCATTTGGTGATGATATATTTGAGGCCCTTACGCACCTTCATGCCGTGATGGATGGTCGAGGGATTAACGCTGCCATCGGGGCGGCGGTTGTTCCAGCCGAGAAGTTTTCCGGTCTCGGGCTGTACTGTTTTCTTGATCGCCTTGAAGCGTGTTGCGCCGCCTGCATCGACATCATTGAGATAGACGGTGAAAGTCCATGTCCGCTGCCCGGCAACCGAGCAATAGCGGTCATAATCCTGACCACCTGGCTCAAAATAATCGGTGTGCGGTTTGAATTCCTGCCCAATATCATAGCGCTGGCCTTGCAGCGTTTCGCCATATTTCTGTTCTATGCCTGAAATCTCTGACAGCTTCTTATCCAGTTCTGCAACCACCGGGTCCTCATGATTGAGATCGCAAGTCTCGCTGGTGCGGAAATAGTCGTCACCATTGGGGTCGGCGATGGTCGATGGGCGGCGATCGATATCGATGAGTTTGACAAGATGCGCGCAGCTCTCCGCATCAAGGAAGTTCTTGTAAATAAACAGTTCCAGCTTGGGATTGGGAACCTTCTGCACTGCCGGGTTAGCCGCGAGCGCAGAGGCATCGCCCTGATTCATTCCGACAATAAGCTCAGGCTGAGTCTTGGTCATGCCCGTTCTTTTAGCGATATTGCCGCGAAAGCAAAGTGGGTGCTCGCCATATGTTGCCAAGCCAACTATAGAAGCGCCGATGCGCCGTTTTTTCGCCTTTTTGCCTGGATGCCGAACAACTACGCGCCGAACAGATGCGCGCCAGCAGGGTTTCACCCTGTTGGAGATGATGATCGCACTCGCGATTTTCGGCCTGGCGGCACTGGCGCTGATCCGGCTGACCAGCTTTACCGTGACGCAAACTGCGACGCTGGATGACCGGCTGATGCAGGAGCTGGTGGCGCAGAATCTGGCAACCGACATCCTCACCACGCCGCAGCCGCCCAGCATTGGCGATGAAGAAGGAGAGGTGGAAAATGCCGGGCGCAATTTTGTCTGGAACCAGACCGTCACCCCAGAAGCAGAAGGCCTTTTGCTGCGCGTGAGGATTACCGTGCGCAATGGCGAGGGCGGACCTGCCGGCAATGGCTATACGCTCGAAGTGATCCGCAGCCCGGAAGTGCTGCAACCGCCGCTCGACCAGCTGCAACAGCAACAGGCGCCGCAGACATGAGCATGAGAGCGATTCATCTACTTTGTCGGTTCGCCTCGAGCGAAGTCGAGAGGCCGGTGCAAGTGGAGAGCCGTGTCTCGACTTCGTCGCAAAGCGACGAAGTTTATCCTGAGCTTGTCGAAGGGCTCGACACGAACGGGCAGGGGCGAATATCGGGAGGCAGTGTTCGGACTAACGGTTTCACCCTGATCGAGATGATGATCTCGCTGTTTATCTTCGCGCTGCTGTCCAGTGCGGCGCTGGCGCTGTTGACGATCAGCGCCGATAGCGAAAATGCCGCGCGCGAAAAGTCCTCCGAGATATCGACACTGCGCCGTTTCACGACAATCTTGCGACAAGATATGGCGCAGGCGCTGCAACGCCCGGCGCGTGATGCGCGCGGAAATCCGCTGCCCGCCTTTCATGCCGAGGATGCGGTATTGGCCGGTCTAGTGCGCGGTGGCGTGCAGATATTGGGCGAGGGTGATGCTGCCGGGGGCAGCGATATCCAGCGCATCGAATATCGTTTTCAGGATAATCAGCTTAGCCGTTTTGCCTTTGCCCATGTCGATGGCAGTGAGGCGGGGCGCGAGACAGTGATCTTCGATGATGTTGAGGATATCGCCATGCGCTATCGGCTGGTCACCGGCCAGTGGCAGGATGACTGGCGCACCGAAAATATCCTCGAACAACCGCTAGCAATGGAAATGACGATTACGCGTCAGGGACAGGCCCCGCTGCGGATTATGACGCCGGTGGGCACGGGGTATCGCCGATGAACCGTCGTCGCATAGCCTTTCCTAGAAGCGAGCGCGGTGCGGCACTGATGACGGTGCTGCTGCTTGTTGCGGTGTTGTCGGTGATCGCGGCGTTGATGCTTGAGCGTTCGACATTGGCGACGCGGCTGGCAGTCAATGGTGCGGATCGTGAGACGGCGCGCTGGCAGGCCTTGGGTATTGAGTCATTGGCGTTGCAGGAAATCGCCAATCTGAAACAGCAAAATGGCCGCCTGCCGCCGATTGGCATCGCCCCTGACGGCATCCAGCAGCAACTACCATTCGAGCGCGGCGCGGCACAAATCACGGTGCGCGATGGCGCGACCTGCTTCAATATCAACTCTTTGGTGACCGGCCAGCCAGGCCGTCTGGCGAGCAATCCGGCTGCGATGGAGCAATTTGCGCGCCTCGCCAATGTGGTGCAGATCGACCAGCGTCAGGCGCAATCCCTGGCAGCTGCGATTGCCGACTGGATCGACAGCGACCAACAGGAAAATCCCGGCGGTGGCGAGGACGGCTTTTACCTGCGTGAGGATGAGCCTTATCGCACCGGCGGACAGCTTATCTATGATATTGGCGAGCTGCGCGCGATACGTGGCATGGATGAGGTATTGTTTGACCGGCTTCGGCCATGGCTCTGCGCCTTGCCCGCTGCGGAAATGTCGGCGCTCAATATCAACCAGCTACGGCAGGATCAGTTTCCGTTGATAGCCATGTTATTGCCGCCAGAATATCCTGTGAGCCGCGTGCGCGAGATACTGGCGACGCGTCCGCCACAGGGTTTTTCCAGCGTATTCAACTTCTGGCAGACGGTGGAGTCAGGGCAGAACGAAATCAGTTCCAATGTCCAGCAACAGGCCGTGCTGGATACCCGCTGGTATGCGCTGGAAACCCGAGTGACGATTGGTGACGCCTTGCTCAAAGAGCGTGCATTGGTTGATGGCAGGCTCGATCCGCCGCGTGTGGTCTGGCGTGTCTGGGATGGGGATTGAATATTTCGTCTTCACACTGCCTTAAGAAAAAATCCCTTTCACTATCCGTGCATTTGCGTAAGAAACGCATCTTCAGCGAATCCCCGCTTGACGCTGGTTAAAACCGGCCCCTAAAGAGCGCGTTACCGCGCAAACCAAGGGTTTAGTGCCGGGGATATGGCGATCGTAGCTCAGTTGGTTAGAGCGCCGGTTTGTGGTACCGGAGGTCGGGGGTTCGAGACCCCTCGGTCGCCCCATTTTCCCCTGAGTTTGAACCTTGTAGATGTGCGGCATTGCAACGCGCTGTTATCGGTTCTGTGCCGATGATGGAATTGGGAATCAGCAAGGGGGCAGCCTGTGACGTCGGTTTGGGATTTGCCGGATTTTGATGATCATGAGGTGGTGCATTTTGTGCATGACCGCAATTCCGGGCTGAGCGCGATTATTGCCCTGCATTCCACCGCTTTGGGCCCCGGCGCGGGCGGCACCCGGTTCTGGCATTATGGCAACCGCGAACATGCGATAACCGATGCGCTGCGCCTGTCGCGCGGAATGAGTTACAAGAACGCGATGGCCGGTCTGCCTATGGGCGGCGGCAAGGCGGTTATCCTTGCCGATGCGCAGGGCACCAAGACACCTGAGATGCTGGCCGCTTTTGGCGATGCGATTGAGGGCTTGGGTGGGCGTTATGTCACCGCAGAAGATGTTGGCATTACCGATGCCGATATGGTCGCGGTGTCGCAGCGGACCAGTTATGTTTCCGGCCTACCGGTCAGCGATGCCTCCAATGCTGGCGGTGATCCGGGGCCATTTACTGCCCATGGTGTCTATCTCGGCGTCAAGGCAGCGGTGGTCGAGGGCCTGAAAACCGATAGTGTACGCGATGTGCGCATCGCGGTGCAGGGCGTGGGCAGCGTAGGCGGCGGTCTGGCGAGGCTCTTGGCGGCCGATGGTGCTAAGCTGGTGCTGGCTGATGTTAATGCCGATCGCGCTGCGGCACTGGCCGAGGAACTGGGTGCGGAGCATGTTGCCAGCGATGCGATTATGGGTGTTGATGCCGATGTCTTCAGTCCCAACGCGCTGGGCGCTATATTGGATGAAAATAGCATTCCGGCGCTGAAACCCAAGATTATCGCGGGTGGCGCCAATAACCAGCTTGCCAAGGCCGAACATGCGCAACTGCTGCATAGCCAGGGTATTGTCTATGCGCCCGATTATGTCATCAATGCCGGTGGCATTATCAGCGTCGCATTGGAATATCTGGCGCAGCGCGATGGCGAACCCTGTTCGCGTGAACAGGTGATGGAGCGTGTCGGGCGTATTCCCGATCGTCTGAAAGCGATCTGGCAGGAAAGCGCCGAGCGCGATATGCCTGCCGCCAATGTCGCCGATGCCATGGCACAAAAGCGTATCGGGCGCGCCTAATCTCTTATTCTTTTGCCTATCCTTGATCAGGATAGTGACGCTCGCCACATTAGCGCCAGAAAAAGCGGCTAATAGCACTTGAGACTATTTGATGCTCATGGCAGAGGACCTGCAATGCATGGTTTCGCAAACCCCAATCGATTTTTATCGATAGCAAAACCGCTGACACCGTTTTTGCTGGTCTCTGGTATTGCGCTTGTCGCAATCGCGCTGTGGATGGGCCTGTTCGCTACTCCGGCTGACCGGCTGATGGGTGAGACTGTTCGCATCATGTATATCCATGTCCCCGCCGCCTGGCTGGGTATGGCGGGCTGGACCAGTATTGCGATTGCCAGTCTGGTCGAGTTGGTCTGGCGCCATCCGCTGGCCGGGATCGCGGCGCGCGCGTCTGCTTTGCCCGGCGCATTTTTTGCGCTGATTTGCCTGATTACCGGCGCAATCTGGGCGCGGCCGACCTGGGGCACCTGGTGGGTGTGGGATGGACGCCTGACCTCCATGCTTGTGCTGTTCCTGCTCTATCTCGGCTATATGGCTATTGCTGCGGAGGCGCAGAAAGAAGCTGCGGCTGGTCGCTCCGGCACCGCGCGTATCGCGGCGATTTTTGGCATGGTCGGCGCGATCAGTGTGCCGATCGTCAATCGCTCGGTTGAATGGTGGAACAGCCTGCATCAGCCAGCAAGCATAAGCGTCGGCAAAACGGCGATTGATGCGGCATTTCTCTGGCCATTGGCGATTTCGGTATTGGGCTTTAGTCTGATATTCGGTGCCCTGATACTGTTGCGTATGCGGCAGTTACTGGCGGAAATCCGGGTTGAAGCGCGGATGCGGCGAAAGGCGGTGGCGTGAACCAGTGGCCGTTTGTCATCGCTGTCTATATTCTCGGCATCGGCGGCAGCGCCGGGATTATCACCTGGTGCCTGTTGGCGCAGCGCCGGGCGGAAAAGCGGCTTGAGGAGCTGAAGCGGAAATGATCCAGGCCAAACATCAACGGCTTGTGCTGATCCTCAGCGCTATAGGGATTATATTGATAGCGGTGTTCCTCGCCGGCTATGCGCTGCGTGAGCAGGCGTCATACTTCTACACCCCATCCGAACTAGCCGATGCAGGCGTTGGGCCGGATCAGGCGATCCGCTTGGGTGGCATGGTGCAGCAGGGCTCCATCCAAACCGCCGATGACGGGATAACGGTCAATTTCATCGTCGGCGATGGCAAGGCGACCATTCCGGTCACCTATACCGGCATAACCCCGGACCTTTTTGTCGAAGGCTCGGGCGTTGTCGCCGAAGGGCGTCTCGCTGCTGATGGCCTCAGCTTTGTTGCCGATAATCTGCTCGCCAAGCATGATGAAAATTATATGCCGCGCGAGCTAGAAGGTCTCGACAAGGAAGCAATTGCCGCCAGCACTGCGGGAGCAGCGCGCGAATGATCGCGGAGATCGGCCTTGGGCTGTTATGGTTTGCTGCTGCTCTGGCGCTGATGCAATTGGGGCTGGGTGTGATCATCTTACGCGATCAGGACTCTCCCAGCGCTAATGCTTATGCCGCGACGCTGCGTCCGCTTGCGGTGATCCAGGGTGTAATGGTAGCGCTCTCTTTCCTCTGCCTGATCCAGATATTCTGGGTCACCGATCTTTCGGTCAAGCTGGTCGCGACCAACAGCCATTCGCTCAAGCCCTGGCTCTACAAGCTGGCAGGCGCATGGGGCAATCATGAAGGCTCGATGCTGCTCTGGGTGACAGTGATGGCGGTCTCCGGCGCGCTGGTTGCGATGCTGGAACGGCGCATCAGCCAGGCGATGATGATCGCGACACTGGCGGCACAGGCCTTTGTCAGCATTGGCTTTTATGCTTTCTTGCTGCTCTCCTCCAATCCGTTTGAGCGACTGGTACCAACCCCGCCAGAAGGGGCAGGGCTCAATCCGCTGTTGCAGGACCCCGGCTTGGCCTTCCACCCGCCGACGCTCTATTTTGGCTATGTCGGGCTGTCCATCGCTTTCTCCTTTGCCGTCGGTGCCTTGGTAACCCGCGAAGTCGGTCCGACCTTTGCCCGCGCGATGCGGCCATGGGTGTTGGGCGCGTGGATATTCCTGACCCTTGGCATCACCGCTGGCAGCTATTGGGCTTATTATGAGCTCGGCTGGGGCGGCTGGTGGTTCTGGGACCCGGTGGAAAATGCCTCGCTAATGCCCTGGCTGGCGGCGACGGCGTTGCTCCATTCGGTCACGGTTCTCGCCAATCGCGGTGCGCTCAAGGCATGGACGGTGATGCTGGCGGTGGTCGCCTTTTCCATGTCGATGGTCGGTACTTTCCTGGTGCGCTCAGGCATATTGACCAGCGTGCATGCATTCGCCGTTGATCCTGAACGCGGTAGTTTCATTCTCGTCTTGCTCGCCATCTATATCGGCGGCGCGCTCGCGCTGTTTGGCCTGCGTGCTAGCACGGTGCAGGAAGGCGCAAAATTTCAGTTTCTTAGCCGCGAGGCCGCTTTGGTCGCCAACAACCTCCTGCTTATGGGCATATTGGCAATTGTGCTGATGGGTACGCTCTATCCGCTGGTGACCGAAGCGAGCGGCACCAAGGTTTCCATTGGTCCGCCCTATTTCAATCCGGCATCGGCGATCTTTTTCATTCCCATGGTGTTGATCATGGCCGTCGGCCCGATGCTGCGCTGGCGCAAAAGCGACAAGGCACAGCTAACCGCCGCCGCTGCAGCGCCCTTGCTGGCAGGAGCGGTTGCTTTGCTGTTGGTCGTGATCTTTGGCTCCAAAGCAGGGATATTACCGACGCTGGGGCTTGCTCTGGCCGCGACATTGGCGGTGGCCAGCGTGATGCCCTTATTCCGCAGCAAGGCCAATCGCGCGTCTCTGCCGATATGGGGCATGGTGGTGGCGCATCTGGGCGTTGCGGTCACCATGGCAGGAATGGCCTCGGAATCCGCCTTTACCAAGGAAACGCTGGTCGCCTCAGCACCAGGCGAGAGCCATCAGGTCGCTGACTGGGCGATCACCCTGCTTGCGGTCGAGCCTGTCGCCGGACGCAACTGGACCGCGCTCGAGGCCCGTCTTTCAGCGCAACGCGGCGAGGGTGAAGCAATAGAATTGGCTCCACAAGCGCGGATGTTCTCCTCGCCGCCAACCAATACCAGCGAAGCCGCGCTGCTGACCCGCTGGGATGGCCAGCTTTATGCTGTTATCGGCGAGCGAGCGCCCGATGGCCGATGGCAATTGCGGCTGTGGTGGAAGCCCTTTGTGCCGCTCATCTGGTATGGTGGGATCATGATCGGCTTTGGCGGCCTGCTGGCGCTGATCGGTCGATTGTTCCAGCTCAGCCGCACGCGTCCGGTCCGCAAGGTCGAACAAGCCTCTGAACCCACCGGACAAACCGTTCCAGCATGAGCGATGTGCAAACCCAAGAACCCGCAGCCAAATCGCGTGGCTGGCTGATCTGGTTGCCGTTAGGGCTTTTTATCCTGCTGATCGTGATTGCCGCGTTTAGTCTCGCCAATCCGACAGACCGCGTAATTACCTCGAAACTGGTTGGACAGAGCCTGCCCGAATTCGATTTACCTCCTGCGATTCAAGGCAGCAGCGGGCTTAAACAGACCGATTTCGCTGATGGTAAGCCCAAGCTGCTCAATGTTTTCGCGAGCTGGTGTGTGCCCTGCATTGTCGAAGCACCGCAACTCGACCAGCTCGCCAAATCCGGCGTGGTTATACATGGTATCGCCATTCGTGATCGGCCAGATGATGTGCAGGCCTTTCTCGCGCGCAATGGCAATCCCTATAACCGCATTGGTGCCGATGATATCAGCGCGGTGCAGTTAAGCCTGGGTTCTTCCGGCGTACCCGAGACCTTTGTTATCGATGGCAAGGGCACAATTGTGCATCAGCATATCGGGGAAATCCGCCCCGAAGCGGTGCCGCTGATACTGGAAAAGCTGAAGGAGGCGGGGCGGTGATGCGGTTCATCCTTCTCATTGCGGCAATCCTGTTGGCACCTTCAGCCAGTGCACAGGATAACCTGCCGCCTGCGCCTTATGCCTACAAACAGCTCGATAACCCGGCCCAGGAGGCAGAAGCCAAGGCGTTGATGGAGAGTCTGCGCTGCCTGAAGTGCCAGAGCCAATCGATAGCCGATTCCGATGCGCCGATGGCAGGGGATATGCGGCATCAGGTGCGCACGCGCATTGCTGCGGGAGAGTCGCCCGAGGCCATTCGCGCCTGGATGGTAGAGCGTTATGGCGACTGGGTTTCCTATGCGCCGCAGTTCAACGCGGTCACCTGGCCCTTATGGGTCGCACCAATCCTGTTTCTGTTGCTTGGCCTTTTTTTGGCACGGCGTCGCTTTACCGAAAATAGTGAGGCATCAGAATAATGGCTTTGCTATTTATCGGCATTATCGGCCTGCTCGCGCTGATTGCGGTCTATGTGATCGCTCGACCACCTATGGCGGGTATGCAGCTTATGGCAGCGGCCCTATTTCTCGGCATCGCAGGCTATGTCTGGCAGGGACAGCCCTCACTCGAAAGCGCCACCAAAGCCCCGCGCGAAGATGTGGCCGAAGCCGATGAGGCGCTGATCAAGACCCGCAGCAATATGGGCGAACGTTTCGGCGATGCGCAGCAATGGCTGATTCTCGCTGATGCGCAGAGCCGACAGGGCAAGTTCACCGCCGCGGCTACGGTGCTGCGCAATGCGGTGAAGGAACACCCTGATAATGCCGATTTGTGGCTGGCGCTGGCCAATGCGCTGGTTGGGCATAGCGATGGCCTGCTGACCCCGGCATCGCAATTTGCCTATCAACGCGCCGCTGATATCGCGCCGGATCATCCGGGGCCGCCTTTCTTTATCGGCCTTTCGCTGGCGCAGAGCGGGCGGTTGGAGGAAGCACGGTCCATTTGGAAAGAGCTCTATGATCGTTCGCCCGAAGATGCGCCGTGGAAGGCTGACCTTGAAACGAGGTTGGCGCGGTTGGATGGTATGATCGGTGCTGTGCCCGTAGCGCCTGTTAATGAAGGCTCACGCGAAGCCAAGGAGCCGCGGAGTGAATAAGCAATATATCCTCCCCGTTTACGGGGAGGGGAACCGCTGAAGGCGGTGGAGGGGGCGAGCTGCTGGATGCAGCGCAAGTGGAGCACCCCCTCCGTCAGCCGCTTCGCGTCTGCCACCTCCCCGTAAACGGGGAGGATGTGAGGTTCCATTCATCACCGCTTCAGGGTTGTTGCACTGCACCATGGCAAGTGATAGGTCGCCGCATCTGTTTCAGATTCCCAAGCGAGTCGCTAATCTGGAGATTGTGGGACGGGCAAGCCCAAGTGCTTACCATGAACCCTGATACGCATGGCTAATGGCTTCGAAAATTAAGGCCGATTTTTCGGCACGGCATGCTCAGCCGGATCAGCACGGTGCGACCTGGAAACTCGCGCTGGGGGCGATTGGTATTGTCTTTGGCGATATCGGCACCAGCCCGCTTTATGCTTTTCGTGAGACATTTGTCGGCGCGCACCAGCTTGCGCTGGACAAGCTGCATGTTTTTGGTGTGGTCAGCCTGATTTTCTGGTCGATGACTTTGGTCGTCTCAATCCAATATGTCACCATATTGATGCGCGCTGACAATAAGGGGCAGGGTGGCTCACTGGCGCTGGTGGCGCTGATTTCGCGCAGCGTCAGCGGCAGCCGCTATGGTGCTTTGCTGATCCTGCTCGGCGTGTTCGCCACCGCGCTCTTCTATGGCGACAGTATGATTACGCCCGCCATTTCGGTGCTCTCTGCGGTTGAAGGGCTGACGGTGGTCAATACCGACCTGGCGCCTTTGGTTATCCCGATTGCGCTGGCACTGCTGGTGTTCCTGTTCGTACTGCAATCGCGCGGCACTGCGAAAATCGGCGCGCTGTTTGCCCCTGTAATGATCGTCTATTTCTCGGTTATCGCCACATTGGGTGCGATCCAGATTTCCCAGAATCCCGGCATACTGCTGGCGCTCAACCCCTGGTATGCGGTGCAGTTCTTTATCGCCGATGGCTGGCAGGCGTTTCTGGCATTAGGTTCGGTGGTGCTGGCGGTGACCGGCTCGGCGGCGCTATATGCCGATATCGGGCATTTCGGCCGCGGCCCAATGCGGTTGTCCTGGTTCGGTTTTGTTATGCCGGCGCTGCTGCTCAACTATTTTGGGCAGGCGGCAATGATTGATCGGCTAAGCGGACCGGAAGCGGCAGAGGTAATACAGAATCCGTTCTTCCTCCTCGCGCCGGAATTCCTGCGTCTGCCGCTAGTGCTACTCGCCACTGTAGCGACCTTTATCGCCAGCCAGGCGGTGATATCGGGTGCGTTCTCGATTACGCATCAGGCTATCCAGCTGGGCTTTGTGCCGCGCCTGTCGATCAAGCATACCAGCGCTTCCGAAGCCGGGCAGATCTATATCCCGGTGATTAACTGGATGCTGATGGGCGCGGTCATTATTCTCGTTCTCACCTTTGGCAACTCGTCCAATCTCGCCTCGGCCTATGGTATCGCGGTGACTGGGGCGATGACCATTGATACCTGCCTGCTGGCGGTGCTGGTGCTAGCGGTGTGGAAATGGCGTGCCTGGTATGCAGTGCCGATGCTGGCGATATTCTTTATCGTCGACTTTTCCTATTTCGCCGCGAACTTGACCAAAGTTCCTGATGGCGGTTGGTTTCCGCTGCTGGTCGGCGCGATTGCTTTTACCATGCTGACCACCTGGTCACGCGGTCGCAAGGTGATGCGCGAGAATATGGATGACGGCGCACTGCCGCTCGAAATCTTTGCCAAATCCGCGATGAACAGTGCCGCAAAAGTGCCGGGCACAGCCATCTTTATGGCGTCCAGTTCCGCCGGTGTTCCCCCGGCGCTGCTACATAATATGAAGCACAATAAGGTGATCCATGAGCGGGTTGTGGTGCTGACAGTGAATATTGAACAGGTGCCGTTTATCGAGCCTTCAGAGCGCTGCGAAGTCGATGACCTGGGGAACGGGTTTTATCGCCTGATCCTGCACTTCGGCTTTATGCAGAAAACCGATATCCCCAAGGCGCTGAAACAGGTGAAGCAATGCGGCCTGCCATTTGATATGATGCATACCAGCTTTTTCCTGTCACGCCAGACGCTGCTGGCCTCAGAAAAGCCGAAAATGGCAATCTGGCGCGAAAAGATTTTCGCCTGGATGCTGCGTAATTCTGCGGGGCCGATGGATTTCTTCCGCCTGCCGACTAACCGTGTGGTGGAGCTTGGCAGTCAGGTCGAGATTTAGTCCCATTATCCTCCCCGGGACGGGGAGGGGGACCACCGTAGGTGGTGGAGGGGGCGGGCCGCTAGGCGCAGTACAAGTGGATATCCCCCTCCGTCTCGCCTACGCTAAAGCTCCGGCGAGCCACCTCCCCACAAGTGGGGAGGATGTTTTTAAACCGTTTCCAAACTCTTCCAGCCTTCACGCGCAATATTGTCCAGCCGCGAACGAGCCTCAAGATATTCGCGCTCCAGCCGGTCGACCATATCGGCGACGCTCAACACTTCTTTGACCGCGCCAATGCCCTGGCCGCTGCCCCAGATATCTTTCCAGGCCTTCTTATCGGTATTGCCGCCAGAACCGAAGTTCATCGTGCTATAATCGCCATCAGGCAGGTTATCCGGGTCCATTCCGGCATTTTCAATCGACTGGCGTAGATAATTGCCGTGCACGCCGGTAAACAGATTGGAATAGACAATGTCCGAAGCGCGGCCTTCGACAATTCCGCCCTTATAGCCGCTATCCGCATTCGCCTCTTTGGTCGCGATAAAGGCAGAGCCGATATAGCCAAGGTCTGCGCCCATGGCCTGACAGCCGAGCACCGAAGCGCCGGTGCCGATGGAACCAGAGAGCGCGACGGGGCCTTCAAACCATTCACGGATTTCCTGCATCAGGCCAAAAGGCGAGGTGGTGCCCGCATGGCCGCCAGCGCCTGCGGCAACCGGGATCAGGCCATCTGCACCCTTATCAATCGCCTTGCGGGCAAAGCGGTCATTGATGACATCGTGCATGGTGATGCCGCCCCAGCTGTGCACCGCCTTGTTCAGATCCTCGATAGCGCCGAGCGAAGTAATCACCATAGGTACCTGCCATTTGGCGCAGGTCGCCATATCCTGATCGAGACGGTCATTCGATTTATGGACGATCTGATTGACCGCATAGGGCGCGGCGGGGCGATCAGGATTGTCACGATTATGCGCTGCCAGTTCTTCAGTAATCTGGTGCAGCCATTCATCGAGCATGCTCTGTGGCCGTGCGTTTAGCGCTGGGAAAGAGCCGACAATGCCCGCCTTGCACTGGGCGATGACCAGCTCCGGGCCTGAAACGATAAACAGTGGCGATCCGATGATAGGCAGGCGCAGATTGTCAAAAAGCGGGGGCAGGGCCATGGGGTCTCTCCAGATGCGGCTATTATGTAGGGCCAGAATAGGCAGAATTTGGCTCACTAATAGCGTAATGATTGGTGCGGTCAATTTGATTTAAGCGTGCGGTTAAATTGATGATCCTCCCCGGGACGGGGAGGGGGAGTGCTGGGTGAAACATGCCCCCAGCATGTTTCAGAATTGTCCGGGGGACAACTCGGCCCAAGCACTCCGAAGGTGGTGGAGGGGGATTGCCGCTTGCGCAACACTAGCGGAGAACCCCCTCCGCCAGCCGCCTGCGGCGTCTGCCACCTCCCCGTAAACGGGGAGGATGATTAGGCCGAATTCAAAGCACTCAGCAGCGCCTCCAGCGACGCTGTTGCCACATCGGCATTGATACCAATACCAAAATACCTCTGATCGTCGATCAGTACCTCGACATAGGCCGCCGCCTTGGCATCCGCACCATGGCCAATGGCATGTTCGCGATAGTCGATAATGTCGATCTCATGTCCCAGCGCTTCGGATAGCGCGTGGACTGCGCTTGAGATCAGGCCATTGCCGCGTCCGCTGATCGCGATATCGCCTTTGGGGCTGATGACGGTTCCGGTGAGGAGATAGTCATTGCCGGTACGTTGTTCCTTATAGTCGCCCAGCCGCCACGCGCTGGCGCCATCGAGGTGGTAATGCGTTTTGAAGCACTGCCAGATATCATCCGAGCGCAGTTCGCGGCCCAGATCGTCGGCCAATTTCTGCACCGCGCGGCTGAAATGCGCTTGCAGTTTCTTGGGCAGGCGCAGGCCATAATCCTGCTGCAGCACCCATGCGATACCGCCTTTGCCGCTTTGTGAGTTAACGCGGATCACCGCCTCATAATCACGGCCGAGATCGGCTGGATCGATAGGGAGATAGGGCACGCGCCAATGCGGATCGTTGCGCTTGTCCTGATCAGCAAAGCCTTTCTTGATCGCATCCTGATGACTGCCGGAAAATGCGGTGAAAACAAGCTCGCCAGCATAAGGATGGCGCGCGGGTACGGGCAGTTGATTGCAATGCTCTGCGGTTTTGACAATCGCGTCCATATTCGAGAAATCCAGCTTCGGATCAACGCCCTGAGTGTACATATTGAGCGCCAGCGTCACCAGATCGACATTGCCGGTGCGCTCGCCATTACCGAAGAGACAGCCCTCAATCCGGTCGGCACCTGCCATCAGGCCAAGCTCCGCCGCAGCGATACCCGAACCGCGATCATTATGCGGGTGCAGGCTGATAATCACGCTGTCGCGGCGCGAGACATTTTTGCAGAACCATTCAATCTGATCGGCATAGATATTGGGCGTGGCCGCCTCGACTGTCGCGGGCAGGTTGAGGATTAACGGTTTCTCGGGCGTTGGCTGGATGACTTCGATCACCGCCTCGCAGACTTCCAGCGAGAAATCGAGCTCGGCGGTGGAGAAGGTCTCGGGCGAATATTCAAAGCGCCAATCGGTTTCGGGATAACGCGCTGCCTGTTCCATCAGGATTTCCGCGCCCTGCACCGCAATATCGCGCACACCTGCTTGATCCAGCCCGAACACAATCTCGCGCCAGGCGGGAGAGACGGCATTGTAGAGATGGACGATAGCGCGATGCACCCCGGCAAGGCTTTCAAAACTGCGCTCAATCAAGTCGCGGCGTGACTGGGTCAGCACCTGCACCGTCACATCTTCCGGGATGCTGCCGCTATCGACCAGCCCGCGAATAAACGAAAACTCAGTCTCGCCAGCCGAAGGGAAACCGACCTCAATCTCTTTCAGCCCGATCTGCACCAGTAGGTCAAAATAGCGCTGCTTCTTCTCCGCGTTCATCGGATCAACCAGCGCCTGATTGCCATCGCGCATATCGGTGGAAAGCCAGCGTGGTGCTTTGGTGATCTGGCGGCTTGGCCATTGCCGGTCGGGCAGGTCAATGGTCGGGAAAGGGCGGTATTTTTGTGAGGGGTCTTTCAACATGGTGCGAATTATCTGCTCATTCTGTGTGCGGCATAAGCCAGCACGGGCGCGAAATCATTGTGGTTGAGATAAGCCCTTGAGCGTATGACGCCGGGCGGATGCGCGACGACGGTTACGCCCAAGGGCGTCGAAGTCGTAGAATAAGAGGCAGATTGCGCTGTTTCATTACAGTTATCGTGACCGTTTATGCCGCGTGTTGCAAGGCGAAACCGCTTGCTGCCGAAATTTTTTCTTCCCCAATGAAACCTCATATCCCTTCGCTACGAACCCCCATTCGACAACATTGTTACCCAAAGGCACGCAAAAACGTCCTGTTTGGCGCATGCCTGTCAATCAAAGGATGATAACATGAAGACCTTAATGACCTCATTAGCACTGGCGCTGGCCGCAACCACCGGGGCGCTGGCCGCAACCACCGGGGCGGTGGCCGTAAGCAGTGCAGCGATTGCTGGCCCGACTTTTACTGGCCTTGAAGGCAACACCGCTGTCAGCGGCTATGACGTGGTTTCCTATTTTGAAGGCTCGGGCAAGCCAGTGCGAGGTTCCGAACAATTCAAAGTGTCTTACAAAGGCGCCAATTACTTCTTCGCTTCGGCCGACAATGCCGCGAAGTTCAAACAGGATCCGGCAGCCTTTACCCCGCAATATGGTGGTCATTGTGCTTGGGCCATGTCGCGTGGCTCGCTCGCACCGGGTGATCCGCTGCTCTACAAGGTCGTTGATGGCAAGCTGTATCTGAACTTCAACAAGAATGTGCAGCAGACTTGGCTCAAAGATGTCCCGGGCTTTATGGCCAAGGCCGATCAGCAATGGCCCAATATTCCCGATAGTGCGAAATTCGGCGGCTGAGGTTTGCGTTTCAGCCAATGAAGGGTGTCGGGGATGATGGGTCGTGATCAAGGCCCCGGCACCTATCCATCCATGACGAAACCGATGCGACCGATAACCCTTAATGGAGAGATAGAATGTCTATGATGAAATCCCTTACTGCGATGATGACTGTTGCTGGCGGAATGACAATGGCCGCTGTGCCCGTTCAAGCTGCCGAGGTGCCTCAGACCCAGAATGCCTGTGGTGCCTGCGCAGGATGCAGCGCCTGCGGTGCCTGTTCGGCTTCTTGCTCAGCCTGTTCGGCGGACTGTGGTGCATGTGGTGCTTGCGCAGCCGCTGATGACTGCGGCGGTTGTGGCGGATGCGGCGGCTGTTCAACCTCTGACTGAATTGCCTGCAAAAGCATAAAGGGCCTGCCTCTCCAGAGCGGCAGGCCCTTTTCATATCTCCATATCGGAAAATAATTCATATTTTCCAATACGATAAGTTTTTTTCGAAAAATGTGTAACGCAAGCGGAATGATGTGCGAACTGCCTGATGACACAATAATCAAGGAGTTTTCATTATGAAGAAGTCATTTTTATTTGCTGCTGTAGCCAGCCTTGCCCTTGCTGCTTGTGGTGGAGCCGCTGATGTTCCGGCAGAAGCCGACGCAACAACTGAAGCAACCGAAGCAGCCAGCAATGTAACTGATCTTGGCGGTGAGCCAACTGGCCCGATCTATACCGCAGAAATTGGCGATACGCTTGCGCTGTCCGGCTATGATGCCGTGTCCTATTTCATCGGCGATGGCGTTCCGGTTGAAGGCAGCGAGGAATTCACCGTAAAGTATCAGGGTTTTGACTATCGTTTTGCCAGCGCAGAAAATGCTGAACAATTCTCTGCTGATCCAGCCAAATATGTTCCGGCTTATGGCGGCTATTGCGCTTGGGCGATTGGCGCCAATGATGCACTGGCACCGGGTGATCCAAATGTTTACGAGATTGTCGACGGCACGCTGTATCTGAACTTCAACAAGCAGGTTCAGGAAAAATGGGATCCAAACAAGGAAGAGTTTATCGCACAGGGCGACAAAAACTATCCAAACCACGATCCAAGCGAGCACTTCAAATCATAAGTTGCCAACGCAGATAGCAAAAGGGGCGGTACCTTGCGGTGCCGCCCCTTTTTTGTCGTCATTTTCAGACTTACTGTTTTTCAAACGCGACCGAGATATCCAGCTCAACTTCATCGCTGATAAACGGAATAGCGTAATTCACGTTGAAATCGCTGCGCTTGATTGTGGTTGTCGCCTCAAAGCCGACAGTTTCTTTCTGGCTGAACGGATTGGTTCCCGCACCGGTGAACGTTGTGTCCAGAGTGACCGGCTTGGTAACACCGTTCAGCGTCAGATCACCGGTAATTTTGGCGCTAGTACCATCAACGGTAACTGCGGTTGAAACGAAACGGGCATCATCAGGATCAGGGCCGAAAAAGTCAGCCGGACCGCCATCTTTGCCGGGGCGTAGCAGATGTTCTGTCAGGCCTTCGCTGGCGGTGGTGACCTTGGCAACCGGGATGGTGATATCCACCTTGGCACCGGCAAGATTATCCGGGGTCATAGTCAGCGTGCCAGTGGCATCACCGAAAATGCCGAAATAGTCGTTGAAGCCAAAATGACTAACGCGCCAGCCGATTAGCGTATGGCCGGGGTCGGTCATATAGGTGCCACCGGTCACGCGGCTGGCATCGACCTGGCCGGGCAATTGCGGCGCGGATTGGGCGATCAATGGGGTGGCAACGAGCAATGAGGCGAGGATAAGCGCTTTCTTCATGGGGGCACGACTCCTATTCAGGTTGGAACTATCAACCTGGTCAACATAGGAAAGCGTAACGGCATTTGCCAGTTAATCCTCCCCGGGACGGGGAGGGGGACCGCCAAAGGCGGTGGAGGGGCACCTTCGGCATGATACTGAGTTAGATATTACTCGTGATCTAAATATGCTTTGCTGCATTAAGGCCTAGTGCATTAAGGCGATATAGCACTATGCTGCCTGTGCCCCTCCACCAGCTTCGCTGGTTCCCCTCCCCCAGGGGGGAGGATTTCAATTCTTCGCTTTATCCACCAGCTTGTTGGCGCCGATCCACGGCATCATCGCGCGCAGTTTCTCGCCGGTTTCTTCAATCGGATGTGTGGCCTGCTGCTTGCGTGCCGCCTTCATCTCCGGATTGCCGACCGCATTGTCGAGCATGAAGTTCTTCACGAAACGGCCCGACTGGATATCGTCGAGAACGCGCTTCATCTCGGCGCGGGTTTCGTCGGTGATGATGCGCGGGCCGGTCTGATAGTCGCCATATTCGGCGGTGTTGCTGATCGAATAGCGCATATTGGCAATGCCGCCTTCATACATCAGATCAACGATGAGTTTGACCTCGTGGAGACACTCAAAATAGGCCATTTCCGGGGCGTATCCGGCATCGACCAGCGTCTCAAATCCGGCCATCACCAGATTGCTGACACCGCCGCAGAGTACGGCCTGCTCGCCAAAAAGGTCAGTCTCGCACTCTTCCTTGAAATTGGTCTCGATAATGCCCGAGCGGCCACCGCCGAGCGCGGCGGCATAGGAGATGGCGAGCGCCTTGGCATAGCCATTGCCGGCATGTTCGCTGCTCTCCTGATCCACCGCGATCAGGCAGGGGACACCACCACCGCGTTCATATTCGGCGCGCACAGTGTGGCCGGGGCCTTTGGGCGCGATCATGATAACGTCAACATCGGGCCGCGCTTCGATCAGGCCGAAATGCACGTTGAGGCCATGGGCAAAGGCGAGGGCAGAGCCGGGCTGCATATGGCCGGCCAATTCTTCATTATAGATTTTTGCCTGATGCTCATCGGGCGCCAGCATCATAATAACATCGGCCCATACCGCAGCCTCGGCGTTGGTCATTACCTGAAAACCGGCATCTTCTGCCTTTTTGCGGGTAGCGGAGTCTTTGCGTAGTGCAATCGCTACCTCTTTCACGCCGCTGTCGCGCAGATTTTGCGCATGGGCATGGCCCTGGCTGCCATAACCGACAACCGCGACCTTCTTCTCGCGGATCAGTTCCATTTCGGCATCGGAATCATAATAGACTTGCATCGGATAATCCTTGTTTCTGATAAGAGAATATGGGTTATTATGTCTTTGACTTATTGCGCTATGGTCTACGCGGCGTCGGGTCCGCGGGCTATGGCGACAACGCCGGTGCGGCCGACCTCGACCAGCCCGACTTTGCGCATCAGATCGATAAAGGTGCCGATCTTGCTCGGCCCGCCGGTGATTTCGAAGACAAAGCTCTCAGTGGTCGCGTCGACCACGCGAGCACGATAGACATCGGCGAGCCGCAATGCCTCGATGCGATGGTCGCCGACTCCCGCAACCTTGACCAGCGCCAGTTCGCGCTGGACATGCGGGCCGCGTTCGGTGAGGTCGGAGACGCTATGCACCGGTATTAGCCGGTCAAGCTGAGCGATAATCTGCTCGATCACTGCAGGCGGACCCTTGGTGACGATGGTGATACGGCTGATCGTGTGATCCTCGCTGATATCAGCCACGGTCAGGCTCTCAATATTATAACCGCGGGCTGAAAACAGGCCGGCAATACGCGCCAATATGCCCGCCTCATTATCAACGATCACTGTCAGGACGTGCCGCTCTTTGATCTCTTTTTCTATATACATCAGATGCTTGCGTTTCTTTGAAGCCCCTCCCCTTTAGGGGAGGGGTTGGGGTGGGGGCTATCAGTCTGGCTATGCGCTTGAGGAACGCCCCCACCCTCGGTCCCTCCCCTGAAGGGGAGGGAGGATAAAGGCATGGCCTTCGCAATGAAAAATATTCCCATCAGACCAGCGCCTTTGCCTCATCATCCGCCTCGCCGGTGACATCATCATCACTATGCAGCATGATTTCGGTATGGGCTGCGCCGGACGGGATCATCGGAAAGCAATTGGCGAGCTTGGCGACGCGGCAATCGACCATTACCGGGCCATCGGTCTCGATCATGCGAGCAATGCCATCATCCAGTTCATCGCGGGTTTCGATGCGGATGCCGGTCCAGCCATAGGCTTCAGCGAGCGCAACAAAATCGGGCAGGGCATCGGAATAGCTTTCCGAATAGCGGCTGCCATGGTTGAGCTGCTGCCATTGGCGCACCATGCCCATATATTCATTGTTCAAGATGAAGATTTTGACCGGCAGTTTGTACTGCGTTGCGGTCGCCAGCTCCTGAATATTCATCTGGATCGAGGCTTCACCAGCAACATCAATCACAAGTGCATCGGGATAGGCAATCTGGGCGCCGATCGCTGCGGGCAGGCCATAGCCCATAGTACCCAAGCCGCCGCTGGTGAGCCATTTATTCGGCCCTTCAAAATGATAATGCTGCGCCGCCCACATTTGATGCTGGCCAACTTCGGTAGTGATGATCGCATCATGCGCTTTTGCTGCTTCGTAAAGCTGCGCAATGGCGCGTTGCGGCATAATGATATCGCTATCATCTTCCGGGTAGGAAAGAGACTCACGGGCACGCCAGCCTTTGATGCGCGACCACCATTCACTGTAATCCTGCGACTTGGCTTGCTCTTCTTCCCAGCGATCACATAGCGCTTCCATAAATGCACCGACATCGGCGACCACTGGTAGATCGACAGGCACATTCTTGTTGATCGAAGAACGGTCTATGTCGACATGGACCTTGGTAGAGTTGGGCGAGAAGGCATCCAGCCGCCCGGTTACCCGGTCATCAAAGCGCGCGCCGAGACAAAGGATCAGATCGGCGCGGTTCATCGCCAGATTGGCCTCATAAGTGCCATGCATGCCCAGCATGCCGAGCCATTGCTTTTCTGATGCGGGATAAGCGCCAAGGCCCATCAGCGTTGATGTTACCGGCGCGCCGGTCAGCTTGGCGAGGCGACGCAGCTGCTCGCTCGCTTCCGGACCGCTATTGATAATGCCGCCACCGGTATAAAGAATTGGCGATTTGGCCTTTTTGAGGAGGTCCAACGTTGCCGCAACGTCTTGCGGATCGGGCGTATGGGCAGGGCGATAGGTCTTGTGCTGGCTGACCGGCTTGGCGTTAGATTCGGCGCTGGCGACCTGCACATTTTTCGGGATATCGACCACGACCGGGCCGGGGCGGCCGCTGGTAGCGATATAAAAGGCTTCATGTACCTTTGCGCCGAGCTTGGCCGGGTCTTTCACCAGAAAATTATGCTTGGTGCAATGGCGGGTGAGGCCAACAGTATCGGCCTCCTGAAACGCATCGGTGCCGATCAGGGTCGTCGGCACCTGTCCGGTGATAACCACCATCGGGATCGAATCCATAAACGCATCGGCAATGCCAGTTATGGTATTGGTTGCGCCGGGGCCTGAGGTGACCAGCACCACGCCGGGCTTGCCGGTTGCACGGGCATAACCTTCGGCGGCATGGGCCGCGCCTTGTTCATGGCGGACAAGGATATGGCGCAGCTTATTATGCTGAAAGATAGCATCATAAATCGGCAGCACCGCGCCACCGGGATAGCCGAAAATCACCTCGACTCCTTGGTCTACAAGGGCTTGCACCAATATCTCTGCGCCGGTTTTTTCGGCCACTTTTTCAACCTCTTCTCAAACTGCCGTGAAATCAACGAATCTGTCGGTAAACAGGATGCTGCTATGCAGCAACCGCGGCGTAATATGAATCATAAAATGTCATGTCAACAGATTATTGTATAATTTTATTACTAAATTATCTCTATTCTCGATATTTATTATATCTTCATGCCGTGGCCAATCACTGTCGGACTGATTGCCGAACCAGGTATATTGCCGTTTGGCATAGCGCCGGGTCTCCATCTGGACATTGGCGATCATGGTGTCGCGATCAATCTCGCCCGCAAGCCATACGGTGATTTGCGGCACACCAATGGCGCGCATGACCGGCAGAGTGTCGGGTAGATTGCGGGCTAATAGGGCTTCCACCTCAGATATCGCGCCCTGATCAAGCATATCGATAAAGCGCTGGTCGCACCGGGCATAAAGCCAATCACGCGGCGGCAACAGAATAAGTGGAGCAAGAGTGATTTCGTCTCCTATGCCTCCTGACTTTTGCTGCCGCCATTGGGTGATGCTGCGCCCGGTCTGGCGGATCACTTCGAGCGCGCGCTGGATGCGGCTGGTATCATTGGGGTGCAGTTCGCTGGCAGCAACAGAGTCTTCTTTTTGCAGCGCTGCCCAAGCGTCTTCGGTGGTAAGGTCACGTACCTGTTGGCGTATATCCGGGGCAATATCAGGAACAGGCGCAATGCCATCAAGCAGGGTCCGCAGGTACATACCCGTGCCGCCGACCAGTATCGGGGTCGCATTGCGTTTATGTGCGGCCATGATCTCCGCGCGCGCATCATCGGCCCAATCGGCAGCGGAGAAGGGTTCTGCACCATCGCGATAGCCAAAGAGGCGATGGTCTATGCCCGCCATTTCCTCTGCATCGGGTCGCGCCGAGAGTATCGCAAGATCACGATAGACCTGACTGGCATCGGCATTGATAATCACCGCATCCCGGCCATCGGCTTTCAGCTTCTGCGCCAGAGCCACCGCCAATCCGCTCTTGCCGCTGGCGGTCGGTCCAGCAATAAGCGCAACGGGTGGTCTATCGCTCGCCATAGAGGATTCTCTGATGCTCATAGTCACGCTCATAGCAGCAAATGCCGACGCGCCATCCCCCGGATCGGTGTTGGATGTTGGAGAGGCATGCAACCTGTTGGAAAGTGCCGGATACAGCCCGGCCGAACCATCATGGCTAGAGCCGGATCAGGTGGCGCGCATAACACTCACAGGTGTGAACTTTGTGAACTTAAGAGATGTGCGCAAGGCGCTGGAGCCACTTAGCGACAGAATCGATTTTGCCATTCGCCCCGCAGATGCGCCACTACCCGAGCTGATGCTGTCGGATATGGACAGCACCATGATCGGGCAGGAGTGCATTGATGAACTGGCCGACTTTGCCGGAGTGCGGGATGAAGTAACCGCCATTACCGAGCGCGCGATGCAGGGCGAACTCGATTTTGCCGCCTCGCTGAAAGAGCGCGTGGCGTTGCTAAAAGGCTTGCCCGAACATGTCATTGGCGAATGCCTTGCGGAGCGCATTTCACCCAATCCGGGTGCCCGGACGCTGGTACGCACGATGCGCAAAATGGGTGCGGACACGGTCTTGGTATCTGGTGGCTTCCATCACTTCGCCGATCCGATTGCGGCGGAAATCGGCTTTCAGGGTGTGGTCGCCAATCGGTTGGATGTCGAGGATGGCCATTTGCTGGGCACAGTATCTGGCTCGATAGTCGACGCTGCGATGAAGGCGCATGTGCTGGAACGTGAGTGCGGGCTGCTAAAGCTGGAACCAGAACAGACCATGGCGCTGGGTGATGGCGCCAATGATATCCCGATGCTCAAAGCGGCCGGATTTAGCGCGGCCTATTGCGCCAAGCCGATTGCCTATGAAGCCGCCGATTTTGCCATTCGGCACAATGGCCTGACCGCGGTGCTGTACGCGTTGGGTATCCCGCGTTCAGAATGGCAAGATTAAGCGACTTTATTTACGCACGGTAAAACAGGCTTGGCCGGTTGCTTTCAGGCTGTTGCACAATTGGTTGGCGTCACTGCGTGTCGCAAAAGGCCCTGCCTGCAACCGCGTGACTTTCCCGGCATTCACCAGATAAGGTTGCAAATTGGCGAGTGCTGAATTGCGGCGTTCCAGATCATTCCACAATGTTTCTGCCTTGCCCTGTGTGCTGAATGCGCCAAGCTGTACGCGCCAATTTCCAGTGCTGGCTGGTTGCACGGTTCTGGTCGTCGTCGCAGCAGGCTGTGTTGTGACAGCGGGCGCCGGTGCAGATCTAACTGGAGCGGCTGCTGATCCGCCCGCAAAGTCCGCTCCAGCAGTGGCCGGATCGACTTTTCTGGGATCAACCGCAGCCACAGACACTGGCTGTGGCGCTGGCGTTGCTACTGTTGATGGCGGCAATTGCGTTGAAGGGATCGCCTTTGGTGGAGCCGGTGGAGTGCGTACAGGTGCTGTCTGGCTTGGCATGGTCCCACTATCCGCAACAGGCGGCAGGTTCGCGCCTGCAAATTGCCGCTGTCTCTCCCGCGCGGCTTCCTGTTCAAGCTGGCCCGCCAAAGCAATGCCTTCCTGCCGCTGCGCGAGAGGGATATATTGATCCATTGCGGTAAGGTTTTTCGATGCTTGCGGCAGGCCCGAAGCCGATGCCCGGGTCATCAGTGCATAAGCGCGTACCCAGTCTTTCTCGACCAGATTGCCGTTAAAATGCGCCGTTCCCATAAGGTATTGCGCTCGCGGCTCACCGCGCTTTGCCGACTGTTGCAGCCATGGAATAGATTCTTGTCGACGGTTATTCTGGAACAGGATCAAACCATAATTATCCGCAGCCTGTAGATGATTTTGCTCGGCCGCCTTGCGGAACCAGTCCGCGGCAATGGAAAGATCCATCGGTACACCGCGACCGAATTTATAGGCCTGACCCAGATTGAACTGTGCATCCGGATCGCCATCCAGCGCAGGCTGTCGCCATTCGGCTACGGCGGTGTCAAAATCACCTTTCTCCCAGGCATCGACGCCGGCTTTGACATCAGCCAGTGCAGGTGTGGCGGTTGTCATAAGTGATGTGATAAAAAGGGCGCTAACCGCGTGGATCATCCGGACCTTGGTTTGCATCTTTCAACTCCTGTGCGCTGACCATCTCGGTTAACGCAAATGCACATGTGTTAAACAGCTATAACAGGCTTTGCCCTATTTGCTGCCATATCATCGGCAACGCTTATAGCTAATAATATCTTAGCAAAGCATTGACGATGCTCCAAAGCGCTTCAGCCCAAGTGAATTGAGGCGGCGTTAACTTAAAATTAGGTCTGTTCTGCGAAACCCGTCAGTGAAATTCTTTGAACCAAGGGGATCACTGTGCGCGTTCTCGCATTAGCATCACAAAAGGGCGGCTCCGGCAAAACCACTTTGTCCGGTCATTTAGCCGTTCAGGCCCAGCTGTCCGGCGCAGGCCCGGTTGTTCTGATCGATATTGACCCGCAAGGTTCGCTCGCCGATTGGTGGAATGAGCGGGAAGCGGAATATCCCGCCTTTGCGCAAACCACTGTTGCGCGTCTGGCATCTGATCTGGCGGTTTTGCGCCAACAGGGCTTCAAACTGGCAGTTATTGATACCCCGCCAGCGATTACCATGGCGATCCAGAGTGTTATTTCGGTTGCCGAGCTGATTGTCGTGCCAACCCGGCCTAGCCCGCATGATTTGCGCGCTGTCGGCGCTACGGTTGATCTGTGCGAGCGTGCAGGCAAGCCGCTCGTATTTGTGGTCAATGCTGCCACCCCTAAAGCAAAAATCACTTCCGAGGCTGCCGTTGCACTGTCACAGCATGGAACGGTGGCACCGACCACATTGCATCACCGCACCGATTTTGCCGCCTCGATGATCGACGGCCGCACGGTGATGGAAGTCGACGCGAACGGCAAGTCTGCCGCCGAGGTTGCCGCATTGTGGACCTATATCTCCGACCGGTTGGAAAAGAATTTCCGCCGCACAATCTTCAGCGCTCCAGCTGCGACCAATGCCGCGCCGATGGCCGGTGCGCCGCGTCCTATGGGTGGCTTTGGCCGCCGGGTTGCTGGTTCCTGAGGAGGCTATAATCATGGGTGATCCCAAACCATTGGCCTCTCTCTCATCGAGTTTGCTGGCCCGCAAAGGCGCCGCGCGTCCGGCGATGCGCCGTCAGATCAACTTTGCGCCCGATCCGGTTGAAAAGACCGGTCACGAAGATCTGGGCTGGAACGATATGGGCTATGATGTCGATCCACCGCAATCTGCCGAACCGGCGAATATCTCTGGTGCATCAGACAATGCCGCCAAGGATAATCCATTGGCAGGTGCTATTCCTGAAGTGATCAAGCAGCAGGATGCTCTGGGTCGCAAGTTGCAGGAGAACGGCTTCGCTAGCGATGCGTCTAATGATGAGGCGCAGCCCAATTCTGATGAGCAGACAAAGGCTGAGCGCCAGCCTGAGGTGGAGCGCGGTATCAATGCGATACTGTCGACCAAACCGACTGCTGAGCAGAAAACTGTGCCACAGGCCAAATCGACCAAGAAGGTAGAGAATTCTGTAAAGGCAGCCGCAATCCAGGCGCGTACCAAACGTGCCGCCTTTACCTTGCGGCTTGATCCTGAACGGCATTTGCGACTGCGTCTGGCATGCGCAGTGCGCAACCAGTCGGCACAACAACTGGTAACCGAAGCACTGGATGAGATGCTGGCATCTTTGCCGGAGATTGACGCACTGGCCGGGCAGGTCCCGGGATCGACAAAGAAACACTGAGACAGGGGTGACGATGATGACAAGCAAAGCTGTATGGAAAGTAGCTGTTTCCTCGCTGATCATGGGGGCTGCCCTTGCAAGTTGCGCAAGCGGCAGTCAGACAGCCCGGCCGCAGTCATTGACCGCGAAAGCAGAGAAGTCGCTTAAGCAAGGCGATACTGATCAGGCTATTGTTCGCGGCGAAGAAGCTGTTCGGATTGCACCGCGCGATGCGGCTGCCCGTTCGGTTCTAGCTCAGGCTTATCTTGGCGCTGGCCGTTTCACCTCGGCAGAAAAGACATTTGAGGATGCGCTGGAACTCGGTGATGCCAGTGCCCGCAATGTCATCAGTCTCGCGCTTTCCTATGTTGCCAATGACAAATCTGTGGCTGCACGCAATCTGCTCGCCGATCATCGTGATACCATTCCGGCTAGCGATTATGGTCTGGCCATGGCGCTGGCAGGAGATGTGAAACAGGGCGTGCGCCTTCTGGAAGATCTGGTGCGCAATGGCGTCAATTCGCCAAAGGTGCGGCAGAATCTGGCCTATGCCTATGCCCTTGATGGTCGTTGGAGCGAATCAAAGCTTCTCGCCAGCCAGGATGTCTCGCCGGAACAGGCCAATACACGGATTCTTGAATGGGCCCGCACTGCACGGCCCGATCTGGCGCAAATGCGCGTCGCTGCGCTTCTCGGTGTAAAGGCTAATCTTCCAGATGCTGGTCAGCCGGCCCAACTTGCTCTGGGACCGCAGACCGAGAATGAGCAAGCTGTAGCGATTACCGAAGCGGTTATGGATGCAGAAGAAGCGGCAGCGGCTGAAAAAACTGATGTTCAGCCTGTCGCCACTGAACCAGCCAAGGTCGAAACCGCAAAGGTTGAAACCGCTGATGTTCCAGCTTCAACCGCAACGACAGTTCCGCAAAAGCCGATGCAACTGGCGGCTGCAGCACCTGTGCCACTGATTGCGGCGCCGGATAAGCCAATGCGCAGCAAACCGGCGAAGATCGCTGATGTGCCTGCTGCGGCTCCGGCTAAAGCGGTTGCTGCACCCAAGCCGGTAGCCAAGCCTGCTCCAGCCAAAGCCGCTTTTCGTGCCGCTACGCCGGTGAGCGGCGACCAAGTACGCGAAGGCAGCTATATCGTACAGCTCGGTGCTTTTGCTTCTCAGTCCAATGCCAAGCGTGCATGGTCAGTATTTTCTGGCCGTCATACCGAGCTTCGCGGCTTCGACCATATTCGCACACAGGTTACGTCCAAAGGCCGTAAGCTGGAGCGCGTTTCGGCTGTGGGCTTTGGCAATCGTCAATCCGCCATCATCATGTGCAATGCCATCAAGGCGCGCGGTGATAGCTGCATTGTCCGCAAGGCTGGCAAATCCATTGCTGGAACCCGTTTCGCATCACGCTGATCAGGTGAAGCCGTTAATCCGGTTTTTTGCGCAGCGCATCTGCCAATGAGGTAGTTGCGCTGCCGCGCTTTGCAGGCTTGGGTTGATCAGGGGAGGGGGCCCAGCCGCTGATCCAGATGAATTCGAGTTGTTCTGCGGTCTTTCCATCACTGTATGACTGGTTGGCGAAGTTCTGAAACGCGGCAATTAGCCCTGACTTTCCAACGGGGTAAATTGGCCCGGCTAGCGCGTTGGTGCCACCAAAGGCGCGGATATCGCGGACCAGCGCCATCATATCCGAATAACGCAACCGCATCGTATCGCTATCGGTCACAGGCATGGTAAAGCCACAGCGGCTAAGCAAATTACCCGCAGCGCGAACATCAATTTGTGGGTGAATATGCGGCGTTGCCTTTGCTCCATCAGCGGCCATCATCGCTGCTTTTAGGTGTGACAAACTGCCTGCGCCCAGCATGGCACCGAGAAACAGTCCATCAGGCTTGAGGGCGCGGCGTATTTGAATCAGCAGACCGGGCAGGTCATTTACCGCATCCAATATGCCGAGACTGACCACCAGATCAGGATTGCCAATAGTCTCGGGCAGGATATCCCAGCGCTCCAAAGCGATCTGATTTGCTTTATCCGCAGGCGCAATATCGCATCGTGTTATGGCAATGTTTTGTGCTTCCAGTATCTCAATCAAGGATTGCGGCGCATTACCAATGACCAATGCTTCACTGAAATCGCGTGTAACCCATTCCAGGCGGGCGATAATTTCCTCGGCCATCAGTTCGGAGATAATATCCGCTTTCGGGTCGCGCGCGCAGATTGCGCGGGCACGAGCGCGATGCAGGCTTTGCCTTTGCGTATCAAAAATGTCTTTGGGACCATCGTGAGTCATGCCAGGCCTTGTGCCGCGAGAAGATTGGCGCGACAAGAGGGGATGGCTGTTGATCCTCAAGACTCCGCCATGATGCGCTATATGAGGCCCGGCCTTGACCTTCTGCTGCCGCCGCGCTGCCCTTTGTCGGGTGAAATGGTGAGTGATACAACAAGCTTCAGTCCGTCTAGCTGGTCCAAACTTACTTTTATCAGCGCCCCGCAATGTGCAAGCTGTGGCAAGCCGATGGGTGGCGAAGCCGAAGGCGAGGATATGATCTGTGCAACATGCATCCAGAACCCGCCTATCCATGATGGCATCAGAGCTGTTGTCGCCTATGATGAGTTTTCGCGGGCTATTGTCTTGCGGCTAAAACATGCGGGGCGAATTGGTCTGGCACGCTTTATCGCACATTTTATATCCAGTCGGATCACTGACTTGCCTGAGGACATGCTGATTATTCCGGTCCCTCTACACCGTTGGCGCATATGGCGGCGCGGTTTTAATCAGGCGCAGTTGATTGGCAAAGCACTGAGCAAGATGACCGGATTGGCAATGTGCGATGATCTGCTCATCCGCATCAAGGCGACGCCACCGTTGAAACAGATGCGTGCGAGCGAACGCGCAAAGGCCGTTCGCGGCGCCTTTGCTCTAAAGCCTGAAGCGAAATCCATGCTTGCTGGACGCACCGTGCTGCTGGTCGATGATGTCTATACCACTGGTGCTACCGCCAATAGCTGTGTGCGGCTGCTGAAACAGGCAGGGGCAAGCAAGGTGGTGATTGCCTGTTGGGCACGTGTATTGGCGACCGGTGAGACGAGGGAATAAGTAAAGGGCAAGGTAAGGCTGCATCTTGCTTTTGTCCTTTATGCGCCCCATCTGGGTTGCAAAGCTATGAAAGCGGAAAAGCTATGCCAAAAGTTGAAATCTACACCAAATTCACCTGTCCCTTTTGTGTGCGTGCCAAAGCATTGCTACAGGAAAAGGGCGTGAGTTTTGAGGAATATGAAATTTCCATGGGCGGTCCCAAGCGTGAAGAGATGATCCAGCGCGCCAATGGCCGCACCACCGTGCCGCAGATATTTATTGATGACCAACATATCGGTGGCTCGGATGATCTTGCAGCGCTTGATGGCGCTGGCAAGCTGGACCCGTTGCTCGCCGCGTAAAAATGCCTCTGCCGCCTATTATGCGTCGTATTGCTGTTCTGCAGATGACCAGCGGTATAGACTGGTGCGCCAATGCACAGACCATAGATAACGCCCTAAAAGAGGCGGTCTCCGGCGGAGCGAGCATTCTGTTCACCCCGGAAATGTCCGGCTTGCTCGATCGCAAACGCAGCCGCGCCACGCCGCATATTGTGGCCGAGGAAGACAGTGAATTTATCAGCGAAATGCAGCGATCGGCGGCTCACCATGCTATTTGGCTGGCACTAGGCTCGCATCCTGTGCTGCATCCAGATGGCAAATGGCGCAATCGTTCGCTGCTGGTCGATGATAAAGGGCAGATACAGGCACGCTATGACAAGATCCATCTGTTTGATGTGACTCTGGGCAATGGCGATGACTGGCGCGAATCAGCCGTCTACGGTGCGGGTGAAGAGGTTGTTACTGCCGAAACGCCGGTTGGGCTGCTCGGTTTGACTATTTGCTACGACATTCGCTTCCCGGAACTCTATCGCGCATTGGCGCTGCGCCAGCCCGATATCCTTACTATCCCGGCAGCCTTTACCGTGCCTACCGGCAAGGCTCACTGGCCAGTGCTGGTCCGTGCCCGCGCCATCGAAGCGCAGGCCTTTGTTATCGCTGCAGCACAATGCGGTAGCCATGAAGATGGCCGCTCCACCTATGGCCATTCCATGGTTGTGGATCCTTGGGGTGACGTGCTGCTTGAGATGGATGACAGTCCCGGCCTGGCGCTGATTGATCTGGATATGAGCCGCATTAAAGATATCCGCCAGAAACTTCCGGCCCTTGCCAATGCGCGCAACATCGGCAAAGGGATGGGCGCATGATTGTATTTGATTTGCAATGCGAGCATGGCCATGTCTTTGAAGGCTGGTTTGGTTCCTCTGAAGACTATGAAAAGCAACGCGAACGCGGCATTTTAATCTGCCCAATTTGTGGGAACGCAGAGGTTTCCAAGGCGGTAATGGCGCCCAATATTGGTCGCAAAGGCAATCAGTCGGCAACAGCTGCACCAACGGATAATCAGGAAACTCCGTCATCAGCCGCTCCAGCGGCATCTGTGCCCGCCCCGGTGACATCAGAAACAACTAAGGCGCCGGTCGCGAACACCGCTGAGGGCGCGGCACCTGCCGAAATCAAAAAACTGCTGACCGCGCTTGCCAAAGCCCAGTCTCAAGCACTTGAACAATCCAAATGGGTTGGCCGCGATTTTGCCGATCAGGCTCGCTCCATGCATTATGGCGAGGCGGACAAAGAACAGATTCATGGCGAGGCCAGCCTGAAAGAAACCGAGGAATTGCTGGAGGAAGGCGTCGAGCTGATGCCGCTACCATTCCCGGTACAGCCGCCGGAAAAGCAGAACTAAAGCTGCTTTCACCACAGTCGGGAAAGCATTGCATTGCCGACTGGCCAGCCTTATTGCGAATCTTGGTTGCGCCCGTAGCTCAGCAGGATAGAGCACCAGATTCCTAATCTGGGGGCCACAGGTTCGAATCCTGTCGGGCGCACCATTTTTGGTCGTTGCGTGTAGAGCGCCTTAAAGATCAAAATCCATGCGCGATGTGATTTCGGCGGATTTGTCGGTATAATTACCCTCAGCCAGGACCTTGTCGCGCTGCTGAAGTAGGTCGATAATCGGGTCGTGGAATACTTCTACGGCAGCGGTAAGCCAGTCGTTGACCAGCGGATCACCGGGGGCGTCTTTCATGTTGAAGTTTTTCAGACGCTCGGCAATTGCGTCGGCGGGCATCATATATTCGAATGTCACCCAGTAATTGGTGGTGAACCAATAGAGCGGTATACCATCGGTATGGAAGCCCAAGGCTGCGAAATGTACTACTTTGGCCGGGAATTTGCCCTTTTTGTTTTTCTTATGCTCAGGCTTGACCAGAGGCTCCACGCCTTTGAACATATCGAGCGGCAGGAACATGTGAAAATGCCCATGCTCACCTTCTTCCCGTTCTTCAGGCTTGTGCGCATGGTAGAACCAGCGTGATTTGTTGCCGGGGGCGATGCAGTCACCCTTGGGATAGTGGCGATATTGCACAAATGGCACATCTGGTGGAACGACACGAGGGACAAGCGAAACGCCTTCTTCCATGATCTTGCCGGTTAACGCAAAAAGACGGTCAATTGCTTCGCTCATTATATCTCTGACTTTTCTGTATATCGCGGAAAGCTAAACAACCAGCGACAGGAAAACCAGAGCATAATGGCGGGCAATTGACCGTCTTTGATATGCATCAAATAATCCGGAATGTCCGGATTACTGGACTGAATTACTCGGCTGCGCACTCGCCTTCAGCAGCGCATTCTGCACCACAAGCACCGCATTCGCCTTCAGCACCGCATTCGCCGGTTACTGCATCAGCAGCAGCACATGCGGCACAACCAGCAGTATCTACAGCGCCTTCAGCGGCACAGCCTACAGCTTCTGCACCGTCAACAGCTGCACAGCCTGCTTCTTCAACAGCGTCACCAGCTTCTTCAGGTGTACATGCGGTTGCGAGAGCGAGACCACCAGCGATGGCGAGCATCTTTCCCAGATTGTTGTTCTTCATTGCTATTCCCCTTCAGGTTGTAAAATACTTGGAACAAGAATGCGCTTTTTACGAGCAGCGTGATAGGTCTGGCAAGATTTTTTCGCATAGAGGATAGATTTTTTTGCAGTGCGGTATCGTAACGATCATTTTGTCGCCCGATTGATGCCCCATTGTCTGGCCACCGTATACCCCAGATAACCTGTGCCAAATAAGGCATATAACGGCTCTGGAATGCCGGACAGATAAGCATTCATTCCATTGGCGATAGCATAAGCGGTTTCGGGTCGCACACTGGCTATCAGGCCCATGGGAATCGCCCATAAAATCATGATATACATGACATAAAGGAAGCTGGGACGGGCTCTGCTGGTCCATGGATCAGGCGATTTTGCCTCTGCCATGATTGCTGCGATTCGCGTTTCCACCTCTTGTAGTTCCTGGCTACCCTGAAGCTTTAACAGCTCCAACTTGGCCTTGTCGCGGGCCTGTGGGTCGGGGATGATTTTGTCGATCAGTTTTGCCAGCGGAGAAACAATGATTTCGGCTAGTGACATAGCGTTTTCCTTGAGATGAGAGGGTGTTTTTGTCCGATATGCCTGAGTCAGGGGCGGGTACGATGCGCCAGCCAGCCATAGAGAAAGGCCTCATTGGCAGGGCGTGATTCGGCTAAATGGATGTATCGTGCGCCCTGCAGCGAATCGATGGCACGTAAGAGCACAGACTCTCCAGCTTCTCCCCGCTGATCGATATAATAAGAGAGGGCACCTAGCGTTTTCGGCCCGATCACCCGGTCAACGACTATATCATAATAATCGCGCCCGCCGCGGTTCAGGGCATTAAGCGCGCGTTGCAAGAAGCCAATGGCGATACCTGCACCCATGTTGACCGCGATATCGAACAATTCAGCTGCAACTTGCGGTGCATCATTTGCGACATGATCAAAGCCGGGACGCAGCCAATAGATGCGTTTATATATGTCTACCGCCTGTTCACGCGGAAGCAGACGCATTGCCCCTTGATAACCATGCTGGCGTGCTACGGCCTTAGTAATTCCCCATCGTGTTTCGCCACCACGATCCGCAGGATGGTTGCTGTAACCGCCCTCGCGGGCAATGATTGTATCAATAAGGGCTTCAGGGCTGGCTGTACCAGACTTTGTTTCCAATGCGATATCGAGCGCTTGGTGATCAAACTGCATTTCCTGTCTCCAATTGGCTATTTTCGTTAGAAATAACCTATTTGGATAACTGTAGGAAAATGCTTTGTTTTGAGCGTGGATGCAGTGCCAAGACAGGCATATATCCGCAGATGCACATTTGATGAGAGATGTAAGGGGAATCTCTGGTCGGGACGAGAGGATTCGAACCTCCGACCCCCACACCCCCAGTGTGATGCGCTACCAGGCTGCGCTACGTCCCGACCGAGGTGAGGGCGTATAAGAGTGGCCAGCGCATTTGGCAAGCATCGTTCGTCGCCTAAGCGTGGCGTTGACCGGTGGCCAAGATACATTGCCAGAGACGCCAATTGCTGATACGCGCGCCGGATTGTTCTGGTAGCGGGTTATGACGCCCTGTCCTTGTGGCAAAACCGTCGAGCCATATATCAGTGAAATTCGGATAATCGTCGGGCCGTTTCCCGGCGCAGATGTAAAAGAAGCACAAAAGCTATGGATAGCATTATCTTCACCACATTGGCCGTTGCGCCAGGCGCTGGCGCGCCAGCATGGGTCAGCATTTTGCCGCTGGTGGCAATTTTCATTATCTTCTATTTTCTGCTCATTCGCCCGCAGCAAAAGCGGATGAAAGAGCATCAAGAGAAGATTGCTGGGGTAAAGCGTGGCGATCAGGTGGTGACTGCAGGTGGCCTGATGGCCAAGGTGACCAAGGTCGATGATGACTATGTTGAGCTAGATCTCGGTGGTGGCACCAAGGTCAAAGCCGTTAAATCAACACTTGGCGATATCGTTCCGCCTGGCGGCAAAGCAGCGAATGACTGATCTGTTTGTTTTGATACTGTCCGCTCACCGTCTCTGAACGTCGCGATTGAAAGACTGAAACAATGCTCGATTTTCCGCGATGGAAAACCATTTCCCTAACGCTGATCCTGGTGATCGGCGTATTTATGTCGCTGCCCAGCCTGTTGCCCAAAAGCGTAACTGATTATTGGCCGGACTTTCTGCCGAAAGAGACGGTCAATCTCGGTCTCGATCTCGCCGGGGGCAGCCACATCTTGCTCGAAGCTGATCCCAATGAGGTCGTCGCTTTGCAGATTGAGAATATGGAAGAGTCGGTGCGCAATGCGCTGGCTAATGCCAATCCGCAGGTGCGTATCGGCGAGATTTCGCGCAATGATGGTGCGCTTTCCTTCATGGTGCGCGATGCGACACAGGTTGATGCCGCGCGTGAGGCCATACTTCCGCTGACCAGCGGGGCAGGGCTCACCGGCCAGCGCGATTGGGACATAGAAGTGCGCGATACCACACGCTTTGTTCTGACCCCCACCCAGGCCGGTCTGGATCAGGCGGTTGAAGATGCGATGAACTCGGCGATCGAAGTTGTCCGTCGCCGCATTGACGAACTGGGCACCAGAGAGCCGACGATCATCCGTCAGGGTGCAGAGCGTATCGTAGTACAGGTGCCGGGCTTACAAGACCCGGATGAACTGAAAGAGCTGCTGGGTAAGACGGCCAAGCTGGAATTCAAACTGGTTGATAATCAGGCAGACCCTAATGAAACGCTCGCGGACCGCGCACGTATTGGCAGCGAGGTTTATCCCTTTCCCGATGGCGAGGCCTATGGCCAGCCAATGCTCGCCGTGCGGCGTCTTGGCGGGATCAAGGGTGACCGGCTAACCGGGGCGCAGCAGAGTTTTAACCCGGATAACCCCAGCGAGCCGGTGGTGAACATCCAGTTCGATAGTGAGGGCGGTCAACGCTTTGCCAAGCTCAGCACCGAGAATACCGGGCGGCGCTTCGCCATCATTCTTGACGACGAAGTGATTTCCGCACCGACCTTTAATGAGCCAATCCTTGGCGGTTCGGCACAGATTTCCGGCAGTTTCACCGTGGAAACCGCGAACCAGTTGGCGATTCAGCTGCGTTCGGGCGCATTGCCGGTGGAACTGCAAGTGGTGGAAGAACGCACCGTCGGCGCCGATCTTGGGGCGGAATCGATCCGCGCTGGCGTTATTGCCGGCTTGATCGGCACGGTTTTTGTGCTGGTCTATATGGTACTGGTCTATGGCCGTTTCGGGGTTTACGCCAATATTGCACTGATCCTGAACCTGTTCCTGATCCTCGGCATTATGGCGGTGCTTAACGCGACCTTGACGCTGCCGGGTATTGCCGGGTTTATCCTTACCGTCGGTTCCGCGGTTGATGCCAATGTGCTGATTAACGAGCGTATCGGTGAGGAGCGGCGCAATGGTCGCCGCATCATTCAGGCGATTGAGGTCGGCTATAAAGAAGCCTCGCGCGCTATTTACGATGCGAACATCACCAATGTGATCGCCGGAGTGCTGCTGTTCCTGTTCGGCTCAGGACCGATCAAGGGCTTTGCCATCGTTCTGATCGTCGGCATCATCACCTCGATCTTCACCGCCGTGTTCATCACCCGCATGTTTGTCGCTGGCTGGTTGCGCGGCACTCGGCCCAAAGAGCTGCGGATTTAGGGAAGGGACCGGAGACATGAAACTGCTTAAGCTGGTTCCTGAAAAGACCAATATCGGCTTTCTCAAGCTGCGCAATATCGCTGTCGGTTTCAGTGTGCTGCTGATTATCGCCTCTATCGCGCTTGTGATGACACGCGGCCTGAATTTTGGCGTCGACTTTGTCGGCGGCCAGCAATTCCGTGTCACCTTTGAGAAGGTCGAGGAAGCGCCGATCCCTGAATTGCGCGAGAGCATTGCCGCGCTCAATCTGGGCGATGCCAATATTCAGCGCTTTGGTGAGCCCAATGAAGTTGCCATCCGCATGCGGCTCAATGCCGAGAGAGGCGATGAGCTACAGGAAGCCGATAGTGCGACCGTAGCGGTATCCAATATGATTGAGGAGCGCTTTGCAGAGCAGGGCGTACGTATTGATGGTGTGGATGCGGTATCGGGCAAGGTATCCGAGGAATTGCTCAGCACCGGTGTCTACTCGCTGGTCTTCGCGCTGATCGCCATCTCGATCTACATCTGGTTCCGCTTTGAGTGGCAATTTGGTGTCGGCGCGCTGTTCGCATTGTTTCATGATGTGTCTCTGACTTTCGGCTTTTTCGCGCTGACGCAGTTGGAGTTTAACCTTAATATCATCGCCGCCTTGCTGACGATTATCGGTTACTCGCTTAACGATACCATTGTGATCGATGATCGCATCCGCGAGAATTTGCGCAAATATCGCAAGATGGAGATCAGCAATTTGCTTGACCTGTCGATCAACGAAACGCTGGCGCGGACCGTCAGCACCAGCCTGACCATGATTATCGTGTTGGTGTCGCTGGTGTTGCTTGGCCCTGATGTGATTTTCGGCTTTAGCGCAGCGATGCTGTTTGGTGTTATCATCGGCACATATTCGTCCATCTATATCGCCTCGCCGGTGCTGATCTGGCTCGGTGTCGGGCCGGACAGTTTTGTGCCGATTGAATCAGACAGCGAAAAGGCACAGCGGCGTCTGGCTGAAGGCTATGACGGCGCAGAACCCTAAGAACCGGGCCTGATCCATGGTTGAAATCCGGCGTGAGGATATATCCGGCCCACTAATCACCGCGATTGGCCCATCGGGCTTTCGCGTTGCGGATCGGATTGTTCCCGGTGGACTGGTGCTATGGCCGGATAACGCCTTTGATTGGGAGCCGCCCAAGCTGGAGGCACTGAACGAGGCAGTGCTAGACAAAGCGCTGGCGCTGGAGCCGGCACCGGAATTTCTGCTGCTCGGCTCAGGGCCGACGCTGGTGCATCCACCCGCAACATTGCGCCGCGCATTAGAAGCACGCAATATCGGCCTGGAAGTGATGGACAGCCGCGCCGCTGCCAAAACCTGGGGCCTGATGCGCGCAGAAGAACGCTGGATTAGTGCGGCGTTGTATCCGCTGAATTAGCAATATCTACTTCCACCGTTCGGGCTGAGCTTGTCGAAGCCCCGTCTTTCTCTTTCAAAAAGTGCAGCCCTTCGACAGGCTCAGGGCGAACGGTTATTCAATAGCCCCACTAAAGATGCCCTTAAGTTCCTCAGCATTTCGCTCCCATGTGAATCGCGCAACGGTGTTGCGGACCGCTTCGGGATCCCCCGGCTGCACCAGCAATTCCTGCATCGCCGAAGCAATAGCCTCCGGGGTTTGATCCACGATCCTCCCAGCCATCGAGCTACTCACCAATTCTCGCGCACCGCCTGCCTCACTGATCACAATCGGTGTGCCACAAGCCAACGCCTCAACCCAGGCATTGGCCAGACCTTCGGATTGCGACGGCAGCACTAGCATCTTTGCACCCGCCAACAGACCGGGCAAAGCATCATGCGGTACCGAACCGAGAAAATGCACCCGCTCGGCAAGGCCAAGATCGGCTGCCTGCTTCTCCAACCGCTCGCGTTCCTCACCATCACCAGCAAAGACATGATGCAGATCAGGAACCGCCTTGAGCGCCTCAATGATCAGATGTGGATTTTTGCGCGGGATCAGCGCGCCGACAGTGATGGCATAGGGCGTATCTTCAGCGAAGGGCAGGGCAATGCTGTGCTCCGCATTAGGGTGAAAGCGCTCCTGATCGCAACCGGTATAGTGCACATGGATTTTGCTTCGATCCATACCCAATGCCGCCATATCCTTCGCTAGCGCTTCGGAGACCGCCAATAGCGCAGTGGCACCCTCAGCCGCAGGTAATATCTGCTTCAAACTGGCCGATTGTGCCCCCCAATAGTGGATATCCGCCCCGCGCGCTTTAATGGTGTAGGGTATGCCCAATTCTTTGGCGATCAATGCCGCCGCTGGTCCATCGGGATAGAAAAACTCGGCATCAATTAGGTCAAAAGGCTTTGCAGCATGAAGCTTCTTCGCCAGTGGAATCACCGCACGCGTAATCGATGCTGCATTATTGCGCGCTGCCATTCCCGGCATGGACTGAAACGCGATACGATGAATCGGCGGTCCGCCTTTGTCAGCGGATGCGCCGCTATCCCCCGAAAGCTGTGCTGCATAGCGAAAGCGTTGCAATCGGCTAAGCGGAAAGGGAGGTAGGCTGACCGGGTTGACCACGGTCACATCCATATCCGGTAGGCTGGCCAGCTTCTCGGTCTGGCGCGCGACGAATATCCCGAAATTGGGTTTGGACGGATTGGGGTAAAGCGTTGCCAGGGTGAGGATGCGCATCGCTCGCCTCGCTGTCAGAGTGTGCGCGACAAATGGGTGGCGACGCCGAGCCATTCGGGCGCGTTGATAATCTGCTGCCGGGCATTGGCTACAAGCGGCAAAATCTGCATCCGGTCCTCTTCCAGTGCCAGCAGACGGCCAAAGATAAACCGTCCAGCAGGGCGCGGACAGAGCACATCGCGGTTCAGCGCGTTGGCAAAAGCGGCTTTGTCCAGCCGATCGAGCCAGAGCTGATCCCCGGAACGATACTCGCCGATCGCAATATCCATACGCATAACCAACTGTCCTTCGCTAAGACGCGCCGGGGCGATGGCTTCCAAACGTGATGGCGTTCTCGCGCCTTCACCGTCAATAACGGCAACCAGATCAGCGACGGGATCATTCTGCCGTGCCAGCAATGTATCGCTGTCTACATCAAGCGCTGCAGCAATACGCTCCAGCCAACCTAGCGAAAGCGTGCGAACGCCGGTTTCCAGCCTGCCAATGGTCTGTGCAGTGGTCGGCGGGTCGCAGCGCTCTGCGAGATCGGCCAGTGTCAGACCCTGCTCCTTGCGAATGGCGCGAATATAATTTTGCATAGCCTGTCCATTGATTGCGGGCTTTTCTGCTGTCCTACAGCGAACCGCAAATGGCAATAGAGAATCCATAACGAACCTGACTGGAGACTCTTATGACTAAAACCAAACAGCGCAAACGGAAACAGAGTGCTTCTTCTCCGGCGCAGCCCAAGCCCGCTGTCAATCTCGCTGAATCCCCGGTTTCCTGGCTCTACGTACGCGGCCATTTAAGCCGTCGTCAATTTGATGCGGGGGAAGCGCTACGCAATGATTGGGAGCGGGCGCAATTTGATGGCATGACGACGATGAACTGGTCCGGCATGATCGATAGCGGCAAGCGACGAGGCCCGGTGGAGCATCTGGAGCCGGGGGAATATGCGTTGGCCGCACGGCGACGTTTTGAGGGAGCGCTGGCGGCGGCAGGGCGCGATATGAATGATCTTTGCTGGCGCGTGATTTGTGCCTGTGAGTCTATTCCAACTGTAGAGAAGGATTTCGGTTGGCCCGCGCGTTCCGGCAAGCTGGTGCTGCGCATGGCGCTGGACCGGATTGCGGATTATTATCGGATAGCGGGGGAGTAGTTTTAGTGTCTTGCGTGCCAGATTTCGTCAGCCCCGCCCTTCGACTGCCTGCAAGGCAGGCGCTCAGGATAAACTCGGCTTTGCCGAGGCGGGGCTAAGGCTGTTATTAGTTTTCGCGCAAAGGCGCGAAGGCACAAAGAAGATAAAGTACTTGGCGCTACCCCTTAGCGTCTTTGCGCCTTTGCGCGAGTCAAAGCCCAGGTCCCGCCTGCGCGGGGCCGACGAAGTTCTAAGTCTTACTGGCTGTACTGCGTGAACTAACCTTGCGCGGCCATGGCTTCGACTTCTTCCGCCAGTAGCAACCAGCGCTCCTCTGAAGCCTCTTTCTGGGCACGTTTCTCGTCGAGACTAGCTGTCAAAGCCGCAAATTTATCGGCATCCTTGCTGTATAAATCCGGATCTGCGAGTTGCACTTCAATCTCGGCTATATCGCTTTCCAGCGCAGCAATATGGTCGGGCAAGCGGTCGTAATCGCGCTGGTCCTTATAGCTGAGCTTAGTCTTCGCAGTAGCGGGCTTGGGCGCTGTTTTGGATGCGGCCTTTTCGATCTTCACCGCAGGCTTCTGCTTTTTGTTTCCGCGCCGTTTGGCCTCCCAATCGGCATAGCCACCAGCAATAATGTCGACCATGCCCGAACCATCCAGCCCCAGCGTGACTGTCACTGTCTTGTCGAGAAAATCGCGATCATGGCTGACGATCAAAACCGTGCCATCATAATCGGCGATGACCTCCTGCAGCAGGTCGAGCGTCTCCAGATCAAGGTCATTGGTCGGTTCATCAAGCACCAGCAGATTGGATGCCCGAGCAAATTCGCGCGCCAGCAACAGCCGCGACCGCTCACCACCGGACAAAATGCCGACTTTGGTATCGACAATCCCCGGATCGAAAAGAAACTCTTTCAGATAGCCCTGAACGTGCTTACGAGCGCCGCGCACATCGATCCAGTCGCCACCCTCAGCCAGCACATCGCGTACCCGCTTGTCCGGCGCCATTAGACTGCGTTGCTGGTCAATAATCACCCCGTCCAGCGTTTTGGCATGGGTGACACTGCCGGTATCGGGTTCCAGATCGCCAGTGAGCAGCTTGAGCAAGGTCGTCTTGCCTGCGCCATTATGGCCGACCACGCCGATGCGATCACCTCGTTGGATTCGCAGGCTGAAATTGCGGATGATGGTGCGCTTTTCCGCGCCTTCTCCGAAGGATTTGGAAATATCCTCGGCGACAATCACCGATTTGGTGCGCACATCATCGCTGACTACGGCGAGCTTGGCTTTACCGCTGGGGCCCAGCATGGCGGCGCGTTGGGCGCGCATTTCATAGAGCTTTTCCAGCCGTCCCTGGTTACGCTTGCGCCTTGCGGTGACGCCGCGTTCCAACCAATGCGCCTCAATCTTCAATTTGGCGTCGAGCTTTTCCGCAGCACGCGCCTCTTCGGCATAGACCTTTTCCATCCACGCATCATAGCCGCCAAAGCCGATCTCCTTGCGCCGCAGCGACCCGCGATCAAGCCACAAAGTCTGTTTGGTGAGACGGGTGAGAAACGTCCGGTCATGCGAGATGGCAATGAACGCGCCACTATAGCGTGACAGCCAGTCTTCAAGCCAGTCAATCGCACCCAGATCGAGATGGTTGGTCGGCTCATCAAGCAGCAACAGGTCCGGCTCCTGCGCCAGTGCGCGGCAGATGGCGGCACGGCGCTTCTCGCCCCCACTCGCACTGGTCGAGGTGTGGGCAAGATCAATACCCAGCTGATCGGCAATTGCCTGTACATCATGCTCCGCCGGGCCATTGGCACCATGCACCGCATAGTCAATCAGCCGCTCGTGATCGCTAAAGTCCGGGTCCTGTTCCAGCATGACGACATTGGTACCCGGCACGATGGTGCGCTTGCCACGGTCTGATTCAATCTGGTCGGCAATCAGCCTTAACAGGGTAGTCTTCCCCGCACCATTGCGCCCGATCAGCGCCAGCTTGTCGCGCGGGCCGATATGCAGGTCAATATCCTGAAACAACCAGCCGCTGCCTTGTATCAGGCCGAGCCCTTCATAGGAGAGGATAGGAGGTGTTGCCATGGGCTGGTCGCATAAGCCTTTGGCCTGTATCGCACAAGCGGCCATTAAGGTTAGTGGCTTGCATAGCTTGCAATGATGTCATAGCCATTCACTCATTATTCAATAGATGGCTCCTATAACCTTCGAATGACTCATCCACTTGTCCGTCTTTTGGCCGTTCCTGTTGGTCTCGTCTTGCTGATGGCGCTGGCTGTCCCCGATGCGCATGCCCAGCGGCGTGGTGCCAGTGAGGAAGCGCGTGTGCAGATGTTGGATGGCCGGGTTAAGTCATTGAAAGAAATAGAAGCACAGGTGTTACCCAAAATGCGTGGCATGACCTATCTTGGACCGGAATATGATCCGCAGACGCGGATTTACCGGTTGAAATTCATTCAGGATAATCATGTAATTTTTGTCGATGTGGACGGCCAAAGCGGTCGCATCCTGCGCCAGCGTTGATCGACTGGACCATTTTTCCCGGCCAAAATACTTGACCTCATCCATGGAAAATGGCTTCCCCATTCATAAAGTATTTCACATCTTGCCCGAAACAGGGAGAATATCATGCGGCTATTGATCGTTGAGGATGAACCAACGCTGGGCCAACAGCTTAAATCCACGCTGGAGGGATCGGGCTATGCCGTAGATCTTTCGACCGATGGTGAGGATGGCCATTTCCTTGGTTCTACGGAAAATTATGATGCGGTCATCCTCGATCTTGGTCTGCCGGAGATTGATGGGCTGACCGTACTCGGCATGTGGCGGCGTGAAGGGCGCACTTTCCCGGTGCTGGTGCTGACCGCGCGCGATAGTTGGTCGGATAAGGTGGCTGGCCTTGATGCCGGTGCCGATGACTATCTCGCCAAGCCGTTTCAGACCGAAGAGCTGATCGCGCGGCTGCGGGCACTGATCCGCCGGGCTTCGGGCAATGCGAGCTCTGAACTGACAGCAGGTGAAGTACGCCTCGATACCCGTTCGGGTAAGGTTACGTTGGCGGGCGAGCCGGTCAAGCTGACGGCGCAGGAGTATAAGCTGCTCTCCTATCTGATGCACCATAAGGGCAAGGTCGTCTCACGCACTGAACTGATTGAGCATATTTACGATCAGGATTTTGACCGGGATTCTAATACCATTGAGGTGTTTGTTACTCGTATTCGCAAAAAGCTGGGCAGCGATGTGATCACAACCATCCGCGGCCTCGGCTATAGTCTAGAAGACCCTGAAGAGCGCGATGGCTGATCGCGATCCGGATGATGGTTTTGCAATAGCGCGGGAGCAAGCCAAGGCGCAGCCTTTGGGTTCTCCTGCGGGAAGTGACGAGGTCGCATCCGGAGATAAAACAGACAATGAGCAGGCTTTAGCGGCGCAGCATACTGGCTCGCTCAACCGCCGCATGATCAGCATCGCGGCGGCATGGATTCTTGTGTTGCTTTTTGGCGGTGGTCTGATCCTTGACCGGATTTTGACCAACACCATCACTGCCAATTTTGATGAGCAGCTCGAATATGTGCTGAACGCGATGATCACCTCGGCCGAGATCGGCCCTGATGGTGAAGTGCTGTTCAATCGTCCGCTTGGCGACCAACGCTTCCTTGAACCGGACAGCGGCCTCTATTGGCAGATTAGCGGCGAGGGGCATCAGAATTTTCCCTCGCGCTCTTTATGGGATCGCAGTCTGAAACCTCGTGCAAATGAAAACGCCGAAGCTGCTTATATTTACGACACGACCAAAATCATTCAGCTTGATGAAGCAGAGGGTGATGTTGCGATAGATGCCCCTGTTCGCACCGATTACTCGGCATCAATACAGCCCCGCAATGACGGCGTATTGCGGGTTATCGAACGCGGCATCTATCTGCCTGATTCCGAAACCCGCTGGTGGTTTATGGTGGCGCAAAGCCGCAATGAACTGGATGAACAGCTTGCCGATGTACGTCAGACCATTTTCTGGAGCTTTGTTGTCCTCGGTCTTGGCCTCATAATTCTGGCGACGCTGCAGACCTTTTATGGGCTATGGCCGCTACGCCGAGTACGTCAGGCGATCTATGCCATGCGCACTGGCCAGCAGGACCGCGTTACCGAAAGCCTGCCGCGCGAAGTGATGCCGATGGTCGACGAGCTCAATGCGCTGCTTGAGCATAATGAGACCCAGGCTGAGGAAGCGCGCCGCCATGCGGGTAATCTTGCCCATGCGCTCAAGACGCCGCTGACCGTGGTGATGAACGCTGCGACGGCACAGTCTGATGACCTCTCCGATACCGTAATCCGCGAAGCAAGGGTGATGCGGCGACAGGTCGACCACCATCTCGCCCGTGCGCGCGCCGTTGGCCGCCGCGGCCATGCCCATAGCCGCGCCAATGTCTGGCAGAGCGTGGAAGCGGTGGAGCGTGCTGTGACTCGCCTCTACAGCCATGTGCGTTTTGATCTGGATGGGAAACGCGATATGGATGTTACCGTAGAGCGGCAGGACCTCGACGAAATTCTCGGCAATGTCATTGAAAATGCAGCCAAATATGGCGGCGGTAGTGTGTTTGTGACCATCGGCGTCGACAATAAGGACCACTCGGCCAATGCAGATGAGAAGCCAATGGCCGAAATCTGGGTCGAAGATGACGGCATGGGCATTCCTCCCGAACAGCGTGAACAAATCTTCGATCGCGGGGCAAGGCTCGATACCGGCAAGCCCGGCACCGGGTTGGGGCTGGCGATTGTCCGCGATGTCGTCGAGATTTACGATGGCAATGTCGCGTTGGACGAGAGTGAAGATCTCGGTGGGCTGTTGGTCCGGCTGAGGTTACCGTTAGCCAATCAGAATCGAAATACCGCAGTATCCTGACTACTGGCTTACCCCATCCCGCAAGCGCTCATGGTGCCGTATTACTTCGTCGATAATAAAGCGCAGGAATTTGGCCGAAAATTCCGGATCGAGATCAGCATCGGTGGCGAGTTGTTTCAGCCGGGCAATCTGTTTGGCCTCACGGTCGGGGTCGGCGGGGGCGAGGGCAGACTTTGCCTTATGCTCGCCCACCGCCTTGGTGATTTTGAATCGTTCGGCCAGCATAAACACCAAAGCCGCATCAATATTGTCGATGCTTTGCCGATAGGCGGAGAGAATGGGGTCGTCTGCCATGGTCCGATTCCTGTGCTATCCGGTTTGGATCAACATAATAGGCTTAGGGCTTGCCATATAGCCAGCCAATTGCCAAATCACTTTGCATGACAGCTACTGTTCATCCGCTCAACCGCGATACACCGCCTTCGCTGAACCCTATCATGTCGCTGGTGGCGCAGGATATGAATGCGGTGAACAGCATCATTCTTGACCGGATGCAGTCAGAAATCCCTCTCATTCCAGAGCTTGCCGGGCATCTCATTGCCGGTGGCGGCAAGCGGATGCGGCCCATGTTGACGCTCGCAAGCGCCAAGCTGCTCGACTATCCCGGCACCCGCCATCACAAGCTGGCGGCGGCAGTGGAGTTTATCCATACCGCCACCCTGCTGCATGATGATGTCGTCGATGGGTCGGATATGCGTCGGGGCAAGACCGCGGCGAATCTGATTTTCGGCAATCCGGCGACGGTGCTGGTCGGTGACTTTCTGTTCAGCCGTTCGTTTGAATTGATGGTTGAGGATGGTTCGCTTAAAGTGCTGCGCATCCTCTCCAATGCCTCGGCGGTCATTGCCGAAGGTGAGGTCGATCAATTGACTGCCCAACGCCGTATTGAGACCGATGAGGAGCGCTATCTTTCGATTATCGGCGCAAAAACGGCGGCGCTGTTTGCCGCGGCCTGCCGTATATCTGCCGTAGTGGCCGAGCGCGATGAGGCGACCGAATTGGCGCTTGATGCCTATGGCCGCAATCTCGGGATTGCTTTCCAGCTGATTGACGATGCGATTGACTATACCTCGGACTCCGAGACCATGGGCAAGGGCGTGGGCGATGATTTCCGTGAAGGCAAGGTGACGCTACCGATCATCCTCTCCTATGCGCGTGGCAATTCGGAAGAACGCAAATTCTGGGAAGATGCGATTGCCGGGCATCGCAGCAGCGATGAGGATCTGGCCTATGCCATCCGCCTGATGCGCGAAAATGGCGCGGTGGATGATACGATTGAGCGTGCGCGGCTCTATGGCCAGCGGGCGATTGACGCGATTGCCGGTTTCCATGCCGCCGATGCCAAGGCGGCGATGACCGAGACGGTGGCCTTCGCCATTTCGCGCGCTTATTAGGGCATAATGTCCCGCCAAGCCCTGCCGATTGCGGCTGTTCTACCTGAGTTGATAGCAAAGCTGGAAACGGCGCCCAATGCCGTTCTTATCGCGCCGCCGGGTGCTGGTAAGACGACGGCGGTAGCACCGGAATTGCTCAAGCAAAAATGGTTAGACGGTAGAATCTATCTGCTTTCGCCGCGCCGGGTGGCGGCGCGGGCGGCGGCGGAGCGTATGGCCGAATTGGCGGGGGAGAAGGTCGGCGAAACCTATGGCTATATGACCCGGATGGACAGCCGCACCAGCGATACAACGCGGGTTGTGGTGATGACCGAGGGGATTTTCCTGCAACAGATCCAGCGCCAGCCTGATCTTCCCGGTACAGCTGCAGTGCTGTTTGATGAGGTGCATGAGCGCAGCCTCAATAGTGATTTCGGGTTAGCGCTAGCATTGGAGGCGCAGGCGGCGTTGCGGCCCGATCTGCGGCTGGTGGCAATGTCGGCAACGGTTGATGGCGACCGCTTTGCCGCGCTCATGGGCGATGCGCCAGTGATTACCAGTGAGGGCCGCAGCTATTCACTGACCTGTCACCATATCGGGCGCGACAGCCGACAGCCTCTTGCTGCCAGCATAGCGAAGTTGGCGATGCAAGCGTTGGATGAGACTGAGGGGGATATTCTCTGCTTCCTGCCGGGCATAGGCGATATCCGCGCCACCGAGCGAAGGCTGGCGGACATGGTGGATGATCGTATCGTGCTGCTGCCGCTGCATGGCGGTCTTTCGAGCGGTGAACAGCGGCGCGCGATCCGTTCCGATGCGAATGGACGACGCAAGCTGATTCTGGCGACCAATATCGCCGAAACTAGCCTTACTATTGATGGGGTTTGCGTAGTGATCGACAGCGGCATGGCGCGCAAGGCGCATTTTGATCTGAAATCGGGTGATACAAGACTGGTAACTGAGCGTGCGAGTCAGGCCTCAGTGGCGCAGCGTGCAGGTAGAGCAGGGCGACAGGCTCCGGGTATCGTCTATCGCGCTTGGGAAGAGGCGGCGACCAAGGGTTTCCCTACCTATGATGCACCGGAGATTATGGATAGTGATTTGATGCCTCTGGTGCTGCAATGTGCATTATGGGGCACGCGCGATGCCAAAGCGCTGCCATGGCTCGATCCGCCGCCCGATGCGGCGCTGGCGGTTGCGAACAAGGCTCTGCAAGGTTGTGGTGCGATTGATGGCGAGGGTGCGATTACACCACATGGACGCGCCATGGCTGCCGTGCCGCTGCCGCCACCATTGGCGCATATGCTGATTATTGCTGCACAGCACGGACAGATAGAGACAGCGGCACGGATCGCGCTGTTACTGCAGGAACGGGGGCTGGGTGGTGACAGCATGGATATAGAGCAGCGGCTCAATCGCTTTGGTAATGCATTGGACAAACGCAGCCGGGATGCGCGCAAACTGGCGCGGCGCTGGGCGAAACTGGCAGAGGCCGAAGCGCCCAAAGAGCATAGCAGCAGCGCCGATTTATCCGATGCCCCTGCTGCAATCTGGCTGGCACGGGCTTATCCTGATCGGCTGGCCAAGCGACAGGATAGTGATGGCGAATTTTGGCGCTCTGCGGGTGGTCGTCGCTATCGGTTGGATAGCGATACTAGTTTGCGTGCTGCTGATTGGTTGGTCATCGGCCATGCCCAAGGCGAGGCGGCATCGGCGCGCATCAGTTCGGCTATGGCGCTGAGCGAGGAAGAGGTGCTGCACTTGTGCGCTGACCAGATTATCGAGGCCGATCGTCTCAGCTATAATGCTCAGGCTGACCGCGTGGAAGCACGGCATGAGCGCCGCCTTGGTGCAATCCGCCTTGCCAGCACGCCGATTGCAAAACCTGATCCAAAGGCGGTAGCGGGGGCGTTGTTACAGCATATTGCCGATATTGGTTTGGGCGGACTGCCATGGCCTGAAGCGGCCCTGTCGCTGCGCCAACGTGCGGCCTATTGTGGTGTTGAGGCTTTATCCGACACGCATTTGCAGGACACACTGGAGCAATGGCTATTGCCCGCGCTGCAGGGCTGTAAACGTCTTACCGATCTGGATAGTGGCACTTTGGTCAATGCTCTGCGCGGGCTACTCGATTGGGACAGCCAGCAAAGTATCGACACCAAAGCCCCGACCCATTTCACCAGTCCGGCAGGCAGCAGCCACGCGATTGATTATGCTGCCGAGGCCGGGCCGAGCGTCACCTTGCGGGTGCAGGCGCTTTATGGGCTTGCCGAACATCCGCGCATCGGGCAGCCGCCTATTGATCTGGTGCTGCATCTGACATCGCCTGCTGGTCGCGTGGTACAGACGACGCGCGATCTGCCCGCATTCTGGGCGGGCAGCTGGGCCGATGTCCGGCGTGACATGAAAGGGCGCTATCCCAAGCATGTCTGGCCGGAAAACCCGGTTTCTGCTATAGCCAGTCTCAAGACGAAGAATGCGCAGGCGAAAAATCCGCGCTGATTTGCCGTTCGCATCTTGACCGGAGCAGGGCGCTTCGGCAAAGCGCCGCTAAATATTTACCCCATAGGGCGAGAGCCTTTTTCAGAGAAGCAATCATGGCCGCACGTATTTATCAGAACCCTAAAAATGCCATGCAATCGGGTCGCGCACTGACTGACCAATGGATATTGGAATTTGAACCGGCTGAGGCCAAAAAGCCCGACCCGCTTACCGGCTGGGCTGGCTCGGGCGATACCCGCCAGCAATTGCGCCTGAAATTTCCTGATTGCGATGCGGCCAAGGCCTATGCCGAGAAATACGGCATTGATGCGCGCGTGGTGCAGACGCCGCGGCGTAGTTTGAAGATACAGTCTTATTCGGATAATTTTGGGTGAGGCTCAGCAGAGAAGCTAACCCAACATCTCCGCGCCCATTATCATCAATAACTTGCCATCTATGGCGCAGCCTTCGGCGCGCTTCTTGGCAACAAAGGCGCTGATCTCATTTAGCGGAATGCGATGCACGATGATATTCTCGCCACCAACTCCGCCACCATCAGAAACACGCACACATTCGGTCGCGCGGAACAGGTGATAGCTCTCACTCACCATGCCGGGTGAGGAATAGAAGCGGCCCATATCCTCGATCTTTCCGGCGCGATAGCCGGTCTCTTCCTCCAGCTCGCGCGCTGCTGCGTCTATTGGGGATTCATCGGCATCCTCATCACCGATCAGACCGGCTGGTAGTTCCAGACAATTGGCACCCAAAGGCACACGATATTGCTCTACCAGCAGCACATCATCGTCCACCAGCGCCAGGATCACACCCGCTTCGATGCCGCGTGCGCGCCCGACATATTCCCAGCGGCCCTTGCGCTTGGTGGTGATAAAGCGGCCCTGCCACATCACCTCTTCGGGCGCGTTATGGTCGTGATGATCGGTCATATTTGGCTTTCTATACATCCTCCCCGGGACGGGGAGGGGGACCGGCCGTAGCCTTGGCGAAGGCTGGTGGAGGGGCACCCTCGGCATGTTATGAGTTTTAGAGAGAAGTTGCTATCGATACACCTCTATAGCTGTTGCGAGTTCACTTGTAAGCGCTCCACCGTAATAGGCTGCACGTGCCCCTCCACCAGCTTCGCTGGTTCCCCTCCCCCAAGGGGGAGGATTTACAACTCAATCAACCTATCCGGCAATTCATTGGGATTGGCATCAGTTTTGGGGAAATGCTCGGCCAGCACAATGCCGACTTTCTCTACCGCTGCTGCCATGCCTTTGCCGGGCTCGCCCTGTTTTACCTCGGCGATCAGCGCCGCCATAGCGTCGCCCCAGACTTCGGGATCAACCTTGGTCGCAATCGCATCATCGGCGACAATCTCGGCGCGGTGTTCGGCCATGGAGAGATAGATCAATATGCCGGTCAGCGCCATGGTGCGGCGTTCAGCGCCTACTTTGAAGTATTCAATCGCATGATCGCGGACCCGGTTTTCTTTCGTGCCTTTGGGTGCCAAAGCGACGCGCAGAGGCATCCATGAGAATAAGCCATAAACCAGAAGGAATATGGCGAGGCTCATGCCCAGCATGAGGCTCATATACTGCGCCGGGCTATAGCTGGTCTTCCAACCGCTGGCGAACAGCGCGCTGGCATCTGTCCAGAAGCTGGGAAAGATTGCCAGGCTGGAAAGAAACAGAAACAGCGCGCCAATCGCCCAATGTAGCCTGACATCCTTATAGTCATCGGACATTTGCGTGACGATGGTGACGATCTCACCATCGGTGGTGCGCTCAGCAGCGCCAACTGCTTGTGTCACCAGTTCATGGTCTTGCGGTGTCATTTGCGGGGTTCTTGCCATCACCAGCCTCCCGATGCGCCGCCGCCGCCAAAGCCGCCGCCACCGCCGCCGAATCCGCCGCCACCAAAGCCACCGCCGCCCCATGAGGAACCGCCAGAAGAGCCGCCCCATCCGCTGCCACCGCCGCCCCAGATTACGATCGGTCCAGCGCCGCTCCCCTTGTAGCGCTTGCCTTTGCGGCTGGAGAACAGGGCAGGGAGAACGAAAAAGAAAAGGATAAACATCCAGAAGACCAACATGCCCCAATTGCCCGAACGATCACTTCTGCGATCAGAGCTTTCGGCTGCGGCAGCAATTTCGCGTGCTTCTTCCTCGGGCAGGGTGAGTTGCTGCAACAGACTCTGCGTGCCTGCGGCAATACCCGCCGGATAATCGCCATCGCGGAAGCGTGGCAGGATATCATCGTTGATGATGCGGCTGGACAGTGCATCGGTCAGGACGGGCTCTAGCCCATAGCCGACCTCAATCCGCACTTTGCGCTCATTGGGCGCGACCAGAAGAATGACGCCATTATCTTTTTCCGCATCGCCATTGGCGGCCTGGCCAATGCCCCATTCGCGGCCAAGCCTGTAGCCATAATCCTCAATCGGATAATCCTGAAGGCTATTGACCGTCACTATGACCAGCTGGCGCGTGGAATTGAGTTCCAGCACTAGCAACTTGGCAATGAGCGCTTCCTCCTGTTCCGGCGTCAGCAAATCAGCTTGGTCGACAACACGCCCGGTGAGCGCAGGGAAATCCTGCGCTTGGGCTAAGTTCACAAAGTTCACACCTATGAGCAGTGTGAAAAGAGTGAGGAATTTAGCTAAGTATTTGAAATATATCAACACTTATCAAAATTCTACCGTAGGTGCAGTTTCCGCTCCTGCGGTGGCTTCAAATGGCGCCATCGGCTCTGCGCCATGGATCAGCTTGGCGCCAATGGCATCAGGGAAGGTGCGGATCGTGGTGTTATATTGACGCACGGCCTCATTATAATCGCGCCGGGCGATATTGATGCGATTTTCCGTGCCTTCCAGCTGGCTCTGCAGATCGCGGAAATTGGCATTGGACTGGATCTGCGGATAGGCTTCGAAAGAGGCGAGCAGACGGCCGAGACCAGAACCCAGCTGCTCCTGCGCAGCGGCAAACTCGCCGATCTTGCTGGCATCCGTCAGATCATTGGCGTTGACCTGAATCGAGGTCGCCTTGGCGCGGGCTTCCGTCACTTCGGTCAATATGTCTGATTCGGATTCAGCAGCGGCCTTCACCGTATTGACCAGATTGGGGATCAGGTCAGAGCGCCGCTGATATGCGGATTGCACATCGGCCCATTTAGCCTTGGCGGCTTCTTCCGCCGTCGGCACGCTGTTAATACCACAGGCAGACAAGGTGATGGTCGCGGCGGCAAGCGCCAGAAACTTCCAGAATTGCATTAAATACCCTCCTCACGGTAATAAGCGTCATATAGGCACAATACAGCGGTTTTTCAATTGCATTTCCACATATAGCCAGCGGCGTCAGGGCTTTTTGCTCGACATTTGCCAGCGCCTGAGTAGATAGCAGTAACACTATCAGGGAGATGAAAATGTTTGCGGAATTCAGGGACTTTATTGCCCGGGGTAACGTTATTGATCTGGCGGTTGCTGTGATTATCGGCGGCGCGTTCGCCACCATCACAACGTCACTGACCGAAGACATCATCATGCCGGTGGTCGGTGCGATTTTCGGCGGTGCGGATTTTGCCAACAGCTTCATTCTGCTTGGTCCGGTGCCGCAAGATTATGCAGGATCGATGACAAGCTATGCTGAGTTGAAAGAGGCCGGTGTTCCGCTGCTTGGCTATGGTCAGTTCATTACCGTGATCATCAATTTCGTCATCCTTGCCTTTGTTATCTTCCTCATGGTGCGTCAGGCGAACAAGATGATGGAAGCGGCCAAGGAAAAAGAAGAAAAGGCGGAAGAGCCAGCAGGCCCAACCGAGACGGAATTACTGGAGAAGATTCTGGAAGAGCTTAAAAAACAATAGGTTATTTCAGATTCTATCATGAATACCGAAGCATGAAATGCGCCGCATAGGCGCAACGTCACTTTTCATTCAGATTTCATGTGCTATACAGAGCACGTTCGTTTCGGCGGACTATAACGATAAAGTGCAGCGTGTAATAGATGCAGCGGACCCGGGGGCAGTACCCGGCGGCTCCACCAAATGCCCCGCTTTCGGGGTTTCTGACGGGGCCGAACCAGGATCGACGTGTGTTGAAAAGCGGTGTTTTCGTTCGGGCTGAGTAACCCGTTAAAGGCTCAAAACCAATAAGTGCAAACGATAACGAAGCACTCGCACTTGCTGCCTAATCATGCGGCCTAACGGCTAGAGATTAGAAAGTAATTTGCGCGGTTGGACCCACCGGGCAACAGAAGGGATTCCAGCGGCTCGGAGCGCGCCGGGCAACAGAAGCGCTCCAACCTATCCTCATATACCGTTTGCTTATTCGTCATCCGTTCGTGTCGAGCGTCGTCGAGACACAGCCATCCACTTGCAAAGGCCTCTCGACTTCGGTCGAGGCGAACGGAAGAGATGAAAGTTCCTAATCCTCAGGACCATATGCGCGTTTGTAATCAATCGCGTCGATGATCTTTGCGCCCGCCATAAACACCGCACCGGTGCAGCACAGGAATAGCAGCCAGCCGCCAAAACCGGGAAATTGTTCAATATATTTGGAACCACGTTCTACAGCGCCGAGTGATAGCGCATAGATGATCAGATAGGCCTCAAATTTGGTCTTGATGATAAACAGGCGGCGCAGTTTTTTCAGCATGATACATATGAGTGCAATCATTATGCCAATGGCAGAAATGCAGGGCTTGTGATGGTTAGCATTTGGTAAATTGTAAGCTAAACCGACAGTGTCAGCCTCGGCTGCTGGCAAGCAATTCTTCCAGTCCCATGGCTTCCAGTAATTTCGTTCGAGCCAAGGTTACTTGCTTAATCAGGTCATCAGAATCAATGGCATCGCTGGCAATCTCTTCCGGCCAGTGTTGTTCGATTACCGCCGCAATGGCTTTCAGCTTTTCCGGTGTCGCGATAAAGCGGCTGTCCACCGTTTGCGGATCAGCAACAACGCGCAGGCGCAGACAGGCCGGACCGCCGCCATTAGCCATGGACTGGCGGACATCGACCGGGATCAGTTTGCGGATCGGGCCGTTGCCTGAGATCATATTTTCCAGCCAGTTCCACACCGCTGGGGTTTCTTGTGCCTCGGTTGGGAGGATCAGCGCCATTCCCGCATTTTCAGGCAGCGTCACCAACTGGGCGTTAAACAGATAGCTGTGAATAGCATCGGCCAGCGAGACCGAGGCGGCAGGAACCTCGATGATTTCGATCCAGGGGCAGAGTTCGCGCATAGCTGCATGGGCAGTTTCGCGGTCGGCAAAGGCCTGTTCATGGGTAAACAGCACATTCTCATTCGCGACTGCCACCACATCATTGTGGAATGCACCCGCAGCAATGGCGGTGGGCGATTGCTCGATAAACAAAGTCTTGGCCGGATCAAGGCCATGTTTGCGAGCAATGGCGCGGCTTGCTTCTTCATGCTGGCGCGCGGGGAAGGCACCGCCGGAACGGCCATAAACAAAGACTTCAATGCCAGCCTCACCATGGGCCGGGCAAAGCCGCATATGGTTAGCTGCACCTTCATCACCATAGGGTGCAGGCACTGGACCATGCACCGCAAAATGTTGCTCATCAGCAAAAGCCAGGCGCAGCTGCGCCAGCGTATCAGGCCATTCATGGCTGCGATGCGGCATGGTCACCAGATTGGCGACGCTGAGATGGCAACGCTGGTCTGTACTGTCGGGGAACGGGCTGACCGTCGCGGCATTGGCGGCCCACATTGACGAGGCCGAGAGCGCGGCGGCACGGATATGCGGATCGGCGCTGGCATAATCGGTCGCCAGCGTTTCCAGCCAGCCATGATCCGGGCGGGGCAGGGGCATGAAAAAGCCCTGCGCAAGACCAAGATCAAGATTGGCCTGCATCTTGGCAATGCCCTGCAACGCAGCATCGCACGGGCGCGATATCGCTCCGGCATTATTGGCCGAAGCAAGATTGCCCGGGCTGAGGCCAGCATAATTGTGCGTCGGGCCGATAATGCCGTCAAAATTAATTTCGGTGAGGGGCATGTTGGTGTTTCCTAGCTAATTCCCCCTCCACCTTTAGGGGAGGGGCAGTGAGACTTAGTGAACCGAAGGTGAGCTTAGTCGCAGCGGGGTGGGGGGTCACCACTTGCGTGGCGCTTGTGGAACGCCCCCTCTCCCAACCCTCTCCCCTGAAGGGGAGAGGGCTATACCTACCTCGCAATGATCAGCAGCTCTGCACCGCTTTCTATATCCAGCGTATCAATCGCATCATCATCGAGCATCATGCCATCATCGCCTTTGGCGACCATGGCATAGGCGCAGCGGAAATCGCGCAGCTTTCCGGTGGCGACCAGCGCTTTATACGCGGTTTCGGCGGCCCTATCGTCAAGCCGGTCGATCAGCTTGGTACGCTCCGCCTCGGCAATCGATTTCACACTATCGGTGCGCGCCACCATGGTCGGGCCGCCGTCAAAAATATCGACATAATTTTCATACACAAAGCCTTCATTCTCCAGCATCCGCATCGCCGCACGGCCGCTGACATTGGGGCGGCCGATGACATTGCGCGCATCCTCATCGAGCATGGCGGTATAGATTGGATTTTTCGGCATCAGATCGGCAATGAATTGATTGCCATGCAGCGCGTTGAACATATCGGCTTCATCAAAACTCATGCCGAAAAACTTGCCGCCAATGCCATCCCAAAACGGGGAATCGCCCGCATCATCGATAATGCCGCGCAGCTCTGCCAGTAGCTGATCGGCAAAGCGTGCGCGGTGTTGGGCGATGAAAAGATACCGACTGCGCGCCAGCAACAGCCCAAGCCCACCTGCGCGCTCATTGGGGTGGAGGAACAGCCCGCCAACCTCGGACGATCCCTCAAGATCGGTAACCAGGCTCAGCATTTCAGCACGAAATGTCCGGTCCAGCTCATCGCTATATTGGGTGAGCGTACTCATGCGATAGGAGTAAAACGGCCATTGCTGGCCAACTTTGGTGAACAGCTGGCATGTGCCGCGCACCTGTCTGGTATCAATATTCTCCAGCACCATGACGAAACGCTCATCATCGAGTGCGTCGGCAGTGCGGGCAAAGGCGGTATCCGATTGCTCCAACTTGGCCTTTAACGACGGGCGATCAGCGGGCAGATTGGTAAAACCCCCGCCAGTCAGCTTCGCCATTTCATAAAGCGCCTGCAGATCATCGAGACGAGCCGCGCGAATACGGAAGCTCATGGGCTGCCTCTTGTCTTAATGCATCTAGTGTAGAGCGCCGCCTGTTCCGTAACGGCTCGGAATATGGTTGTGATCATGCCGCTGGTTCTAGCGCCTAAATCACTATGTCGCCAGCCATGACAGAGGACATTTACAAGCCGCTCCGCTTGCGTCATAGGGAGAGCCGTTTTTCCTCCCCGGATCGAATATGAATAGTGCTGTGCTGCTGTTGATAGGGCGGCAAAGCGAAGAATCGGGAGTATAGAAATGACCAACCATAGCGCCAATCACATCAGCCGCGCAGGCCTTCAGATATATTCCGGACTTGTCCGCTTTTTTGAAGAAGAGGTGCTACCGCCGCTGGGTATGCAAGCCGATGCTTATTGGGCAGGTCTTGCCGATCTGCTCACCCGATTCGCTCCGGAAAATGCCGAATTGCTGGCCGAGCGTAGCCGAATCCAGAGAGCGATTAGTGACTGGCATAAGCAGCAACCCGGACAGCCAGAGCAGGGTACCTATACGGCGTTTCTCAAAGACATTGGGTATCTGGTAGACGAACCCGAAGCCTTCATCGTTTCCACCGAAAATGTCGATCCCGAAATCGCAACCATGGCGGGTCCGCAATTGGTGGTCCCGGCGCTGAATGATCGCTTTGTTATCAACGCTGCCAATGCGCGGTGGGGCAGCCTCTATGACGCGCTTTACGGCACCGATGCGCTGGATGTACCGCCCGCCAAACCGGGTGGCTATGACGCGGAACGCGGCGCGGCGGTGATCGCCAGGGCGCGGGCGTTGCTCGATGAGATTGCGCCGCTAAAATCCGGCAGTTGGAGCGACTGGGCCGGCGGCGATGTTGATCTGGCAGGGCCTGCAGAGCTGGTTGGACGCGATGGTGAGTCGCTGCTGATCCGTCACAATGGCCTGCATCTGATCGTGGTGATTGATCGTGAGCATTATATCGGCCGCGATGACCCGGCGGGCATTGCCGATGTGATCATGGAAGCGGCGATCAGCACCATTATCGATATGGAAGACTCTGTCGCCGCGGTCGATGGCGAGGACAAGCTCACCGGCTATCGCAACTGGCTTGGCCTGATGCGCGGCGATCTGACCGCGACCTTTGCCAAGGGTGGCAAGGAGATGACCCGCACCTTGGCGGTCGACAAGAGCTTTACCGATTTGCAGGGCAATGCTTTCACCCTGCCGGGGCGCAGCACATTGTTTGTGCGCAATGTCGGCCATCTGATGACCAATCCTGCGGTGCTGCTGCCCGATGGCAGCGAGGCACCTGAGGGCATTTTGGATGCCTGGTTTACCACCACCATTGCCTGTCACGACCTCAAGGGTCTCGGCCCGCAGCGCAACAGCCGCACTGGCTCAGTATATATTGTGAAGCCCAAAATGCACGGGCCTGCGGAGTGCGCCTTTACCAACCGGTTGTTCGACGCAGTTGAGGATGGACTGGGGCTGGCGCGCCATACAATCAAAGTCGGCGTGATGGATGAGGAACGCCGGACATCGGCCAATCTCGCCGTCTGCATCCATGCGGTGCGCGGGCGGATTGCCTTTATCAATACCGGCTTTCTCGACCGCACCGGTGATGAAATCCACACCGCAATGGAAGCGGGGGCGATGGTGCGCAAGGCGGATATGAAGCAATCGCGCTGGATTGACGCCTATGAGAAGCGGAATGTCGCCATTGGCCTCAAACATGGCCTGTCGGGCCGGGCGCAGATCGGCAAGGGCATGTGGGCCGCGCCCGACATGATGGCGGATATGATGGAACAGAAGATCGGCCACCCCCAGACCGGAGCCAACACCGCCTGGGTGCCGAGCCCGACCGCGGCGACGCTGCACGCCATCCATTACCACCGGATCGATGTGTTTGCGCGGCAGCAAGAGGTGGCGAGCGAGCCAGTGCCCGAGCTTGACGCATTGCTAACTGTGCCACTAGCGGAAAATGCGCGCTGGTCGGAAGAAGAGATTACCGCCGAACTCGATAATAATGCTCAAGGGATATTGGGCTATGTGGTGCGCTGGATCGATCAGGGCGTGGGCTGCTCGAAGGTGCCCGATATTCATGATGTTGGCCTGATGGAAGACCGCGCAACACTGCGCATTTCCTCACAGCATATCGCCAATTGGCTGCACCACGGCATTTGCACCGCCGAGCAAGTCGATGCTGCGCTGTTGCGAATGGCGGCGAAAGTCGATGCACAAAATGCCAGTGATCCGGCCTATCAGCCGCTAATCGGTAATGAACAGGCTCCGGCCTTTAGCGCTGCGCGCGACTTGATATTCAAGGGTACGCAACAGCCAAGCGGTTATACCGAGCCACTGTTGCACCACTATCGGCGCGAATTTAAGGGGCAGAACTAAATCCTCCCCGTGCCGGGGAGGATAATATTCGCGCAAGCTGTACAAAATCGGCCACACTCAGCGTCTCAGCGCGCCGTGTTGGGTCAATCCCGCAACTTTCCAGAGCTTCCAGCGCTCTCGGCACGGATTTTAAACTCTGTCGCAGCATTTTGCGCCTTTGACCAAAAGCCGCAGCAGTAAGGTTTTGAATAACCTCCGAACGTACAGAATCCGGCGCATCATCCGGCACAATATACACCACCGCTGACATCACCTTTGGAGGCGGGGTAAACGCACTGCGATGCACTTTCATCGCTAATTTGGCAGTGCTGCGCCACTGCGCCAGAACCGCGAGGCGCCCATAGGCACTGGTGTTCGGCTGGGCGACAATCCGCTCGGCAACCTCGCGCTGAAACATCAATGTCAGTGATTGCCATAATGGCGGCCAATTTTCTCCAGACAGCCAATCCACCAGCAGCGCCGTGCCGACATTATAGGGCAAGTTGGCGACGATATGGCAGGGGCCATCGCTAAGCTGGTGAAGGGGTAGGGCGGTGGCATCGCCCTCAACAACGCTAAACTGTCCGGGAAAGGTATCCGACAGTTCCGCCAATGCCGGGAGGCATCGCGAGTCCCGTTCCACAGCGGTTACACGTGCACCAGTACGCAGCAAGGCGCGGGTCAGTCCGCCGGGACCGGGGCCAATTTCGATAACATGCGCATCGGCTAGATCGCCGGGTATGGCGGCAATCCGGTCCAGCAACTGCTCATCGAGCAGGAAATTCTGGCCAAGCGCCTTGCTGGCAGAGAGACCGTGGCGCGCGATCACCTCGCGGATGGGGGGCAGTGCAGGGGCGGCGTTATTCGCCATATAGATCGCGATGATGCCGCGCGGTCATCGCCATTTTGATCGCGGTGATCATCGAGGTTGGGTTGGCAATGCCTTGTCCAGCGATATTGAAAGCAGTGCCATGGTCTGGCGAGGTGCGGATGATGGGCAGGCCGAGGGTCATATTGACCCCATCGTCAAAATGCAGCGCCTTGATCGGGATGAGTGCCTGATCATGATATTGGCACAGGGCAATGTCATAATTTTCTCGCGCCTCTGCATGGAACAAAGTGTCTGCTGATAAAGGGCCCGTGATATTCAATCCTTCCTCGCGCAGCTCGGCAATTGCGGGGGCGATGATATCCTGCTCTTCATTACCAAGACGACCATTTTCGCCGGCATGCGGATTCAGCCCGGCAACAGCTATACGCGGATTTTCGATACCGAAATTACGATGCATGCCCTTCGCGGCGGTGCGTGCCCTGGCCTTGATAAGCTCTCCGGTAAGCAGTGATGGCACCTTGGAAACCGGCACATGGACCGTGATCGGTACGACCCTGAGGCTGGGCCCCGCCAGCATCATCACGGCATTTTCTTTTGCCACACCGCAACGCTCGGCGATAAATTCAGTCTGTCCGGGATGAGTGAAGCCGACCTGTTGTAACTGATCTTTGGAAACTGGCCCGGTGATAATTCCTGCTACACCGCCAGTTCGTGCCAGGCCAACGCCTAATTCCAGAGCCTGTAAAGCGCATTGTGCCCCGGTCATATCTGGCTGACCCGGAATGACTTCGTTGCAATCTTGCACATTGAGGATGGGCAAAGCATGATCGAAGCACTGCGCTGCATCTTCCGGATTATCGATCCGTTGCAGCGGCACATGAGGCAAGCTTTCAAATGCGCAATAGCAGCCAATTGCAAAGAATGGCGTTAGATCATGCTCCTTACGAGCCCGCCAGCTTTTGCCGATGATTTCCGGGCCGATGCCAGCCGGATCACCTGAGGATATGGCGTAGACTGGCGGTATCATGCAGGTGTCAATTATACTCAATCACAGCATCACGACGCAGGTCACGCAGATAGATTTGCGCACGCTTGTTGACGCGCTCGTCTTCCATGCTTGTCATCATCTGCTCAAAGGACGGACCGCTATTTACCTTGGGGTCATCGCGGCCGCATAGCACCAGAATGCGGACGCCATCCTGCACAGAACCAAAAGGCGGTGTTGCTTCACCTACCGACATCTGGAGGAGAGTTTCCTGTAAAGCACCAGGCAAATCACGTATCCTGACATTGTCATTATCAACCACTTGCGCCCCAACTTCTTTGGCCGCGCGTTCGGCATCGCCACAACCGCGTATTGCTTTGGCGGCGCTGGAAAAAGCAGCAGCACGGTTGGTTGCGTCTTCTTGGCTTATCCCTTGCGGGAACTGAATAGCGAGTTGCTTGAGACTGAGTCGAGCGTCACGTGGATCAGCGCTGAGAATCTGCCGCTTGTCAATGAGATAAATGATCGAGAAACCGCCTGGAATCTCTATCGGTCCGGCGAGTTGACCAACCGATAATGAGCGCGCAGTATTTGCAAGTTCATCAGGCAGGAATTGCAGCTTTACCCAGCCCAAATCGCCACCGCTAGCAGCAGTTGTCGCCTCAGACCATTGTCGGGCATAAGCAGCGAAACTACCGCCCTGTTGAAGTTGCTGCATAATGCGACGACCGTTTTCGAATATCTCGCTCGCATTATTCGGTGTTGCCGATAGATATATCTCACCAAGACGATATTCGTCAGTGCCCTTGTCAGCCTCAAGCCGATCAAGGATAGATTGCACCTCTTCTTCTGAAACATTGATGAATGGCTGAACATTGCGCCCCAGAAGCCTTTGCCACGCCAATTCCCCCATAATCTGGCGTTTCAGGCTGTAAGGAGAGGAGCCATTTTTACGGAGAAAACCATCCATTTCTGCAGGATTAATCCGGAAGTTTCCCTGTGCAACACTTTGGTATGTGCGATTGATATCAGCCTGCTGGATAGTGATATCATTGGCGGCAGCTTCCTGTATCTGCAAAGTTTCATCAATCAGATTACGCAGAACTTCGCGCCGTAAAGCTGCCAGCTGTTCTGCGTTAGGTGGATTGCCGCCATTGGCCGCGATAATCAGAGCCATGCGCTGGTCAATATCAGTGCCGGTAATAATTTCGCCATTCACGATGGCAGTAGCGCGACGCATATTAGGGTCATTATCACCAAAAATTGTCAGCTTTTCGGGTATGTTAAGCTGGGTTGGTGGCACGGAGCTGTCATTTACCGTCTGTGCGGTAACGGCTGGCGCAACAGCGATAGCTGTTATTGCTGCAGCAGAAATCAGGGTTCTTCCAATTGCCTTGATAGAAATTGTCATCATCATCTTTGCGTTTTGAAAAGGGAAAGAGCTTTCATATGTCAAAGTCATATTCTTCAACCGTATCTTCTACTGGCTGAATATATGCTGAGTAGTTTTGTCAATGCGAATAGACAATCATAAGCCCAAAGCCAAGCCGATTGCCTGCAAAACGTGGATATGTCTGGTATTAGAGCAGGGCTTGCGCATCGGACGGACGCGCTAGATACCAAGATTGCGCAACCGGAAACGCAGCAGGAAGGTATCTCCACGCGGCGCATCGCCAATGGCGACAAAATCCCGTCGCCAGGTCAGGCCTAGCGAGATACAGTCATCATCATAGGCGATACCCAAGCGGGTGCGCAGCGGTTCAAAGCCATCTGAGAAGTTGGTCGGATCTTCCTGTGCATCGGTCAGATCGAAGATGCCTGAGCCGAATACCGACCAATATTGGTCAACCTGTACCCGGCCTGCCACACGCAGTTCTTCGCGATCCTGCAAATCCTCAATTTCCTCGCCAATATCGCGATTGAGCCGCAAATAGCCAATCTGGGCATAAGTACGGCGTGAACCGATGGTTGCGTCAATCTCATTGCGGCGTATCGACAAATTGTCCTTGTCGATGCGGTAACGATGGCTGAATTTAACGAAATCACGAAAACGCACATCGGTACGACCGGTAATGTCGGATGTTTGTTCGGCAAGCCCAGTGCCTTCGGGGATAACATCGCTCTTATTGTTAAAACGATAGCTCTGACCGATATTGGCATCAATTCTGAGCCCTGGACGCTGCAAATTCCAGTCCAGGCCATAAACAACCCGCAAACCGTCCTCGACTCTGTCAAACCCGGGAAGGCGGTTCAATGCGAACAGGTTGCTGGCTTCCAGTTCGATGGCACGCGCATCTTCATTGGGGATATCCTCATTTTGTCCCGGCGTGGTTGCTACAATCTGGACGCGCGGTGTCAGCGTCTGAGTTCCGCCAAAGGCTTTGCCGATAAAGGGCCATTGCAGATCCGCCGCGACCGAGCCAATGGCGCGTGCCTCAAAGCCTTCTTGTCCGCGATACACCAGCGTCTGTGTCAGCACATTTTCATCGCTGTTATAAACATCGCCACGGCCATAAGCGGTGAGGGTGAATAACTGGCCACCTGGCGTAACCCGCCGCAAATCCCATTGTGCCGAGGCAAAGGCACGTTGGGTATCCTGTCCTTCGGTGCGGGAAATGGCCAGCGAATTCACCCGAAACTCGAATTTGCCACCTGCAATGGGGTCATCGACTCGCTGGCGAAAATCCATGATCGGCAGGGCGATGGGCACTTGGCCTTGAGGGTCATCAACGCGAAGCGTTTGTGTGGCCCAACCTTGCAGCGAGAAATAGCTGTCACTGTCGATACGCTCCGCTCGGATGGTGGAACGCAGCCTGTCATCGCGACTGATATCATAGCGGCGCAAAAAGGTGCGGTCCGTTGCTACCCGGATAGAAGAGGAGATGTTCCAGTTCTCGGTTAGCTGAAAGTTACCAACCGCATCAAAATACCCACGAAAATCCTCTTCTGAGGATAAAGGCTCTGTAGCGCCAACCGGAATACGTGAGCTGGCAGTGGCGTAGCCGGTGAGCTGAAATGCGCTCTTAGTGGTCAACTGGCGATATTCTGCCTGTAGCATCGGCAGCACATCGGAAAAGACATAGGGCGTAACCGTCAGATCGCGATTGGGCGCAAGTGCAAAATAATAGGGTTGGCTATACTCCAGACCATTGGCCTGACTGATGCGGCCATTGGGGACCAGCAGACCGGAACGATTGCGCTCATCGATAGGATGGCTGAAACCCGGCAAAGGGATTAGCGGCAAGCCGAAAAGCTCCAGCCTTGCACCATCATATCGCACCTTTTTGTCTTCCTCATCATAGGTGACGCGGGCCGCTTTGATCTGCCAACTTGGTGATTTGGGGCAGCCATCGCGATCCTCAACTGCGCAGGCGGTATAGGCGGCCTCATTGAGGATCACCAACTTCTCATCACGCTCGCCCTGATTGGCAACAATCCGCCCGCCTTCATCCAGCACCAGCAGGATATTCTGGATAAAGCCTTCTCGGATATCTTCGGTCAGCGTAATTGTATCGCCGTAAAGCACTGCGCCATCTGGCTCTATGATACGGACATTGCCACTGGCGGTGACTGCACCGGTTTTGCGATTCCACACGATCTCCTCGGCGCGCAGCAGCTGAGTATTGCGGCGCAAGATCACATCCCCGCTGGCAGTCACTATATCGGCTTCGCTATCATAGCGGATATTTTCGGCGGAAAACTCAATCTGGCGATCCTCCCCCAGAGGATCAGATTGTTTTGCGGCCGGCGCGGAAGATTGCGCTTCACTCTCGACAGGAGGAATAGCGGTCTCCTCTTGAGCCAGCGCCGGTATGGGTAGAATCATTGCAGAGAGAGCAAACAGACTCGCGCCTAAGTCAGACGCGCGCAGCAAATGCCTTCGCATTGCGCGATAATCCTTGTTTTTCACACTCATCCCGGACAATGGGCTCACCTCTTCTGTGCCGGTCTTTTGCACAAAGCCTGTAAAAGGCAAAGTGGGAAAGACGAACAGCGGCGTAAATATGATGCAATGATTGACCCAGATGCACGAAGGCGCTTTAAGCCGAAGCTGTGCATTTCTATATGGCCGACAAAGCGCAGAGCGCTTTTCGATCCATAATCCATTTTCAGGAGTATCCCCATGCAGATCAGTTTTTCCGATAGCCCACCCCAAGATGCTTTGCGCTGCTTTTGCGTGGGATCGGATGATCTGAAAACGGCTGTTTTACCTGCTGAACTGGGCGATCATGTGATTGCCGCTGCGCGCGGCGCACGTTTCCGTGGTCGGGCCGGAGATATTTTTGAGACATTTGTTTCAGGCGATGCAGCACCGCAACGCGTTGTTCTGATCGGTGTCGGCGACAGAACTGCTGGTGCACATGATCTGGAAAAAGCAGGCGCAGCACTTACTGCGCGCTATCTCACTTCGGGGGTCACGGCAGCGCATATTGATCTGGCATCATCGCCTTCATCTTTGTCGGCTACAAATACGGCCAGCCTGCTTACCGGCATTTTGCTGCGCAGCTGGCGCTTTGACCGCTATCGCACCACCATGGTTGCTGATGCCAAGCCAACATTGAATGGGGTTACTGTCGCAGGCGCTCCAGAAGGGACAGAAACGCATTGGGAAGAGGCCCAGGCCATTGCTGAAGGTGTATTCCTCACCCGTGAACTGGTGGCGCAGCCGGCCAATATCATTTATCCGGAAAGCTTCGTGGAACGCTGCGAGCATCTCAAAGAGCTGGGAGTCGAAATCCGCGTGCTTGATGATGCCGAGATGAAAAAATTGGGCATGGGCGCACTTCTGGGTGTGGCACAGGGCTCTGCCCGTCCAGCACGCATTTTGGCGATGCGCTGGGACGGAACCGACGGTGCCCAGAAAACGCCCGTTGCTTTTGTCGGCAAGGGCGTAACTTTCGATACCGGCGGCATTTCGATCAAACCCGCTGCCGGCATGGAAGATATGAAATGGGATATGGGCGGTGCCGGTGCTGTCGCGGGCGCAATGAAGGCGATCGCGGGACGCAAGGCCAAGGCTCACGTTATCGGTATTTGCGGGCTGGTTGAGAATATGCCTGATGGCAATGCCCAGCGTCCGGGCGATGTCGTCACCAGCATGTCCGGTCAGACCATCGAAGTGATCAACACCGATGCAGAGGGGCGGCTGGTATTGTGCGATGCGCTGCACTGGTGTCAGGAAACCTATAAGCCAGAATATGTGATTGACTTGGCGACGCTGACCGGTGCGATCATTATCTCACTAGGCCATGAATATTGCGGCATGTTCAGCAATGATGATGGTCTGGTCGATATGCTCAATGGGGCGGCAGATGCCTCGGGCGATCAGGTATGGCGCTTCCCGCTGGGCAAGCCCTATGACAAGCTGATCGATTCCCCGATTGCCGATATCAAGAATGTTGGCCCGCGCGGTGCCGGTTCGATTACCGCTGCCCAGTTCCTGCAGCGCTTTATTCAGGACGGCGTCAAATGGGCGCATCTGGATATTGCCGGCATGGCCTGGGCCGACAAGCCGGGCGCCGTTTGGGACAAGGGTGCGACTGGCTATGGCGTGCGGTTGTTAGACCGGTTTATTGCGGATAATTTCGAGAAATAGATGAAATTTCGGGAATCTCACGATTTCTTTCAGCCCCGCGCTAGCGGGATTAAAGCTATATATATTTCGCACAAAGCCACTAAGGCACAAAGGAAGCCAAGCCGATCAACATCTTGCCTTTGTGCCTTAGCGGCTTTGTGCGCACTAAAATCATGGCCCCGCTTGCGCGGATCAGATAATTTAATCGATGCGCGTTGATTTCTACCAATTGACCCGCGATCCGGTGGCCCAGCTCCTGCCCGATCTGGCCGAGCGGACATTGGCGGCGGACAAACGCATGGCAATTCTCGCCGATAATGATGTCTTGCTCGATGGTATTTCCGATGCGTTGTGGAGCAAAAAGCCTGAGAGCTTTCTTGCCCATGGCAAGGCTGGTGAGGAGCAGGAAGGGGATCAGCCTATCCTGTTGATACATACATTGGAGCAGGGCGATACAGCTCCCAATCAGGCACAGTTTCTGGCGCTGGCTGATGGGGTGTGGCGTGACCATTGTGATGGATTTGAACGGATATTCTTTCCCTTTGAACCCGATCATGTCGATGCCGCCCGTGCTGCATGGAAATCGCTCAAGGACCGCGAAGGCGTAACACGCCATTACTGGAAACAGGATGGCCGCCGCTGGGTTGAGCAAGGCTAAGAACTATCTGTGCTTGAACCCGGTCGCCAGCGCGGCTAAGGGCGCGAGCAACATTATTACAGATAAATGAGCAGGAGTTCTCCCCATGGCCGTTACCCGCACTTTTTCGATCATCAAACCCGACGCCACCCGCCGCAATCTGACTGGTGCCGTCACCCAGAAGCTGGAAGATGCTGGCCTGCGCGTCGTCGCCTCCAAGCGCATCCATATGACCCGCGAACAGGCCGAAGGCTTTTATGAGGTGCACAAAGAACGTCCTTTTTATGGCGAGCTGTGCGACTTTATGACCAGCGGCCCGGTTGTGGTGCAGGTTCTGGAAGGCGAAGACGCAGTGAAACGCAACCGCGACATCATGGGCGCCACCAACCCGGCCGATGCCGCAGACGGCACCATCCGCAAGGAATTCGCCGAGAGCATCGAAGCCAATTCGGTGCATGGCTCGGATAGCGATGAAAACGCAAAAATCGAGATCGATTTCTTCTTCAGCGCAGATGAGATTGTTGGTTAAATTTCTCCCCTCCCGCCTGCGGGGTGGGCAGCGAGACTTAGCGCCGTCAGGCGCATAGTCACAGCGCGCTGGGCCAGCGGCACGCACTATTCTATGCGGCAGGGCCCACCCCTAACCCCTCCCGCAAGCGGGAGGGGAAATATTTCACGCGAAGACGCGAAGACGCGAAGACGCTAAGAGTTTTGTAGATGAAAATTCTTCTTAGCGGCTTCGCGCCTTTGCGTGAGTCAAAAAGCCAAATTGCGCATGCTCTGTATTAACAAGAGAATATCCTAGAATTGGCGGTACTCGGATAGCGGAAGCCCGTTTTCTGCATCCATTTATTGCATGCTTCAATAGCCTCACGGTTTTCTTTCAGCCATTGTTTGCTTTTAGCTTCTTGCTCGGCTGTTGGTGCTTGCTTCCTATGGGTTAACCGCTTTTCCATTCTAAAGCTCCTCCGCCACATCCATCAACTTGGTGAGACTTTTCGGTGCGACGCTGCGCCAGCTGCGTTCCAGCCATTGGCGGACATGGTCCCAGTCGACGCCCTGGCGGTCGAGGCGATAGCCTATCCAGCCTGAGGCACCATAATAGGCGGGCTTATGATAGATTTCAGGTTCCTGGTCGATCAGCGTCATCATCTCGTCCGGTCCGCTGCATTTGACCAGCAGGGCAACGCGGTCTTCACCATGATGATTGACCGAGAGATAGGCGAAAAACTTGCCCGATTTCTCGCTGCCGACACGCCATCCCGGTGCGCCATGGCTTTCACGGGCATGGGTGCTTGGCAAAGACAGCGCAATGGCATCGACCTTTTGCTGTATCCAGTCAGGATCGTTCTCGCGCGCGATATAATCTGAAAGGGTGCGGGCATAGAGCTGATATTCAGCGATTTTCACCCGCTCGCTAAGGCTTTGTACGTCATCGCCGGGCAGAATCGCAACCGGTGTTTGGTCCAGCACCGGGCCGTCATCGAGTTCCGGCGTCACCAGATGCACCGAACAGCCGCCATGGCTGTCGTCCGCATCAATTGCGCGCTGATGGGTATCCAGCCCCTTATATTTGGGCAGTAGCGATGGGTGGATATTGACCATCCGCCCGGCCCATTTGCTGACAAAATCGTCGCTCAAAATCCGCATATAGCCCGCCAGCGCGACATAATCGGCTTTCGCTTCGGTGAGTGCCTTGTGCATGATTGCATCATGCTCTTCGCGGGACAGGCCCTTATGCGCATGGGCGAAGGTGGCGACGCCTTCAGCTTCGGCCAATTTCAAGCCCTGCGCATCAGGATTATTGCTGGCAACCAGCACGACCTCATAGGGGGAATGAGGATCGCGCGAGGCATAAAGCAGGGCAGCCATATTGGTGCCTACGCCCGAGATCATAATAGCAAGGCGGGCTTTTTTAGACATAGGAAAATCTAATCCGTTCGTGCTGAGCTTGTCGAAGCACCGTTCTTCTACGCTTAAGGAAGTGCAGCCCTTCGACAAGCTCAGAGCGAACGGGTTGGAGATTATGCATTGTGCACTGCGTTCCAATCCTCACGCGCCGCCCAGCATCCGGCTGGTCCGGAGACAGTGCAGCCTTTTTCACCCGCTTCAATCGTACCGATAGGATGCACAGTTTCGCCAGAAGCGCTTAGCTTCTCGGCTATGTCCTCCGCTTGATCCGCCGCAACAATCACCGCCATGCCGATGCCGCAGTTGAAAGTGCGCGCCATTTCTTCCGGCTCGATATTCCCCTCGGCCTGCAGAAACGCCATTAGTCGTGGTTGGCTCCAACTGGTGGCATCCACCTGTGCATGGCAACCTTCGGGCAAAACGCGGGGAATATTTTCCAGCAATCCGCCGCCGGTAATATGCGCTAGCCCTTTGATCTGACCAGCGCGCAGCAGTGGTAACAGCGAGGCGACATAAATGCGCGTTGGTGCCATCAGCGCATCAATCAGCAGTTGCTCATGATCAAACAGGGCAGGGCGGGTGAGTTTCCAGTCCTTGTCCTTGGCCAGCCTGCGCACCAGCGAGAAACCGTTGGAATGGACGCCGGACGATTCCAGTCCGAGAATGACATCGCCGGGTGCTATGGCTGAACCGTCAATCAGTCCGCCGCGCTCCACTGCTCCAACGCAGAAACCAGCGAGGTCATAATCGCCTGGTTGGTACATCCCCGGCATTTCTGCCGTCTCGCCACCGATCAGCGCGCATCCAGAAAGTTTACACGCCCCCGCAATGCTAGCGACCACGCGTTCGGCGACTGCGTTGTCCAGCTTTGCCGAAGCAAAATAATCGAGGAAGAACAAGGGCTCTGCACCCTGCACAATCAGGTCATTGACGCACATCGCCACAAGATCCTGGCCGATGCCATCATGCCGATTATGGCTGATTGCCAGTTTGACCTTGGTGCCCACGCCATCATTGGCCGCGACCAGTATCGGGTCAGTAAACCCTGCTGCTTTCAGGTCGAACAAACCGCCAAAACCGCCCAGATCGGAATCCGCCCCGGGCCGCGCGGTGGCCTTTGCCAGCGGGGCAATCGCCTTTACCAGCGCATTGCCATCGGCAATCGACACGCCTGAATCGGCATAGCTGTAATGATCGGGCTTGCTCTGACCCGAGGGCGTCTTTTCCGAGGGGATTTGATCCGGATTGCTATTGCTGTTCATGCTTTCAGCGCCTAACGCTTTCGCATGATGATTTCCAATATATTCCGCTTGGCAGCGGATGGGTCGGACTAAGCCGGAACTGCGCGACAATGACATTATCACGATCCCATATGGCTTTGCTGGCGTTAGGGTTGCTGGGTCTTCTCGCCTTGTTAGGCTTGAATGGCTTGGGCCTGACCCAGATCGACGCAGATCGCGGCATTGCACCGATCAATAGCAGCGGCGATTTTGAGGTTGGCGGCATCACCGTCAATGTGACGGGAAATAATGCTGAAGATGCGCGGCAAAAGGGTTGGCGCGAAGCGCAGCGCAAGGGTTGGCAAGCGCTTTGGAAGCGTTCCAATCGCGGTGGCAGTGCACCGGGGCTGAGTGATTCGGCGCTTAATTCCATCGTCTCGGGCATTGTGGTTGAACGCGAGCAGATTGGTCCGCGTCGCTATATTGCGCGTCTGGGAATCATGTTTGATCGCGCGCGGGCAGGATCGATACTCGGCGTCAGCAGCATGCGGGTGCGTTCCGCGCCGATGCTGGTGGTCCCGGTGATGATCAGCGGCGGCAGCGAGCAGGTATTTGAATATCGCACACCTTGGCAACGCGCCTGGGCAACATTCCGTACCTCGGAAAGCTCTATCGATTATGTTCGCCCCAGTGGTGCGGGCAGCGATTCGCTGTTGCTGACCGCGGGACAGACAGGACGGCGTGATCGTAACTGGTGGCGGCTGATCCTCGATCAATTCGGCGCTGCCGATGTGCTAATCCCGGTCGTGCGGCTTGAACGGCAATATCCCGGCGGGCCGGTTAAAGGCTATTTCACCGCGTTCTTCGGTCCTGATCGTCGCAAACTGGGTAGCTTTGAGCTTCAGGCAATCAGCAGTGATGGCCTTGATGAGATGATGCGCGAAGGTGTTGAACGGATGGATACTCTCTTCGTGGCGGCGCTGTCGCGAGGCGCTTTGCGACCTGATACCTCACTGATTATCGAAGATAGTGAAGAAGACCCGCTTGAGGATGAGTTGGAAGAACTGGAAGACGCATTTGACGATAGCGAGGCTGTGATTGATGAACCGATCACACCAGAACCGGTCACGAACAGCTTCTCGGTGCAATATTCCAGTCCTGATGCTGCTGCAGTGAATGCCGCAGAAGCCGCAGTGCGCGGTATAGCCGGTGTCAGCGGAGCCAGCACATCCAGTCTGGCGCTGGGCGGCACATCGGTGATGTCGGTGCGGTTTAGCGGCGATGCGGCGCAATTGCGGCAGCAGCTGGAAGCGCGCGGATGGCAGGTGCAGCAGTCCGGAAACACTTTACGGATCTCGCGATAAAGAGGTGTGGTGATGAGCCAGATCGCCTTGCCCCTGTCATCCCGGCCTTCAAGCAATGATTATCTGGTGACTAAGGCGAATTCTGATGTCGCCGAGCAGCTTAAAAACTGGGCGCATTGGCCCTATCATAGCGCGGTGCTGTTCGGTGCCGCATCATCGGGCAAGACCAGTATGGGGCAGGTCTTTGTTCGCGAGTCAGGCGGGATATTGGTCGATGATGCGCATCGGGTTGAACCGGCTGATGTGTTTCACAAATGGAATCAGGCACAGCAGGAATCACGGCCGATATTGGTGACATTTCCTGATGACTTTCAGATTGATACTATCAGCCTACCTGATCTCAGATCGCGGCTCGCAGCTTCGCAGCATATCGTCATTGGCCAGCCGGATGCCGAGATGATCAGCGCTCTGTTTGAAAAGCTGGGCCGAATGCATGGCATGGATATCACGCCGCGTCTTGCCGATTATGCAGCAACACGATGTGAACGCAGTTATCAAGCCGTTTGCGATCTGGTAGCAGCATTGGACCGTATCACGCTTGAGCAACGCAAACCTGTCACCATGGCGATGATTCGTGCGCAGTTTGGGCATGAGAGTGACAATCCCGATGATAATCCTGACCAAGCAGGAGCAGCATAATGGCGATTTCTGTTAACGATAATGCAGACAGTTTCATCAGCTCCGAGCGGTTCAATAATCGCGAACTGAGCTGGTTGGGCTTTAACGAGCGCGTTTTGGCTGAGGCGCAGAACACCGCGCATCCTTTGCTGGAGCGGCTGCGCTTTCTCTCTATCTCGGGCAATAATCTCGATGAATTCTATATGGTCCGGGTCGCCGGTCTGGTCGGCCAAGTGGAGCAGGGGGTGGAGCAGCGCTCGGTCGATGGGCGTACCCCGGCGCAGCAGCTGACAGAGATTGAGGCCAAGACGGCAGAATTGTCCGATGGCCAGCAGCGGGTATGGGCCGAGCTTCAGACCATGCTGGTTGATCAGGGCATTGCGATCAAGACGGTGGCCGATCTGGAGCCGGACAATCTCAAATGGCTGCGCGAGCATTTCCTTGATCAGATATTCCCGGTGCTGACGCCGCAGGCGCTTGATCCCGCGCACCCGTTTCCGTTCATTCCCAATAAGGGCATCAGCCTGATTCTCGATCTCGAGCGGGTATCGGACAAGCATCATGTGCGTGAGCTGATCATGTTGCCGCCGACCATGTCGGGCTTTATCCGTATTCCCGGCGAAGATGCGGTCTATGTCGCACTGGAAGAGGTTTTGCGGGGCTTTTCCGACATACTATTCCCCGGATATAAAGTGCTGAATTCCGGCCTGTTTCGCATCATCCGCGACAGCGATATTGAGGTGGAGGAAGAGGCCGAAGATCTTGTTCGCTATTTCCGCAGCGCGATTAAACGCCGCCGTCGGGGGCAGGTGATCCGGTTGGAAATTTCTTCTGATCTTAATGCAGAAACCATCAGCCTGCTGGAAGAGCAGCTCTTGCCGGAAGGCGCGCTGAAATCGGTTATTACCGGCATTATCGATATTGGCGGCTTGTCAGAAATTGTCGATGAAGATCGGCCCGATCTGAAATTCCCGACCTATACGCCGCGTTTTCCTGAGCGGATTCGCGAGCATGGCGGTGATTGTTTCGCGGCTATTCGCAGCAAGGATATTGTCATCCACCACCCCTATGAGAGCTTTGAGGTGGTTATTGCCTTTTTGCAGCAGGCGGCGCGTGATCCGGATGTGATTGCGATCAAGCAGACGCTGTACCGCGCCGGCAAGCAATCAGCGGTCATCCGCGCGCTAATCGATGCAGCCGAGGCAGGCAAATCGGTGACGGCGGTGGTCGAACTCAAGGCGCGTTTTGATGAGGAACAGAATCTGCTCTGGGCCAGCGCTTTGGAGCGTGCCGGGGTGCAGGTGGTCTATGGCTTTATCGAGTGGAAGACGCATGCCAAAATCTCTATGGTCGTGCGGCGCGAGCCCGAGGGTTACCGCACCTATTGCCACTTCGGCACTGGCAATTACCACCCGATCACCGCTAAGATTTATACTGATTTGAGCTTTTTCACCGCTGACCCGCGCGCCGGGCGCGATGCGGCACAGCTGTTCAACTATATTACCGGCTATGTCGAGCCCAAGCAGTTGGAGCTTCTCACCATGTCGCCGCGCGATATGCGCAATCGGCTGATGGAGCTGATCGATATTGAGATCGACCATGTGCGCAATGGCAAGCCCGGCGCGATCTGGGCCAAGATGAACTCGCTGGTCGATCCGGCAATCATAGAGAAGCTCTACACCGCCAGCAATGCCGGTGTGCAGATTGATCTGATAATTCGCGGTATTTGCTGCCTCAAACCGCAAGTTCCGGGCATGTCGGACAATATTCGGGTTAAATCGGTGATTGGTCGCTTCTTGGAACATAGCCGCATCTGGGCCTTTGGCAGCGGCGACCATCTGCCCAATGATGATGCACAGGTGTTTATCAGCTCGGCTGACTGGATGCCGCGCAACTTTGACCGGCGGGTGGAATATATGCTGCCGATCGAAAACCCGACGGTTCACGAGCAGGTGCTCGAACAGGTGATGCTCGCCAATCTACTCGACAATGAACAAAGCTGGGAGTTGAACGCCGAAGGCGAATATATTCGTGTTGAGCCGAGCGATAAGCCTTTCAACCTGCACCATTATTTTATGACCAACCCTTCGCTATCCGGCCGTGGCGCCGCGCTGAAAAACAGTGATGAGGTGCCTGATCTGACGTTGAGACAGCCGGTAAGGCGGCAGAGCTAAGGGTCTGACGATTGCTGTTCCGCGCCAAAAGAAAGCCCAAGGTCGTCCGCAGCCATAGTGTTGCGGTGATTGATATCGGCTCCAATTCCATCCGCCTCGTGGTCTTTGCCGGGCCGCGACGCAATCCGGCATTGATTTTCAATGAGAAGGTGATGGCGGGGCTCGGCAGCGAGATCAACGAGACCGGCAAGCTGGCGCCAGAAGGCGTTGAGCGGGCGTTACGCGCGATCAAGCGGTTTCGCGAACTGATTGCTGGCTGGGATGTTAGCGAGACGATCTGCGTCGCTACTGCAGCAGTGCGTGATGCCAGCAATGGCCCCGATTTTGCGGCTGAAGTCGCCGCATTGGGTTTCGATGTTCGGGTGCTGAGCGGCGAGGAAGAGGCACAAATGGCGGCCTATGGCGTGTTGTCCGCCATTCCCGAGGCCAATGGCATAGTAGGTGATCTGGGCGGCGGTAGTCTGGAGCTGGCGGAGGTTGGCAATCATACGATAAGCGACAGCCTGTCGCTGCCCATAGGGGTGTTGCGCAGCAAGAGTATCAGCGAGAAGGGCCAGAAAGCGCTGAGCCAGCATGTTGCTAAAATGGTGCAAGATGCTGATTGGCAAGAACGTTGTGCAGGGCGTTCGCTCTACATTGTCGGGGGTTCCTGGCGGGCGCTGGCGCGTGTCGATATGTTCGATCAGGGCTATCCGCTACCGGTGTTCCATAATTATGCCATTCCGGTCGAGCGCATTGCGCCGCTCACAAAGCGGATATTGGAAAGCTCGCGTGATGATCTGCGTGCTGTGCCACGCCTGGCCTCATCGCGTATCGCCAATCTCGGCACCGCAGCCCAGATGCTACAAGCCACTTGTGATATTCTGCAACCAGCGCAGGTCATTGTCTCGGCCTATGGTTTGCGCGAGGGCCTGATTTACAGTGCGATGCCAGAAGATATTCGCAAGCTCGACCCGCTGCTTGATTCCACCCGGCGTTTTGGTCGCTATCAGTCGCGTTTCGGGCAGGATGGGCAAAAACTGTTTGATTGGCTCAAGTCTGCTTTTCCAGATCTTTCGGAGGAAGAAGCGCGCCTGTTTCTCGCTGCTTGCCATCTCGCCGATATTGGCTGGCAGGCCAATCCCGATTTTCGCTCCGAACGTGCTCTGGAAATCGCGCTTCATGGCAATTGGGTTGGCGTTGATGGCGCGGGCAGGGCGATGCTGGCCCAGGCCTTGTTCACTAATTTTGGTGGCGGGGTGCAAGCATTCACCGCCGATGAGCGGCTGTGCAGTATTGAGGCATTGGAGCGGGCCGCCGGTTGGGGGCTCGCGATCCGATTGGGGCAACGCTTTAGTGGCGGTCATGATAATCTTTTGCAGAACAGCCATTTACAGCGCGATGATAAGGGGCTTTCGATCGCCATATATGACGAGGATACCAGCGTTATTGGCGAGAGCGTGGAGCGCCGTCTGGCCAAGTTGGCCGACTATCTCGGCATTGATTATTCAGCCAACTGACAAGGAATTGTTGTAAAATAGTGGTAATCTTCGGATGCCGTATCTATTATTCAGATAAGTGTCAGGGTTTTGACCCGTTGCCAATGGAGGGGCGTTTCATGTTTCGCGCTCTGAATGACTATCTTGAATCGATCGCGTCGCGCGATCCTGCGCCGCGTTCCAGATGGGAAATTTTGACCTATCCCGGGCTTTGGGCGGTCGGATTTTATCGCATTTCCCACTGGCTGTTCCGCGGCAATCTGTTCTTTCTCGCCCGGTTGATCAATCATATCGGTCGCATGCTGACCGCGATTGATATCCATCCCGGTGCGACCATCGGCAAAAATCTGTTTATCGATCATGGCTTTACCGTGATTGGCGAGACGGCGGAAATTGGCGATGATGTGACCATCTATCAATGCGTAACATTGGGTGGCACCAATCCGACCAATGGCCAGGGCGGCAAGCGCCACCCAACCATTGCTGATGGCGCGATTTTAGGCTCGGGTGCACAAATATTGGGGCCGATAACTGTGGGCGCGAGGGCGCGTGTCGGTGCCAATGCCGTGGTGACCAAGGATGTCCCAGAAGGTGCAACCATGGTGGGTGTAAGAGCGCGGCAGGTCCCCGTAGATGCAGAGGATTATCAGAAAGACTTCATGCCCTACGGCACGCCGTGCAGCGAGGTTTATGATCCTGCGACACAGAAGCTGGAAATCCTACAATGCGAGATTGAGCAGCTGCAGAAGCGTCTGGCGCAGTTGATGGATCAGCGAGAAGTGAAAGCCGAGAATAAAGAGGCGTTGCCTGAAATTGATGACGTACCCTGTCAGGCAGAGGGGGATTTGTTTGACGAGGCTCCTCAAACCGGTCCCGATCAGAAATCGGCCTGATGCAAGCTGGTAACCCTGAATGACAGCATCGCATAACGGTTCGCTATCCAATGTCGCGGTTTTGCCGCTTTCGACCAAAAATGCGCATCAGACGGTTTTCAAGCGTGAAGAGCTGAACACCATCCTCAATATTTATGGTCGCATGGTCGCTGCTGGACAGTGGCGCGATTATGCTATCGAGTTCGGTCGCGATACTGCGATTTTTGCTGCCTTTCGTCATGCCTCACAGCGGCCAGAAATCCGCATCGAGAAATGTCCGGCGCAGCAACGCCGACAGGGCCAATGGTTGCTACGCGGTGAAGCCGGGCAGGTGCTGAAACGCGGGCACGACCTTAACAATGTGCTGGCGCCGATCGAGCGGCGGTTGATTAAGGTGGTGGAGGAATAGAAACAAGAAGCACCTCCTCTTCAGAGGAGGGGTTGGGGTGGTGGCGAGCCCTGAGCTTGTCGAAGGGCGAGTTCGTGTCAGCGAATTTTTCTCGTACCGCAGCACCACCCCGCTGCGACTAAGGGCCTTCCGGCCCTAAGTCTCACTGCCCCTCCTCTGAAGAGGAGGGGAGAGGATGATTACTCGCCCTGCAGCGCTTTCATAATCGCCATCGACTGTTCCGATCCCGATTGCGGCACAATCTCACCAGTGCGGTCGGTGATCTTGTCGAATACCGCAGCAACGCCCTCCACGGTGCGTTCACCCTCAGGCAGCGCTACGCCCGGTGTCATGGTGACATACGCAGCGTGATACGCACCTGCACCGGCACCGATGATCATATTGGTGGGCGCATCTTCGGACACCAGATACAGCGCAGCAGGCGCCACATTTTCCGGGGTGAAGGCTTTGAAGGCTTCAGGCGGGAAAATATCTTCGGTCATACGGGTGCCGGCGACCGGGGCCAGCGTGTTGACTTTGATGTTGTACTTCGCGCCTTCGAGATACAGCGTTTTGGTCAGGCCTGCGAGGCCCAGCTTGGCCGCGCCATAATTGGCCTGGCCGAAATTGCCGTATAGCCCGGTGGACGAAGCAGTCATCAGGATGCGGCCGTAATTTTGCTCGCGCATCGTTTCCCATACTGCCTTGGTGGCATTGCCGGATCCGTTGAGGTGCACATCAACGACAAAGGAAAAGTCTTTCGGCTCCATCTTGGCGAAGCTCTTGTCGCGCAATACCCCGGCATTGTTGATCAGGATATGGACGCCGCCCCATTTTTCCTTGGCCTTGGCGACCATTTCTTCCATCTGCGCATATTCGGTGACAGAACCGCCATTGGCCATGGCCTCGCCGCCTTCTTTCTCGATTTCCTCGACGACAATCGCGGCGGCATCGGAGGTGCCGGTGCCATCGCGCGCCCCGCCCAGATCATTGACCACCACCTTGGCGCCACGGCGCGCAAGCTCCAGCGCATAGGCGCGGCCCAAGCCGCCGCCTGCTCCGGTAACAATGGCAACGCGATCGGCAAAACTGATGGTCATGATAAGGCTCCTGAAAAAAATTGGGTTGTGTTCTGAAATTTATGACGCGGGTTTCCAATGCGCCTGAGCCTTTGTCAACCGCGCAATTGGGTCTTTTGCTTCGAGAGGGGACGTGCCGTTACGGCAGGCTCATTGCTTATGCTGTGTCGCTTTTTGACTCGCACAAAGACACGAAGGCACAAAGGTGTTCACTCTTGATGCGAAGTCTTCGTGTCTTTGTGTCTTTTTGCGAAACTCATTTGATTATCCGCCTGCGCAGTGCAAGTGGCGGGTGCCCCTCCACCGTCTTCGACGGTCCCCCTCCCCGTAAACGGGGAGGATTTGGTGTTTAAGCGACAGCCTCAGCATCCAGTGCATAGCCTGCGGAGCGCACAGTGCGGATGATATCCGCCTCGCCATTGGCGTTGATCGCCTTGCGCAAGCGACGGATATGCACGTCGATGGTTCGGATCTCGATATCGCTCTCATTGCCCCAGACGGCATCAAGCAGACGTTCACGCGAGAACACCCAGCCGGGATGTTCCAGAAAGTGCCGCAACAGACGGAATTCGGTGGGGCCGAGTGGGATAGTCTTGCCGCCGCGCTTTACCTTATAGCCGACGGTATCCATCTCGATATTGGCATAGGTGAGGGTGCCACCCGCCAGAGCCGGACGCATACGGCGCAGCACCGCATTGACGCGGGCGATCAGCTCGCGCGGGCTGAACGGTTTGGTGAGATAATCATCGGCACCGATATCCAGGCCACGCACCCGGTCCTCTTCCTCGCCGCGCGCTGACATCATGATGATCGGGATATTGGCGGTATCATTATTGCGGCGCAAGCGGCGGCAGACCTCAATGCCCGAGAGGTTGTCAATCATCCAGTCCAGGACGACAATATCGGGCTGCTGCTCGGCAACAATCAGCAGCGCCTCTTCGCCGTCTGGCGTCTGGCTGATGCGAAAGCCCTGTTTCTCGAAATGCCAGGAGATTAACTCCGCCAGTGCCATATCGTCTTCAACCAGCAGAATATGGGGCTTTGACATCTCTCTTCCCTCTTCAGTCATTCATATCGAGCGGATCATTGCCACGATCGCGCTCTATCAGATTATCGCCGGTAATTGAAAAATAGACCATCTCGGCAATATTGGTCGCATGGTCGCCAATGCGTTCGAGATTTTTGGCGATAAACATCAGGTGGACACCGGCATTTACCTGGCCCGGAACAGCGATCATATGGTCGATCAGGCCACGGAAAATGGCGCTGTAAAAGTCATCGACCATCTTGTCGCGCTTGCACACCTGGATCGCCAGATCGGCATCGCGGCGGGCATAGGCATTCATGGCATCATCAACCAGTTCAATTGCCGCCTGTGACATCGGCACCAGTGCATCGGCGGCTTCCATCCAGTCATCCGGGTCAATTAGCGGTACGCGTTTGGCGATATTTTTGGCATAGTCGCCGATACGCTCAATCTTGCTGGAGATTTTCAGTGTCGCAATCAGCACTCGCAAATCATCGGCCATCGGCGCGCGCAGCGCCATGATCTGCACCACCATACGGTCAATTTCGCGCTCCAGCTCGTCAATATCCTTGTCCTTGACGATCACCGCGCTGGCCATGCTCTGGTCATTGCGTTCCAGCGCGGTCATTGCATCGATAACCGCCTTTTCCGCACGACCGCCAATATCCGCCACCAGTCCACGCAACTGGACCATGTCGGTATCAAAGGCTTTGACCGTGTGTTTGGTACTGCTGGGCGTCATTAAACTGGTGCCATATTATCCGTAGCGGCCTGTGATGTAATCGCGGGTTTTTTCTTCCTTGGGATTGGTGAACAGTTCCGAGGTTTCGCCGTATTCCACCATATCGCCGAGATGGAAGAATGCCGTGCGCTGCGATACGCGCGCGGCTTGCTGCATATTGTGCGTCACGATGACGATAGCATATTTGCCGCGCAGTTCGTGAATCAGTTCTTCAATCTTGGCGGTAGCGATCGGGTCCAGCGCAGAACAGGGTTCGTCCATCAGGATGACTTCGGGGTCAACTGCGATGGCGCGCGCGATGCACAGACGCTGCTGCTGCCCACCGGAAAGCGCGGTGCCGCTGTCGCCGAGACGGTCCTTGACCTCGGCCCATAGGCCGGCGCGTTGCAGCGACTTTTCGACGATGCGATCAAGCTCGGCCTTGTCGGTGGCTAGGCCATGGATACGCGGACCATAGGCGATATTGTCATAGATCGATTTGGGGAAGGGATTGGGTTTCTGGAACACCATGCCGACGCGGGCGCGCAGCTGCACCACGTCCATGGCGCTGTCATAAATATCCTCACCATCCAGCGTAATCGTGCCGGTCACTCGCGCTGACGGGATGGTATCGTTCATGCGGTTGAGCGTACGCAGAAAGGTTGATTTGCCACAGCCTGACGGACCGATAAACGCAGTCACATTATCCATATCGATATCAATATCGACGCCTTTAATGGCCTCTTTCTTGCCATAAAAGACATGGACATCACGGGTCGCCATTTTCATCGGCGTGGTGGCGGTCATATCGGTAGCATGTGTGTTCATGTCTTCAGGTCACCATCGTGTTTCAAAGCGGTTGCGCAGCCAGATCGCCACCGCATTCATGGTTAGCAGGAATAGCAGCAATATAATGATCGCGGCGGAGGTTTTCTCCACAAATCCGCTATTCACCTCGTCTGACCACAGGAAAATCTGGACCGGAAGCACGGTCGAGGGATCGGAGAGATTGCCCGGAGGAGTCGCGGTAAAGGCACGCATCCCTATCATCAGCAGCGGTGCGGTCTCGCCGAGGGCGCGGGCCATACCGATGATCGTGCCGGTCATAATGCCGGGAATGGCAAGCGGCAGAACATGGTGGAAAATCACCTGCACCTTACTGGCACCGATGCCAAGTGCAGCCTCGCGGATCGAGGGCGGCACCGCTTTAACCGCATTGCGTGCTGCGATGACGATGACCGGGAAGGTCATGAGCGCCAGAGTGAGACCACCAACCAGTGCAGAGGAGCGCGGCAGGTCCATCCATGTCAGGAACACCACCAAACCTAGCAGGCCGAAAATGATCGAAGGGACGGCAGCCAAATTGTTGATCGAGACCTCGATCAGGTCGGTCCAGCGATTTTGCGGCGCATATTCTTCGAGATAGACCGCCGACAAGACGCCAATGGGGAAGGCTAGCAACAGGGTGACAAACATCGTCATCAGCGAGCCTTTGAGCGCTCCCCAGATACCGACCAGTGCCGGGTCAACACCATCGGAATTGGTGAGGAAAGGCAGATTGAAGACGCTGCGGACATTGCCGTCGCTATCGACCTTTTCAAAAATCGGCTGCAACTCGGCATTACTATCGCCCTTGTTGATGCGGTCAAAGGCGCTGGTGGCCGAGAGCCACAAGGTCGCATTTTGCGTGATAAGCTCCGGATCATCGCGCAGCTGTTCGCGCACTTCTACCCAGGCATTGCGAGCAAAAATCTTGCGGCCTTCCTCGCCATAATTGCTCTCAATCGCTGCACTGGTGATGCCGCGAATATCGAGCGAGGCGAGAGTGGCATCCTGTCCATTGCCTTTCAAACTCTCCGGTGAAGCACCGCCCGACAGCGTCACAAAGTCTATTGGCAGGGCAATCTCGGTACGCTGAAAACCCTTGGCGCCATTGCTGACCATGACGAACAGCAAGAAGGCGAGAAACAGTGACGACAGCACAATTGCCATCAGGCCAACCGCTTTGAATCGCTTCTCCGCAGCATAGCGCCTGGCGACGCGCTTGCGCATGGCGGCGCTTTTCCAGTCGGTCTGCGCCTTATGACCAGAGGCCGTTGCGGCGGGCATGGCGGCGGCTTCACTCATAGCTTTCCCGATATCTTTTTACGATCTGCAAGGCGACCAGATTGAGCAACAAGGTAACAAAGAACAGCGCCAGACCGAGCGCAAAAGCTGCAAGCGTCATCGGGCCGTCAAAATCTGTGTCGCCGGTGAGCAGTTTGACGATCTGCACCGTCACTGTCGTCACGCTCTGGAACGGATTGGCGGTCATATTGGCGGCTAAGCCAGCGGCCATCACCACAATCATTGTTTCACCAATGGCGCGGCTGACCGCGAGCAATACGCCGCCAACAACGCCGGGCAGTGCCGCAGGGATCAACACTTTCTTGATCGTCTCGCTCGGCGTTGCCCCCATGGCGAGCGAGCCATCGCGCATGGCGCTCGGGACGGCAGCGATGCTGTCATCGGCCATGGAGGAGACGAACGGAATAATCATAACACCCATAACTAGACCCGCCGCCAGCGCCGATTCTGATGAGGCATTGCTAATACCGATGGATACGGCAAAATCGCGCAATGCAGGAGCCACCGTAAGCGCGGCAAAATAGCCATAAACCACAGTCGGCACGCCCGCGAGAATCTCTAATATCGGTTTCATCCAACTGCGCAGTCGGGCAGGGGCATATTGGGTGAGATAGACCGCGCTCATAAGGCCGAAGGGAATGGCAACGATCATGGCGATGATCGCGCCGATAAAGATTGTTCCCCAGAATAGCGGTATAGCGCCAAAGCCATTATATTCGCCCGGCACGACTTCCTTGCGTGGATTCCATTCGCCGCCAAAGAGGAATTCTATAGGCGACACCATGCCAAAAAAGCGGATCGACTCAAATATCAGCGAGGCGACAATGCCGATGGTTGCCAATATCGCGATCAGCGATGCGATCAGCAATACCATCAGCACGACACGCTCAACCTGACTGCGCGCCCGGAAGTCGGGGCGAACTTTCAAGAAAGCATAGGCAGCCCCAGCAAAGCCAAGCAAAAGGGCCGCAGCGATACCGATCATCTGATAATAATATTCTGCCGAGCCATAGATGGGCGCGAGCGCTTCTGCTTCAGGGTTAAAGCTCTGCGAGGATGCATCGCGAGATAGCGCGCGCGCTTCCGACAGGATTGACGCGCGGGAAAACGGGTCTTCCGGCAGGCTGGCCGCAGCCGGATCGGTCAGCACCATATTGGTGGTGAGGGCAGGCGAAACGCTGATCCATATGGAGGCGAAAATGATGACCGGAACCATCGCCCAGAGCGCAACATACCAGCCATGATAGTTGGGCAGGGAGTTGAAGCTGGTCTTGCCGGCGAGTACAAAGCGATTGGCCTTGGCCCGGCCGAACAGCCAACCCAGAACGCCAAGCCCGACGATCAGAAAAAGAAATGCGATTCCCGCCATCGCTGTTCAGCCCCCTAAATTCTCTGCCATTGGCGCGGCAGGCGCAAACTGATCGCCACTGTCCCCTGTTGCCGCACGCTTAGCCAAGATCCGCCGCCGTGATTGCCGGCAATGATTCGAGCCGGTTGGAGAGATCGGTACGCTGATCTTCGGGCAACGCAATCATGCCAGCATCGGCAAGAGGGCTATTGGGTATGGCGAGCGCAATAAACTCGGCGAGATAGTCTTTCAGCCCGGGTATGACATTCACATGCCGCTTTTTGACATAAAGATAGAGTGGCCGTGCACCTGGGTAATCACCTGATGCGATGCTGTCATATTCCGGGATGATTCCATTGATGGTCACGCCGCGCACCGCTTCGGCATTTTCATCAAGATAACTATAGCTGAAAATGCCGACCGCATTGGGGTCGCCAGTGATTTTCTGGACGATCAGATTATCATTCTCGCCGGTGTTAATATAAGCGCCATCGGTGCGGACATCGGTGCAGATTTTTTTGTGTTCGTCCTCATCTCTCTCTTCCAGCTCCGCCATGGCCGGATCGCTTTTGCACCCAACTTCCATGATCAGCTCTTCGAAGGAATCGCGCGTGCCCGACGTCTTGGGCGGACCATAAACCTTGATTGGAATATCCGGCAGCGACGGATCGACATCTGCCCATGTTTCCGGGCGCGCATCCTTGCCATAAGGCCGCGCGGCCAGTGCCTGATAAATCTGTGGCACGGTTAGGTTGAGCGCCGCGCCCTCAGTCGATTGAGCCAATGCCAGGCCATCGACTCCGACTTTGAACTCGACGACTTCTTCAACGCCATTTTCCGCGCACCGGGCCAGCTCGGATGCTTTCATCCGCCGTGAGGCATTGACGATATCTGGAGTCGATGCGCCGATGCCATCGCAAAATAGCTGAATGCCGCCGCCTGTGCCGGTAGATTCGAGAATGGGGGAGGGATGTTCGCCAATGCTCTGGAACGAATCCGAGACGATTTTAGCGAAAGGAAAGACCGTAGAGGATCCGACAATACGCACCTCATCACGGCTGGTATCGGGCACCAGACTCGCGGGATCCTGACAGGCGCCAAGAGCCAGCAATGCTGATAAACCGATAAGGGAAAAGGCGCGCATTTTATGATCCTGTGAGAGCGATATTGTTATGAATTAAGCGGATAGATGATAGAATATTCCTATCCGATAAGCGGGGCCTTACGCAGGCGCAGTTTATCAAGAATGACAGTATGATTACAATTTAATGACACGGTGTTTTGGCGCAGACTGTTGCAGCATTATAATTGTTCACCTGCTCTGATGGCAGTTACGACAGGGCAGACTGCTTTTCGGCCTCTGTGCCATCATGAGTGTCATCACCATCGTCTTCGCTATCGCTTATTTCCGGCTGTGTCGCTGGCAGCGAGATGGTAATATTCGTGCCCTTGCCGACCGTGCTATTGATCTCCAATCGGCCGCCATGGCGCTCGACGATATGTTTAACGATAGACAGGCCGAGACCGGTTCCGCCAATTTGTCGCGAACGACCGGAATCGACACGATAGAAGCGCTCGGTCAGGCGGGGCAGATGTTTGGGGTCAATGCCGTCGCCTTCATCAATAACGGCCAGACGGGCCATGCTGCCAGTGCGGCTGGGCTTTAGCCGTATCATGACTGACGTCTCAGGGCGGCCATATTTGATGCTGTTGGAGACCAGATTCTGGATCATCTGTGACAATTGTGAGCGATCGCCACGCACGGTGCGGACACTGGGGTCAATATCGAGAATGATATTGTGATCATAGCGATCATCAAAAATCACTTTTACCTCTTCCAGCAGCTCCGCCATATCGACCAGATTCTCCGGCGGCTTAAACTTCTCAGCCTCGATTCGCGACAGCGATATCAGGTCAGAGATGAGTTGCTGCATGCGGTTTGCTTCGCCTGCCATGACCTTGAGAAAGCGTTTTCGCGTCTTCTTGTCTTCCCCGGCTTCCTTGTCCCGCAGCGTTTCAATAAACCCGATGATTGACGACAGCGGTGTGCGCAATTCATGGCTGACATTGGCGACAAAATCGGTCCGCATCTTCTCAACCGCATAGTTACTCGAACGGTCCCAAAGATAGAGGATGCAATAGTCGCCATCATCCACGCTGCGCAGATTAAGCTCCCAGCGTTGGTCGCGGCTGCCGATACCGATCAATTCAATCGGTCGGCGCAAAGGTTCCTCACGCTGGCGTACAATCGCGTCAGTGGCACTGGGGTGGCGGATCACCAGACGAACATCTTCATTGTCGATCTCATTGCCCAACATCGCCTTTGCAGCGGCATTAGAGGTAATGACCGTCATGCCGGAGAGTATCAGCATGGGATCGGGAATGCCCTCAATCAGCGAGAGCAATTCAGGCAATTCATGCCATTCCGTATCGTCGCTCTCCAATATCGGCGATGCTGCCTCAACACTGCGCACTGCTGGGGTTTTCTGATCCAGGCCAATAGCCAGCGCAACCAGCCCGGCAGCAATAATGATGGCGCTGCGTTCAACGGGGCCGTCAATATAGAGGCCGAGTACCGGGGCAGCGACGATAATCATCGCCGCGAGGAACAGCCGCGCCGGGCGTATCTCAGGGCTGAAAAAGTCTCGCATTGCCGAATCCTGTTGCGTCATTTCTGACATTAACCGTTATTTGATTAGCAATTATGACAGCGAATGTCCCGATCCTGCACAAACATCCACATTATGGCGGTTTAATAGACGCTTTTACTCGATTTTTATGGTTCGGCATAATAGGACAAATATGGACATAATCCGGGATATATATGACTGATCGCAAAACAGATGATGCAGAGACGCCCAATGAGGCGGATTCAGGTAATGAATCCTTCCGTCAGACGCGGCGTGCTCTGGTGTTGGGAGCGGTTGCGTCTTCCGCTATTGTCAGCGTGCGTCCCGCGCTGGCGCAGACTGCCAGTTCGGTACTGACGTGCGAAATCACTGTGCCTGCAAAGGAGCAGGGCCCGATTTATGTCGATGCCTATGGCAATATCGTTGATCGCAAGACCGAAGGGGCAACCTTGTTGCCGCCGCGCACATTCAAGGGCGAAGATGTCCGCCGCGGTCGTGTACGCGGTCCGCGTGCCTATCGCGATCTGATCCGCCGCCTGCGCCCGGGGCAGAGCGGTTTTACCTGTTATGCCTCGATTCAGGGGCGGCGACTGGGCTAAAAGAGCATGGCGAAAGCGCCTGTTTTGACCAAGCCTATGCCTCAAACCACCCATTATATCCTTGATCCGCTGGACAATTGGATCCGTGAAACTTTGGATGAGATGCAGGTGCTCTATCACCGGCCATCGGGACAGACGCATGTGCTGATTGAGCCGGTGCCTCAGATAATCGATGCCATGCTACAAGGCGCGGAAACCCCAGATGAGGTTATGACCGCGCTTAATGCGCAATATGATCTGCAGTCCGAAGAGGATGAGCCCGAAGCCGAAAATGAGGATGATCTGACGCGGTTGACAGCGCGGCTGGATGAAATGGTGGCTTTGGGCTTTGTGCGTCGTGAAGTCCGGGAGCAAGGCAATAAAGATGCGCTATGAATGCCGCATCCATGTCGGCCCGGCGATCTTTCGTATCGGTTCCGATTGGGCCCAACCGATAGAGCAGCTTGAGGCGCTATATCAGTCTTATCCTGACTGCGATGATGCGATTGCCGATTTTACCGTCAGGCTGGAAGCACAGCGCTTCTATCGCCGCTGGTTCCGGCCATCGGTGCGGCTGTCGGGCGATTATATGCTGCCAGATGCCAGCCCGTTGCCGCTAGCGCAGGGGTTGCTGGCGGCAGAAATGGCGATGAACCTGCAAATGGCACTGGGCTGGCGGCGGCATTTGCTGTTGCATGCCAGCGCGGTCGAGCGTGATGGCAAGGTGCTGTTGATGACCGGCGAGTCCGGCTCGGGCAAGTCCACATTGTCGGCGCTGTTGGCGGAACATGGCTGGCGTTTTCTGGGTGATGAGTTTGCGCTGGTTGATCTCGACAGCGGCGATATTCATGGTTTTCCGCGCGCGATCAGCCTCAAGAACAGTGCCATTGATGCGGCGCGTGATTTTGTTGGCGATGATGCCCGTTTCGGGCCGCTGCTGACTGATACGCCAAAAGGCGCGATCCGCCATTTACAGCCGCCCGAAACTGCTATTGCCGCCATGGGCGAAGCTGCACCACCTGCCTTGCTGCTCTATCCCAGCTTTGGTTATACGCGCGCCACTGATCCGGTACCGCCAACCGAGAATTTTGTCCGGCTGACTCAGGCTTCGACCAACTATGTTGCGCTGGGTGAGGCTGGGTTCTCGGCGCTGGTCAATCTGGTTCAGACGGTTCCGGCGCATGCGATTGACTTTGAGACCACCGATGAGGCGCTGGAACTGGTCGAAGACTTATGGGCGAGTGTCGTATGACCCGGCCTGTTGAGCAGCTTGTAGCCTTGTTGCGTGATCCGGCAAAAGCGACAGAGATATCTGATACCCAATGGACCGACATTCTCTGCGTAGCCCGCGCCGAACTATTGCTGGCAACATTGGCGGAGCGTCTGGAAGGCGAGAAGGTACCAGAGGCTGTGGCGCAAATCTTTGCCGATGCGCAGACGGAATGTGCGGCGATCCAGCAAAAAGCGCGATGGGAGGCGAAATGTGCCGTTACCGCGCTTGCTCCACTCGGCATCGCCCCGATATTGCTTAAAGGCGCGGCCTATCTCGTCGGCGGTCTCAAAGCAGCGCAAGGGCGACATATTGGCGATCTCGATATTTTGGTGCGGCGTGACAGGCTTGATGAGGTTGAGGCGGCGTTGCTGGATAATGGCTGGGAATGGGTCAAGGAAGACCCTTATGACCAAGCCTATTACCGCCAATGGATGCACGAACTGCCGCCGCTGATCCACAAGGACCGCGATGGCATGATCGATGTGCATCACACCATATTGCCGCTGACGGCTAAGCCGACGCCGGACGCTGAGGCGATGATTGCTTGTACCCTTGATATTGGTGACGGCCTCAAAGTCCTCGATCCTCATGATATGCTCTGCCATTGCGCTGCGCATTTCCTCGCCGATGGCGATATGGCGGGTGGTCTGCGCAATTTGTGGGATTTTCACCTGCTCATCAGTGAATTCTGCATATCAGAACAGCAATGGCAGGCGCTTGAGGGACGCGCGCGCAGCCATGACTTATGGCCTGCTGTTCGCGGCACATTGCAACTATCCCATAACCTTTATGGCACAGTATGGCCGCAAAGCTGGGGTGCGAAATGGGGTCGGCGTGAAGCGCTGTTCCGTCGCCGGTTATTGGCGCGCAATGGTTGGGGGCAGGAAACGCATCATCTCCTGCGCTTTATCATCTATATCCGTTCGCACTGGCTGCGCATGCCGCCTTTGATGCTGGCGCGGCATTTATGGATCAAATGGCGCAAGGGCACAGAATCAGCAGGTTAAATCTGAGTTTTTCTTTAAAGATCATATCTATCTTTACGTCGGCCCCGCGCAGGCGGGGCCAAGGCTATTTTGTTTCACGCAAAGACACAAAGTGACCTCATGTAGAAGAACCCTCTTTGCGCCTTCGCGTCTTTGCGTGAGTCGATAAGAAAGCCCTGGCCCCGCCTGCGCGGGGCCGACGTAAACTGACAAAAGAATGTGTTACTTATAGATTCTATCGTGACATTTCGGCCAGCAGGCCCAGCAGATCATCATAATGGTCAAGAATGGCATCCGCGCCGAGCTCATCCACCGGCTGATGCAGAAAGCCGAAGCGCACGGCAATCGCCGGTATCCCGGCATTATGCGCCGCCATGACGTCATAGATACTGTCGCCGATAAAGATCGCCTTTCCGCCGCCGCTGCGTTTGATCATCTCGTCAATCGGCGCGCGGTGCGGCTTGGCTTTGCCTTTGCCCATCGTATCGCCGCCGATAACAGCGGCAAAGCGATCGCGCATATTGATGCGGGTGAGAAGTGTTTCGGCAAAACGCTCATATTTGTTGGTCACCACCGCCATGGCGATGCCCATCTCATCAAGCGCATCCATCACTTTGAGCAGGCCCGGATAAGGCGGCGATCCGCTGCCGAGATTCTTGCCATAATAATCCAGCAATTCGGGCAGATATTTCTTGGTCGCTTCAGGATCGTCAATCCCGGCTTTCGCAAGCCCTTCGGTCAGCATATGCTTGGCACCAAGGCCGACCATAGGTTTGACATCATCAATCGCCAATGGCGGGCAGCCGGCGATGGCAAGCGTATGATTAACCGCCGCTGTCAGTTCGGGGCTGGTGTCGAGCAACGTGCCATCAAGATCGAAGGCGACGATTTGGAAAGAAATTTCTGGCATATCGCCGCTTAGAGCCAATGGGGCTGGCATATGCAAGAACAACATGGCAAAGACGCCGCGAAGATTTCCGATCAGTTGCGGTTCAGCATAGTCGGCATATTCCGGGTTGAATGAAGAGGGTAGCATGAGCGATCTGAATGGGCGGCCATTGGCGGCGATCATTCTGGCGGCGGGGCAGGGCACGCGGATGCACTCTTCGCTGCACAAGGTGCTGCACCCGATAGCGGGCAAGCCAATGCTGTTGCATTTGCTCGACAGTCTAGATGCGGTCTCTGAGGGCGCGGAACTGCGCAAGATTGTTGTGGTTGGTAAAAGCCGCGAACAGGTCGAACCGATAGCGCGTGAACATGGTGCTGATATTGCGGTTCAGGAAGAACAATTAGGTACCGGTCATGCGGTATTGCAGGCGGAACCTCTGCTTGATGGTTTTGACGGCGATGTGCTGGCTTGTTTCGGCGATGTGCCGATGGTCAGCAGTGATACCGTCAAAGCCATGCGTGATGCATTGCATAAGACGGATGCCAATGGCGATGTGCCTGCTGCGGTTGTATTGGGTTTTCGTCCCGAAGACGCAAAGGCCTATGGCCGGGTAATTGCCGATGATAACGGCCAGATTGCCAAAATGGTCGAGTACAAGGACGCCAGTGATGCCGAAAAGGACGTGAATCTGTGTAATAGTGGCCTGCTTATGGCCCGTTCTGCGGATATGTTCTCACTGCTTTCCAAAGTCGGCAATCAGAATGCTTCGGGCGAATATTATCTGCCCGATCTAGTCACCATAGCGCTGGCTGCAGGCCGCAGCTGCCGCGTAATCGAATGCGATCATTGGGAAGTAGAAGGCGTAAACAGCCGCGCCGAACTCGCACAGGTCGAAGCGCAATGGCAGCAGCGCAAGCGTGCTGAAATGATGGCCGCTGGAGTGACTCTGGTAGCACCCAAAACGGTTTTCTTCGCCCATGATACCGCGATTGAGCCCGATGTTACGGTTGCATCCCATGTGGTCTTCGGCCCCGGCGTTCGTATTGCCAGTGGCACAGAAATCCACAGCTTCAGCCATATTGAGGGCGCGGATATTGGCGCGAATTGCCAAATCGGCCCCTATGCCCGGTTGCGTCCCGGCGCGGAATTGCGCGAAAAAGCGAAGGTCGGCAATTTTGTCGAGATGAAGAAAGCGGTGCTCGGTGAGGGCGCGAAGGCCAATCATCTGAGCTATATTGGTGATGCTGACGTCGGCGCGGGTGCCAATATCGGCGCGGGCACCATCACCTGCAATTATGACGGCTTTTTCAAATATCGCACCGAGATTGGCGAAGGCGCATTTATCGGTTCCAACAGTGCATTGGTTGCACCGGTGACTATCGGCGATGGCGCGATTGTGGGTGCAGGGGCGACGGTGACACAGGATGTCCCCGCCGATGCATTGGCATTGGTTCGCGCCGAGACCAAAGAGAAAACCGGATGGGCTGCGCGTTTCCGCGCTGCCATGACGAAAAAGAAACAACAGGGCTAAAGGATCGCATATGTGCGGAATTATCGGGATTTTGGGCACGGATGATGTTGCCGACCGTCTGGTCGATGGCCTGAAGCGCCTGGAATATCGCGGCTATGACAGTGCCGGTCTGTGCACCATCGTTGATGGCCAGCTTGAGCGCCGCCGGGCGCAGGGCAAGCTGGTCAATCTGGCCGAACGGCTGGCGGATCAGCCTCTCGCTGGTAATTCCGGTATCGCCCACACCCGCTGGGCCACGCATGGTGCCCCGACCGAAGACAATGCCCACCCACATATCGTTGGCGATGTGGTGATTGTGCATAATGGCATTATCGAGAATTTTCGTGATCTGCGCGAGGAATTGCAGGCAGAGGGCCGCGAATTTGCCAGCCAGACCGATACGGAAGTGGTGGCGCATCTCATCGCGCGTGAGGTTGAGAAGGGCGCGACACCGCAAGATGCGGTCGCGACGATATTGCCGCGGCTGGTCGGTGCGTTTGCGCTGGCTGCAATGTTCCGCAACGATCCCGACCTGTTGATTGCGGCACGTCAGGGCGCGCCGTTGACCGTCGGCTATGGCGAGGGTGAAAATTATATCGGATCCGATGCGGTGGCGCTGGCGCCTATGACCCAGCGTATTGCCTATCTGGAAGAAGGCGACTGGGCTGTAGTACGTCGCACATCAGTGGAGATTTACGACCGCAAAAATCAGCCGGTGGAGCGCGCTATTGTTCATTCGGGCGCGCAAGTACAGGCAATAGAAAAGGGCAATTACCGCCATTTCATGCTCAAGGAAATCTATGAGCAGCCCGTCGTAGTGGCCCAGACTTTGCAAAGCTATGTGCGCCCGCTGGAAGGTAAGGTTGCGCTTCCGGATATCGATTTTGATCTCTCGGAAATCCGCCGCGTCACGATCGTCGCCTGCGGTACCAGTTACTATGCCGGGATGGTGGCGAAATACTGGTTTGAGCAGTTTGCCTGTGTCCCGGTCGATTTGGATGTCGCTTCGGAATTCCGCTATCGCCAGCCGGTTATGGAAGAGGGAGGGTTAGCCCTTTTCATCAGCCAGTCCGGCGAGACCGCCGATACGCTGGCGGCGCTGCGCTATGCGCGCGAGAACGCGCAGATTATCGGCGCTGTGGTCAATGTCCCGACCAGTTCCATGGCACGCGAGGCCGATCTGCTACTGCCTACCCATGCTGGGCCGGAAATTGGTGTTGCATCTACCAAAGCCTTTACCTGTCAGTTGGCGGTTCTTGCGGCGGTGGCGACAAATCTTGCCCGTGCCAAAGGTGAGCTCACGGCGGAAGAGGAGCAGGAGATTGTCGAACATCTCACCGAAGCGCCTGCTGCTCTGAATGCAGCTTTATCCTTTGATGCAGAAATCGAAAATATGGCACCCCTGATCGCCCCGGCGCGCGATGTATTGTATTTGGGCCGTGGCCCTGATTTCCCCATGGCCCTCGAAGGGGCACTGAAACTCAAGGAAATCAGCTATATTCATGCGGAAGGCTATGCTGCTGGCGAGATGAAGCATGGGCCGATTGCACTTATCGACGATCTGGTACCGGTTATCGTCCTCGCACCTTCGGGGCCGTTATTTGAAAAGACCGTTTCGAATATGCAGGAAGTTCAGGCGCGGGGCGGCAAGATTGTCCTCATTTCAGACCGCAAGGGACTGGATGCAGCCTCACATGGCGTCATGGCGACGATTGAAGTACCGGCTGTGCATCCACTAATCGCACCAATGGTTTATGCCGTTCCCGTGCAATTGCTGGCTTATCATGTAGCCGTCACCAAGGGTACGGATGTTGACCAACCTCGCAATTTGGCAAAATCTGTAACTGTGGAATGACTCAGGGCGGCACAGCAGAGACCGTAACGGTTGAAGGCGGCTGTCACTGTGGTACTGTGCGGTTTTCTGCAAAGGTTGTGCGCGAGCCAGTGCTGCTTGACTGCAACTGCTCGATATGCCGACGAACAGGCTACATTCATTTGTTTGTACCGCATGAGAATTTCACATTGCTGTCAGGCAAAGATGCTCTCACCAGCTATCGTTTCGGTACCGGTGCTGCGGAGCATCTGTTTTGCAAGTATTGCGGTATCAAGAGCTTTTATCAGCCGCGCTCGCATCCGGACTGTTGGAGCATACACTATGGATGTCTCGATAACATGGAAGTGTTGCGTCCGAAGATACAGGCTTTTGATGGTCGGAACTGGGAGAAAGCCGCTGACCAGCTATAGCTATGGTTGCGTATCGTAGCGCAATACAGGTCAGCCTGATGCTTTAGAGACCTGTCCCTCTATAGGGCAGAATTTTATCTGCCTGCTTACCATTCGCTAAGATAGTGTCGTTACATTATCTCCATGTCTGAAAGTCCGACACCTCTATACGACGCTAAGCCGTTGCCAATTCTGGGCATTTTATGTCTGTCAAAGCCAGAAGGGTTTGACTGGGACCGTATTCGCGCCATCCAGTATGAACGTTTCTCAAATCTAAGCTATTTGCGCATCATCGCCAATATGCTCGGCGTCATTCTTGTAGCGCAGCTCTATTCTGATGTCATAGCCTTGCCGTTTCTGCTGCTTTGGTGTTGCGCCAGCGTAATCGTTATTCTGGCCAACGGTCTGATAGCGCATAATCGCGTTAAACGCAGTGGCAAGAACCCGGAAATCACAATTGCCACGTTGAACGGTCTTGCGCTTGGATCGGTTATATCGGCGATCTGCTGGTCTGTGCCCATGCTGGTTTTCAGCCAATATGGTTCCATAGGTCAGCATGGTGCAAGCTGGACAATTATTGCTGCGCTGATGGTTGGTGCATCGGTTATATTGGGAACAATGCCTTTGGGGACGATACTTTTCACCTCGCTGGTCGGCGTTGCCAGCACAGTCTCGTTCGTGCTTTCCGGGCAGTATATCATGGCATCGGCCGCAATTTGCCTGACTATCATTCTGGTAGCAGCTTGCCTGGAAATGGCGCGTGATTATCTGAGCTATCGTCTGTCCGAACATAGCCTCAATGAAAAGTCGGAAGTTGTCAGCCTGTTGCTGCGCGAGTTTGAGGAAAGCGGTGCCGACTGGTTGTGGCAGATTGATACTGCGCGACAGGTCACACATGTCAGCCCGCGATTTGCTTTTGCGTTGGGACGGAGCGTTGAAGAGATTGAGGGACAATCCTTTATTCAAATGATTTCCGGAGCGTCGTGGGAGACGGGCAAATTCCATTCAAGCCTGCACGATCTGGCAGAAAAGCTTAAGCGCAAGGAAAGTTTCAGCAACCTGATGGTGCGGGTACATATTCGCGATGACATTCGCTGGTGGGAATTGTCTGCTTCGCCGAAGCTCGACGATCATGGCGTTTTCCTGGGCTTTAGAGGTGTTGGGTCAGATGTCACCGAGCAGCGCGCATCTGCAGAGAAAATCGCCCATATGGCGCGTTATGACACGCTGACAGGCTTGCCCAACAGACTGCATATTACCGAGGCCACAGACAAAGCGATGCAGGACTCAGAAAAGTGGCGGCGACGCTGTGCTTTTCTGATGATCGACCTTGATCGCTTCAAGGCCGTGAATGATACGCTTGGCCACCTTGTTGGTGATCGTCTTCTGGCGCAGGTGTCCGAGCGCCTGAATTCTTTGATGACAAAGAATGAAATGTGTGGGCGTCTTGGCGGTGATGAATTTGCCGTGATGATCAAGGAAGTTCCGGATACAAGCTATATCCAGAACCTGTCGCACAGAATTATCGATGCATTGTCCAAGCCTTATGAGGTTAACCAGCATACGGTTTTTGTTGGTGCCAGTATCGGTTCGGCGATCGCGCCACGTGATGGGCGTACAGTGGAAATGCTTATCCGCAATGCCGACCTTGCGCTCTATCGTTCCAAGGATGAGGGCGGCAACAAGCATCATGTTTATGAGCCAAAGCTGCATATGCATGCAGAAGAGCGGCGCATCATGGAAATTGCCCTTCGCAAAGCGCTAACCAATGACGAATTCAACCTGAATTTTCAGCCGATTGTGCGTTCAGAGAAGGAAGATATATGCGGTTTTGAGGTATTGCTGCGCTGGAAAAACCCTGAACTTGGTCATGTTTCGCCAGCAAAGTTCATTCCACTGGCAGAAGATGCGCGGCTGATTGTTCCTATCGGTCGCTGGGTACTGGAAAATGCCTGCAAGGAAGCCATGAATTGGCCGGAACACGTTAAATTATCGGTCAATGTTTCTGCCGGGCAATTGAGTGATGCGAACTTCATGACGATCCTGATCAATGCTCTGTCTGCATCAGGCTTGCCGGCGCATCGACTGGACATTGAAGTTACTGAGAGCATCTTCTTGCATGAGGGCACTATGGCCGTTGATGTTCTCGACCAGATATTGTCACTGGGTGTCGGCCTGTCACTGGATGACTTTGGTACGGGCTATTCCTCGCTAGGTTATCTGCGCAAAACCCGCTTCACCAATATCAAGATTGACCGCAGTTTCGTGCAAGGCGCGGCGCGTGATGTTCCTGAAAGCCTTGCCATTGTCCGTGCCGTTGTCGCAATGGCCGATAGTCTGGGCATGTCGACAACCGCTGAAGGCGTAGAAGATGAAGCGGAAGCGAAACGGATAACCCAATTGGGCTGCAAGAAGATTCAGGGCTATTATTATGGCCGCCCGATGACCTCTGAGGAGGCCGTCAATTTATTCACAATACAGGATAAGAAGTGGGCTTGAGGTCAGGCTGCGGCCATGGTTGCGGCCAGCATTGACCGCAATATGGTTGCGCCATCAGTGCCGCCACAAGCCGGATCAACTGCACGCTCCGGATGCGGCATCATGCCCAATATGTTGCCGCGTTTATTAACGATGCCGGCGATATTGCGCATCGATCCATTGGGATTGTCCTCATAGCGAAAAGCGATGCGGCCTTCGGCTTCCAGTTCGTCCAATGTTTCTTGATCGGCAAAATAATTACCGTCATGGTGCGCCACAGGTATGGAATAGCTGGTATCTGCGCTTAACTCGGTGAGCATCGGTGAGGCGTTCGGGTTAGCCTTGAGCGAGACATCGCGGCAGACAAAATCAAGGCCACTGTTACGCATAAGAGCGCCGGGTAGAAGGCGCGTTTCGGTAAGGACCTGAAAGCCATTACAGATGCCGATCATCGGCACGCCACGTTCAGCTGCACGGACGATATCTTGCATAATCGCGGAACGCGCCGCCAGCGCACCGGAACGCAGATAATCGCCATAAGAAAAACCACCCGGAATCGCGATAAAATCAATGTCATCCCCGATGGTCGTTTCACTGTGCCAGATGATGTTTGGCTCTTGACCTGTCAGCTGCCGCAATGCGACCTGCATATCGCGGTCGCAATTGGAACCCGGGAAACGGATAACAGCGGTCTTCATGCCGCTGCCGCATCCATATCGAAGCGAACAATATCGAAATTCTCGATCACCGTATTGGCGAGCAATTTACGACACATATCCGCGATGTCCTCGTCAGTGACTGTCGGGGCAACCTCCAGATCGATCATTCGGCCGCAGCGGACATCTTCTATGCCGTCAAAACCCATATTTTCCAGCGTGTGATGTGTGGCACGCCCTTGTGGATCGAGAACGCCGGGCTTGAGTGTCACATGAACTCGAATTTTCATCGCTCTGACCTTATTATCGCAATCGCTTGCAATGGATATGGGATTAACTGTTTACATGGCTCCGCTAGCCTGAGCCGTTGTCATCCGCAAGGGTCTGCGGTGAATCGTAAACATGATAACGCATCCTTAACTATCAAAATTTAAAATATGCGTTGGAGTTTGAGAAAGAATAGGGGTGTGACCATGAGTGCAGGTCTGGCGATAGTGATGTTTATCGCGCTCTTTGCCTTTGGACAGGAAATAATTGGTTGGCGCGATCCGGATGGGAAGATCCAGCTTGCGTTGTTCCTGTCCTTTCTGTTCGGTATCATCAGCGGCTATCGTACCCGCGGCTGATCTGGCTTAATTCGTATCTGTCGCCAGTGTTGTCGGCTTGGCAAGGCGCGCATATTCCTGACGATGTATCACCTCGACGATCAGTGGCTCAACCGACAGCCATTTCTGCGCCTCGCGGTGCAAATCATCCGTAGTCACCTCTTCGACAATCTGCGGCAATATACGATAGCGTTTTAATGCTTCCTCATCGGTCTGGGCTTCGTCAACAATCGCCAGCCAGGAGCCATTATTGCTGTCGCGCTGCTTCAGCCGTTCCAATATCGGTTTTCGGGCGCGCAGCAGTTCATCCTCGGTCGCCGGTTCGGCGATGATCTCTTTAATAATCTCGCTGATAACCTGCCGCACTTTGGCGCGATCGGCAAAATCCACGGCACTGCCAAAGGTGACATAGCCAAAATCATCATAGATGGATGACATGAAAGAGGAGGCGCTGGGCGAGTAGCTGGCGCCTAGATCTTCACGGAGAATATCGGTCAGGCGTAATTGCAACACTTCTGCCAACAGCGACAAACGAATGGTGGTAGCGAAATCGCTGTCATCGCTTGTTGGCCAATAATAGCGCAATATCGCCTGCTGCGGCTCGCCATCATGGGCGATATAGCGGGTGCTTCTATTGGCGGTGAAGCTGCGTTTCCGCTGATCATTATAGAAGCGTTTTTCGCTCTCACGCGAGGGCAGGGCACCGAATGTGTCCGCGACCTCATCGATGATGGTCTCAGGATCAACATCACCAACAATACCAATCTCAAGTGGCGCGCGCATAAACGGTTCGCTGACGATCTGGCGAAGATCATCAAAATCCAGTGCTTCCAGCTCGGCTTGCGGTGCAAGAGTGAAGCGCGGGTCACCATCAGAGATAATCTCGCCAATATGGGTGCCCAGAGCCGCATCGGGTGTGGCCTCGATGCGTGCATAATAATTGTCAAAGCCCTGCCGATAGCGCTCTACTGCTGTCTTACGATAGCCGGGGGCGGTAAGATAAGCGGCAAGCAATTGCATCTGTAGCAATGTGTTTTCCGGTGTTGTGGTGACATAACTGCCGAAATAATCTGCACCTGAATCAAAGCGGAAAGATACCGAGCGTCCTGCAAGGATAGTGAACAGGTCATCGAGAGAATGGGCTTCTAACCCGCCATTGCTGAAAACGCGCAGCAAAGCCGTACCATGCGGGTTATCCTGGGTATTGAGCAATTCGCCGCCATCTATTCGCAGCGAGATACGAACCCGGTCCTTTTCATGCGGTGTCGGCTTGATATTGAGTCGCACATTATTTTCGAAGCGGATGGTACGAATACCAAGGTCATCGATCATCTCGTCGCTGACAACAGTGCCTTTGCGTCCGAAATAGGTATAGGCGAATTGCTGATTGGCGCCATTCTCCAGTGGTACAACAGCGATCGCGCGACTGTCCAGATAGGCATTGCGAATGGCCTTGGCGTCGCCTGCGGCCCTATCCTTAGCGTTGATGTGAATAAGTGGGTCCGACAGATCAACCAGATCGCTTTTCAGCATTTCCAGTACAAGCTCTGCTGTGATGTCTTTCGTAACCGCCTCGAAGCGTGCCAGTCGTGCTTCCGGTGTTGTGACCAGACGATCATAATAGTTGGCATCAACGATCTGTTCGGCAAGAGTGCTATTGCGCCGGGTCGCGGCGCCGCGCACTGAATTTCGGATGGCATTGCCATAATTGGCAACCTGCTCATCAATTTCCTGCTGGCTGAAACCATATTCCAGAGCCTGGCGGACAATTTTCTCCGCAGCCGCAACTCCCTCAGCGAGTTCGCCATCACGTGCAAACACGCGAAGTTGCGTTTTATAGGCTTTGTCGAAAACGTCCTCGCTGCTAAAATCGGCTGCAAGAAAAGGTGCGTTACCGGCTCTGACCGCGCGGCCAATGCGGCGGGCAATGATGCGATAGCCGATGCTGCGCAGTAGTGCTTCGCGGCGTGTTCCTATTGTATCATCTTTTTGACGATAGGGAGAAAAGGCGACAATGGTTGCGCCTTCGCTGACAGCAGGGTCAATGAAGCTTGCTGCCTCGCCGGGTCTATCGGGGTCAACAACACCATAATCGGCTTTGTCATTTTTGCCATATTTTGCCTGCCACTCGCTGAAACGGTCTTTAATTTTCGCTTCAATGTCATCAACATCGATATTGCCAACAATCACGAGCATGGCGCTATCTGGCGTGTAATGACGTTGATAAAACTGTTTGAGCTGCTCGGCAGAAATGTTGCTGACGACTTCCCTCGTTCCAATAGGTAGCCTTTGCGCGATAAGAGTATCAGGAAACAGAAATGTGGCTTCATCGATAAAGCTGCGCAGATCATAATGGTCGCGTGATCGCATCTCGGCAAGCACCACTCCGCGTTCACGGTCAACAGCACCAGACGTAAAGCTTACCTCACTCGCCGTCTCGCGCAGCAGAAACAGCGCAGTATCGACAAGCTCGTCCGATGTATTGGGCAGTTCGAGCGTATAGGCAGTGCGATCAAAGCTGGTATAGGCGTTGGTATCCGCACCGAAGGCAAGACCAAAGCGTTCGAGTATCTTGACCATCTCGCCTTCAGGGACGTTGGTGGTGCCATTGAACGCCATATGCTCAACAAAATGCGCTACCCCGCGTTCCTCTTCGGTTTCGGCCAAAGAGCCAACATCAAATACCAGCTGCACCGAAGCACTGTCTTCAGGATAGTCATTATGCCGAATGGCATAACGCATGCCATTATCCAGGACGCCGAAACGGATGGCGGGGTCTGGAGTAAGGTCGCTTTTGTCAAAGCCCCATGCGCGACTGACAGCATCAGAATGTTGCGCAGCATTTTGCTGTGCCGGTTCGCCAGCCTGAGCCGGAAGCGGGGCCAATAATAGGCATAATAACAAAAGCCGCTGCCATGAAGACTGGAACAGTTTGGAAGGTCCGATCATAGAGTGGCAGATTGTGCAAAAGTGATTATGAACAGCATATTGCTGCGCAACATGCTGCAACAGCTACAATTGATCAATAGTGCGATACCTTATTTTCCGCGCTTCTTGCGATGGCTGTCAAAATCAAGCACTTCATTCTCGGCATTTTCCTGCAGCAGGCCGAGGCGACGAGCGACTTCCTGATAGGCCTCAACCTCTCCACCCAGGTCACGCCGGAAACGGTCCTTGTCGAGCTTCTCATTGGTCGCCAGATCCCATAGGCGGCAGCCATCAGGGCTGATCTCGTCGGCGAGGATGATGCGAGAATAATCGCCATCAAACAAACGGCCAAATTCGAGTTTAAAGTCGATCAGCCTGATGCCGATCCCGGCGAACAAGCCGGACATGAAATCATTGATGCGGATCGCCATGGACGAAATATCCTGCATCTCGTCCTGACTGGCCCAGCCAAAGCAGGCGATATGCTCTTCGGCAATCAGCGGATCGCCGAGATCATCATCCTTGTAGCAATATTCGATCAACGTATGGGGCAGCGGCTGGCCTTCTTCCAAGCCCAGTCGTTTGCAGATTGAGCCTGCTGCAACATTACGGACAATCACCTCAATCGGAACAATTTCCACCTGCCGCACCAGCTGCTCACGCATATTGAGGCGGCGGATAAAGTGCGTCGGAATGCCGATATGCGTCAACCGGGTGAAGACATATTCGCTGATCCGGTTGTTAATCACACCCTTGCCGTTAATCGTACCCTTTTTCTGGGCGTTAAATGCGGTGGCGTCGTCCTTGAAATACTGGATGATGGTCCCCGGTTCGGGGCCTTCATAAAGGATTTTGGCTTTGCCTTCATAGATTTGGCGGCGGCGTGTCATGATAGTTCCTGACCCTGTCGCAAGAGGGATGTGGGCATCCGGGCATGTATCCGGCGATATGCAAGAGCAGCGCTATAAAGGATAGATAGCGACGGTGCAATTCATCGCATTGCTATTCTTTGGGCTATCCCTCGGAAGAGTGATTGTCGGTTGCTTGGACGGCGGTTTTACCGGCGATTTTTCTGCCCCAAAATGTCCTGTCAGGCGATTTGAAACGCTTGCGTAGCCAAATCGCGAGGAAAAGTAGTAAAACCCATGGCAGCGCGGCAATAGTGAATGTCATAACCGCTGCTATAGAGGTGCCGAGAATGGCAGCAGAAGAATTCCAGGCCAAGCGCACAGGGCCGGAAAAACTGCCCGCGCCCGGTGCGTTAGAATCGTAACGGATAGTCAGCTTACTGAAAGCGACACGTCCGCGCATCTCCGCAAGCCAGCTTGCCAGCCGGTCAATCTCGCTATTGACCTCGGACAAAGCGCGCTCGGCTTCGACCAGATCAGCGATATTACCCGATTTGGTGCGCAATATCTCGGAAAGCCTTTCCGCCAGCAATCTTTTGGCGCGCAGCTTTGCTCCGGTATCGCTAATCTGTTTGGACAAGTCCTCTCCGGTAACCGAATAGCTGATACGCTCTGCACCTTCGACTTCGGCCGCCATTGTCAGGTTTTGACCAAATTCCTGGGCCTTGGACGCTACAACTTCCAGCTCTAACCGGCCATAAGCATAGTCATCGCTATCACCACTGCTGCTCTGGTTGAGCATCCGGCAGTTTTGCGGGCCGGCATCACGGCATAGTGTGACATGGGCCTCCTGTAGAGCCGGGATATCTGATCCATCCAACCGGAAGCCATAGCTGTAGCTATAGGCAATTTGCGGGGCGTTTTGCGCAGCAGTCTCTTCTTCGCTTGCACCTGGCTGGCCTTGATCTTTGCTGATCGGAGCTTCTACTGAATCGGTCGCATCGACCGTGCTTTCTGCGACTTCCATAGTCGCAAAATCGGCTTGTGAACCAGTATATTCCCCACCGCCATCGCATGCCGCCGCGGACAGGGATATTGGCACCAGACACAGCAATAAAACTCTCACGCTTTTCTCCCCGCTCTGCATATATAGGAAACAAGACACTATATCGCCGTTGTGGGCTGTCAATCGCGCGCAAGCGTTACTGCGGCTTCCACAGCTTTTGGCGCCAGCATCTCGCCAAGCCTGAAACGCGTTGCTAATGGCCATTGTCATGAGCAGTACCGACGCGCCGGGGGAAGACAGCCCGGATTCCAATCTGATACCGACCTCTTTTGATGAAGCGCTGTCCGAGCGCTATCTGGTCTATGCGCTCTCGACTATTACCGCGCGTTCGCTGCCTGATTTGCGCGATGGCCTAAAACCGGTGCATCGTCGTCTGTTATGGGCGATGCGCCAGCTCAAGCTTGACCCCAATAGTGGCTTCAAGAAGTGCGCCCGTGTTGTCGGTGATGTAGTGGGTAAATATCACCCGCATGGCGACCAGGCGGTCTATGATGCGATGGTCCGTTTGGCGCAGGATTTTGCGTTGCGCTATCCGCTGGTCGACGGGCAGGGTAATTTCGGCAATATCGATGGCGATAATGCTGCGGCCTATCGCTATACCGAGGCGCGGCTGACGCCGACGGCCATTCGTCTGATGGAAGGTCTTAATGCCGGCACAGTTGATTTTATCCCGACCTATAATGGCGAGGATGAAGAACCGGAGATATTACCCGGCTATTTCCCCAATCTGCTCGCTAATGGCGCCAGCGGGATTGCGGTCGGGATGGCAACCTCTATTCCGTCGCACAATGTTTCTGAAATTGTCGATGCTGCATTGCTGGTGCTTGAGAACCGGAAGGTCGAACATGAACGGCTGATGGAAGTTTTTCACGGGCCAGATTTTCCCACGGGCGGAATTTTACCTGATACCTCTGAAAGTCTGTCAGAGGTTTATCGCACCGGTCGCGGTTCGATGCGGGTTAGGGCGCGCTGGCATAAGGAGGATCTGGGCCGAGGCCAATGGGCGGCGGTGGTTACCGAAATTCCCTATCAGGTGCCCAAGTCCAAGCTGATCGAACAGATAGCGACGCTGATACTTGATAAGAAACTGCCGATTTTGGCCGATGTGCGGGATGAATCGGATGAGCAGTTGCGCATCGTGCTGGAACCTAAAAGCCGGACGGTTGATCCCGAAATATTGATGGACAGCCTGTTCCGCCTCAGCGATCTGGAAAACCGCTTCTCGCTCAATATGAATGTGCTCGATGCCGAGCGCACGCCTTCGGTAATGGGGCTGGGCGAACTGCTTAGTCATTGGCTCGATCATCTCTTTATCGTTCTGCGGCGGCGTAGCGAATATCGTCTGGGCAAGATCAATGACCGGCTCGAACTACTGTCTGGCTATATTATCGCCTTTCTCAATCTCGACCGGGTGATCGAGATTATCCGCACCGAAGATGAACCGCGTCCGGTGATGATGGAAGAGTTCGACCTTAGCGAGCGGCAGGCCGAGGCGATCCTCAATATGCGGCTGCGCAGCTTGCGCAAGCTGGAGGAAATGGAGCTGCGTCGCGAGGGCGATACGCTGGAGAAAGAACGCGATGAGCTTGAAAAGCTGCTGAACAGCAAGCAGCGACAGACCACACGCATCCGCAAGGATTTGCTGGCGTTGCAAAAGGATTATGGCCTCGACACCGAGCTCGGCAAACGCCGCACCAGTCTCGAAGAAGCGGCTCCGGCGCGTGAAATTCCATTGGAAGCGATGATTGAGCGCGAGCCAGTGACTGTGATCCTGTCCAATCGTGGCTGGATCAAAGCGATGAAGGGCCATGCAGACCTTTCCGCCAAGGATATAACAAAATTCAAGGAAGGCGACGGTCCGGCCTTTTCACTCCATGCGCAATCGACAGATCGGTTGCTGCTGATAGCTGATGATGGCCGTTTCTATACGCTGGGCGCAGATAAGCTGCCCGGAGCGCGTGGCTTTGGTGAACCGGTGCGTTCTATGGTCGATATTGATGCAGAATCGCGCATTGTGCAGCTTCTGCCAGTTTCGGAAAGTGGCCATATCCTGCTTGCCGCTAATAATGGCCGGGGCTTTCAGGCGAAAATGTCCGAACTCACTTCGGAAACGCGCAAGGGCCGTCAGGTGGTCAACCTTAAAGGTGATAGCCGTCTGGCTGTGGCCCGTGAAATCCCGCAAGGTGCGGATAGTGTCGCGGCGATTGGGGAGAACCGCAAGCTTGTGATCTTCGCCCTTGCTGATCTGCCAATCATGGGTCGTGGGCAGGGGGTTCAGTTACAACGCTATAAGGATGGTGGCCTTTCTGATGCACTGGCTTTCAAATTTGAAGAAGGCCTGAGTTGGACCATGGGCGGTGAGACTGGACGCAGGCGTACCGAGATAGATATCGGACTGTGGAAAGTCGCCCGCGGTGCTGCAGGGCGCTTGCCGCCAAATGGTTTCCCGCGTAGCAACCGCTTCGACGATTAAGGTCAGGACCTAGCACTAAGGCTGATATTTGAAGCTAACGCGCTGTTAAATCTTCAACATATCTTTACAGTTGTGCACTAGCGCAAAATACATGCATGGCGTGCGTAAAGAGACAGTAGAAGAGCTGGACACAAGCAGCAATGTTGCCGACCGTCTGGCAGGACTTGTTGCATCTTTACCAATTGCCGCCGTTATCGTTGCACGAAATGATTTGTTCGGTTTTACCAGCCTTGCATGCAATGATGCCTTTGCAACTCTGCACGCTATTCTCGATAGCCAGCAGGGCGTTTCCCCTTTCATCCTTGAAAGAGACCGGCTTGCTGCCCTGCTCGCCTCGTTGGAGTCAGGGGAAAAAAACGTATCAGAACGCTGGTGCAGCTCTGACCTTGTTGATCCGCGCGAAATCGATATCAGCGCCGCGCGATTGAACAATATGGGCGTTAATGGTGACAATGTTTTCCTGATAAGCTTTGTCGATCGCACTGCGGAAATACAGAATCAGCGCAATTTGCATCGCGAAATGCTGTCGGACAGCCTGACTGGATTGTATAACCGAACAGGTTTTGAAGAAGCGGTTGATAATGCACTGTCGCATTCTGATGCTGATGGGCAGAATGACGAAAATTTCGCTATTATAGCGATTGATCTGTCGCGCTTCAGCCAGATTAACGAATATGCTGGGGCCATTGTAGGCGATGAGCTTATTGTTACGGTGGCAAGCCGTTTGAAAAATATATTGCGTGGTCGCGATATTCTGGCGCGCATCGGGGGCAATGAATTTGCGATTTTCGCGCGTCTCTCTGATGACGCTGCAGATATTGATGCCATATGCGCCAGACTGACTTCGGTATTTGATGCACCTTATTCGCTATCGGGATTACAGGTGAATATGGATGCTGCCATAGGTATCGGCGTCGGCAAGGCGGGTAACGGCGACCCATCGGATACCATTCGACAAGCACAGATCGCGCTGAAACAGGCAAAGCGCACCAATAAAATTGAACTATACCGCAAGGAAGTGCTCGACACATTTCGGATGCGCTTCAGTCTTGAGACAGATTTGCGCCACGCCCTTGATAATGATGCTCTAAGCCTTGCTTATCAGCCGCTGATTGATCTGTCTGATGGTAGGGTCATTGGATTTGAAGCGCTCGCGCGCTGGGAGCATCCTGTGCATGGGATGATAGATCCGGGTGACTTTATCGCTGTTGCTGAAGAATGTGGCCTGATCGTTCCCTTGGGCAAATGGGTACTGTCCAAGGCCGTGCACAGTTTGAAAGAGTGGGACGATGCCGTCGGCTTTACGCTTCCCATCGGCATGAATGTCAATCTGTCAGCCGTGCAATTTGCTCGTGATGATGTTGCCCAGTCTGTTCGGGATGTTCTGGAGGAAGCCAATATTGACGGTAAACGCCTGACGCTGGAGCTCACCGAAAGCGCTATTTTGAGTGATCCGGACCGCGCTGCGCAGGCGATGCATGCGCTTAAAGCTCTGAACACTTGTCTTGCCATGGACGATTTTGGAACAGGCTATTCAAACCTCGCCTATCTGCAAAAGCTGCCGATCGACATATTGAAGATTGACCGCAGCTTCGTCACCGAAATGCTGCAAGATCGCGACAGCGTCTCGATTGTCCGCGCGGTGTTATCGCTGGCCAATGCGCTAGGTATGGAGACAACAGCGGAAGGCATTGAAACTGTTGAGCTTTCCAATACTCTGGCCGCATTGGGCTGTACGCATGGCCAAGGCTATTACTATTCGCGGCCACTAAGCGCGGATGATGCTCTGGCATATTATCTTGAGCGTAGTGCCAAGGTCTGACCAACTATCTCTGTGTATAGCCACTCAGACGCGAGCGGATAAAGTCTTCCGGTTCAGTAATGACTGGGAACCCCTCAGAAATCCATTCTTCTTCCAATGAGCGCAAGACCTTGCCTACTTCCGGACCTGATGCGATGCCGAGAGCGAGCAAGTCGCGCCCGGCAACAGGAAATTTAGGTGCCTCCCAGTTACGCAGAGCCGTGATTGTTTCGGAGCAGTCCCTATCACTGGCGAGCAAGAGAGCTGCCTGGATTACAACTTCGCTTCCAAAGCGATAGCCAAGGACATAAGGCATAGAGAAATCGCTATCGCCAAGCTTAGCCAATTGCCTCAGCCGTTCGCGATCCGCATTGGAAAGCCGTAATCGTGCGGCGACGCGGTCAAGAGTATCACGCTCCAGTGGCAATAATGCACCCAGTCTAGTCATGGTCTCAGCAGCGAGTTGATACTGTTCTGTGCGATCCAATAGGCGTGCAAAAAGGCGAAGAGCAGTGTCATGCATTTCCAGTAGGATATGCTGCCATATATCGGCCTGTAGCATCGCTTGCATGGCAGGCAGAGGATTGTTCGCCATCAGCAATCGCAACAACTCGCTTGATATGCGCTCACGCGACAGGCTCTTCAGTGTCGGGCCCATTTCACGGCAAAGATCAAGCAGTTCTGCGTCGATCTGTTGACCGCCAAAGCGCGCGTAAAAGCGGAAGAGACGCAATATTCTGAGGTGATCTTCTTTGATTCGGCTGCGGGCATCGCCGATAAAGCGCAAACGGCCTGCCTTCAGATCACCCATGCCGCCAAAATAGTCATGTAGCTTGCCTGTTTCGGCTTCGGCATAAAGCGCATTAAAGGTGAAATCGCGCCGTGATGCATCTTCGCGCCAATCATCGGAAAAAGCGACGGTCGCGCGGCGGCCATCAGTGCTCACATCGCGACGCAATGTGGTGACTTCGACCGGCCCGCTTTCGAGCACAGCAGTCACCGTTCCATGGTCAATTCCGGTGGGAATCGTCTTTATGTCCGCCTTTTTTGCAATGGCTTGTACCTGTTGAGGCAGATGGGTGGTGGCGATATCGATATCGCTTGCGGACACGCCGAGCAGGGCATCGCGCACTGCACCGCCGACCAGCCGCGCGGTGGAACCAGGTTCGCCATCGCCATCGAGCAGGGCACAGAAATCGCGGACATCCTCGCGTCCTGTCCATGGCCAGGCCGGATCAAGATGAAACGCTGACTCAGTCATTGCCTGATATGGTTCCGGCTACAGAGACAGACCCGGTATCAGCAATTTGCCGTGACAAATTAGCCAATATACCTGCCGTAACACCCCAGATACGGCGATCTTGCCACATCAGCTCATAATAGCCCCGTTCATGCCCCTGCCATTCGATCGTTTTGCGATCATACAGGCTGAGGTCGATTGCTTCCTCAAAGGGCATTTCAAACCAGTCTGCTACCTCTTCGGGATTAGCCTTCAACGGCAGGTCAGGGGGTAGGAAGGCAACCACTGTCGTAATCGAGAAACCGCTGGCGCTGTAATAACACTCACCAGTGCCAATAACCTCGACAGCATCTGCCGGAATAGCCAGTTCTTCATCGGCCTCGCGCAGTGCCGCCGCAATGGCATCAGCATCCTCCGGATCAACCTTGCCCCCGGGAAAGGCGACTTGTCCAGCATGACTACGCATGGTGTCCGGGCGCTGGGTCAGGATCAGGCCGGGTTCCTCTCGCCGGGTAATCGGGATCAGTACTGCTGCATCTACGTAACCGCGTTCGGGTGTACCGAAATAGCGCTCGTCACGAAATTCATCAGGAACCTTTTGATTGGCGCTGCTTTTCAGAGCTGCTTCCAGCCGGAGCCGCAATGTGTCGATACTCATCAGGCAGCGTCTTCCGTATCGGCGAGGTGGAGGGTTAGTTCTGTGCTGCCATAATCGAGGCGGTAATCGGGTGCATCCTCGCTTTGATCTAGTATCAGATTGACCAGATCATAATGGGCGGTGCGTGACAGCAATGCCTCCAGGCCAGGCCGCACGGTCAGATAGAAGCGCGGATCATTATCCGGGCCTTCCATGCGCAACGTATTGTCTTTGCCTGCTATTACAAGTTCATCGGTGTTGAGCCGGAATGTCAGCGCATAGCTTCCGTTACTTTGTTGTGCAGATAGTTCAACTGCCAGAAAAGGCGCGTCCTCAACCGCGATAAACTGTTTTTCATAGGGCGTAACCAGCGCAAAGCGGCCATCTTCCTCGCGTCGCAATATGGTTGAGAACAGCCGTACCATGGCCGGGCGCTTGATCTCGTCTCCGCGATGATACCAGCGGCCATTGCGATCAATCCGCATATGGCTGTCGCTCTCGGCTTGAGGTTGCCATTTCTCCACTGGTGGACGGCTTTGGCCAGAAACCAGTTCGGACAGAGCCTTCAGGTCAAGTGACTGGATATTGGGAAGCGGTGTATAGGGCATGGATGCGATGTAACGGGAAATAACCACTGGCGGCAATAGAATATCCTCCCCGGGACGGGGAGGGGACCCATCCAAAGGATGGGGGAGGGGCACCCTCGCCAAGATACAAAGTTACCGAATAAACGCGAATTTGTAATGGCTGTGGGATACAATTGAGCATTGCAATAAGCGGCCTGTGCCCCTCCACCAGCTTCGCTGGTCCCCCTCCCCGCAAGCGGGGAGGATTTAAGCTCCACCTCCATGCAACCATGGTGCAAGAGATGCCACTTCAGGTAGCTTAAGGCCTTTGATCGTCTTGATAAGCAGCCGTTCACGTTCAAACGGACCGGGCAATTCCCATTGCTGCGTCCGCTTGGCGCTAAAGGCGAAGTGGCGGCCATAATATTCCGGGTCACCGATCATCACCAAGGGGAGCGGCGCATTGGCGGACATCGCCTCCAGCATAGCAGTCATTAGTGCGCGGCCAATGCCCATATTCTGATGCTCTGGATCAACCGCTACCGGGCCGACCATTATCATCGGGAACTCATCGCCATTATCGGCGCTGAGTTTCACCGGCCAGCACTGGATTGAGCCGACAAGATACTCATTATTATCCAATGCGGCGAAGGAAAGGGCGTCAAGCTGCGTCGAGCCGGCTCGCACCTTATAAGCAGTGCGGTTATGCCGATCTTCGCCAAAAACGCGATCCAGCAGCGCTTCAACCAATTCAGGTCGCACTTGGGCAAGGGGATAAAGCGCGGTCATGCGACGTTTTTGGTTCCTTTGCGGCAAAGCAGAGCTGCATAGGGCCGATCAAATGCTTTGTCGAGCGACACCGGGCTTAGTATGGCTCTCGACTGAGCCGATGATAACAAGCGTTAAAACTGCAATGGCGATGGCGATGGCAAAGGGGGCGCCGGGAAAATAAATGCTGCTCTCCGGTGCGATGGCATAGGTTAGAATTGAATTATATAATAATGGCGCAATCAGCGCCGCAAGCGCAGAAAGGCTGCCGTTAAATCCTTGCAGCTCACCTTGCATGGTTTCAGAAACCCGGCGCGACATCATGGCGTTGATCGCAGGCAGGGCCATGGCCTGCACCCCGATCAGGAAACAGACCAGCAATGTTGCCCAACCGATGGGATTGAGCATGTTGAAGGTAAAGCCGATAATCGCGCAGGAAATGGCGATGAACGCGGTGCGCCGCTCGCCAAAGCGTTTGACTGAGCGGCCGATAACTAAAGTCTGGAACATGGCCATGGATATGCCGACAATTGCCAGCGAATAGCCGACAAAGGCATTGTCCCAACCATATTGCGCGCGGGCGAAATAGCTCCAGGTTGCGGGATAGATATTGGTCGCGGTAAGCCAGAGCAAATAGACTGCGGCGAGGCGATGAATAGCTGGAACCTGGCCAAGGGCTCTCAGCGCGCCAACGGGATTGGCACGGCTGAGGTCAAAGGAACGGCGCTTGCTCTTAGGCAACGTTTCGGGAAAGGCGAAGAAACCATAGACAAACGCCACTCCGGCTAATCCGGCGGCAAGGAAGAAGGGCAGGCGCGGGTCATAATTGGCGATAAGGCCGCCAATGGCCGGGCCCAGCACAAAACCGATGCCAAAGGCTGCGCCGATGAGGCCAAAGCCCTTGGCGCGCTCATCTTCACTCAGCATATCAGCCATAGCACTGTTTGCCGGTCCGAATATCGCGCCCAGGCCGCCAGCAATGGAACGGCCTACAAAAAGCCAGATGACATTGGGGGCAAAGCCCATCAGCAGATAGTCAATGGCAAAGCCCGCGAGCGACAGCATGAATACCGGTCGGCGACCAAAGCGATCGCTGAGATTGCCGATCAGCGGCCCCATCAGAAATTGGAACAGCGCATAGGATGCTGCAATTAGCCCGCCGAGGAAAGTCGCGCGTGCGAGATCAACATCTTCCAGCATCATGATAAAGCTGGGCAGCACCGGAATAATAATGCCGAAGCCGAGTGAATAGACAAAAACCGTAAACATCACAAAGCGCTTGGCGCTGGTTTTGTCTGCCTCGCTGAGCATGATCCGGACGGTTTCTTTCAATGGAATGATGGTGTTATTCCTCTCTTGGCGGATAACACATGTGGTTGTCGACCCCTCACGGCTTTGATAGAGCAATGCCCATAAAGGCATTGGGATGCCGTCATGAGGGAATTCTGGGGTAATGGCTATTGCAGTTGAGAATGATGCGCCACAGCGTCGCCACTGGTCAATCTGGCTGGCGCGTACATCGCTGATTCTCGGGATACTGACGGTAGGCGGGGCATTGCTCGGTGCTATTGGTGCGGGTGAGCGTTGGTGGAGCCTTGATGTCGGCCTGCAGGCGCTTACTGGCACCTTCTTTCTGGGCCTGATTACCCTGATATTGGCGCTGCTGATACTGGTCTATTATCGCCGCAAGGGTGGCCGTATTGTTCTGGTTACCGTTTTGGCGTTTATCCTGTCTGGCGGCTATGTTGGCTATATTGGCTATCATATCGCCAAGGCGTCATCACTGCCGATGATCCACGATATCTCCACCGATCTGGAAAACCCGCCGCAATATGTGACCCTGAGCCTGAGGCAGGACAATTACGCGGATATTCCCGGGCGCGGTGATTCCGAATATGCCGGTATGGACGCCTTTGAGCGCTGGCAGGTGATGCATCGCGAAGGCTATCCCGATATTGAGACCTTGCGGTTTGATAAGCCCGTTGTTGAAGTGATCGAAGCCGCAGAAGAAATCGCCATTTCCAATCAATGGGAAGTGGCTAGCGTTGATACTGAAAATGGCCGTCTTGAGGCTACGGACACGGTGGCCTTGCTCAAATTCAAGGATGATGTGGTCGTGCGCGCTATTCCCGACGCGAATGGCGAGGGCAGTATCGTGGACATCCGATCCGTGTCTCGTTTTGGGCTGAGCGATATCGGGGTCAACGCAAAGCGCATCCGCAAATTCTCGGCGCAGCTTAAGGAAAAGCTGAGTAATTAGAACATTTTGGTTTTAACTGGTTAACCTTGCCCGTTCGCCTCGAGCGAAGTCGAGAGGCCTTTGCAAGTGGAGAACAGTGTCTCGACTACGCTCGACACGAACGGGATAGTAAAACTGCTCAGCGCAAATTCGGAAACGCTCTAAAACACTGAAGCCGATCAAGATTTGGGGCTCAACCTCAATAACCTTCCGCCCGATCCGCGGCGCTCATCTTCCAGTACCCATAGATGTCCGTCCGGCCCTTGTTCGGCCTCACGGATACGCGCGCCCATTTCGAAACGTTCTGCCTCCTCGGCTTTCGTGCCGTCAAAGCTGACGCGCACCAGCGCCTCGCTCGACAGCCCGCCGATAAAGGCGCTGCCTTTCCACTCCGGGAACACATCGCCATCATAAAAACCCAGTCCGGCCGGAGAGATTGCAGGAACCCAATAGGTCGCCGGAGCCTCAAATTCGGGCCGGGTATCATGGTCCGGGATTTCTTCACCGCTATAATGGTCACCATTGGAAACAATGGGATAACCATAATTCTTGCCACGCTGCACCAGATTGAGTTCATCGCCATGACGCGGGCCCATTTCCTGGTTCCACAAACGCCCTTGAGCATCAAAGGCGAGACCGAGAATATTGCGGTGTCCGAGCGACCAGATTTGTGCGGTCACACCGCCCTGATCATAAAATGGATTATCTTCCGGCACGGTGCCATCGGGGTAGAGCCGGACAATCTTGCCGAGATTGGCCTGCATATCCTGTGATGGGTCAAATTTTTGCCGCTCGCCGGAGCCGATAAACAGATGGTCACCATCGGGGCAAAACGCGAGGCGGTGCGAGTAATGGCCGCGTCCGGTAACTTTCGGGAATTGCTTCCAGATGATTTCCATATCTTCCAGACGTGGTGCGCTGTCGCTTCCCGCCTCGGGCATGGCCAGCTTTGCGCGCCCGACTACCGCGCCACGGGTATCATCGCCGCCGCTCTCAACCCAACTGAGATAGACCATGCTGCTTTCGGCAAAATCGGGCGCCAGTACGATGTCGCCAAGGCCACCCTGACCGCCATAATCAACCTCTGGAACCCCTGCGACTTCGCTTTTCTCGCCATCGCTACTGACCAGATAGAGCTTCCCGGGCTTTTCGGTCACCAGCATGGTGCCGTCGTCCATAAAGGTCATGGCCCAGGGCTCGTTAAACATGGCGATTTCTTCAGCGAGAAAGGGCCATTCTTCCGATGCCGCGTTAGTGATATATTTTGGCGCGTCATTGTCAGCGCTGTTTTCCGCAGCATTTTCCGCTTGGGCATCGCTGCTGGAATTGCAGGCTATCAGGGTAAGCGGAAGAGCGATGGAGAGGGTAAGGCGAGGCATAAGAGAATCTCCGGTAATCATGGACCTAATGTCCTCTTTTTGGGTGCCTTTTGCAATGCTTTGGGGAAAAGTTTGCCAAGCCTATGGCAGCAAAGCTTTCGGGCCTCATAAATAGGCCAATGCAGGAATCCTTGATCATCTGCGGCGTGGATGAAGCCGGGCGAGGGCCGTTGGCGGGACCGGTTGTTGCGGCCGCAGTGATACTGCCGGACAATCATGACATAGCGGGGCTAGCGGACAGCAAGAAACTCTCGGCCAAACGCCGCGCCGAATTGGATATTCAGATCAGATCGCAGTGCGCCTTTGGTGTCGGTGTAGGCGAGGCCGATGAGATTGACCGCATCAATATATTACAGGCGACAATGCAGGCCATGATCCGTGCTGTTGACGCAATCAGCGGGAGCTTTGACCGTGTGCATGTCGATGGCAATCGCCTGCCCGAATGGCCGCACAAGGCTGAAGCGATTATTGGCGGCGATGCTAGCGACCCGGCTATCTCTGCCGCTTCGATCATCGCCAAGGAACATCGCGACCGATTGATGGCCGAACTGGCGGGCGAAGACGACCTATATGGCTGGAGGCGCAATAAAGGCTATGGCACCAAAGAGCATATGGCAGCGCTGGAGACATATGGCGCAACGCCCCAGCATAGGCGCAGTTTTGCTCCGGTTGCGCGCGCTCTTGCGTCTTGAAACTGCAATAAACCCATGTTTTTTGCCAGGTGAGTCCTTTGGGGCACACCACTAGGTATTGAGTCCAAAAGTCCCCGAAAGACTCCATATGCTGATTTGGACTCTTTGTGTTCTCAAAGCATTAACCATTTTCTGTAACATGTGTTGCCAACTCGCTGCTTGACCGCGGAACCGACTGGACTCAGGGTCGTCTCCGTATCAGCCAAAAGGGTGAGAAATATGGCTCTGACACGCTCGGAAGAGAGAATTGTTGCGAAGAAGCGGCCAGCTGCAAAGGCTGCTGCGAAAGCACCTACGCTACCGCTCAATACGATATTGCGCGGCGATTGTATTGAGGCGATGCGCTGCTTGCCCGATGCGTCAGTAGATATGGTTTTCGCTGACCCACCCTATAATCTGCAACTGGGCGGCGATCTTACGCGCCCGGAAGGCTCGGTTGTCGATGCAGTCGATAATGACTGGGACAAGTTTGACACTTTCCGCGCCTATGATGAGTTTACCCGCGCGTGGCTGACCGAAGCGCGCCGCGTGCTCAAGCCTGATGGTTCGCTCTGGGTGATTGGCAGCTATCACAATATCTTCCGCGTCGGCGCGGTGCTGCAGGATCTGGGCTATTGGATCCTCAACGATATTGTCTGGCGCAAAGCCAATCCGATGCCGAATTTTCGCGGCACGCGCTTTACCAATGCGCATGAGACGATGATCTGGGCTTCGCATGGTGAGAAGTCGAAATATACCTTCAACTATCGCGCGATGAAGACGCTCAATGACGAGCTGCAGATGCGCTCTGACTGGGTGCTACCGATTTGCGGTGGTTCCGAGCGTCTTAAGCGCAATGGCAAAAAAGCACATCCGACGCAGAAGCCCGAGGCTTTGCTCTATCGGGTATTGCTCGCCTCGACCAATAAAGGCGATGTCGTACTTGATCCGTTTTTCGGCACAGGCACCACTGGCGCTGTAGCCCGACGTCTGGGGCGTGACTGGATCGGCTGCGAGCGCGATGAGACCTATATCGAGGTTGCCGAGCAGCGCATATCCGAAGCGCTGCCGCTTGATGAATCCGCTCTCAAAACCATGCAATCGCCGCGTAGCGCCCCACGCGTAGCCTTCGGGACATTGGTGAGCACCGGCTATATCTCGCCGGGCACGGTTCTGCATGATCGTAAACGCCGTTGGGCCGCTACAGTTCAGGCCGATGGCTCGCTGGTCTGTGAAGGCAAACAAGGCTCGATCCACAAAATCGGAGCGACTATGCAGGATGCACCCAGCTGTAATGGCTGGACCTTCTGGCATATTGATGACCCGGAAAAGGGCATGCAGCCAATCGATACCCAGCGTAAGACCTATATTCTCGCTACTGAACCTTAAGCCCTGACCCTGACTGGAGCCGCATATGCGAGCCTATCTCCATCCTGTCGCGATTGCCCAGAGCCCACAGGCGGTTGAAGGCGGTGCCATTCGCCTTGCTGGATCGATGATTTGGGCGAATACGCTCAGAATAGATTGCTGGGATGGCGACACATTGGCGCACCGTGCGGTGATTGCTGCTGACGCGCTTGATAATACTTTGCCGGATGTACCTGAAGACGCCCGCGATCGAGTACAGGTGCAATATGATAATCTGCAAAAAATACGTGAGCCACTCGCAATTGGAACGCGAACGCTGCGCTTCGATCAGCCGCAGATTATGGGGATACTTAACGCAACACCCGACAGTTTCTCTGATGGCGGTGCACATGATACTCCGCATCAGGCAGTCGATGCGGGCTTTGCCATGACATCGCAAGGCGCAGCGATGGTCGATGTTGGCGGTGAATCAACCCGCCCCAATGCGCAGGCTGTATGGGAAGGTGATGAGATTACCCGCATTGAGCCCGTGGTGCAGCAACTCGCTGCATCAGGCGCAATCATCTCAATCGATACGCGTAAAGCCGCTGTAATGGAAGCGGCCCTCAATGCTGATGCAGCGCTGGTCAACGATATCTCTGCGCTTCTTTATGATCCGCGTTCAGTGGAGGTTGTGGTCGAAGCAGATTGTCCGGTGGTCCTGATGCATGCGCCATCACAGGGCGATGATCCGCATGAAAATGATCATGGCTATGATGATGTGGTACGCGACGTCTTTGACTGGCTGGCAGAACGCATTGAAGCGGTTGCGGCTGCAGGCGTGAAGCGTGAGAAGATCATCATCGATCCGGGTCTTGGCTTCGGCAAATCGCTTAGCGACAATCTGGCGCTGCTCAATGCGCTGCCACTTTTTCACGCGCTGGGCCAGCCTGTGCTGGTCGGTGCAAGTCGCAAGCGCATGATAGGTGCACTGTCCAATGAAGAGGCAGCAGACCAGAGGCTACCAGGCTCGCTGGCGCTGGCGTTATACGCCATGAATAGCGGAGCGCATATCTTGCGGGTGCACGATGTACCGGAAACCTTGCAGGCAATGCGTGTCTGGCGTGGATTGCGCGATTCTGCGCTGACCAGCTTTTAAGCCGCGTTGTCGATCCCCAGCTCTGATAGCTTTCGGTAAAGCGTCGAGCGGCCAATGCCAAGACGACGTGCCACCTCCGTCATCTTGCCGCGATAATGGCCAATGGCGAGGCGGATGACATCGGCTTCAATCTCTTCCAAGGGCCGCAAATTGCCGTCATTGGCATAAAGCGTAACGCCAATACCTTCATGCGTTTCGGCGGTTAGGTTGTCGAGGCCCTGCATCATATTGGAAAGCTGCGGCAGCTCAGCTGTTGTCAGGGCATCGCCATCGGCAAAAATGGCGGCGCGGAAGAGGGTCGTCTGCAACTGACGGACATTTCCTGGCCAGTCATAAGAAGAAAGCAGGGCCAGAGCGTCCTGGGTAAGGCCCAATGGGCGCATACCCGGTTGATCGGCGATGCGTGCGAGAAAATGCCGTGCCAATGCCGGGATATCGCCTTGGCGATCACGCAAGGGCGGGATGCAGATGCTTTGCTGTCCGATCAGGGCATATAGTTCAGCATCAAAATCGCCATTTTTTACCATCTCTTTGAGTGGGATGTTGCTGGCGAAAATATAGCGTGTGTCGATACGGAAACTGTGACTGCCGCCCATAGGCTGCACCTCGCCGGTCTTCAGCGTATGCAGCAGCTTCTCCTGAATATCTGATGGCATGCGATCAATTTCATCGATCACCAATGTACCATTTTCGGCGCGTTGAATATGACCAATCTGGCGGTCAAAAGCGCCGGGAAAAGCGCCTTGCTCATGGCCGAACAGCAGCGATTCCATCTGATTGGCAGGAGTTCCGCCGACATTCATCAGCCGCAGCGGCATTTTTGCGCGCGGTGATGTCGCATGGATAGCGCGTGCGACCATTTCCTTGCCGACACCAGTTTCGCCCTCAATCAGCACATGGCCATGGCCGCGCGCTGCCTTGGCAGCAACCGCCAGCGCCGCGCGAAATTGCGGGGCGCTGCCGATCATTTCGTCGAAATTGAGCGGTGAGCTGATTTTCTCGGTCAAAGGCTGCAATTCGTCTGCACGATCCTGCCGTTCGCTGGCGGCATTGAGCGCGGCGATCAGCCGGTCCGGCGCGAGTGGCTTAATCAGATAATCTGTTGCCCCAGCGCGCATGGCCTCCACCGCCAATAGCGGCGAAGTGCTGGTTGTCAGCATCAATATCGGCAGGGCTGGACGGCGCGATTTTAGTTCTGCAATTAGTGCTGCGGCATCATCTCCAGGCACCCATTGATCAAGAATGATAGCATCCAGCCGCATGCCTTGCTGTGTGCCCAGCATCGCAATAGCCGTTTCCGAATCGCGGGCAAAAATCGTGCTCCAGCCCGCCTTGCTGGCGAGCGCGGCGACGAGCCGACATTGCGCCGGTTCATCATCAATCAGCATCAGCAGACGTGTATCTTCCTCTGCCATATATTTACCCGCCTTTTGTTCATATGTCCCAATTAGGCACAGATATAGCGGGAACTGGTAAACAGGCTGTTAATTGGCCGGGTGCTGCAAATCACAATTTGCCGACTATAGGAAAATGAACATGGCGGAGGGATTTTGTCTTTGGCTGGCTCAGCTATGTGGGGATAATTCGCACAAAGATGTTATCGATTGCGCAGATGCTTGAGCATGAAGCTGCTTCACGCTAAGGCGTTATGCAAAGAGTTGGCGCATCCGCGTACAACTAATTCTCATTCGGATTGCTACAGATAAGGGAATCGCCACACATGACTTCCGAAAACGATATGGATTATGCGCGCAAAACCTATTCCGGGTTCACCGGTTTTGTAAAATGGGGGACGATTGTTTCTGCGATCGTAACCGCCATAGTCGTTATGATTGTTGCTAGCTGATTGCCATGGCAGAACAGGCATCTCAGCAGATCATCGCCGTTATTGCGGAAACCGCAGATCATGAAAATCGCGTCGCCGCGACACCGGAGACGGTAAAGAAGTTTACCGCGCTCGGTGCATCCTGTCTGGTCGAGAAAGGCGCCGGAGAAAAGGCTGCTTTTAGCGATGAGGATTATGCCGATGCCGGGGCGACGATCACCGATCGCAAGGATGCTATTGCCAAAGCAGATATAATTATCGGCATTCAGGGCATCGATCCTAAAGAGCTTAAGGGAGCCAAGAAGGGCGTAACTCTGGCTGCTGCGCTTGATCCATTCGGCAAGCGCGAGCGTATCGATACTTATGCTGAAACCGGAGCGCATGCCCTAGCGTTGGAGTTTATGCCTCGTATCACTCGGGCACAGTCGATGGACATATTGTCGTCGCAGTCCAATCTCGCCGGTTATCGGGCGGTTCTTCTCGCCTCGACTCATTATGGACGCGCCTTCCCGATGATGATGACGGCTGCAGGTACTGTCTCGGCGGCCAAATGCTTTGTTATGGGCGTTGGCGTGGCCGGGCTGCAATCGATCGCCACTGCACGGCGTCTGGGTGCACAAGTCAGCGCTACCGATGTCCGCAGCGCCACCAAGGAGCAGATTGAAAGCCTCGGTGCCAAGGCGATCTTTGTTGAAGATGTTGCTGGCATTGAAGGTGAGGGCGCAGGCGGATACGCCACCGAAATGTCCGATGAGTATAAAAAGGCGCAGGCGGAATTGGTGTCCAGCCATATTGCCAAGCAGGACATTGTGATCACCACTGCCCTTATTCCGGGACGCCCGGCACCAAAGTTGATCTCCGATGAGCAGCTTGCAACCATGCGCCCGGGCAGTGTCATAGTTGACCTAGCTGCAGAGCAGGGCGGTAATGTCGACGGCGCTGTCGCTGGCGAAACCGTTGTTAAACATGGCGTGACTATTATTGGTGCACGCAATATCACTTCAGCTTTGGCATCCGATGCATCTGCGCTCTTCGCCCGTAATATCTTTAACTTCTTCTCAGCCTTCTGGGATAAGGAAGAAGCTAAGCCGGTCTTCCCCGAAGATGATGAGATTGTGCAAGGCATCCGCGTGACGCATGATGGCAAGGTGGTGCATGAGCGGTTGCTTGGGTGAGATATATAGCAATAGTTTTGGCCTGCGTTTTCTTGGTGGCTTGCGAGATGCTAGGCGTTGAGAGCCCCAAAGTCTGTGAAGATTGGGTCAAAAGCAGGATAAAAGAACCAGATACATATAGTTGGAGCAGCACTAACTGGGAGTCCAATGGACCTGATGTTTCTATTCATTTTACCAGCCGGATTGATGGCAAGGAAGTACAGCAAATAGCTGAATGCAACTTTGTGGATCCTGAAGCTGACAATCTGGTCGTAGATGATAGTCAGTCGTCGATCGATCGATTAGACTTCTGAATTTTTCGCCGATATCCTTCATTGCATATTCATGACAGATACGCTTTACCTGCGTAAACCAAAGTAAAGCAGGTCGCACTGGCGCTTCAGCGCTCATCACGAAAGATATTTATCCCCAAAATCCAGAAATTCGGCTTTTTTCGGCTGATTATGAACCTTTTGGTTCATTCATGCGTCTTTGTGACGCAATTTGCATAACATTATGGAGACTATTTTACATGTTTAAGACGAGTTTGACCGGACTGACTGTTGCTGCGCTGATGACCAATGGTGCTGCCTTTGCTCAAGAAACCCAGGCACCTGCCGCTGCACAACCCGCGGCTCCTGCTGAAGCACCAGCCCCCGCGCTCGTCCCGGCGCCATCACCGCATATTGTTGACGCTGCTGTCGGTTCTGAAGATTTCAGCACGCTTGTTGGTCTGGTTCAGGCGGCTGAATTGGTTGAGACCCTGTCCAGCACCGGTCCCTTCACCGTCTTCGCACCGACCAATGATGCTTTTGGCGTTTTCCCCGATGGTGCTGTTGATGGTTTGAAACAGCCGGGAAACAAGGCGATCCTGACCCGTATCCTCACCTATCATGTGGTTCCGGGCAAAGTGACTTCTGAAGCGTTGATCGGGATGATTGAGGCTGGCGGTGGCAGTGCCAAGATCAAAACCGTGGAAGGCACCGAGCTTACCGCAACCATTGAAGCTGATCAGGTAAAGATTGCCGGCACCAACGGCACCGCTTTTGTCACCAAGGCCGATCTGGAACAGTCAAACGGGGTTATCCACGCCATTAACGGCGTCGTTGTCCCTTAAACGTATCATTTATTGCAGAAAATCCTTCTGTTTTGAAACGCCGGGCGCACTTTGCCCGGCGTTTCTTTTTATATCATGCGACTGATGCTCGACACGCATCAAGATATTTGCAAAAGAAAGAGAAACATCGCGCCGTTCGGCATTCAGATGACCGCTAATCAGGGATAGCTCATGGATTTTATATCGGTTTTGTCGATTTTCGTGCTGGCGTGCTTCGTCGGCTATTATGTCGTCTGGTCAGTGACTCCAGCGCTGCATACGCCGCTAATGGCAGTGACCAATGCGATTTCCTCGGTGATTATCGTCGGCGCACTGATTGCCTCGGCTGAAGCGGGAAGCCAGATTGCGAAATATCTTGGTCTGTTCGGCGTGGTGCTGGCCAGCATCAATATTTTCGGCGGCTTTGCTGTCACTGAGCGTATGCTGGCGATGTATAAGAAGAAGGAGAAGTAAGCGATGACCTTCTCCATTCTCGCCGCTGCCGGAGAAGTGCTCCGAGCGGAGTTGGCGCACGCAACTCCCCCTGCATGGGCTATGCTTGCATATCTAGCAGCAGGTGTATTCTTCATTCTGGCACTGCGCGGGCTTTCATCGCCTGCAACCAGCCGTGCGGGCAATCGCAACGGTATTATCGGTATGGTGCTGGCAGTTGGCACCACGCTAATTACGCATAACCTCGCGACTTGGTATGAGATTGCCGTGGCTATCGCTATTGGTGGCGCCATCGGATTTGTCATTGCGCGCCGCATTGCGATGACTTCGATGCCTGAGCTTGTCGCGGGCTTTCACTCACTGGTTGGCCTTGCCGCTGTTGTTGTAGGGCTTGCTGCATGGCTAGACCCAGCCAGTTTCGGCATTGTCGATGAATGGGGCCAGATCCTGATGGTCAGCCGGATCGAGCTGGGCTTGGGTATTGCTATCGGTGCGATTACTTTCTCCGGTTCGGTAATCGCTTTTCTGAAGCTTTCTGGCCGCATGAGTGGTTCGCCAATTCTGCTGCCTGCACGACATGTCATCAATCTTGGAACCCTCGCAGCGATCCTCGGCCTGATCGGATACTATGCTTTATCGCTCGATGCCGGTGCAGGCGAAGGATGGATTGTCCCGACCGTTACTATTCTCGCTTTCATCATCGGCTTCCTGCTGATCATACCAATCGGCGGTGCAGATATGCCGGTGGTGGTGTCGATGCTCAACAGCTATTCAGGCTGGGCCGCAGCGGCCATGGGCTTTACGCTCGGCAATACCGCGATGATCATCACCGGTGCGCTGGTGGGTTCGTCAGGCGCAATCCTGTCTTACATCATGTGCCGTGCGATGAATCGCAGCTTTATCTCGGTGATCGCGGGCGGCTTTGGTGCTGATGACAGTGCGGGAGCCGATGGCGCACCGCGCGAGCAGCGGCCTTATAAGCAAGGCAGTGCAGACGATGCGGCATTTATGCTCGAGCAGGCGGAAAAGGTCATCATTATCCCCGGCTATGGCATGGCGGTGGCGCAGGCGCAGCATATCCTGCGTGAAATGGCTGACGCGCTCAAAGAAAAGGATGTGGAGGTCAAATATGCCATTCACCCGGTGGCGGGTCGTATGCCGGGGCATATGAACGTGCTGCTCGCAGAGGCCAATGTGCCTTATGATGAGGTGTTTGAGCTGGAGGATATCAACAGCGAATTCGCACAGGCCGATGTTGCCTTTATCATCGGCGCCAATGACGTGGTGAACCCGGCAGCCAAGACCGACAAGTCCTCGCCCATCTATGGCATGCCGGTATTTGATGTCGACAAGGCCAAGCAGGTCTTCTTTATCAAACGCTCCATGGGCGGCGTTGGTTATGCCGGTGTGGATAATGATGTCTTCTATATGGATCAGACCATGATGCTGCTTTCCGATGCCAAGAAGATGGTTGAGGAAATTGTGAAAGCTCTCGATTGATGCGCAAAATTGGCTTGATTGGCGGTATGAGCTGGGCTTCTACCGAGACCTATTATCGCCATATCAACACCGAGGTTCAGAAGCGCGCAGGCGGCATGTGCAGCGGCCCCATCGTCATGGAGAGCCTCAATTTCTGTGATCTCTCGCGGCTCGACACACAAGAACAATGGCGAAATGCGAGCAGGACGCTTTCCGAGGCGGCAGAGCGGCTTGAAGGGGCAGGGGCAAGCGCAATCTTGATCTGCGCCAACTCGATGCACAAGGTCTATGATGATGTTGTTGGAGCGGTATCAGTGCCGGTCATCCACATTGCCGATTGTGTCGGCGAGAAGATGCGGGCCGATGGCATCAAGCGCGCTGCCCTGATCGGCACGCGCAATGTCATGACCGAGGGCTTTTATCGCCAGCGACTGGTGCGCCACGGCATCAAACTCAACCCGCCCAATATGGAGCGCGTCGAGGAGCTGGACCGGATCATTTATGAAGAACTGATGTTGGGGCAGGCCACACGCGACGCCGAGCGGACGCTCAAAACCTTTCTCACCAATATAGAGAAGGAAGAGGTGGAGGCTGTTGTTCTGGGCTGCACAGAGCTGGAGATGATCGTCAACACCAAGGCCAATGTGCTGCCGATATATGATGGCACGAAGATCCATGCCGATGCGGCGGTCGAATGGATATTGGGTGGGGACTAGCAGACAATAAATTCCGTTCGTGTCGAGCGAAGTCGAGACACTGCTCTCCCTGAGCCAAGGCCTCTCGACTGCGCTCGAGGCGAACGGTAATAAGACGCAATCTTGCTATAACTGTAACTGGTATACCGCATGACCCGCGCTTCCTATGCCTCCGATCCAGCGCAAAGCCGGGGCCGCCTGCACCCGGAAAAGGACAGCGCGGTACGCGGACCACGTAATGCGTTTCAGCGTGATCGCGACCGGGTCATCCATTCCATTTCATTCCGCCGCCTGCGCCACAAAACGCAGGTATTTATTGCGCCGGATGGTGATCATTATCGCGTTCGGTTGACACACAGTCTGGAGGTTGCCCAGATCGGACGCGCCATTGCCCGGGCTTTGGGGCTGAATGAAGATCTGACCGAGGCGCTATGTCTGGCGCATGATATTGGCCATCCGCCTTTTGGTCATGCCGGGGAAAAGGCACTGAATGATGTGATGGCCGATTGCGGCGGTTTTGACCATAATGCGCAGACATTACGTACATTGATGCGGTTGGACTCGCCCTATCCTGACAGGCAGGGTCTCAACTTAAGCTGGGAAGTGCTCGAAGGTCTGGCCAAACATAATGGGCCGCTAGCCGAGTCGGGCTGGGCGATGGCGGAATGCGATGCAGCGCTATCGCTGGAGCTGACAAGCCATGCATCGCTGGAGGCGCAAATTGCGGCGATTGCCGATGATATCGCCTATGATAATCACGATATTGACGATGGCGTGCGCGCCGGATTTCTATGCCGCGAACAGCTTATGGAATTACCTTTTTTGGCAGAGCTATGGGCAAATATTCGCGTCAACTATCCCGATGCCAGCGAAGCGGCATTGCTGCGCGAGATGGTACGCAGCCAGATCGGTCTGATGGTCAATAATGTTATTGCGGCGACTAATGATCGCATTGAAAAGCACGCTATCATCAGTGCCGATGACGTACGTAAGGCCGGTCTGACCATCGGCGGCTTTTCCGATGCAATGACCGCACAGGAGCGCGCGCTGAAGCGCTTTATGTATGCCAATCTCTACCTGCATCCTGATCAGCAGGCAGCAGCAGATTGCGCGCGTGATATTATTGCCGAGCTGGCCCTGTATTATCGTGCTGATCCCATGCGATTGCCCGAGGATTGGCGACCTGCAGGAAGCGAGGATGATGTCCAGGCCGGGCGTCGGATTATGGACTTTATCGCCGGAATGACCGACCGCTACGCAATCAACCGCTATGCCGAGCATATTGGCCCGGTGCCGAAGGGATTGCGGAATGTCTGACTCTAAAAAACGGGTGCTGATTGTCGGCGCGACCGGTCTGGTCGGGCGCCAGATTTTCCCGTTACTTGCGGATCGCGATGATCTTGCGGTGCGTGCGCTGGTGCGGCGCGGCGAGGATGATATGCCTGCTAACCATCAAGTCGCCGACCCATCTGTGTGGCCCGATGCCATTGCTGCGTGGAAGCCGCATGTCTTTATTTCAGCGCTGGGTATTACGCTGAAAAAAGCTGGTGGCGATAAGGCCGCCTTTCGCGCGGTGGACTATCAGCTGGTGCTCGATTGTGCAGCCGCAGCCCATGCTGCTGGAGCAGGTCATGCGATTATAGTGACAGCAGTTGGGGCCAATGCCAGATCGCCTAATCTCTATCAACGAACCAAAGGCGAGGTGGAAGAGGCGGTGACTGCTTTGGGCTTTGACCGGCTCGATATAGTCCGCCCGGGCCTTTTGCGTGGCGAGCGTGTTGATGACCCGAGAATTATCGAAGGCCTCATGCTCGCGCTTGCGCCGATCACGGATAGCCTTTTGCCGCGAAGCTGGTCTCGCTATGGCTCGATTGACAGCGCCAATGTTGCCCGCGCTATCGCCCAATTAGCCCTTAGCGACCAGGATGATGCGCACGATTCTAATCGCCATATGCATCATAATGACTCGCTACTGGGGTTGGCTGCTCAGATGACAGCAAAAAGCGGGTAAGACGTTCAGCTCGGCAATTGACAGCCCTTTGAGCATCCGCCACTGTTTTCGCACTCGAATCGGCTCCAAAAGGCCGGTGCGTCACAACGGGAGAGTGTCGGAATGGATGGAGAGTCCAGCCCGGCCGCCGAAGGAGCAACCGCCCCGGAAACTCTCAGGCTGTGGGACCGTTATGGCGCTGTGAAAATATGAGTACTCTGGAAAGCGCGCGCCAAAGCTTTAGCAAAGGTGGGCCACCGAAGGGGTAAGGAATGGCAGTGACATAAAGCACGTCATTCGAAAACTCTCAGGTTCCGTGACAGAGGGGGCTATCGGCACGCGGTGTTTTGTCGCTGTCTGATATGCACCTTGAATGCGGAAGGCCAACCTGATGAGTGACGAAGCAACACAGACATTGCCGCTTGATGCATGGCATCGCGATAAAGGCGCGCGTATGGTGCCTTTTGCGGGTTATGCCATGGCGATTCAATATGAAGGCATTATGGCTGAGCACCAATGGACCCGGGAAAACGCCGGTCTGTTTGATGTATCGCATATGGGGCAGCTACAGCTAAAGGGCGAGGGCGCAGCAGAAGCGCTGGAGCGGATTGTGCCCGGCGATATCTCGGCGCTGAAGCCCGGCAAGATGCGCTACTCGCTGCTGCTGGCCGAGGATGGCGGCATTCTTGACGATATGATGATCACCAATACCGGTCAGAATCTCTATATCGTCGTCAACGGCGCAGTGAAGCATCAGGATATCGCTTATATGCGTGCGCAGTTGCCCGAGAGTATTGAGCTGGTGCATATGGAAGACCAAGCGCTGCTGGCTCTACAGGGCCCAAAGGCAGCGGAAGCGCTGGCGCAGCTCGGCATCACCGGACGGGAAGCAGGCTGGCCGGGCCCGGATGATCTTTATTTCATGGATGCCGCGCCCTGCCTTTGGGGTGAGGTGCCACTGGGTATCAGCCGGTCGGGCTATACTGGTGAAGATGGCTTCGAGATTTCCGTGCCTGCCGAGCATGTGACTGCACTCGCTGATGCATTATGCAAACAGTCTGAGGTCAAACCGATCGGGCTGGGTGCACGCGATTCCTTGCGGCTTGAGGCTGGCTTGCCGCTTTATGGTCATGATCTCGATCCCGCAATTGACCCTGTGCAGGGCAATCTCACTTTCGCCATCTCCAAAGCGCGCCGTAACGCGAGCGGCTTTCATGGCTCGGACCGGATTTTGGCGGCGCTTGAGAACGGCCCTGACAAGAAGCGCGTCGGTTTTGCGGTCGAGGGCCGTATGCCTGTGCGCGAGGGTGCGTCAATATTTGCGGGTGATATCGAGATTGGCGTGATCACTTCAGGCGGTTTCGCTCCTACTATCGGGGCGCCGATTGCCATGGGCTTTGTCGCCGCCGATCATGCCGCACTCGACACCCAGCTTGAAGCCGAAGTGCGCGGCAAGCGGGTGCCGATTACCGTTACCAAAATGCCCTTTGTTCCCAATGGATATCGCCGGAAAGGAAAATCCTGATGAGCCGTTATTTCACCGATGAGCATGAATGGATCGAAGTCGATGGCGATACTGCCACGGTTGGCATCACCGATTATGCCCAGGAGCAGCTGGGCGATGTCGTCTTTGTCGAGGTGCCCGAAGCCGGTAAAGAAGTAGGCAAGGGCGATGACGCGGCTGTGGTTGAGTCCGTCAAGGCCGCCAGCGATGTCTATGCGCCGGTTTCCGGCACTGTCACCGAGGGCAATGCCGCTCTGGCCGACGACCCGGCGCTGGTGAATAGCGATCCGGAAGGCGATGGCTGGTTTTTCAAACTGACGCTTGCCGATCCGTCCGAGCTGGAAGGCCTGATGGATGAGGCGGGATACAAAGCGTTTGTAGAGAGTTTGTGAGGACATAAGCCCCTCCCGCCTGCGGGAGGGGTTTGGGGAGGGAGTGTCTAAGCGCACACCCTTTAAGTTTCAGACCCTCCCCCGACCCCTCCCGTAAACGGGAGGGGAGAAATTGGAGAAAAGTAATGCGCTATTTGCCGCTCAATAATGAAGACCGCAGCGCGATGCTCGCACGGGTCGGCGCTTCGAGCATCGATGACCTGTTCGTCGATGTGCCCGATGCTGCGGTGCTCGACGGGCCGATCCATGATCTGCCGAACCATGCCAGCGAATTGGCGGTGGAACGGCATATGGCCAAGCTGGCATCAGAAAACAGTGTCGCCGGTAATGCGCCTTTCTTCCTTGGGGCAGGGGCCTATCGCCATCATGTACCCGCCAGCGTTGATCACATCATTCAGCGCGGCGAGTTTCTCACAGCCTATACGCCTTATCAGCCGGAAATCGCGCAGGGCACGCTGCAAATGCTGTTCGAATTCCAGACTCAGGTGGCGCGTCTCTTTGGTTGTGATGTTGCCAATGCCAGCATGTATGATGGCTCGACCGCCTGCTGGGAGGCGATTGTTATGGCGCGGCGGATCACCCGGCGCGGCAAGGCGCTGCTCTCTTCGGGCCTGCACCCGCATTATGTCTCGGTCTGTCAGACCATGGCGCGTTTCACCAAGGATGATCTGCGCGTCAGCCATCCCGATTTTTCCGGTGCGACCGATTATGATGCATTGATCGACCAGATTGACAGCGATACCAGCTGTGTCGTGGTGCAATATCCCGATATTTTGGGCCGCATTGACGATATGACGCGGCTTGCGACACGCGCCGCAGAGCATAAGGCGCTGTTGATCGCGGTTGTTACCGAGCCGGTAGCGCTGGGCGCGATAAAGAGCCCGGGCGAGATGGGTGCGGATATTGTGGTTGGCGAGGGGCAGTCCATCGGCGTCGGCCTGCAATTTGGCGGACCTTATGTCGGTCTGTTCGGCTGTAAACAGAAATATGTTCGCCAGATGCCAGGGCGGCTGTGCGGCGAAACCGTCGACGCCGATGGCGAGCGTGGCTATGTGCTGACACTCTCGACCCGCGAACAGCATATCCGCCGTGAAAAGGCGACCTCGAATATCTGCACCAATAGCGGTCTGTGCGCATTGGCCTTCAGCGTCCATATGACTCTGCTGGGTGAGGCGGGGCTGCGCCGATTGGCCGCGGTTAATCATGCCATGGCGGTTAAGGCCGCCGAGCGGCTTGAGCAAATTGACGGTATCTCAGTGGTCAATGACCGCTTCTTCAACGAGTTTACCGTGCATCTGGGTCGCGATGCCCGCGATATCATCCGCACATTGGCGGATCGTGGCATATTGGCCGGGGTGTCGCTCGGACGGCTTTATCCAGACGCTGAGGAATTGGCAGATGGTCTGGTGATCGCGGTGACCGAGACGGTGACCGATGAGGACATAGAAGAGCTGGCGACGGCGCTGGAAGATATTTTGCAGGAGCTAGGCACATGGGCATGAATTCTGTTGGTCGCGCGACCGCGCCGCAAGCAGCCTCTGCTGATAGCGCGCCATCAACCGCCACCGGCAACCGTGCGTTATTGTTGAAAGAGGCACTGATCTTTGAAAGCGGCGCCTATGATCGCACTGGCGTCGATATCCCCGATGCGCCGGAAGTTAAAAGCCGTCTTGGTGGTCTGGAGCGCGATACGGTTATCGGTCTCCCGGGTCTCGCCGAAGGCGAGACTGTGCGACACTATACCCGCCTGTCGCGGCAGAATTATGCGATTGACCTTGGGCTGTTTCCGCTTGGCTCCTGCACCATGAAGCATAATCCGCGGCTTAATGAGAAGGTGGCGCGGATTCCGGGCTTTGCCGATATCCACCCGCTGCAGCCGATCCATAGCGTGCAGGGCGCACTGCGGGTCGTCCATGAACTCGGCGAATGGCTTAAAAAACTGACCAATATGCCGGCTGTTTCCATGTCGCCAAAAGCAGGCGCGCACGGTGAACTATGTGGCGTTCTCGCTATCCGCTCGGCACTTGAGGCACGCGGCGATGCGCGTGAGGTTATTCTCGTGCCGACCAGCGCGCATGGTACTAATCCTGCGACAGCCGCTTTTGCCGGTTATAAGGTCGAGGATATCCCCGCGACCGAAGAGGGCAGGGTTGATCTCGAAGCACTGAAAGCGCGCCTCGGCCCCGATGTTGCGGGTGTAATGATCACTAACCCCAATACCTGCGGCCTATTCGAACGCGATATGAAAGCGATCTCCGATGCGGTGCATGAAGCTGGCGGCTTTGTTTATTGCGACGGTGCGAATTTCAACGCCATTGTCGGCCGGGTGCGCCCGGGCGATCTCGGCGTCGATGCGATGCATATCAATCTGCACAAAACCTTCTCCACGCCCCATGGTGGCGGTGGCCCTGGTTCCGGCCCGGTTGTGTTCTCCGAAGCACTGGCACCCTTTGCACCGCTGCCTTTTGTCGAAGAAGGCGATGATGGTCTGCTGCATATTATTGAGGAAGAGACCGCCCAGGAGCATCATGATCAGAGCTTTGGCCGCATGGTGGCGTTTCATGGCCAGATGGGCATGTTCACCCGGGCTCTGACCTACATGCTGAGCCATGGTGCCGATGGCCTTCGCCAAGTCGCAGAGGATGCCGTGCTCAATGCCAATTATGTTCTGCGTTCGATGGAAGATCTGATCGACGCGCCCTTTGCTGGGTCCGGCCCCTGTATGCATGAGGCGCTGTTCTCGGACGATAATTTTGCCGAGGGCTTCTCTACCCTCGATCTCGCCAAGGGCCTTATCGATGAAGGCTTCCATCCGATGACCGTGTTCTTCCCGCTTGTGGTGCATGGTGCGATGCTGGTTGAGCCGACCGAGACCGAGAGCAAGGCGGCACTGGATCAGTTTATTCTCGCTTTCCGTGCCGTCGCGGAGCGGGCAATTGCTGGTGATGAGAGCCTGAAATCCGCACCGCATCATGCGCCGCTAAAACGTCTTGACGAGACACAGGCTGCGCGCAAGCCGGTGCTGGTGTGGAGCGACCCTGAACCACAAGCCGAAGCGGCGGAGTGACGGGCAGCGCTTTGACGCGTCTGGTACAGGGCGCGACTAATCTCTTTGCGCTCTGGACGGTGCTCGGCACGCTCTGGGCATGGCTTGTTCCTGCGCATTTTCTCTGGGTAACCGATGGCCGGTTTCAGCCCTTTGGCCAACCGCTGATCAGCGTGCTGCTAGGCATTATCATGCTGGGCATGGGGCTGACGCTCACGCTGGAGGATTTTCGCCGCGTCGCGCAAATCCCGCGCTGCGTGGCGACAGGGGTGGTACTGCAATTCACGATCATGCCTATTGCTGGCGTTACCCTTGCCACAGTGTTCGCGCTCGAACCCGGTCTTGCAGTGGGCCTGATCTTAGTGTCCTGCTGCCCAGGCGGTACCGCGTCCAATGTTGTGGCCTATCTCGCCCGGGCTAATCTGGCGCTTTCGGTCACGATGACTATGGCTTCAACACTGGTGGCCATCATCGCGACACCACTGCTTACCGGATGGTTGGCGGACAAGTTTGTCGCGATTGATCGCTGGAGCCTGTTTGTAAATATGGTGTCGATCGTACTGATTCCCGTAGTTGCTGGTGTCGTACTCAAGCAGCTTTTCCCGCGTGCAGCAGATCGGGTTTCGGTGGTGTCCCCGCTGGTCTCAGCACTGGTTGTGGTGATTATCGTTGCCGGGATTATCGCCGCATCCAAACCGCTAATAGAGGAACATTTCGGGGTTTTGATGCTCGCGGTGTTATTGCTCCACGTCTTTGGCTTTGGTCTTGGTTATGTACTGACCGCACTTCTCGGACAGGGCATTGGCGAACGGCGGACGATTAGCATTGAAGTAGGCATGCAAAATAGCGGTCTCGGTTCCTCATTGGCATCAACCCCTGCCTTTGCCGCCCAATTTGCTACACCAATGCAGGCCGCTCTTGCTCCCGTACCGAGTGCGATATCATCGGTTTATCATGTGGTTATTGGCAGTTTGTTAGCGGCGATATGGCGTCGTGATACAGCAAAAATAGAAGACTAAGCGCTAAAGCCAGCGGCGCACTTTCTTCTGATAATCCAGAAAACTCTTGCCGAAACGCCGGGTGAGATACTCCTCCTCCGCGCGGATAACGAACCGGTCGATCGCCAGCACTGCAAAAGGCAGAAACAATAGCGTGCCCGCACTGTCCAGCCAGAATACAAAGCCGAGCATAATCATCGCCATGGCTAGATACATCGGGTTGCGGCTGTGGCGATAGGGGCCGCGCGCGATAATAACCTCGGTCGCGGTCCACGGCTCGGGGTTTTCACCCGCCTTGCTGAATAACCCCATGGAGACGATAATAACCGCAATCCCGGTCGCGATCAGCGCTACGCCAAACCATTCAAACTCAACTTGAGGCACAATGGAGGGCAGGGGTAGCAGCCTATCAAGGATGCACCCCAGCAGGATAAAGCCGAGATATACCAGTGGCGGCGGAAAGCGCACATTAGGCGCGTCTTTTTTCGCTTTTTCGGCCAATAGACTGTCTTTCCCGGTTGCTATTGGGCTAATCTAGGAATGATCGCTGGCAAAGACCAGCCATAGACTGAAACAAGGAACAGCCATGGCGGACTCAACTCCCTGGATAGTGAGCGAGGCGGGACCGGAAGCCCGTAAGTTCTCGCCGGCAGCAGAGCGCAACAGGCAGGTGATTGCTGATACGCTATTGCCCTTGCTGCCCGAAAACGCGCATGTATTGGAAATCGCCAGCGGCAGCGGCCAGCATATCGTGCATTTTGCCAGCAAGCGGCCTGATATCATCTGGCAACCTAGCGATGTTTCACCCGAGGCTCTGCGCTCAATCGCCGCATGGGTGTCAGAAAGCGGGCAATCGGATAGCATCCGCACGCCGGTGCACCTGGACGTGCTGGATGATGCAACAGCACACTTTGAGGCGGGCAGTTTTGACGCGATCCTCTGCGCCAACCTGCTACATATCAGCCCATGGGAAACCACTGAAGCGCTGTTCCGGCTAAGCGCGCATTGGCTTAAGCCTGCTGGGGTACTCTTTATCTACGGGCCGTTTCTGCAGGCAAATGTTGAAACCGCACCAAGCAATATTGCCTTTGACGAAAACTTGCGTAGCCGAGATCCAAGCTGGGGTATTCGTACTGTGGAGAGCGTCACACAAGTTGCTAAAAATAAAGGCTTTTATGACCTTAATACGAAATCAATGCCTGCAAACAATCTGTCATTGATATTTTCTAAAGGCGATAACTTTATACAATTTCCCTAAGATTGGCCTTTGGGATTGGTTCCACTCGCATTATCTTCATAGAGAACCTGTATAGTATATAAGCGAGGCACTTTTTGTCGGTAAGGGATACGCGTTCCTCTTAAAGCACCTGCATCTTCAAGATAGGGTGCTGTGAAAGTAAAGCGTTCAACTATATAACCTTGCCTGGCTGTGCCATCTTCAAGCGGCGGTAGTGGCGCATATTTTTTGGTCAAGACTGACTCTAGCGCATTTGCATGCCAGCGATCCAAGCCTTCTGATTGCACTATTTCTGCGTTAGATACACTTCCGTCAGCATTAATAGTATATCCTATATCTGCCCATACGCCCTCAAAACTAAAAGAATTTCTAACTGCAGATGTTGCGGATGCAAATATAAACTGTTCCCGGTTTGCGCGAGCTATATCAAGAAACCCGAAAATGTCGTTCATCTTCACCGGTTCATATGTAAGCAACAACGGTTGGCCCTCACTGGTAAGTGTGGGAGGGAAATATGCAACGATACTGTCATGTTCATTTTGGTTGTCTGCAAAGCTATAATCGATCTGGATTTGGGTAGCTTTGCTCGCAAGAGCGCCTGCGACTGCGCGATGTTCGTCCGGTTTGCTTTCGTTTTGGTAAAAATTGACCAGTTCATGCTTAACGCGCTTAAGAAGAGCACGGTCTTTCCCTTGCTCTGCTCGTGCCAAATCAAGCGCTAATACTCTCATCTGCGCTATTGAGGCGATTTCATCAAGGCCAGCATTGTTCGCCTGCTTAATGACCTTGCGGTACTTGGCCCTGGCACTTCTCCAAGAATCACCGGTGCCAGTCCAAGAATCAGCAAGTCGAATTTCGGAAGCTAATAATTGCTCAAGATCATTCGCTTGATGGTTTTGCAGTACATTTTTTGCTTTTCGAGCTGCATTTCTATGCTCGGTAGAATACCCAAGATGCAGAGCAAGCGTGGCCTGCGCATTGTAGAGTGTAGACAATTCTTGTGGCCATTCTTCCGCGTGACGCGCGTTGCGGCCCTTTGAGTTGAAAAGAACCTCCCGAGCCTCGCGATATTCTCCTGCGAAAAACTGAAAGTCCGCTAATTCTATACTTGCCGCTATATCTTCATTGGGTGGACAGTTTCGATCGAGGCATTGTTCAAGCTTCCTCTTTGCCTCATCAACTAAATTTGCCCTGACTGTAATATCGGCAACGGTATCACTATTTGTCTTATCACTCTCTTGATATAACTGACCATTCTCGTTTTCTTGTGAGCCATAGAGAATGAAATCAACCTGTCCGTTGGATAGGTCAGAATCTTGAATAGAGGCATGGGCGGGATAGGCAGACATTAATACTGTACAGATGGCAAACTTGCTAAGGAATTGTGCGTTGACTGCGAGCTTCTGCGGGAATCGTTGCATTATAATATCTCCAATTACTCCTCCGACTATCAGTCTTATCTTGCTAGAATTCGATGAGTCTTGCAATCAGTAAGAATGATAGATTTTATCTATAAAAACTGCCTGATTATTGCGCGCTTTAAGAATTTGCGTAACTATCGTCATGCGCAACGATGATGACAGCGTATAAAAACAGGTAAGCATAAGTGATGCCGTCAAAGCTAAAAAATGGACCGGCATATCTGGGAGAGAACATAAAATGACCGAAGCAACCGACCCGCGCGGGTCTTTTCATGAGTGTGTGGATTATTGGGCCGAGAAGCGTCCGGCGCATATTGCGCTGGAGGATACGGACGGGACATATAGCTATGCTGAGCTGGCGGAAAAGAGCACAGCGCTCGCCAAGGCTTTGATTGGCTCGGGCCTTGAAACAGGCGACCGTATCGCATGGCTGGGCAAGAACCGTGCAATCTATGCTGTGCTGATGGTCGCGGCGAGCCGGGCTGGGCTGGTGTTGGCGCCGATTGGTTGGCGATTGGCGCTTCCTGAGATTTGCTACATCCTCAATGACACCGGTGCTAAATGGATGCTGACCGAGCCGGATTTCGCGGCAACTGCGATGCAGGCCAAAGAGGAATGCGCTGCGCTGGAGACGGTTGTTTGCATGCATGGTTGCGGGGAAGTTAATCAAAACCTTGCTGACTGGATGGCGGCCCAACCGAGCGATATCGAGCTACCGCCGACAGATCATGAAAATGGCATGCTACAGCTCTATACCTCGGGCACGACTGGAAACCCCAAAGGCGCCACTTTGTGCAACCGCAATCTCTTTGCCCTTCGCAAGCCGGTCGAAGATGCCAACTTCCATTGGAATGTTCTGGATGAGAATGACAAGGGCATGGTGGTTATGCCGGTGGCGCATATCGCTGGTTCAGGATACACCGCCATGTGCCTGCATTCCGGGATTACCGCCTATTTCCAGGCAGAATTTGATCCCGTTACTGTTCTCGAAGCTATCGATAAAGGTGTGACAGCGGTTTTTCTGGTGCCAACCGCTATCCAGATGATGATCAACCACCCAAAAGCTGCAGAAACAGACTTCTCACGCCTGCGTTTCATGCATTATGGCGCCTCACCGATGCCATTGGCGCTGTTGCGTCAGGCCATGGATGTGCTGGGCTGTGGCTTTGTCCAGCATTATGGCATGACCGAAACCACGGGCACTTTCACCTGTCTGCATCCGGAGGATCATGATCCGGAAGGCAATACCCGTATGCGTTCAGCCGGTTTGCCGCTGCCGGGCGTAGAAGTTCGTATTGTCGATACGAATAATGCTGATGTGCCGACTGGTGATGTTGGCGAGATAGTGACCCGCAGCCATGCCAATATGCTCGGCTATTGGAAGCAGCCGGAAAAGACTGCCGAGACCGTCGATCCGGATGGCTGGCTGCATACGGGCGATGCCGGCTATATGGATGAGGACGGCTATGTCTATATCCATGACCGGGTGAAAGATATGATCATCTCCGGCGGCGAGAATGTCTATCCGGCTGAGGTGGAGAATACGCTTTATAGCCATCCGGCGGTGCTGGAAGCGGCAGTGATTGGCGTTCCTGATGAGAAATGGGGTGAGGCGGTTAAAGCCGTTGTTGTGCCGCGACCGGAACATGAAATTGACAGTGATGAGGTTATTGCGTTTGCCAGAGAATCTCTTGCAGTTTACAAAGTACCCAAGTCCATTGATGTCATCCCCGAAATGCCGCGCAACGCGTCAGGCAAGATTTTGCGGCGCGAGCTGCGTGCACCTTATTGGGAAGGCAAGGAGCGGCAGGTCAACTAGCTTCCGCTTGCTCTTTGGTCTCTGGCCGATATTGCGGGCGCTGCGCCAGATTGTGCTCGCGCCATGCGATATACAGTCCTGAGCCGATAATCAGCGGCGCGCCGATCCAGGTCCATACCGAGGGCCAGCTTTGCCAGATGAGCCATCCGAACAACGTGGCCCATATCAGGCTGGTATAATCGGCGGAGAGGACAATGGAGACGGGAGCAAGCCGGAGCGAACTGGTAAGCGCCAACTGACCCACGCCGCCGCACAGCCCTATACCAGCGATAATCAGCCATATCTCGGCATCATGAAAAGCGCCATAATAGAGCATGGCGATGCTCAAGGGCGGCAATGACAACAGCGTGAACCAGAAGACGACGGTTACCGGTTTTTCCGTGCTTCCCAAAGTGCGGATGACGATGCTGACTAAAGCGGTCAGCAGCGCTCCGATCAATGCAACCAATGCGCCTTGCCACGCAATGGAACCACCGCCGGGCTGAACGATAATCAACACGCCTACAAAACCGGCGAGGATTGCGGTCCAACGATGCCAGCCGACGCTCTCTGACAACAGGAAAATGGCCAGCAATGTCGCAAAGATCGGCACGGTAAAGCTTATCGATGTCGCCTCGGCTAAGGGGAGCAGTGACACCGCCCAGAAGTTGAAGATCATGCCCGTAAGGCCCACCAGCAATCTTTGCATATGTGTACCGAAGCGCTGTGTCTTAACCGTCGCAAAACCGCCTTGGCTCAAGATGATGGGAATAACGAACAGCAGCGCTATTGCCTGTCGGTAGAATACGCTCTCCAATATGTGTACGCCGCGATCCGCTGCCATTTTTACGAGCGTCATCATTGTTGCCAATGCAAAGATGGCGAGCAGGCGCATTGCCAAGCCTTGTACAGGCCTGTTCTGCGGAATGGTGGAAGCGGTGGTCGCCATGATGCGGCCTTGGCGGAAGCGGGGGAATTACACAACCCCGCATCACCCCATCATCGGGCGAGCAACAGAATTACCGATAGTGCCGCAAAAGGCACCTTTTGTTTCAACCGGTGCCGCAATAACAATCTTGAGAATCCGAGGGTTCGGGCGCATAAGCCTGCGCATAAGATAAAGAGCATCCCCAGGAGAAACATCATGCGTATAGTCGATCATGTCCTAGCCGGTGGCCATGAGGATGGAGCAGGGCGCACTTCGCCGATTTATGACCCGAATAATGGTCATGTTCAGGCCGAAGTGACACTGGGCGATGCGGCGATACTCGATAGGGCGGTTGCGGCCTCAAAGGCAGCACAACCGGCATGGGCTGCGACCAATCCGCAAAAGCGCGCGCGGGTTCTCTTCCGTTTCAAGCAGCTGGTCGAAGCGCATATGGATGAGCTGGCGCATCTGCTGTCGTCCGAGCATGGCAAGGTGATTGCCGATGCCAAGGGCGATGTGCAGCGCGGGCTGGATGTGATCGAATTTTGCTGCGGTATTCCGCATGCGGTGAAGGGTGAGCATACCCAGGGTGCAGGCCCGGGCATTGATGTCTATTCGATGCGGCTGCCGCTGGGGATTGGCGCAGGAATTACGCCGTTCAACTTCCCGGCAATGATCCCGATGTGGATGTTCGGCCCGGCCATCGCGACCGGCAATGCGTTTATCCTGAAGCCCTCTGAGCGCGACCCCAGCGTGCCGGTCCGGCTTACCGAGCTGATGGTTGAAGCAGGCGCGCCGGAAGGCATTTTGCAATGTGTTCATGGTGATAAGGAAATGGTCGATGCGATTATCGCTCATCCCGATATCGCCGGGATCAGCTTTGTTGGTTCGTCCGATGTAGCGCATTATATCTATTCGCAGGGCACGCTGAATAACAAGCGGGTGCAGGCCATGGGCGGCGCGAAAAACCATGGCATTGTCATGCCCGATGCTGATCTTGATCAGGTGGTGAATGATCTGTCCGGTGCGGCCTTTGGCTCTGCGGGTGAGCGTTGTATGGCGCTGCCGGTGGTGGTGCCGGTGGGCGAGGATACCGCTGAGCGACTGCGCGAAAAGCTGCTTCCTGCGATTGACGCGCTGCGGGTCGGCGTCTCGACTGACCCCGAAGCGCATTATGGTCCGGTCGTCACCGGCGCGCATAAGGACAAGGTTGAAGGCTGGATCCAGAAGGGCGTTGATGAGGGCGCGGAACTGGTTGTCGATGGCCGTGGCTTCTCGCTGCAAGGGCATGAGGAAGGGTTCTTTATCGGCCCCAGCCTTTTTGACCATGTGAAGCCCGATATGGAAAGCTATAAGGAAGAAATTTTCGGCCCCGTGTTGCAAATGGTCCGCGCCGCGAATTTCGAGGAAGCGCTAGCGCTGCCCAGCCAGCACCAATATGGCAATGGCGTCGCGATCTTCACCCGCAATGGCCATGCAGCACGTGAATTTGCTGCACGAGTAAATGTCGGCATGGTTGGTATCAATGTACCGATCCCGGTGCCGGTCGCCTATCACACATTCGGTGGCTGGAAGCGTTCGGCCTTTGGCGACACTAACCAGCACGGCATGGAAGGCGTCAAATTCTGGACCAAGATCAAAACCGTGACCCAGCGCTGGCCCGATGGCAGTGCCGATGGCAGCGATGAAAACGCCTTTGTTATTCCGACTATGGGGTGATTGCATGTTTGGTCTATATGGTGTAATATCACAATGTGATATTATTTTGGAAAGAATGAATTATGGCAAGGGCACAAATTGGTAAATGGGGGCGCAGTCTTGCGGTGCGTTTGCCCAAACATCTGGTTGAGAAATATGATCTCAAGGAAGGTGATGGCATTCTGGAAGAAGCGATTGAACGCGCGCTGGCTGAATCGAAAGAGGCCCGGCGGCAAGAGGCGTTGGAAAGGATACGCAACGCTAAATGGAAGCTGCCCCCTGGGTATAAATTTGATCGCAATGAAATCTATGACGAAGCAACGGGCATTGAAAGCAATTCGTGACCATTGCACTTGATACCAATATTGTCGTCTATGCTTTTGCTGATGACAGCCGTTCAAAAATCGCAAAGAGGCTTTTGGCAGCGGGGCCTGTTCTGAGTGTGCAGGTATTGAATGAATTCGCACATGTTGCTCGAAGGAAATGGGCCCGCTCCTGGGAACAAATTGTAGCTGATCTGGAAACTATTTCTAATGTTTGCAAACGTGTAGATCCTGTTTTCCCGGGTCAGAATCTTGAGGCTATTGCGATTGCTGATCGATATAACATTGCATTTTTTGATGCGCTACTTATCGCAACAGCTATGGCAGGTGGTGCAGAACAATTCTATAGTGAAGATATGCATCACGGCATGCTGATTGATGATCGTTTGACAATCATCAATCCCTTCAAAGAAAGCTCAGTATGACCGACCAATTTTCCCTCACCGAAGACCAGCTGGCCATTCAGGATATGGCGCAGAAATTTACCGCGGATGAAATCACGCCGCATGCTGCCAAATGGGACGAGGACCATATTTTCCCGCGCGAGACGATCAAAAAAGCCGCCGATCTTGGCTTTGGGTCGATCTATGTCTCCGAGGCTTCGGGCGGCATCGGGCTGGGGCGGCTTGAGGCGGCGCTGATTATGGAGGCGATGGCCTATGGCTGTCCCTCCACCAGCGCCTTTATCTCGATCCATAATATGGCGAGCTGGATGATTGACAGCTTTGGCGATCAGCAGCTCAAGGACCGTTATCTCCCCGATCTGGTGTGCATGGACAAGATCGCCAGCTATTGCCTGACCGAGCCGGGCTCCGGTTCCGATGCGGCGGCGATGAAGACCACGGCGAAGCTGGAGGATGATCATTATGTCCTCAATGGCGCCAAGCAATTTATCTCCGGTGCCGGTGAGAATGAAGTCTATGTGCTGATGGCGCGCACCGGCGATGATGGCCCCAAGGGTATTAGCTGTTTCGTATTGGAAAAGGGCATGGAAGGCCTTGGTTTCGGTGCACTCGAGAAAAAGCTGGGCTGGAACTCGCAGCCGACACGGCAGGTATTGCTCGACAATGTCCGTGTGCCCGCAACCAATCGCGTTGGTGCAGAGGGCGATGGCTTCCGCTTTGCGATGATGGGCTTGGATGGTGGTCGTCTCAATATCGGCGCTTGCTCACTCGGTGGGGCGCAGCGTTGTCTTGATGAGGCGATGGCCTATACCACTGACCGCAAGCAATTCGGCCAGCGCATCATCGATTTCCAGAATACGCAGTTTACCCTAGCCGATATGGCTACCGATCTGGAAGCAGCGCGTTGGCTGCTCTACACCGCTGCGGCCAAGGTCACCGCTAACGCACCCGATAAGACCAAATTCGCCGCGATGGCCAAGCGTCTGGCGACTGATAATGGCTCCAAGATCGTCAATGATGCGCTGCAACTCTTTGGCGGTTATGGCTATTTGCAGGATTATCCGATCGAACGTTTCTGGCGTGACCTGCGCGTGCATTCGATCCTTGAAGGCACTAATCAGGTGATGCGGATGATTATTTCGCGCGAGATGATGCGGCAGTAATACCAACCAATCCCGTTCATCTCGAGCCCAGTCGAGAGATGGTGGCAAAAACGCAAAGTGTCTCGACTTCGCTCGACACGAACGGATAATGATAAAGCCATGACCCAAGACCTGATTATCACGACAGAAAACCGAATAGGCCGGATCAGCCTCAACCGGCCCAAGGCGATCCATGCGCTCAATCTTGTTATGTGCGAGGGCATGATCGAGGCGCTGCAAGGCTGGGCGGAAGATGATGCCGTTGAGGCCGTCATTATCGACCATAGCGAAGGCAGGGGCTTTTGCGCCGGCGGCGATATTCGCATGCTGGCCGAAAGCGGCGCAAAGGACGGTGTCCAGGCGCGGCAGTTTTTCCATACCGAGTATCGTCTCAACCATCTGCTGTTTACCTATGCCAAGCCGGTCGTCGCGTTTATGGACGGCATCACCATGGGCGGCGGTGTCGGCATTTCCCAGCCAGCGCAATATCGCGTTGCGACCGAGAATACCCGCTTTGCTATGCCCGAGACCGGGATCGGTCTGTTCCCCGATGTTGGCGGTGGCTGGTATCTGCCGCGGCTAGAAGGGCGGGTAGGGCAGTTTCTGGCACTGACCGGCGCGCGGCTTGATGGTGCGGAATGTTTGGCTCTCGGTCTGGCAACGCATTATCTGCCGTCTGACAAGCTGGATGATGCCAAGGCACGTATATCGGAACAGCCTGCTCGCATCGCGGGAATATTGGGGGATTTGTCAGTCACAGCACCCGATGCGCGGATTATGAGCAATATCGACAAGATCAACCGCTATTTTGCTTCAGATATCTATGAAGAGATATTGGCTGCTCTGGAGGCTAGCGATGATGCGTGGGCGGCGAAAGAGCGCGATACGCTGGGCACAAAAAGCCCGCAAACCTGTAAGGTTGCGCTTCGCCAGCTGAAGGAAGGCGCGGCTATGCCGGACTTTGCCAGCCAGATGGTGCAGGAATATGCCATCGGCTCGCGCGTGGTGCAGCGGCATGATTTTATTGAAGGCGTGCGTGCACTGATTATCGACAAGGACAACAACCCCAAATGGGACCCGGCAACACCGGAGGGCGTTACCGATGAACTCCTCGACAGTATCTTCGCGCCACTGCCTGATAATGAGAAATGGACGCCGCTCACAACCTAGTCTCGTCACCCTGAACTCGTTTCAGGGTCTCCTGATACCAGGTAATGAGCGTTCAACAAAAAGATGCTGAAACAAGTTCAGCATGACGAGACTTGAGGAAATATGATGCAAGACTTTGAAACCATCCTGACCGAACAACGCGATGCGGTGACGCTGATTACGCTGAATCGTCCCAAAGCCCTCAACGCTCTAAGCAGTGTCGTGTTGGAAGAGCTGATTACTGCCTTTGCCGCATTTGAAGCCGATGATAGCCAGCATTGTGCCGTCCTGACGGGATCAGGCGACAAGGCCTTTGCTGCGGGTGCTGACATTAAGGAAATGTATGAGAAAGCGGCCGCAGACTTTTATCTAGAAGACTTTTTCTCCCGCTGGACAAGCCATCTCATAAAAGCGGTGCGCAAACCATGGATTGCTGCAGTTAATGGCTTCGCGCTCGGCGGCGGTTGCGAGCTGGCGATGATGGCGGATTTCATCATTGCATCGGAAAACGCCAAATTCGGCCAGCCTGAAATCAAACTGGGGGTTGCGCCCGGCATGGGTGGTTCGCAACGTCTGACCCGCGCCATTGGCAAATCCAAAGCGATGGAAATGTGCCTTACCGGGCGGATGATGGATGCAGAGGAAGCGGAGCGTTCGGGTCTCGTGGCCAAGGTGGTGGCGCATGATACTCTGATCGAAGAGACCATGAAAACCGCCGGTCAGATCGCCGCGATGCCGCCAATGGCTGCCAAGGTGAATAAGGAAATGGTCAACGCGGCCTATGAAATGACGCTGGATCAAGGCCTGCTGCACGAACGGCGTTTGTTCCAGATACTGACTGCCAGCGGGGACAAGGCCGAGGGTATGGCCGCCTTTATCGAGAAGCGCGAAGGTAGCTGGAAAGGCCGCTAAGTCCCTCATAGTAAACCCGGTTTTCTATTGGCGTATGAGCGGACTGCGCTCGAACGCCAGTTTACTTGTGCTATGCTCGCATTCTGTTAGTCTCCCGCCTGATATCAGCACCATAAATTTCATAACAAGCTGATTGAGGGGAATAAAATTGCGCCAGCTACAGGGTATGGACTCGTCCTTTGTTGCTCTTGAGCAACGCAACACGCCGATGCATATCGGGTCGATACTGATTTATGATCCGAGCAGCGCACCGGGCGGTTTTGTCCGTTTCAAGGACATTCTCGACTTCTTCCGATCGCGCATGTCCTTGTCGCAGACTATCCGGCAAAGGCTGGTTAAAGTTCCGCTCAACCTGGATTATCCCTATTGGGTTGAGGATCCGGATTTTGATCTGGAATACCATGTCCGGCATATCGCTTTGCCCAAACCGGGTGATTGGCGGCAGCTCTGTATTCAGGCAGCGCGGATTTTTGCACGGCCGCTTGACCTGTCGCGGCCGCCCTGGGAGTTCTGCGTTATTGAAGGGCTGGACAATGTAGAGGGCGTGCCCAAGGGCAGCTATGCGATGGTCACAAAGGTGCATCATGCCGCGATTGACGGCATGTCGGGCATTGACCTGATGGATGCGCTGCACACGCTGACGCCGGATGCACCACCACCGGAAAAACCCGATGAATGGAAAGCAGACCGTATGCCCGATCCGTTCGGGCTAATGTTTAAGGGCTATGTCCGTGCCTGGACGAATCCGTGGCGACAGACCAGCCTGCTCGCCAAGGGTGCACCGGGCCTGTACCGCGCGATAAAGGGGCTGGTACAAGATGAATTTGCGCTGGAACCCGCTATGTCTGCGCCGCGGACGCGATTCAACGTACCGGTCTCTGCCAATCGTGTGGTTGAAGGGCAGAGTTTTTCGCTGAAAGAAATCAAGAAGTTGCGAGCCCTGACGCCGGGCTGCAAGATCAATGATGTGTTCCTTGCTATTATCGGCGGCGCGCTGCGTATCTATCTGGAAGCTAAGGATGATCTGCCCGAGAACAGCCTGACGACGATGGCGCCAATCTCTGTCCGGAGTGAGGAAGAAAAGAACAGCATGGGTAATCAGGTCGCGGCGATGGTTGTGCCTCTGGGCACCCATATTGCCGATCCGGCCGACCGGCTGAACTATGTCTATAATGAGACTAAACGCTCCAAAGCGATGACCAATGCCATTGGCGCGCGGCAAATGGCGGATATCAGCAAGGTATCGCCCGCTCTGTTCATGTCGCTGGGCGCGCGTGCCTATTCGCAGCTGGGGCTGGCCAATTATGTGAAGCCGCCATTCTCCACCATCGTTACCAATGTTCCGGGCCCGCCCGTGCCGATCTATTCCAGCGGTGCCAAGATGGTGAGCATGCATGGACTGCTTTGTCTGACCGATGGTCTGGCACTGGGCCATGTGGTCCAAAGCTATTGCGATCAGGCCAGCATTGCCTTCACCGCTTGCCGCAAAGCGATGCCTGATCCGGAGTTCTACGCTGACTGTTTGCGCCAATCCTATGAGGCGATGATGGCGGCCTTACCTGATGATGCAGACGCTAAAAGTACTGGCAAAACGGCGGCCAAGACTGGCAAACGCAGTGCCACAAGCGCGCGTAAACGCAAGCCTGGGACCAAGAGTAAAGCAGCAACAGGCTGAACTATTTTTAGAAATCATGTATGCTCGCCTTTCAGCGGGATCAATAAACGCAATAGAAAGACACCACATATGGCCACTGCAAGCACAGCCACGACCAACTCCGCAAAACCGCCCAGCCTGTTCTGGACCATGGTGGAAGGCCGTGCGGTTTTTGAACTGGGCTGGTTCTATGCGTTGCGCGGCGCGATGACGCAGTTGCCCAAAGGCGACGGTCACTCGGTCATTGTGCTACCCGGATTTATGGCCAGCGACCGCTCAACCCGGCCGATGCGCGGCCTGCTCGAAGAACTGGGCTATGACACGCATGGCTGGGACATGGGCCGCAATGTCCTGATCAACCGAGAGCGCGAACAGGCAATGAATGATCTGCTAGACCGTGTCTATCGCCTCGACGAGCGCAAAGTTTCGTTGATTGGCTGGAGCCTTGGCGGCGTATTCGCCCGCGAGATCGCAAAAATGGCACCTGAAAAAGTGCGACAGGTGATCACCTTGGGCAGCCCGATTTCCAACGATCGCAACCACAGCAATGCCCGCCATTTGTTCGAAGCGCTAAATGGTGAGGAGCCTGAACCACTGCGTGACGGACGCTATCTCAATATAGATGAGGCGCCACCTGTTCCCACAACCTCGATCCTTACCAAGACCGATGGCGTTGTCGCTTGGCGCGGTTCGGTGCAGAAGCCGGGTCCGCAGACCGACAATGTCGAAGTCGCCGCTAGCCATATCGGCATGGGCGTCAATCCGCTGGTGATGTATGTCCTTGCCGATCGTCTGGCGCAGCCGGAGGATGATTGGAAGCCGTTTGATCGTTCAGGTTGGCGGGGGATGGTTTTTCGCGAGATTAAAGCCTAGGCGTAATCCGTCTTCAGCCTGACAGATCCCGTTGTCATGGTGTATCTGTGGACTAATCGTTTATTCATTGATCGGAAGGCAGATGGAAGATGCGTTGAAAGGCGGCCTTCTATTATTGGCTTTTGGCTGCGTCCTTCTTTGGATTGGCTGGAGCCACTGGCGCTATCGTGATACGGATAACATCAATATTATCGAGGCTATAATCCTCAAAATTGGTGGTGCTGATGAACCTTTATCCAGCACCGATTTTGATAGGCTCCTCTGTTACGCTCAAGCCTTTTTAGGCTTTCTATTTGGTGGCTCTGCGGTAATTGCAGGGACAGCTATAATCTTGAATCATTGGGGTTGGTTATGAAGATCGGTTTTATAGGCTTGGGCAATATGGGCGGCGGTATGGCTGCCAATCTGGTCAAGGCCGGGCATGAGGTTACTGCCTTTGATCTGTCCGGTGAGGCGTTGGCTCGCGCTGGAGCTGCTGGCTGTGAAGCTGTATCTGAAGTCGAGCAAGCTGTGTTAGGACAGGAAGCGGTGGTTACGATGCTGCCAGCGGGCAAGCATGTACGCCAAGTCTATGCCAATCATGTGATTATGGCGGGAGCACCCGGTACGCTTGTGCTGGACTGCTCAACTATCGATCTCAATACCGCGACTGATATTGCCGATATGGCCAAAGCCAAGAAGATGCTTCCGGTTGATGCGCCGGTTTCGGGTGGAATTGCCGCAGCCAATGGTGGCACTTTGACCTTCATGGTCGGTGGCAGCGACGAGGCATTCAAACGCGCCGAACCGATCCTGTCCGATATGGGCAAGGCGGTGATTCATGCTGGCGGCAATGGTGCAGGACAGGCGGCAAAAATCTGTAACAATATGCTGCTTGGTTCGACCATGGCCGCAACGTGCGAGACGTTCAAACTGGCTGAGAAAATCGGACTTGATCTACAGACTTTTTACGACATTTCCAGCCAGGCTTCGGGTCAGAGCTGGTCGATGACAAGCTATTGCCCGGTGCCCGGTGTCGGCCCGCAAAGCCCGGCCGACAATGGCTATGAAGGCGGATTTGCCGCGGCACTGATGCTCAAGGATATGCGTCTCGCTCTCGATGCTGCACGTTCGGTTGAAGCCGATGTCCCGATGGGCGAACGCGCTGAACAGCTTTATAGCGCCTTCGTTGAGGCTGATAGTCAGGGGCTGGATTTTTCAGCCATCATCACCGCGCTGGACAGCATCAGCTAAGCCGGACATTACTCCCAGTCAGATGGACGTGATTAGCAGTCATCCTTGGGGCATTGCTGCTGTTATTGCGGTTATGATTGCTATCATCTGCGCGGTCATGGAAAAGCGGCGTAATGATCGTCATGATCTGGATCGTGTCGGCTTTATGCCGTGGAATCTGATCATGGTGCTGGCGCTGATCATCGGCGCCTTTGCTGCCGGGCTTGGCTTGCGTGGATTGTAACATCGCCGCGAAATTACGCGACAATTTGCGACACTAATCCTTATTGGCAGTTCGCCGGGTAAAATATATTCTTCATTCAGCGAAGGAGGAAGCAGGTGATGCTGATGGCAGAATATGCTGAACGCCGCTTCGGTCTGGGGCCGAAGGCCAGCCTTACCTTGCCCAGTGATCCGAAACGCTATCTAAAGCGGCAGTTAGAGCGCTATGATCCACGTCCTTCAGTGATCGCTGCTGCGCCGTCACGTGAGACAATTGCCAGGGCCACTAGCGATTATCTCGAGATGCTGCGCGCCAATGGTGTGATTGGTGATGCCGGTGACAATCGCCGCAATAGCAACATGCGTCAGGACATGACCGGTGCAAAGGGCAGCAATCTCAACCGCGAAGTGCGCAAATTTTTCCGTACATCGGCGCGTGACTTTTATAGCCAGGCTGTCACCGCGCGGATCACTGCAGCAACACAGAGTGACAATGCATTTGCCGAAAGACTGGTACATTTCTGGGCTAATCATTTCGCAGTATCAATCGACAAGCCGATAGTACTCGGTTTTGCCGGTGTACATGAATTCGAGGCTGTTCGCCCTCACATTATGGGCCGCTTCGCCGACCTGCTTAAGGCAGCGTCGCTGCATCCGGCCATGCTGATTTATCTTGACCAGACTCAGTCGATTGGACCCAAGAGCACCGCGGCCCGGATTGCCAAAGCCCGTCGGCGCAACCGGCAGCTTGGCCTGAATGAGAATCTCGCGCGCGAGATACTCGAACTGCACAGCCTTGGTGTGCGCAGCGGCTATGACCAGAATGATGTGGTGCAGCTGGCTTATGCGCTAACAGGCTGGACGGTGAGTGGACTGTCACGCGGCAGGCTGGCACAGCGGCTCAATCTCGATGGCAATTATGGTGCTCTGGCTTTCGCCAAGCCATTGCACCAGCCCGGCAGTGTAACCGTTATGGGTCGCAAATATAGCCAGTCGGGCAAAGCGCAATCGTTGGCCATACTCGATGATCTGGCGACGCATCCATCGACGGCGCGGCATATTGCCACCAAATTGGCCTGCCATTTTGCTGCCGATGAACCCCCATCATCGCTAGTGGCGCGGTTGGAGCAGGATTTTCTGCAGACTGGCGGCGATCTCTCTAGCCTATACCGGACGTTAATAGACTCTCCTGAAACATGGCAGGCACAGGGCAAATATACCTCGCCATGGAACTGGGCTATTGCCGTCAATCGCATGCATCCAGGCAAAGCATTGCCCTCGCGCCAGTTGCTTAATGCGATGCGGATGATGGGGCAGCAACCTTGGAAACCCGGATCACCCGCCGGTTTTGGCGACCGCCAGAGCGATTGGCTCGGGCCCGATACATTGCTCAAGCGGATCGATATCAGCCACAGGATCGCAGCGCAGATTCCTAGCGATACCGATGTCCGGCAAATGGCGCGCCAGCTGTTCCCTGAAACCCTGACCGCCGCTACCGCACAGGAGCTCAGCCGTGCCGAAAGCATGAAACAGGCTTATGCGATGCTGCTGGTCAGCCCGGAATTTCTGAGGAGATAGCCATGTTGCAGCGCCGCACATTTCTGGCAGCAGGGGTGATTTTCACCACCGTGGCGAGTTTTTCGGGCCTCACTCCGACACTGGCGCAAAGCGGCGGCAGGCGCAAATTGCTTTTCATTATCCAGCGAGGCGCAGCCGATGGTCTGGCCGAACTGGCCCCGATTGGTGACCCGCATTTCAGCAGCTTACGCGGACGTTTGCTGGAGGAGGCAGAAAGTGGTTTTGCCTTAGATGACATGTTCTCATTGCATCCGGCACTCACCAATATAGCCGCGTTATATCGCCAGGGCGATGCCGCTTTTGTTCATGCCACAGCATCGGCCTATCGTAATCGGTCCCATTTTGACGGGCAAAATGTGCTGGAAACGGGTGGCGCTGAACCCTATGCGGTCAAGACCGGGTGGCTCAATCGCCTGACTGCATTATTGCGTGCAGCGCAGCCTAGCGTCCCTGTTCCGGCGGTCGCACTGTCACAGGATATTCCCATGGCACTGCGCGGGCCGGCGGAGACATCCAGCTTCACGCCCAGCCGTCTGCCTGAGCCGGACAGTGATTTTCTTGAGCGGGTCGAGCGGCTTTATGGCGATCATCCTGCGCTTGCGGCGGCTTTGCAAACCGGCAATGCTACCCGCGAGATGGCAGGCGATGCTAAGCCGGTCAATCCGCGCGATAGCAAGGCTTCCGGGGCGCTGATGGCGCGGTTAATGAGCGGTGCCGATGGAGCAGATATCGCTATGGTGGAGACCAGTGGCTGGGATCTGCATGCCAATAGCCCGAGAAGAATGCGCCAGGTGTTAAGTCGTCTCGATGGCATGGTGGAAGGTTTTCGCAGCGGCATGGGCGATAGCTGGCGCAATACGCTGGTGATTATAGCCACGGAATTTGGCCGTTCTGCTGCTATAAACGGCACCAATGGCACCGATCATGGTACTGGCGGAGTAATGATGCTGCTTGGCGGTACGGTGAGGGGCGGCAGGGTTTATAGTGACTGGCCCGGGCTGAGCAATTCGCAATTACTCGACGGTCGAGATCTGCGGCCGACCATTGCCCAGGAAAGTGCAATAAGTGGTGCTATTGCAGCGCATTTCGGGCTTGATTCGCAACGGCTCCAGTCAGAACTTTTTGCCCATGTTTCTGGAAGTAGGCCCTATTTCGGTCTTGTTGCTTGAAGCGAGCAAAGGCTGATTACAGACACGCCTCAAGGAAAGGCTGATCAAAGCCGAATTGCCGTGCCTTTTCAAGCGTGTAAGGACGCAGGCCGGTGGAGCGATATTCACCCATGATCTTGCCCTCGGATGTCTCGTCAAGATATTCGAACTTGAACAGCTCCTGTGTGACGATCACATCACCTTCCATACCGATCACTTCGGTGATGTTGGTGGTACGGCGTGAGCCATCGCGCAGACGCTTCACCTGAACGATCAGGTCAACCGATTCCGCGATTTGGCGGCTGATCGCCTCTTTCGGGATCTTGATGTCGCCCATCATGATCATGTTTTCCATACGACCAAGGCACTCACGCGGGTTGTTGGCGTGGAGCGTACACATGGAGCCATCATGGCCTGTGTTCATCGCGGCGAGCAGGTCGAAACACTCTGCGCCACGAATCTCACCCAGGATGATTCGGTCCGGACGCATACGCAGGGCGTTCTTGACGAGGTCACCAATGCTGATCGCGCCTTTGCCTTCAAGGTTGGGCGGGCGTGTTTCTAACGGCAGCCAGTGCGGTTGTTGCAGACGAAGCTCGGCGGCATCCTCAATGGTCAGTACGCGTTCCCCCGGGTCGATCATCTTCGACAAGGCGTTGAGCATGGTGGTTTTACCCGAACCCGTACCGCCCGAGATCACCACATTCATCCGACATGCGCCTGCGATCTTTAGCGCGGTACACATCTTTTCCGACATGGAACCAAAGTCCTTCATCATGTCGAGCGTGATCGGTTTATCCGAAAACTTACGAATGGAGATGGCAGTGCCGCGTAGCGAAAGCGGCGGGATGATGACGTTAACACGGCTGCCATCCTTGAGACGGGCGTCAGCCAGTGGTGTTGTCTGGTCAACACGACGGCCGACCTGATTCACGATCCGCTGCGCGATTTGCAGCAGATGCTCCTCATCGCGGAACTGGATCGGTGCAACAGCCAGCTTACCCTTCTTCTCAATATAGGTCTGCTCAGGGCCGTTCACCATGATATCCGAGACATCTGGATCAGAAAGCAGCTCTTCCAGCGGACCAAAGCCGAGTAGTTCGTCAATCAGCACTTTTTCCAGTGCAAATTGCTCGCGCCGGTTCAGTGTCAGCTTAAGCTCAGCCAGAACCTCAAGAATGATTGGACGGAATTCTTCTGACAGCTCTTCCTTGGTCAGCGTTGCGGCTGCTTCTGGATCAACACGTTCCAGCAGGCGCGGCAGAACCTGTTCCTTGATCTTGTGGACGGATGCCTCAAAACCCTCGGGCTTGGGTGCTTCCTCCGCCAGAGCGTTGGCGCGATCGGTAAGCCGCGCCATAGCATCACTGTCGGATACCGGAGCAGGAGGCGCTTCTCCGGGCAGTTTGGCCTCATCAACAGGCGGGAACTGTTCGGATTTGTCTTCTTTGGCAATTTCTTCTGCATTGCCACCGCGCATCGGGCGCGCAACGCCAAATTGCGGGCGGTTGCCCATGCCGTTTTTCCGACCAAATGCACTCATTCTGCCTGCCCCATATGCCTTTATCTGCTGTTGCGGCCCAATTATTCGTGGTTGAATAAGGTAAATATGCGGGAAACTTTTATATTTCCCTAACGTGTAGCAGCGCCTGGTCGCATAGGTGGTTACAGTGAAAATATTTCCATTTCGCAATGGCTTGGCGGCATCCTCATTTTCTGCCATGGGCCATGCATGAACCGACCGTCCTCCAACATGCCACCAATGATCGAGACCAAGCGCGCCGTACAGGCGGCGACGCATCTCGACACGGCGAATAGCGGCGGGCATGACAGCACTGGCAGCGCGATGTTGCTAACATTGGCCGGTTTTGCCAGCCTTTCGGTAGGCGATGCGATTATTAAGTCTGCCGCAGGGATGTGGCCGAGTGCGGGCGTGGCTGCACTGCGATTCACATTGGGCGCGGTACTACTCGGACTGCTGTTGCTGCTTCGCTCAGGGCCATCGGCTTTCACGATACCGATGTTCAGATATCAGGTGGCGCGCGGAGCGCTGCTGGCGACGGCTACATTAGCGTTCTTTACCAGTATCTTCCTGATGCCGTTGGCCGACGCTACAGCAATCCTGTTTATCAATCCGGCGCTGACGGCTCTGCTCTCTGCATGGCTGCTGAAAGAGCGTGTAGCGCCATATATCTGGGGGGCGAGCATAATCGCCTTTGTTGGCGTGGTGCTTATCCTGCGGCCGAATATCGCCAATTTCGGTATAACAGCAGCATTACCCCTGATTGCCGCATTGGCGATGTCAGGGGTGATGATGCTCAATCGCAAGGTCGCCGGCAGCGGGGGTGTGTTGCTGATGCAGTTCCTGCTTGCGTGTTTCACCGCGCCTTTTCTGATCCTTGCCACCATCGCTGCGCATTATGCGAGTATAGAAGGTTTCACCATCACCGTACCGCCGCCGCAATGGGTCTGGTTTGTCTGTGTGGTGGTCGCCTGCACCGCGTCTTTCAGCCATATGCTGATTTATCTCGGCACTACTCGCGCCAGCGCCGCAGTGGTCGCGCCTATGGTCTATGTGCAGCTATTGGTGGCGCTTTTGGTGGGGATTTTTGTCTATCAGGATTATCCCGACCTGCAGGCCATGGGCGGCGCAGTGCTGATTATCGCCAGTGGTTTGTATTTATGGTGGAAAAGTCGGGCGGCTTAAATCCTCCCCGGAACGGGGAGGGGGACCGGCGAAGCTGGTGGAGGGGGCGGGCCGCTAGGCTAAGTGCAAGCGGATAACCCCCTCCGTCAGCGCTACGCGCTGCCATCTCCCCGTGAACGGGGAGGATAGATTAGTTAGAAACCCGCTCTGCGAGAATCGTCAGACCCTTGTCATTAACCTCGGCAAAGCCACCCTCAATCGAGATTGTTTCAGGCTGCGCGTTTTCCGATGCGAAGATTGTCACTTCGCCATTGCGAATGGTCGACATAAAGGGGGCATGGCCTTCCAGCACACCAAAATCGCCTTCACTGCCCGGCACTTGCACCATATGCACATCTTCGGAGCGGACCAGTTTTTCCGGGGTTACGAGTTCAAAATGAAGGGCCATGACTTATTCCTGTGTCTCTTTGCTGGCCGGAGCCATAAGCGCTTGTGAGGCGCTATCCAAGCGAAAAAATACTATTGCGAAGATCATGCCGCCAATGCCATAGCCGATAAGGGTCAGGGCATCGGGCCAGACGCTGCGGTAGATAGCGGTTTGCCATCCGACAAAGGGCATTATCCCCATCACAATCGCCGAAAAGGCGAAAGGCCAGTGCAGATTGCGACGACCCATCAGCATCAGAACCATGCAACCAAAATTGACCGCTACGAATGGAAAGGCGACGGCATAGAGCCACCAGCCATCAAAAGTTTGACCAAATTGACTGGCGGCGAGCGCCTCAAAATCGGCGCGGAAATTCTGCCAATGCTCCACGCGATAATGGTGAATATCAAAGGCTGAGATCACCAGAAAAACAGCGATCCCGCATTGCAAAAGGCGCCGCAACAGGGTGTCGATACGTCCCTGTTGCAGCGCCGTTGTGTCCATCACATGCTCGGCGATTAAGCCGCTTCAGCAGCCAGCTTTTTGCCCTTTTCAATCGCTTCATCGATGCCGCCGACCATGTAGAAGGCTGCTTCTGGGAGATGGTCATATTCGCCTTCAACCACTGCCTTGAACGATTTGATCGTATCTTCCAGTTCAACAAATTTACCATCAAGTCCGGTGAACACGGTAGCCACATGGAAAGGCTGTGACAGGAAGCGCTGGATCTTACGCGCACGGGCAACAGTGAGTTTGTCTTCTTCCGACAGCTCATCCATGCCGAGAATGGCGATAATGTCTTGCAGCGATTTGTATTTCTGCAGCGTCGACTGCACCGCACGCGCGGTTTCATAATGCTCTTCACCGACAACACGTGGCTCAAGCACACGCGAAGTGGAGTCGAGCGGGTCAACCGCCGGGTAAATGCCAAGCTCGGAAATCGCACGGTTAAGCACCGTGGTCGCGTCCAAGTGGGCAAAAGAGGTAGCCGGGGCAGGGTCGGTCAAGTCATCGGCAGGGACGTAAACCGCCTGCACCGAGGTGATTGAGCCCTTATTGGTCGAGGTAATCCGCTCTTGCAGCGCGCCCATATCGGTGGACAGGGTAGGCTGATAGCCCACAGCCGAAGGAATGCGGCCGAGCAACGCGGACACTTCAGCACCTGCCTGGGTAAAGCGGAAGATATTATCGACGAAGAACAGCACGTCCTGGCCTTCCTGATCGCGGAAATATTCCGCAATGGTCAGGCCGGAAAGAGCAACACGGGCACGTGCGCCCGGAGGTTCGTTCATCTGGCCATAAACCAGTGCCACTTTAGAGCCTTCGGAGATGGCGTTGCCGTCATCATCCTTGGCGATCACATTGGCGTCGAGGAATTCGTGGTAAAGGTCGTTGCCCTCACGGGTACGCTCACCCACGCCGGCGAACACCGAAGTACCACCATGGCCTTTGGCGATATTGTTGATCAGTTCCTGAATAAGCACGGTCTTGCCGACACCAGCGCCGCCAAACAGGCCGATTTTGCCGCCCTTGGCATAAGGGGCAAGCAGGTCGATCACCTTAATGCCGGTGACGAGAATTTCAGACTCGGTCGACTGGTCAACAAATTCCGGCGCCTCGGCATGGATCGGTGCGGTCGCTTTATTGTCGATCGGGCCGCGTTCATCGATCGGCTCGCCGACAACATTCATGATGCGGCCGAGCGTTTCCGGGCCAACCGGCATGGCGATCTGGTCGCCCGTGTCCTTGACTTCCTGGCCACGGACCAGACCGTCAGTGCCGTCCATGGCGATGGTGCGCACGGTGTTCTCACCAAGGTGCTGCGCCACTTCAAGGACCAGACGCTGACCATTATTGTCGGTTTCCAGCGCGTTCAAAATAGCCGGCAGTTCGCCGTCAAAGGTCACGTCGACAACAGCGCCGATAATCTGGCTAATGCGGCCTACGGTATTGGTGTTTGCCATGATGTTCGTCCTTACGGGTTTTACAGGGCTTCCGCGCCCGAGATGATTTCAACAAGTTCGGTGGTGATCGCGGCCTGACGGCTGCGGTTATATTCGATGGTGAGGCGGTTGATGAGGTCGCCGGCATTGCGCGTAGCATTGTCCATGGCGGTCATCGATGCACCTTGTTCGGAAGCGGCAATCTCAAGGATAGCGCCGAAAAGCTGGGTTTTGACGTAGCGGGGCAGCAATTCCTCAAGAATTTCCTCTTCGCCTGGCTCATATTCCACAACTGCGCCAGTATCTTCGGCGCTGTCTGGGGCGGGGACGGGGATAAGCTGCTGCACGGTCGGGTCCTGCGCCAGTGCCGATTTGAAGATCGGATAGATCAGATGCGCGACGTCATATTTGCCGTCGTCGAACATGGTGACCAGTTCTTCGGCGATCTGGGTGGCTTCTTCAAAACCAGGATTGCGCACGACCGACGTGTCGAAATGGATACCAATCTTGTTTTCATAAACACGCTTGATCGGCGCGCGGCCCTTTTTGCCAACCAGATAGAAGGTCACGTCTTTACCGTTCTGCTCAAGTTCGCGTGCCTTGGCGATCGCAGCACGGACGATGTTGGAATTGAGGCCGCCGCACAGGCCTTTGTCGGTGTTGACGACCACCAGCAGGTGACGCTGATCCGAGCCAGTGCCCGCAAGCAATTTCGGCGCGCTGTCGCCCGACACCTTGCCCGCCAGTGATGCCATGACGTCAGCCAAACGCTCCGCATAGGGCCGGGCCGCTTCTGCCGCCGCCTGTGCACGGCGCAGCTTGGCGGCTGCTACCATTTGTTTGGCCTTGGTGATCTTCTGGGTCGATTTGACCGATCCGATCCGGTTTTTCAGTTCCTTGAGTGAAGCCATAATAGTTACTTAACTGTTCCCATCTTCATGACCGTGGGATGGTCATATTGATCGCTGAGCTCGATCAGTGCAGTAAAGATTTGCCCGGTTGGGGAGTTCTCATCGGTGTAGATAGAGAGGTGAACCTCTATCGGTGTTGAGTCTCCCTTTTTCTGGTCCTGTTTCAAAACGTCCTCATACTCGGCAAGGCTGACTGCCGCGCCATCCAGCTCAAGCGATCCATCCTTCTCTATGCGGAGAACGCGCTGAACCATTTACGCAAACTGCTTGCCGAATTTATCCAGAGCGGCGACCAGCTTGTCCTTGGTCTCACCCTCGAACTTCTGGCTTGAGCGGATTTCGTCGAGAATATCCTTATGCTCGGAGCGGATGAAGTGCAGCATCTCGGTTTCATATTCGGTGACACGGTCGGTCTCGACCTCATCAAGATAGCCATTAGTACCGGCAAAGATCGACACGGTCTGCTCTTCAAAAGGCAGCGGGCTGAACTGCGGCTGTTTCAGCAGCTCGGTCAGACGCGCACCACGGTTAAGCAGCTTCTGCGTCGAAGCATCAAGGTCGGAGCCGAACTGCGCAAAGGCCGCCATTTCGCGATACTGTGCCAGCTCCAGCTTGATCGAGCCGGAAACCTTCTTCATCGCCTTGGTCTGCGCAGCCGAACCGACACGGCTCACCGACAGGCCGACGTTAATCGCCGGGCGGATACCCTGATAGAACAGATCGGTTTCGAGGAATATCTGACCGTCGGTAATCGAGATCACGTTGGTCGGAATATAGGCCGACACGTCACCGGCCTGGGTTTCGATGATTGGCAGCGCAGTCATCGAACCGGCACCATTGTCTTCGTTCATCTTCGCGGCACGCTCGAGCAGACGTGAGTGCAGGAAGAAAACGTCACCCGGATAGGCTTCACGGCCCGGAGGACGACGCAGCAACAGCGACATCTGACGATAGGACACTGCCTGTTTCGACAAATCGTCATAAACGATCAACGAGTGCATGCCATTGTCGCGGAAATATTCGCCCATGGTGCAACCGGTATACGGTGCGAGAAACTGCAGCGGGGCAGGCTCGGAAGCGGTTGCGGCGATGACGATGGAATATTCCATCGCGCCATTTTCTTCGAGCTGCTTAACAATCTGCGCCACGGTCGAGCGCTTCTGGCCGACAGCAACATAGATACAGTAGAGCTTTTTGCTCTCATCATCGCTGCTGTTGACGTTCTTCTGGTTGATGAAGGTATCGATAGCAACAGCGGTCTTGCCGGTCTGACGGTCACCGATGATCAGCTCACGCTGGCCACGGCCAACCGGAACCAGAGCGTCAATCGCTTTCAGGCCGGTCTGTACCGGCTCATGCACCGATTTACGCGGGATAATGCCCGGTGCCTTGACTTCAACGCGCTTGCGTTCGGTCGCTTCAATCGGGCCTTTACCGTCAATCGGGTTACCCAGACCATCTACAACGCGGCCGAGCAAGCCTTTGCCGACAGGAACGTCCACAATCGTGCCGGTCCGCTTCACTGTATCGCCCTCGGCAATATCGGCGTCTGAACCGAAGATCACGATACCGACATTGTCGGCCTCTAGGTTGAGCGCCATGCCCTTGGTGCCATTGGCGAATTCGACCATTTCACCGGCCTGCACATTGGCTAGGCCATGGGCGCGGGCGATACCGTCGCCGACCGAAAGCACGGTGCCGACTTCGGATACCGTGGCCTCCGTGCCGAAATTGGCAATCTGGTCCTTGATGACTTTTGAGATTTCTGCGGCACGAATGTCCATGAGCACTTAGCCTTTCATCGCCTGGGACAGCGTATTGAGACGCGTTTTAATACTACCATCGATCATCTGACTGCCCATGCGGACAATCAGCCCGCCAAGAATGTCAGGATCGACATGTTCGGAAATAATCACCTCACGGCCTGCGCGGCTTTTGAGGTTTTTGGAAATACTGTCACGCTGCGCCTGTGTCAGCGGATAGGCACTGGTGACTTCAGCGGTCACTTCGCCGCGATGATCGGCGGCAAGACCATGAAAGGCGCGAATCATCGCTTTCAGTTCAGCCAGACGACCATTTTCAGCGAGAACGCCGAGAAAGTTGGCGGTCAGGGTGTCGAGCTTCATCGAATCAGCCAGCCCAGCCATGGCCTGTTTCGCGGCGCCCCGGCTGACAACTTGTGAGCTCAAAAGACTGTCGAGCGTTTCGCTATAATTATCAGAATCTTTTGCAGTAAGCTTGCCAAGCGCTGTGAGGTCTTTCTCAACCGCGGGGATCTTCTTTTCTTCACGCGCCAGCGCAAAGAGCGCGCTTGCGTAACGTCCTGAAAGACTGGCCTGAATGCCGCTGGAATGCTCCACGGTGCTGCTTTCCCTGAAATGTGGCCTGATAGAGGGCCGAAAACCTTTGGGTTAGGCCGTATTTACACGGCATATCCGCTTAATCTGGCGCGGCTGCTAGCATCCCTGTTTCGCCTTTGCAAGACAGGCAATGATGCTGGTACCGATTATGTTGTTTGCGAAGCCTAGTCGATGTTCAACATCACGTTCAATACAAGAGAAAATTGGCGGTTATTTGCCACCGCGTTAACCTTATCTTCGGGATGCTGCTTTAGCGGGAAAATCACAGACAGGCTGATAATTCCACTTTTTTAAAGGACGCATTTCCGGTGGTAAAAAAGAAGCTTCTCAATCTTCAGGATCAACTGGCTCACGCGCCTATTAAAAGCAAAGTGCAGTTTGCGCTATCGGTGATGGTCGTGCTGATCGGTATATTGGCGCTGCTGGCGTCCATAACCGCAGCGGCATCGCAATATTATAATCAGACATTGGCGCAGGATCGTTTAGCATTCGCCCATATCATGCAGAATCTGGTTGAGGATTATCGTGAGGTTCTCACTGTGGAAAGCAAGGTCGCGAATAATGTGATGCCGACGTCTAGCGGTGTCAGTGCGCTTAACATGCTGGAACGACGTACCGATGCGCATTGGCAAATGCTCGGGGAATTGAATCTGCCTGTATCTGCAGAACGCCGCTATATAGAACTGCAAGCGGCGCGGCAAAAGGCAGATGGCTTGCGCGATAAACTGTGTTTCATACTCCACAAAAATGATGTTGAGAGCATCGAATTCCTCAAGACCAGTCGCTTACATCAGGATTTTGAACCGATGTGGTCCGCCGCGCATCGCTTTAATGAAGCTATGCGTCAGGCAACGTCTTCAGACCTCTATATCTTGTCGACTATCTATACCGTTATTTACACGCTGACAGCGATTGTGATCATTCTCGCCATAGCTTTTGCCTGGTGGTGTGTTCGTGTCAGTAAAGGTCATTTGATCATGCCACTGCAGCAAATTGCCAAATTTGCGGTCTCTGAGAAGGATGGTCCGTCAGATATTTCTATTCTTGGCTTACGCCGTAAAGATGAGATTGGCACCATCTCCCGCGCCATTCTGAAATCGCATCGTCAGGCCGAAAAGTCACTGCAATCGGAGAGAGAACGCAATGCGCTTGATCGCAAGCTGACTCTGCAGCAGCGTGAGCGTGAAGCGGAACGCGCTGAACGGGCAGAAAAGATGCATGACATCATGACGACTTATGAAGCGGAGCTGATGGCCATGACTGAAAAGATGGCGGCGACTGCAGACACGATGCGCACAGTTGTTGGTCAGATGACGGGTTCTGCAGAAAATGTCCGTGATGAATGCGCCTTTGTCGCCAGCCATGCGGTGCAAACGAGCGAGTCCATTCAGCGCATCGATCATCGCGGCCGAACGCTGCAATCGGGCATGGCGGTTGTGCGTTCCAATGCGGAGCGCAGTTATAAAACGATTGAATGTGCGCGCAATGAGAGCCGTGAATGCATGATATTCTCGCAAGACCTTTCCGAAGCAGCCAAGGAAATATCCCAGATTCTGGCACTGATCAGCAATATCGCCAAGAAGACCAATTTGCTTGCGCTCAATGCGACTATTGAAGCTGCCCGCGCCGGAGATGCAGGGCGCGGCTTTGCCGTGGTGGCGCAGGAGGTGAAATCTCTCGCAACGCAGACTCAGCATTCGGCGGCATCAATTGAGGGGCAGCTTTCCAACATTGATGCGCTGGCCAATAAGCTCAGTATCATGGTGTCAGGCGTTGATGAGCAGATCGAGGATGTGCAGTCCAATGCCAAGGCAATTGAACGTTCGGTTGCTGAGCAAGCCGAGGCTTCAGACGACATATTGCGAGCAGTGAATGACGTTCTGATCAGTTCACGGCAAGTGGTGAGCAACATGGAAGAGCTGAAATCTGGCTCTGATCAGAGCTTTGCCAATGCCGAACTATTGGCGGCTACATCGGATCAGCTGGCGGTGCAGTCTGCGGGCTTGCGCCAACAGCTTGTTTCGCTGACACAGCAGGTTCAGTCATTGTAAAGCACTGATTTTTAGTCATTTATAATTTGAGCGCAAGAAACGAGATGCGTATTATCGTTACAGGCGATAAAACCATCGCATGAGCAACACCATATCCGATGATGAAGCATGGGCGGCGGTTATGCGGCGTGACAGGGCGTATGACGGGCACTTTTTTACGGGTGTATTATCGACCGGTATCTATTGTCGACCCTCTTGCCCTGCGCGTCACCCCTTGCGCGAGAATGTCCGCTTCTTTGCAACTATAGAAGAAGCGGAGGCTGCTGGACTGCGCGCCTGTAAACGCTGTCGACCCAATGAGATCGCGCGCGATGAGAGCGCAGTGCAGGCGATAATCGGTGCCATCCGCCAAAGTTTGACGCAGATGGAGACGGCACCAAAGCTTGATGATCTGGCGCAGATGACCGGTTATTCGCCAACGCATCTGCAAAAGCTTTTCAAGCGCGAAACAGGCTTGTCTCCGGCGGCTTATGCGCGGGCGCTGCGTGCGGAACGGGCCAAGGATGTACTGGGCGCGGCTGCCAGGGTGAGCGATGCGATTTATGACGCGGGCTATTCAGGTCCATCACGATTTTATGCAGAACAGGACAAGAGGCTGGGTATGACAGCAAGCGCATGGAAAGATGGCGGAGCAGGGGCGATTATCCACTGGGCTATCGTCGAGAGCTATTTGGGACCGATGCTGGTTGCCGCAACGGACAAGGGCGTGTGCCGCTTGTCCTTCAATGAGGGCGAAGCGCAATTGAAGGCGCGTTTCCCCAATGCAACGCTCGACAAAGGCGGTGAGGATTTTGCTGCACTGGTGCAAGATGTTGTCGCCGCAGTCGAACACCCGGCCAGACGACAGGCAATCCCGCTCGATGTGCAGGGCACAGCCTTTCAGGAAGCAGTATGGCAGGAATTGCAGCGCATCCCTCCCGGCGAAACGCGTAGCTATGCCGAACTGGCGGCGGCTGTCGGAAAACCCAAAGCTTATCGCGCAGCCGGCTCCGCTAATGGCGCCAACAATGTTGCGGTGCTGATTCCTTGCCACAGGGTGATTGCCAGCGATGGCTCGCTCGGCGGCTATGCTTATGGGTTAGAGATCAAGCGCAAATTGCTGGAGGCGGAACAGATAGATAAGGCTTAGTTGCTATGCCTGAGTTAGCCTGCAGGCTGGCAATTATATACCAGTCTTTCGCTCGGTGTGTCCGGCAACACTTCTGAAATATCTTCCTGCCGGTCTGCCAAAAGCCCTATCGAATCTTTGTTCAACGTACAGCTATCTGTGCTGATTCTCGCGCGCAAGTCGCGGGCTTCTGTCATCCTGTCCAGGCTGAGAGCATATTTATCAATCACCAGCTTATTGGATGATGGCGTGAAGGTAATACGTGAAACCGTTGCGGTGTCATTGGGCACAAGCAGCCGCGTCCATGCGCGCCCGCCATTTGTGGGACTATATTGCTTGGAGCCATTCACGCAGCCAGTTGTGTCCCAACCAAATGGTACATCGTCGAGCTTGCTGGTCGTAATCCGGCCCTGACTGCGGTCAATCAAGCAGATAAGGTCTTCATCGCCAGCGCCCGTCATAGCGGATGCTGCAATGGCTCCTCTGGGTTTGTCGTCGCTATTGGTATCAGTCCTTGCCTCTTGCTCAATTGCGTCCGGGTCCGTTTCCTGATCAGCATCGGTTGCCGTGTTACTGTCCGCGATGCGCGCTTCAATCTCTGCAGGACTTAGATCCGGCCTTTGCAGGAAAGCCGCCACCCCTGCAACAAATGTGAGGATGCCTATTCCAGCTACCGCTGCACCAATTGTTCGACGTTCGGGCTTTTGTATCGCGACGAAGCCACCGCCAGCTGCTGCCAGACCTCCAGCAAACAACAGAATGATAGCCAGGAAAAACTTGTTTTCGCGCTCAGCGATAATATCGCGTTCTGCTATGCGCTCGGCCTTTTCTTGAGCTTCTTTTTCCGCTGCTGCTATGGCTTGTGCTTCACGTTCTTCCTTTTCCACCCGTTCTTTTTCACGCTGTGCAAACTCCTCAGCGGTCACACATTCTTCAGATATTGACTGGAAGTCCTGTCCTTCATTGCGCAAAAACTGCATTAATTCGCGGGATGAACTGGCAAATGCAAAAGAACTGTCGCCGCCGCTACTATTCGTCTGGAAGGTGTTGACGCCGAGCACCCGGCCACATTCATCGACTAGCGGTCCACCACTGTTTCCTCGCGCTATCGATGCGCTATGTACCAGCGCGTCGATACCATTGACGGACCTTGCATCGGAAAAATTCCCTTCCGCCAATGTTGGTGAACGCGGCACGAGGTAGCGCCTTATCGCGGCCAAACTATTTGGGACCCCAAGCGTCGCATAATCGACATTGCCAGGATAACCCAATGCGACGACATCTTCGCCGCTCTCCACCGCACCGGCATATACCGTCAATGGTGGAAAGTTTGCCCCCTTCGCTGTCAGCAGCGCCAAATCCTTGCTGCGATTCAACGCCTCTACACGGATGGAATAAACTTCTGTCCCTTCAGAAGGCACGATTGCTACGATAGGCCTTTTGCGGCTTTTGAGAGCCGGTTCGATGACGTGAAAATTGGTGACTATCGTATCATTATCGATAGCAAAGCCGGTTCCATGGCCGATGGAGGGGCGGCCAAAGGCATCTGCTGCAACGACAAAAACACGAACCACTCCGCGTTTCGCAATATCCACATCATTGGCCGAGGCAGAGCCGGTAACTGAAATAGCGACTATCAGCATCAGCAATCGCAATATCGTCTTCATTATGGCGCTGCCCCCTGCGTCCTGATCCAAAGGTGAAATACGAATCGTGTTGCAGGCAATAACCTGCACGATTTTTCAACTTTTTACACCCTGATATTGCCCTATTTCAGGTCGTTAAGCAGTTTTATTATTGATCTGTCTCTGTGCACTGAAAAACCAGTCGCTCATTTGGCTTGGTAGTCACAGAATCAAGCACTGCTTCCTGCATCTCGGCCAGACGTTGCAACTCATCAGGATCCGTACTGCATTGCCCGCCATTAAAACTCCGGCGTACTGATCTTGCATTCTCCATAGCGGCGCGTGGCATCAGATAGCGAGACAATGTCAATTCACCGCTATCGGGGGAGAAACGATAGGTCGATATCGTCTGCTCATTGTTCGGTACCAATATGCGCAACCATTCATTGCCATTCTGACTATATTGTGTCCTACCGTTGACACAACCTGACTGCGACCAGTCAAATGCCATTTCACGTATATCACTGATGGTGATGCGGCTACGCTCGCTGTCCAACGAGCAGATATTCTTGCCAACAAAGTCGTTTGCCGCGCTTTGACTCGTTTGCGTTTCTGTTCTCGCTTGCAGAGCCTCTTCAAGGCGTTTGGCAAATTCATCATAGGATGGTCGGATAAAGAATATGGCAACAGCGCCGCCCGCCAACAGAAGCGCAGCCAGTCCGATTCCTATGCCGGTTCTTCCGCCCATGCTATCACGCAAAATCATTGCCGAAGTGCCGACAAAGCCGCTCAAGACCAGCAGTACCATAGCCAGTGCCATATAGTCCTCGCGTTCGCTGCGAATTTGTTGATCGACAGAACGCTCCAGTGCGGCCTGTCGTCTTTGCTCTGCACTGGCACGGGCCATTGCCTCATCACCTTGCTTGGCCATTTCCACAAGCGCGCGTTCTGTCTCTGCCTGACTGATCTGTGCCGGAGAACGGCATGGTGCGGATGTTGTCCGTGGGCCGATTCCTGATCCGCGCAAAAATGTCAGTAGCTCCTGATTGGAGATAGCAAAGCCGAATTCTGCATCGCTGCCGTCTGAGACCGACAGAAAGCTATTTACGCCAACCACGCGGCCACATTCATCGACAATAGGACCGCCGCTATTGCCACGCGCCACGGGTGCAGTGTGTAATAGGGTTGCAAATTCACGGTTGGAACGGCCACCGGAAATTGTGCCTTTGGTCTTGACCGGGCTGCCCGGTTCCACCTTGTCGCCATCGGTGAGGCCCAGTGCCCTGTCAACTGTTCCTGGGTAACCGATCGCAACAATGTCATCGCCATCCCTCACTGTGTCAGCGAAGATGGAGAGCGGTTCCAGCGAGCCTTCATCCAGTCGTAACAGTGCCAGATCTTTATCGGGCGCAAAGGCGATCACGCGCGATTTGTAGATATCGCTGCCTTCGGAAGGCACGACACCGACTATGATGGTGCTGTCATTGATACTGGGCTGCACCACATGGGCATTGGTGATAATGACATTGGGCGCGACAGCAAAGCCGCTGCCATGACCGAGAAAGAATACCTGATCACCCTGCATCGCGATCAAGGCAACACGCACGACAGAGCGCGAACTCGCTTGAATGTCAGCAGAGTTGCCATGGGCTGGCTGTACTATCAGGATGGGTGACAGCAGTAGTGTCACAAGTAAGAGCAGGCGGGTCGCGAACGTCATAACCGTGCTATAACAGCGCGATAGCCAGAGGGAAGCTTAAACAAAACTATAGGGGTCAACATCCAACGCGACCCTGACACCGCGGGGCAGTGTAATGGGATCGAGCCAGTCGCGGATCGCCTTCTGCATCGGAACGGTTCGGCGAGCATGGACCAGCAGCCGGAAACGATACCGCCCCCGCAGCATGGAAAGCGGGGCAGGGGCGGGGCCATAGACGGTGAACCCGTCAAAATCGGGCGCACTATGGCCGATCATCCGCGCTGCCTCATTGGCTTCGGCCTGGTCTTCGGACGAGATAATCAACGCGCCCAATCGGCCAAAGGGCGGCATCATAGCCATTTCGCGCGAGGCCAGTTCGGCCGCATAAAAGGCATCGCGGTCGCCTGCGATCAGCGCGGCGATAACCGGCGCTTCCGGGTTGCGGGTCTGCACCAATACGCGCCCCGGCTTTTCTGCCCGTCCGGCGCGCCCGGCAACCTGCGATATCTGTTGGAAACTGCGTTCGGCTGCCCGCAAATCGCCGCCCTCTAGGCCAATATCCGCGTCGATCACGCCCACCAGTGTGAGATTGGGGAAGTGATAGCCCTTGGTTACCAGCTGGGTGCCGATAATGATATCGACCATATTATTGGTGACCTGCTGGACAAACTCCTCGGCCTTGGCGGGCGACCATATGGTATCCGATGTCACCACGATACTGCGCGCACCGGGAAGGCGTGCGGCAACCTCATCGGCGATACGCTCGACACCGGGGCCGCAGGCGACAAGGCTGTCCTCCGCGCCGCATTCCGGGCAGCTATCGAGCATTGGCATCACATGGCCGCAATGATGGCAGGCGAGACGATGCGTCAGCCGATGCTCGACCATCCAGGCACTGCAATTGGGGCATTCGATACGGTGGCCACAATTGCGGCACAGGGTCAGCGGCGCATAGCCACGCCGGTTCAGGAACAGCAGCGATTGTTCGCCGCGCTCCAGCGTTTCTTCCAGCGCCCGCACCAGAGGCGGTGCAATCCAATGATTACGCTCAGGTGGCGTTTCGATGAGGTTGACCGGTGTAATATCGGGCATGATCGCGCCACCAAAACGCGCTGGTAGTGAAAGGCGCTGATATTGGCCGGTTTCCGCCATGTGGTGACTCTCAATTGCTGGGGTAGCGCTGGCGAGAATGACCGGAAAACTTTCCATCCGCGCGCGCATTACCGCTACATCACGGGCATTGTAGCGGACACCATCTTCCTGTTTGAAACTGGTTTCATGCGCTTCATCGACGATAATCAGGCCGAGATTCTGGTAAGGCAGAAACAGCGAGGAACGCGCGCCGACAATCACATGCGCACTGCCATTGGCAATCGCTTGCCAGGCGCGGCGACGCTCCGATTGGCGCAGGCCCGAATGCCAGGCGACCGGGCGGGTACCGAAGCGTTTGGCAAAACGTTCGAGAAAAGGCTGGGTAAGGGCGATCTCGGGCAATAGCACCAGACATTGCCTGCCTTGTCGGATCGCGTCGGCCACTGCTTCAAAATAGACCTCGGTTTTGCCCGAGCCGGTGACGCCATCGAGTAATATTGGGGCAAAGCTGTTCTCTTTGACGGCATCAACGAGCTCTTTGGCCACATCCTGCTGTGTATCGGAGAGATCAACCTGATCGGCATCAGGATCGGGCGGATCAAAAGGTGCGTCGGTCGGCACCAGATGTGAGTCGGCAAAACCGCCATTGACCAGACCGCGGATTACCCCTTCAGAAACCTCCGCCGCCGCCGCCAGTTCGCGCACCGTGCCCTGACGCCCTTCCAATCGCTGATAAGCCTGTTTACGCGCATCGGTCATGCGGTCGGGCTGTGCGTCTTTCAGGCTGTATTCGGTAATCTCGCGCGCTTCTTTCAACGCTGCCGAGCCAGGGATCGCCATGCGCAGCACATTGGGTAGCGAGGCGAGATAATAGTCGCTGGTCCATTCGGCGAGGCGACGCATTTCATCGGAAAGCGGCGGCAGATCGGCCTTGGCGATAACCGGGCGGAGCTTGCTGTCTTCTACGTCTTCGGTTTCGGCGCGCTCATCTTCCCAGACCACACCGGTCAATTGGCGTGGCCCAAGCGGCACGGTGACAATATCCCCCGGTGCCAGTGTCATTCCCTGTGGCACCGCATAGTCGAGCGGGCCGATCACAGCAGTCAAAAGCACCACGCGCACGCGCCTTTTGCGACCTGTGGCCAAGCCGGATTTTTGTAATGAGGGAGCGGTGGAAGCCATTGCCGCTTCTATAGCCGCATGGGCCTGACCGGGCTATACCTCAGCTGCGAATCATCCCCACCTAGCGACTATAGGAAGAGGCTGCCCCATGAAGTTTTTTGTCGATACCGCTGATACCGCTGAAATCGCCGATCTTGCCGCCACCGGCCTGCTCGATGGCGTCACCACCAACCCGTCGCTGATCCATAAATCAGGGCGTGATTTTCTTCCGGTGGTACAGGAAATCTGTGGTTTGGTCGATGGCCCGGTATCGGCTGAAGTGGTCGCACTCGACCATGAGACGATGATGAGGGAAGCCGAAGTGCTGCGCAACCTCGCCGATAATGTCGCGATCAAGGTGCCGCTGACTATTGATGGTCTGAAAACCTGCAAGAAACTCACCGATGATGGCTGCATGGTCAATGTGACGCTCTGCTTCTCGGCCAATCAGGCGCTGCTCGCGGCTAAGGCTGGCGCGAGTTTTATCTCACCTTTTGTTGGCCGTCATGATGATAATGGTCTTGATGGTATGCAGCTGATCGAGGATATCCGGCTGATCTATGATAATTATCTCTTCGATACCGAGATACTTGTCGCCTCGATCCGCAACCCGATCCATGTGCTCGAATCGGCCAAGATCGGTGCGGATGTCGCGACCATGCCGCCCAATGTAATTCGTGGGCTGTTCAAGCATGTGCTGACCGATAAAGGCATTGCCGGATTCTTGGCCGATTGGGAAAAGACTGGGCAGTCGATAGTCTAACTAAGTTCCTCCCCGCTTGCGGGGATGGGAACCGCTGAAAGCGGTGGAGGGGGCCGGCCGTTAGACGTGGCGCAAGTGGAAATCCCCCTCCGACCCGCCTTCGCTTAAGCTACGGCGCGCCACCTCCCCGCAAGCGGGGAGGATTATATTTCATCAATCCTCAAAAGACCGTGGCGCTGCTGAAATAATCGCAATGCCGCTGGTGCGGACTTCCTGCACTTCCAACGCGCGCTCGGCTATGCCTGAGCGGCCAAAGCGGAAAGCTCCGTCAAGACCGACAAAACCGCCGCTTTCACGCAACTGATCGACGGGGAAGTTGCTGCCCATGGGCCAATTGCGCGCAACGCGATAGGTGAGCAGCACGCTGTCATAGCCAAGACTGGATAGGCGGAACGGGCTTTCGCCGAAGCGCTGGCGATATTTTTCCGCATATTGCTGGTACAGTTCATCGGAGACACTGGCGAACCAGGCGCCGCGTATCGAGGGCGAACCGCTGAGTGTTTTGTCCGTATTCCACAATTCGGTCCCCAATATCCGCGCCGATGTGGCGCCGCTATTGCGGACCATCGGAATGGCGCGAATGGCGGTCTGGCCATTATCCGCAATTAGCAACGCATCATAATCGCCAACTTCGGACAGGCTATTCACCGCACTCTGCAGCGAACTTGCAGAACGATTGTAATTTTCCAGACGCACCACACTGCCGCCGGCATTTCGCACTGCGTTTAGTAGCGATGACGAGGCGCGCTGGCCATAAACGCCATTGGGCACCAGTCCGGCAAAGCGGCTCATCCCCTGCGCACGGGCATAGCGCACCACACGCTCAATCGACTGGTCGGGCACAAAGCCCATAATAAACACCATGTCGCTGGCGATGCTTACATCGTTAGAATAGCTGATAATCGGTACATTGGCGGGTGTCGCAACATTGGCGGCGGCGCGAACATTGTCGCTGAGCAACGGGCCGAGAATGAGCTTATTGCCATCGGTAATCGCCTGTTGAGCGGCGGCGGTGGCGCCCTGGGCGGTGTCATAGCGGGTGATACGGATATTCTGCGCACCGGTATCGAGCAACGCCTGAGTCGTAGCGTTGGCGATAGAGGTGCCAATAGCGGCATTGCTGCCCGAAAGCGGCAACAACAGTGCGATTTTGTGGCGCTGGTCGTCTGAGGCGACGACATCATCAATCGGGCCTTGCGGGGTCGTATCTGGCTGGGTCGTCTCGGGTGGAGGCGTTGGATCTGCGCCCTTGGGCAGCAGGGTTTCACAGCCGGTGAGTACCATCAGCATGGCAGCGGCCACCGCTACCTGAATTTTCTTAGGCAAAAACCCCGTCTTCACTTGTCGCTTCCTTCCCCTATGGTCCATGGTGCCGTGTCTATGACTCAGTCACTTGAACATGGCCTGTATATCGTCGCCACGCCAATCGGCAACCTTGGCGATATAACTTTACGTGCGATTGAGATTTTACGCGCTGTTGATGCCGTCGCCTGCGAGGACAGTCGGGTGACCGGCAAGCTGCTCAACCATATTGAAGCTAACGTACCAATGCTGCGCTATAATGACCATAGCAGCGCAAAAGATCGTGCTGCGCTGATCGAGAAAGCGCAACATAGCGCGGTAGCACTGGTAAGCGATGCGGGGACGCCGATGATCTCTGACCCCGGCTATAAGCTGGTGCGTGAGGCCCGAGAGGCGGGGGTGGCTATTCATACGTTGCCCGGTGCCAGTGCTGCGATTGCGGCGCTGACATTGGCGGGATTGCCGACCGACCGGTTTCTGTTTGCAGGCTTTCTTCCTGCCAAGGCTCAGGCGCGATTGCAGGCTTTGAAGGAATTGGGGGCGGTGCCAGCAACTCTGGTTCTTTATGAAAGTGGCCCACGTCTGGTGGCGATGCTGGAGGCTATTCACAGTCTATGGCCGCAGCGCGAAGTTTCGGTGGTGCGGGAGATTTCCAAGCGCTTTGAGGAAGCGCGCAATAGCAGCGGTGAGGAACTGGCAGCGCATTATCGCGAGACTCCGGCCAAAGGCGAGATTGTGCTGGTGATCGCGCCACCTGTCGCCGAGGCGGTCGAAATGGATGACTCGGTTGTGGCCGATGCCTTGGCCGAAGCGTTGGAGGATATGCCTGTCAGCAAAGCCGCCGGAACCGTAGCCAAGCGCTTCGGGCTGGATCGCAAGGCGCTGTATCAAAAGGCGCTGGATATCAAAGCCGATGGCTAAGCTCTCGCGCGCTGAGGCGGAGAAGCAGGGCCGCCGCGCCGAAACGCTGGCCGCATGGTATCTGCGGCTGAAAGGCTGGCGGATATTAGCAACACGGTTGAAAACGCCGCGCGGTGAGATTGATCTGGTCGCCAAACGCGGCAGGACCGTTGCTTTTGTCGAGGTCAAGCATCGCCAAACCGCCGCCGATCTCGACCATGCGCTCGATAAAAGGCGGCTTCAGCGCGTGGCTGCGGCCACCGAAAGTGTGGCGCATATCTATGCTTCTGATCAGGATAGTATTTCCATAGACGCCATATTGGTTGCGCCGGGGCGCTGGCCACACCATTTAGCCAATATCTGGCATGACCAGATGGGATAATCTCGCGCAGAAAGGAATCGCATGAGCCTCAAGGTCGCCGTCCAGATGGACCCGATGGAAAGCGTCAATATCGATGGAGATTCCAGCTTCGCCCTTATGCTGTCGGCCCAGAAGCGTGGGCATAGCCTGTTCCATTATGATGTCACGACGCTGACCTGGGAGGCCGGACCAGAAGGCGGCGAACGCCTGATCTGCAAAGCGCATCCGGTGACGGTACAGCCGGTAAAGGGCGATCATTACAGTTTTGGCGATCCCGTCACGCTCGACCTTGGCCGCGATACCGATGTCATCCTGATGCGGCAGGACCCGCCTTTTGATCTCGGCTATATCACTGCCACCCATCTGCTTGAACGGCTCGAAAGGCAGACTCTTGTGGTCAATGATCCGGTCTCAGTGCGCAATGCGCCGGAAAAGGTCTTTGTCCTCGATTATGCCCGCTATATGCCGCCGACGATCATCACGCGCTCGCTCGATGATGTGCGTGATTTCCAGAAACGCCATGGCGCGCTGGTGATCAAACCGCTGCACGGCAATGGCGGCAAGGCGATTTTCAAGATTGATGCCGATGGCGGCAATCTCTCGGCGCTGATGGAGATGTTCAACCAGACCTGGCCCGAACCGCATATGGTCCAGCCCTTTCTCCCTGAAGTGGCCAAGGGCGACAAACGCATCGTGCTGGTCGATGGCGAGGTCGTTGGCGCAATCAACCGCAAGCCGGGCGAAGGCGAATTCCGCTCAAATCTCGCCCAGGGCGGCTACGCCGAGGCGACCGAACTGACACCACGCGAAAAGGAAATCTGCGATGCCATGGGCCCGGAACTGAAGAAACGCGGGCTGATATTTGTCGGTATCGATGTGATTGGCGGCGAATGGCTGACCGAGATCAATGTGACCTCACCGACGGGTATCGTTGCTATCGATACGTTTAATAATAGCGATGTTGCGGGCAAGATATGGGATACGATTGAGGGGCGGTTGGGGTAGCAAGTTTGGCTAAGGCAAAAGATAACACACGACGACGTTTTCAGACTGAGGATGATGCTCGAGAGTATATTTTGGAGAAGCTCAGCGAGTATTTTTCCATTGTTGAGGAAGTGACCGCTGAAGGGCCAGAAGGCGACAAGTTTTTAATCGATGCTTTGTGCCAGTGTCGTGATACCGGATGGTATATCGGTTTAGAAATCAAGAGATCGCATTTGTATAAAAGCGAGTTCTCTAAAGCGATGAGACAGGCGATTCATTACAGATTATCTAGAATAAATGACAAACGGGTTCCTGAACTCGAAGCGCAGCAACTTCCAACTGTTGCTTTGTTTCCAGACTGGATGGGTAAACATGATGAAGATGATGTATCCTACGCTCAGGAAGCAGAAGGAATGCGGTTGGTAGGCGCACAGATAAGGGTAAGTACATTCCGCGAGAATAATCTAGGAAATTTAGTTCTAATTGGAGGACAAGGAGCGATTTGGTATTCTGAGACTGGTTGGACTGGTAACGCGAAAGGATGGTTGTTTGGTAAACGTGGTTTTGCTTCAACTCGCAGAAAAGACTTTGGCAAAACCTCATAGTTAAATAAATCATGCCCGAGGATGCGCCTTGTCGTAAATATCCATCAGCTGCGCCGCATCGACTTGCGTATAAATCTGGGTTGAGCTGAGGCTTGCATGGCCGAGCAATTCCTGCAGGCTGCGTAAGTCTGCGCCGCCACCAAGCAGGTGCGTCGCAAAGCTGTGGCGCAGTGCGTGGGGGGTGGCGCTGTCGGGCAGGTTGAGTGCGGCGCGGGCGCGTTGCACGGCGCGGCGGACCATCGCGGGATCAAGCCTGCCACCGCGAACGCCGCGGAATAGTGGTTCCTCTGCGGCTTTGCCCCATGGTGACAGTGCGGCATAGTCATTCACCGCCTTCGCGACTTGTGGCAGGATCGGGACAATGCGCTCCTTATTGCCCTTGCCGATGATCCGCAGCGTCTCGCCCATGGGCAGCACCCCGGCATTTAGTCCCAGCGCCTCGCCGATGCGCAGACCTGCGCCATAGAGAAGCAACAGCACCGCCCAGTCGCGCGCGGCGATCCACGCTTCGGTTGCTTCTTCTGACACGGTTTCCGCCAGCGCAATCGCGGCATCGGCTTCAATTGCGCGGGGCAAGGTGCGTTTGAGACGCGGGCCGCGGGGCATTGGGGCAATCTCGCTGCGGCCAGCCTGTTCGGCGGCATAGCGGATCAGCTGCCGGATTACCGACAGTTCGCGGGCAATGCTGCGATTGGACAGGCCATCGGCGCGGCGCGCGGCCAGATGGCTGCGAATATCGCGCGAACCGAGATCAGCAATTGCGGCCCAGCTGGTGCATTGCGGCAATGCCTCGAGCAAGCGCGCCGCCGTGGTTTCATAAGCACGCACCGTATTGGGCGAATAGCGCTTCGCCTGCTCCAGATGCTGATGCCATGCGGCAAGGATCGCCTGTCGGTCCATAGGGCGAGATTAGCAGGCCGGGGCGGCTTCCTCAAATATCGCCAGTTCCGCGATAATCGCATCGAGCAATATATGCGCACTACGGGCAACGCGGATTTGGTCGGCATGGCACTCACACAGACCCATTTGTGTCAGCATATCCAGCTTCTGCCGGTTGATAATCGCCTCTCGTGGTAACCCGAAGCGCTCCGCCAGCGCCGCCAGATCAATACCTTCGGTCAACCGCAGTCCCATCATTAGCGCCTCGCTCGCCGATTCCTGCGCTTCGAGATGGCGGCTCATCTTGATGCCATGGCCATTGCGCGCCACGGCGGAGAGATAGTTTTCCGGCTTTTTATGCCGCTCGGTCGCCTCGTGGAGTCGTCGCCCATGCGCGCCGGGGCCTATGCCGATATAATCACCATAGCGCCAATAGGTCAGGTTATGGCGGCTTTCCTGACCGGGTCGTGCATGGTTGCTGATCTCATAGGCGGGCAGGCCAGCCTTTCGGGTCATCTCATCGGTCAGCGCATAGAAATCCGCCGCGCGGTCGCCGTCCATCGGGTCAAATATCCCGCGCCGTACATCACTAGAAAAGCGGGTATTGGGTTCAATGGTCAGCTGATAGAGCGAGAGATGATCGGTGCCCTGGTGGAGAGCCTTGTCCAGCATGGCGCGCCAATCTTCGAGAGTCTGATCGGGCAGGGCATAGATCAGATCGAACGAGACGCGGGTAAAATGCTGCTGTGCGGTTTTCAGTGCGGCCAGACCTTCCGCTGCGCCATGCGCGCGACCGAGAAACCGCAGCGCATCATCATCGAAGCTCTGCAAGCCGAGAGATACGCGGTTCACACCCGCCGCAGCGAGATCGGCAAAACGCGCCGCCTCGACCGAGGAGGGATTGGCCTCCAATGTGATTTCGATATCCTCGGCAAAACCCCAATGCTCTTCAGCAGCGCCCAGCAACTTCGCCACCAATGCTGGCGGCATCAGCGAGGGCGTCCCGCCACCAAAGAATATCGAGTGCACCGGACGGCCTGCGGTCAACTCGGCCTCATACGCCATATCGGCGAGCAAAGCCTCAGCCCATGCAGCGTCATCAATCTCGGCGCGGACATGGCTGTTGAAGTCGCAATAGGGGCATTTGGAGACGCAGAACGGCCAATGAATATAGAGCGCCAGCCCCGTTTGCCGATTGTTCATCATTGTTCCGCTAGACCGTGCCATATGAACAAGGCCCTTATCCTGTTAATTGCGCTTTCGCCAGTGCTGTTGGGATGTATCCCGGCGGGTGAGGCGGATGCGGGCGCGCCGCCAAAAATCCAGTCCATATATGACGGCACACCAGTGCCGCGTGGTCAGGCACTGTTCCGCAAGGTGATGCTCGACAGTCAGAATAGAGCGCGGCGTGAGGTGGGGCTAGCCGCTTTGCAATGGGATGATGCCCTGGCCAGAGATGCTGCCACCTATGCGCGTGCCATGGCCAAAAGCGGCAAATTTGCCCATGATCCGCAAACCGATGTCGCCGTACGACAAGGTGAAAACCTTTGGATGGGGACACGGGATGCGTTCAGCTATGCCGAGATGTCCGGTGGCTGGATCGATGAAGACCGCTATTTCAAAAAAGGTGCATTTCCAGAATCGAGCACTACCGGCCGATGGAGCGATGTTGGCCATTATACCCAGATTATCTGGGCGACCACGACACATATGGGCTGCGCCATCGCGTCCAATCGGAAAGACGATTATCTGGTGTGCCGCTATAGCCCGGCGGGTAATGTTGTAGGCCGCAATCCGTTAACCGGGTAATCCCTGAATCAGAGACACGCCGCCTTCAGCTTGGTAAAAGCATCGGCGCGGTGGTCATGCTCCATTTTATGCTCAGGCCCTAGCTCGGCATAGGTCTGTGTCTCACCATTGGGTACGAACACCGGATCATAGCCAAAGCCCAAAGTACCGCGGGGGGGCCATGTGAGTGTCCCATAAGCGCGCCCTTCAAATAGTTCATGATGGCCATCGGGCCAGACCAGCGCGAGGGTCGAGACGAAATAGGCGCTCCGGTCGGCATCGGGGCCTTGCTCGGCGAGTTTGCCCTCGACCTTGCCCATGGCGAGATACCAGTCGCGGCCTTTGCCGCCCAGCGCTTCAGCTTCAAACCATTGTTTCTCTGACCAGTCGGCAGTGTACACCCCCGGTGCGCCATCCAGAGCAGCGACGCAGAGCCCGCTATCGTCCGCCAGCGCGACGCAGCCGGTTGCTTCACAAGCGGCGCGCGCTTTGAGCAGCGCGTTTTCGGCAAAGGTCGTGCCGGTTTCCTCCGGCTCTGGTAATCCAAGGTCACCCGCCGCCTCGGTCTGCATGCCATAGGGGCCAAGCAGACCATCAATCTCGGCAAGTTTGCCTTTGTTGTGGGTTGCTATGATCAAGCGGCCCGGTTCGAGTTTGCGGTGAGTCATATGATCCTCATTTCTTCTCTCCCTTAAAGGGAGAGATAACGAGACTTGGCAGATTGTCTGCCTAGTCGCAGTAGAGAGGGTGTGAGGTTGTGTCGAAAGTCTGACTACAACCCCTCTCCCTTCGCCGCTTCGCGGCTCTTCCCTCTCCCTCAAAGGGGAGAGGGGGGTCTTAGCTTACCGCCTTGTCCTGCGCCGCAAAGATGCCGTCACAGCCCATACGCGCCAGTCGCAGCAGCCGCAGCAGCGCTTCTTCATCATAGGTCGCGCCCTCGGCGGTGGCCTGCACCTCGGCGATATTGCCATCACCGATCAGCACGAAATTGGCGTCGGCATCGGCATTGCTGTCCTCATCATAATCCAGATCAAGCACCGGCGTGCCCTGATAGACGCCGCAGCTGATCGCTGCGACCTTTTGGGTGATCGGGTCTTCGCTGATCAGTTTTTGCTCGAGCAGCGTGTTGACCGCAAGCCGCAGCGCGACCCAGGCACCGCTGATGCTCGCGGTGCGGGTGCCGCCATCGGCCTGGATGACATCGCAATCGAGGGTAATCTGGCGCTCGCCCAGCTTTGTCAGGTCCACCACCGCGCGCAACGAGCGTCCGATCAGCCGCTGAATCTCCTGCGTCCGGCCCGATTGCTTACCACGCGCCGCCTCTCGGCTGCCACGCGTATGGGTAGCGCGGGGTAGCATCGAATATTCACCCGTGACCCAGCCTTCACCCTTGCCGCGCAGCCATGGCGGCAGGCGTTCCTCGATACTGGCGGTGCACAGCACCCGGGTATCGCCAAAGCTGATCAGGCAGGAGCCTTCGGCATGTTTGGTGAAACCGGTTTCGATAGTGATAGCGCGCATTTCGTCCGGCGCGCGGCCCGATGGACGCATAAGTGATTCTCCTGTGGCTTGTCCCTTGGCGCAATAGCCTTGGCGGGCAGTTTTGCAACAGCCTTGAGGCTCGACCCGCAACGTCCTAGATATCCCCCATGGCCACCACACCGATTACCGATTTCGACGATCGCACCCGCGATGTGTTTCGCATTGTTGTCGAGAGCTATATCGACAGTGGCGCGCCGGTGGGCTCGCGCACCATTTCCAAGACATCGGACCTAAATCTCTCGCCAGCCTCGATCCGCAATGTAATGCAGGATCTGGAGGAAATCGGCCTACTCGCTGCACCGCATACTAGTGCAGGGCGGATGCCTACCGAGCAAGGGTTGCGGCTGTTTGTTGATGGCATGATGCAGGTGGCGGAATTGTCCGCCGAGGAACGCGCCGCGATTGAGACACAGCTTAATGGCAATGGCCCGATTGAGGATGCTCTGGCGGCGGCGACCGCTGCGCTTTCGGGTCTTTCGGCCTGTGCCGGGGTGGTGATGGTGCCCAATCGCGAGCCCAAGCTGAAACAATGCAGCTTTGTGCGTCTATCGGACCGGCAGATATTGGCCGTCCTGGTCGGCGAGGATGGCAGTGTTGAGAATCGGCTGATCGAGACCGAAGTGCCTTTGCCGACATCGGCGCTTGAAGAAGCAGGCAACTTTATCACCAGCCGCTTTGCAGGACGCAATCTCAGCGAAGCGTTTAGCGCCATGGGCGAGGAAATAGCCCGCGAGCGTGCCGCGATTGACAGCGCCAGCGCCGATCTGGTCGCGCGTGGCATCGCCACATGGTCCAAGGACAGTGCAGCACGGCCGGTGCTGATCGTGCGCGGTCAGGCCAATCTGCTCGACAATGAGGCGGTGGCTGATCTGGAGCGCGTGCGCCAATTGCTGGGCGAGCTAGAGGAGATGCAGGAGATTGCCTCGCTGCTCGACAGCGCGCGTGAGGCCCGATCGACACGGATTTTTATCGGCGCGGAGAATAATTTGTTCTCGCTTTCCGGCTCATCTGTGATAGCGGCGCCTTATCGTGACGGGCAGGGCCGGGTTGTTGGCGTCATCGGCGTGATCGGACCCACCCGCTTGAACTATGGCCGTGTGGTTCCCATGGTGGACTTCACAGCACGCAGCTTGACCCGGCTATTGGGATAAGACTGCCCGAGTAGAAGAGAATTGCAAGACCGATATGAGTGATATGAATACAGAGAATAACCCCAATGACGCTGCCGCCGAAGCAGAGATGGCAGGCATTCCCGAAGAACTGCGCGAAGGTAGCGCCGAGGTTGCAGGGCAAGCTGGCGATGATGCCGCTGCGCGCATCTCTGATCTGGAAGCTGAACTGGCTGAGGCGAAGCAGCAAACCCTCTATGCTCAGGCCGAGACCCAGAATGTCCGTCGCCGCATGGAAAAGGAAATCCAGGACGCGCGTGCTTATGCTGCCACTGGCTTTGCACGGGATATCCTCTCGGTCTCGGACAATCTTACGCGTGCGCTGGAAGCGATCCCCGATGATCTGCGCGAAGATGAGAAATGGAAAGGCCTGATCGCCGGTATTGAAGCCACAGGCCGTGAGTTGGAAAAAGTATTCGGCCAGCATGGTATCAGCCGCATCCCGGCCATGGGTCTGGAACTTGATCCCAATCAGCATCAGGCGATGATCGAAATACCCACGGACGATCATGAACCCGGCACCATCGTACAGGAAATGCAGACGGGCTATATGATCAAGGATCGCCTGTTGCGCGCGGCTTATGTGGGTGTGGCGAAGAAGCCGGATTGATCCACTTTCCGTTCGGACTGAGCTTGTCGAAGTCCTGTCCTTCTTTGCAAGTAAAGTACGGCCCTTCGACAGGCTCAGGGCGAACGGTTATCGTGGTTGTGGCACCAACCTCAGCCGATCCCGCATCATCCAGCGGGTAAGCATCAATATCGCAACCACACCAAGCCCGGATGCGAGGCCGGTCCAGATGCCTACACCATCCCAGTCGGCCCAGAAGGCCAAACCTGCGCCGACGCCGATACCGACAACCCAATAGCCAAATGCTGCGAACACCATCGGTATCCGTGTATCCTGCAAGCCGCGCAGCATGCCTGCGCCGACTACCTGCGCGCCATCGGCGATTTGGAAGATGGCGGCGAGCATCAGGAAATCCACCGCCAGAGCCAAAACCGCATAGGCGTCCGGGTTATCATAATCGATAAACAGGCTAGCCAGTTCCACTGGGAAGAGCCAGAGGCTGAGCGCCATCAAGGTCATAAAGCCAGTGCCCAGCACAAAGGCGGTCCAGCCTGCGCGATGGATCATCGCCGGGTCGCGGCGGCCATGGCCGAGGCCGACACGCACCGTGGCTGCCTGTGCCAGTCCCATGGGTACCATGAAGCTGATCGAGGCGATCTGCAGCGCGATGGCATGGGCCGCGACCGAGAGCGTGTCGATCCAGCCCATAAGGATCACGGCAATCGAAAACACGCCGCCTTCCAGTCCGAAGGATACGGCTATAGGCAGGCCAAGGCTCCAGACAGCACGATATCGTGCCCAGTCGGTGCGCCAGAAATTGCCGAACAGCCGGTAGCGGCGAAATTGTTTATCCGAGTTCAGTACGACGATCATGCCAACCACCATCAGTGCGTTACAGGCGATACTGGCAATACCGGCCCCCATTATGCCAAGTGCGGGGAAACCGAAATTGCCGAAGATCAGAGCATAGTTGACCAGGATATTGGCCAAAACCCCAATGACGCCGATCACCAGCGACCATAAAGGCCGCTCCAGCGCCGAGATAAAGTTGCGCATCACCATTAGCATCATGAACGGCAGGATGGAGAGCATATAGACGCGGACATAGACCTGCGCCTTGGCGGCGAGCTCAGGCTTCTGGCCCATCTGGATCAACAGCGCTTCGGCCTGCCACAGCACCAGCCAGATGGGGATGATGATGGTGAAGGCGACCCAGAAACTCTGGCGGAAGGTGCGGCGGACATCACGCACACTATTGTGCATCCGGCCAAATTCGCTGGCGAACATCGGCGCACTGGCGGTCATCAGCCCCATGCAGAAAATCGCGGCCAGCATGGCGAGGTTAAAGCCGAGCGAGGCGGCGGCGAGATCCTCTGCGCCGAGCCAACCGATCATCAGCACATCGGTCGCGCCGATCAGTGACATGGTGAGGTTTGTGAGGATTAACGGCCAGGATAAATTGATCATGGCGCGCAGTTCCATCCGCCAGGGCGAGGACAGTGAAATAACCGGAGGAGATGCGCGCGTAGCCATAAGCCGCCTCTAGGCCTGTCCGTTCTGAAAGGCCATAGATTGTGTGACCATGATGATCACTTTCGCTGCCATTGGGGTCACATAGACCGCCTCTATTGCACCGCTTGCCGCATTATATCAGATCCGCAACTTCGTTCAGCCAACGTCTATCAATTGACGCTAATTTACACTCACAAACAGGGTGAAATTTGAGGAGAAACACAATGCGTAAAGTAATGTTGGCAGTTCCCGTTGCTATGGCTCTCACCGTTTCGGCCTGTGCCGGAAACTACGCGGCTGAGGGCGCAGGTGTTGGCGCAGTGGGCGGTGCGATTATCAGCGGTGTTACCGGCGGCGATGTCATTGAAGGCGCGGCTATCGGTGCCGCTGCCGGTGCAGCGGTTGGCTATTTTGTCGATAAAAATGATGAATGTGATGGCTATAATCGCAATGGCCGTCTCGATGATGATTGCTATGGGCTAGATGGCTATCCTGACCGCCGCCCTGACTGATTTCCAAAATTTTGCATTGGTCTGTTGATCGAGACAGGCTGAAACAGACCAGCGCCCCTTTTCGTGATCAGAAGTCGTTAGAGAATATGTTCAGCGTGTCAGCGGGCACCCCATTTTCGTTATCATTGCCGTTACGGCAAATTGCCTTTTGCAGCGCATTGTGACAATAGACACAATGTTGCTGCGGAATAGGGGGCATCTTCACGCCATGCAGTCATTGAAAATCAGCTTGGGTCGCATATCCGAGGGGGGTTTCAATGAAGACGTGGATGAAGGTTGTTTTGGGTATTGTCGCTGCCATTGCGGCAATAATTAGCCTGGTGTTCTGGTTGACCGGCGACGTTGCCAAGGCAGGTGATGATTTTTTTGTCGCACTTGAAGAAGGTAATACCGCCCAAGCTTATGCTTTGTTGGCACCCGAGTTCAAAGCGGATGCCAGCCAAAGTGATTTTGAGTCATATCTGCAAAAATCCGGGTTGTCGGATGTCCAATCGGTCAGCTGGTCCTCACGCAATATAAACGGAGATTCCGGTTCTCTCGAAGGGACAGCTACCACCAAGTCCGGCAGTACAATCCCACTGACGATAGAGTTGGTCAAAACCGGCAAAGAATGGAAAATCTACCGCATAGACCTGAAAACAGCTGGGTTTGAAAACGGTCAGACCGGCATGGCGCTACCGTCTGCGGCGGAACAAATGCAACTTGTAAAAGGCTCAACGGCTGTTTTCAGCGAAGCTGTCGCGGCAAAAGATATGTCTATCTTCCATGAATATGTTTCACCCACATGGAAAAGCCAGATCACGCCCAAGGGTCTGGAAGATGCATTTAGCGGTTTTTATGCCTATCAAACCGATGTGGCGGCTTTGAGCGATATAGAACCAACACTACAACCCGCCACAATTGATGAAAATAGCATTGTTACCATCAAGGGCTATTACACTATCGCGGATAGTGACGCACAGTTCTCTCGCGCAGAATTTACCTACAACTACATATTCGAGGGCCTGAAATGGCGGGTCTTCGGTCATGAAATGAATTTATTTCAATAGACCGAGATGGAATCTGCAATTCCGGACAATGCTTCAGGAGAACGCAAAGAGCACCAAAGCTGTAACGGTTCCGATAATTGGTACAATAACCGTCAGCGCCCCGACAGCGGGATAAGCCGCGGCATGGGTTTCGCCGCACACCGCCCGGATGGTGGTCACGACATAGCCATTGTGGGGTAAGCTATCGAGCGCACCCGAGGCTATCGCGACGGTGCGGTGCAGCTCGTCGGGATTGGCCCCGGCATCGATATAATGTGGCGCGATTAGGGGCAGGGCGATGCTCTGCCCACCTGAGGCTGATCCAGTAAGACCGGCGATCACAGTAACTGCAATAGCCGCACCGATCAGCGGGTCACCGGGCAGCGCCTGCACTGCTGCCAGGGCTTCCTGAAACGCTGGTGTCAGCTTGGCGACGGCGCCAAAGCCGACAACCGCGCAGGTGTTGACGATAGCGATAACCGCGCTCACCGCGCCACGCGAAAAGGCATCCGGCATCGAATGGCGCGAACGCCAGCCAACCGCGATGGCGACCGCTGTGCCACTGCCCAAGGCGACAACCAGCGCCCATTTGCCAAGCGATTCAGCGGGGAGGATGGCAGACAAAACACCAACAGATTGCGGATATTGAAAGATCAGAAAAACCGCCAACACCGCCACCAGTGGCAAAGTACATAGCAAAGGCGGTGGCAGATTACGCAGCTTGTCATGCGCATCATCGCTATCGCGTTCGATGAAATGCTCACCGCGCGCCACCGCCCGGCGCACCATATATTGCAACCAGATATAGCCAAGGACTGCCATTAACAGCGCCACTAACAGGCTGACCTCCCAGGCGGCATAGGCGGTAGTGCCGAGATATTGCATCGGAATAAGGTTCTGGATTTCGGGTGACCCAGCGCTGGTCATGGTGAAGGTCACCGAACCAAACGCCAGAGCTGCGGGAATAAAACGCCGCGGCAAATTGGCTTCGCGGAACAGATGCACCGCGAGTGAATAGACCGAGAAGCTGACAATAAAGACGCTGACCCCGCCATAGGTCAGTACCGCACAGGCCAGCACGACTGCGAGCACTGCGTAGCGGATACCGATGCGCTCAACGATCCAGTGCGCGACGCTGGCGGCAGCACCACTAGCGCCCATAATCTCGCCAAAGATCGCGCCGAGCAGGAACATAAAGAACCAGTCGGCGAAAAAACCGGTAAAGCCAGCCATATAGGCACTGGCGAAATCCGGTGCTTCATTGATCGCCATGGGAGGCAACAGCGCCAGACCTGATGTCAGCGCTACGACTAGCGCTGCAATCGGCGCGGCAAGCAGGATATTGACCCCACGCACCGTCATCCAGATCAGGAGGGCAAGCCCGCCAACTAGCCCGATAGCACTCAACATGTTTGATCTCGCGTCATTCAGGCAATCTGGCTCGCAATAGGCGTGAAAGGCAAGATGCCATCATATTGCTCCAGCGATGGTGCGCCGGGTAGGGTGGCGCCTTCACGCAGCAGATAGACATGACGCACAATCTCCGCCTGCTGTTCGATGCCATAGCGCTCGAGCGTCCATCCAGGTTTCAGGCTATAATCATAACGGCAAAAGACATGGCGTTTCAGTGGCAGGAATATACCCTGTTGATGCTGCCAGACATGCACCATTTCATGCATAAATAGCCCGCGCAGGCCTAAACGTTCGGTCGAAAAATCTTCCGACCAATAAGGCCCCTTGGGGTGAAAATGGATATGGCCCAGCGGTGCCATCACTGTTTTGCGCGGCTGGAACCAGAACCATTTGCTCCGGCAAATCTGTACCGGAGCAATATCAATGGCATCGCCAAAAAGCGATTGCACCATGACGATCTCACCCGGCGTTAAAGACCGCCCGTTATGTGGAAAGAATGGGATTATTCGCTATCCGCGCCGATGGTTGTAGCTTTGGCTTTCACATCAACGGTAACGCCATCGGCAAAGTTCAGAGCCATATCGACCTCTACACCATCTTCCGGCTTAGCCATCCCAAAGACCATGACATGCTTGCCGCCGCGCTCAAAGCTGACGGTTTCGCCTGCGCCAATGGTGACCGATTCAATTGTTTTCATTGAGGCAACGCCGTCTTCCTCGACGGTTTCATGCAATTCTACTCTTTCCGCGCCTTCAACCGAAGCACTGGTCAGGCTCTGCTCGGTGTCGCCGCCGGTAATGGTGAAATAGGCTGCTGCCGGACGTCCCTCTACAGGAGAGAAAGCAACTTCTGCATCGGTAACGCTCAGCTCGGTTGACGCTTCTGTGGTTTCTTCGGCAGGAGCTTCATTTTCGGCAGGTTGATCACAGGCTGCCAGGCCAAGGGTCAAAAGGGCCGGATAGATAAGAATAGAACGCATTTTATACCTCATTAATTTCACATGTTTTGGGCCTTGAAGGCGCAATTGGTTCTCCTAGCTATGTTCCTAATATTCCCGATGCCTTGTGCCAAGCAAAATGGCTCCTATATCGCTTTCGGGAAGGGAGGCTCTGCGCCAGCGCGGGGCCGAAAATCTGTATTTATGCAAGATTGAGGATCTTATGGCTAAAGTAATTGGTATTGATTTGGGCACCACCAACAGCTGTGTGGCCGTGATGGAGGGTGACAAGCCCAAGGTTATCGAGAATTCCGAAGGCGCGCGCACGACACCATCTATTGTTGCGTTCACCAAGGATGGCGAGCGTCTGATCGGTCAGCCGGCCAAGCGTCAGGCTGTCACCAATCCGGATAACACCATCTTTGCAGTGAAGCGCCTGATCGGCCGTCGCTTTGATGACCCGATGACCAAGAAGGACATGGAACTTGTCCCTTATGACATAGTTAAAGGCAGCAATGGCGATGCATGGGTGAAAGCTGGTGGCGAGGATTACAGCCCGTCACAGATTTCCGCTTTCACGCTGCAAAAGATGAAGGAAACCGCTGAGAGCTATCTTGGTGAGACAGTAACGCAGGCAGTGATTACTGTTCCGGCCTATTTTAATGATGCCCAGCGTCAGGCGACCAAGGATGCGGGCAAGATTGCCGGTCTGGAAGTGCTACGTATTATCAACGAGCCGACCGCAGCGGCACTGGCCTATGGTCTAGAAAAGAATGACGGCAAGACCATTGCGGTTTATGACCTTGGCGGCGGTACTTTTGATATCTCCATTCTCGAAATCGGCGATGGCGTGTTCGAGGTGAAGGCCACCAATGGCGACACTTTCCTCGGCGGCGAAGACTTTGACTCCAAGGTTGTTCAGTTCCTTGCTGGTGAGTTTGAAAAAGCCGAAGGCATTGACCTTACCAAAGATAAGCTGGCCCTCCAGCGTCTTAAGGAAGCGGCGGAAAAGGCTAAGATTGAACTGTCTTCCGCGCAGACCACTGAGGTCAACCTGCCATTCATTACCGCTGACCAGAATGGCCCAAAGCATCTGGTGAAAACCATCAGTCGTTCCGATCTGGAAAAGATGGTTGCCGATCTGATCAAGCGTACGCTTGAGCCTTGCAAAAAGGCGCTGGCCGATGCCGGTATGAAAGCCGCTGAAATTGACGATGTTGTCATGGTTGGTGGCATGACCCGTATGCCCAAGGTCCGCGAAGTCGTGAAAGACTTTTTTGGCAAGGAACCGCATACCGGCGTGAACCCGGATGAAGTCGTTGCCATGGGCGCTGCCATTCAGGCAGGCGTGCTACAGGGTGATGTTAAAGACGTGCTGCTGCTCGACGTGACTCCGCTGTCGCTGGGCATCGAGACACTGGGCGGCGTGTTTACCCGCATGATCGACCGCAACACCACCATCCCGTCGAAAAAGTCGCAGACCTATTCGACCGCTGATGACAATCAACAGGCGGTGACCATCCGCGTGTTCCAGGGCGAGCGTGAAATGGCGGCAGACAATAAGCTGCTCGGCCAGTTTGATCTGGTCGGTATCCCGCCAGCCCCACGCGGTGTGCCGCAGATTGAAGTGACCTTTGATATTGATGCCAACGGCATTGTGAATGTCAGCGCCAAGGATAAGGGTACCGGCAAGGAGCAGCAGATCCGCATTCAAGCTTCTGGCGGTCTCTCCGATAATGATATCGAGCAGATGGTACAAGATGCCGAGAAGTTTGCCGAAGAAGACAAGCAGCGGCGTGAAGCGGCGGAAGCCAAGAACAATGCAGAAAGCCTTGTCCACCAGACCGAGAAGCAGCTTGAAGAGCATGGCGACAAGATTGATGCTGGCCTGAAATCAGAGATCGAAGCCGCCGTTGCCGAAACCAAGACTGCGATTGAAGGCGAAGATGCCGAAGCGATGAAGGCCAAGTCCGATGCATTGGCACAGGTTGCAATGAAGCTTGGTCAGGCGATCTATGAGCAGGAACAGGCCGCTGGCGGCGCTGCTGCTGATGCTGCACCGGGCGATACCGCTGATGCCGAAGCCAATGACGATGTTGTCGATGCCGAATTTTCCGAAGTCGATGACAGCGAAGAAGAAGACGACAAAAAGGCAGCGGAATAATTTCTGCTGACTGGATAGACGCGCAGGCGGCGATGCTCCGCCTGCCGACTTTCCGTTATCCTTGTCGCTGAGGCACAGTTTATGGCTGCAGATACCGAATTTTATGACCTGCTAGGCGTTGGTCCCAATGCCAGTGATCAGGAGCTTAAATCTGCCTATCGTAAAAAGGCGATGCAATATCATCCGGACCGTAATCCGGGCGATGCCGAGGCTGAAGCCAAATTCAAGGCACTGGGCGAAGCCTATGAGTGCCTGAAAGACCCCCAAAAGCGTGCCGCCTATGACCAATATGGTAAGGCTGCATTTGAGGGTGGTATGGGCGGCGGACCAGGCGGCCCCGGTGGCGGTTTTTCAGATATTGGCGATATTTTCGACACCATATTTGGCGGCGGTGGCTTTGGCGGCCAGCAACGACGCGGCCCGGCGCGCGGCGCAGATTTACGTTATGATATGGAAATCTCGCTGGAAGATGCCTTTCACGGCAAATCTACCGAGATTGAAATCGATGTCTCGGTGGTGTGCGATACCTGTGACGGCACCGGAGCGGAGCCCGGCACCAGCAAGCGTATGTGCAATCTTTGCTCTGGTACTGGTAAAATCCGGGCGCAGCAGGGATTTTTCGTGGTCGAGCGGACATGCCCGAATTGCCATGGTCGTGGTGAGGTGATTGAAAGTCCGTGTCGCACCTGTGGTGGCGAAGGCCGGATCGAGAAAACACAGACTCTCAAAGTCGATATCCCGCCCGGTGTCGACAATGGCACCCGAATCCGCCTGTCAGGTAAGGGCGAGGCCGGGCCGCATGGTGCATCACCGGGTGATCTCTATATTTTTATCCATATCGCCAAACATGCGCTGTTTGAGCGCGAAGGGACGGCGCTTTTCACCCAAGTACCGATCAGTATTACTACTGCTGCACTGGGTGGAGAAATCCGAATCCCGGGGCTGGATGGCGATGAAAGCGTGATCCGCATTCCGGCAGGCATCCAATCGGGCAAACAGCTGCATCAGCGTGGTGCGGGTATGCCTGTGCTGCAAGGGCGCGGGCGTGGCGATCTGGTGGTGCAGATTGATGTCGAGACACCAACGCGTTTGTCGTCGCGGCAAAAGGAATTGCTGCGCGAATTTCAGGAAACTGAAACCGGCGATGAAAGCCCGCAAAGCAAGGGCTTTTTCAACCGGGTGAAAGATTTTCTCGGCTAAAACATCCTCCCCGTTTACGGGGAGGGGGACCAGCGAAGCTGGTGGAGGGGGTTATCAAACCGGCACAGCGCGAGTGGAAAACCCCCTCCGTCAGCCGCTTCGCGTCTGCCACTTCCCCGTAAACGGGGAGGATTATGGTTGCATCTTCGCTTCCACTTCGCGACGGATTTTCGGCACCAGATGGCGATCGGTACGCAGCCGCTTCTCCTCTTCGTCCAGAACAGCATGGAACGCCTTGCGCTTGAACTCTTTTATGACCGCAGGATCAATCGCGCTTGCATCATCGATGGTCGATACCAGCAGATCGATCATCCGCTCTGCACCATGCAAACGGCCCCAGAGATAATCATTTTCGCGATAGGCGCGGCTGAAAAACGCGCCGAAACTGTTGAACTCAATCCCTTTGAGCGTCGCGTCGGCACCGCCCGTGCGGATGGAGGGCGCATCATCGGGGGAGATACGGTCGACCTTGATCGGATCAAACTCATCCAGACCCTCGCCCTGCAATATCGGCAGAGTGGCAATGTCGTAAAACGGGAAACCGAGATAAGAGAGCAGCATCTCGCGTCGGGCCTCTTTGGGCAACATCGCCAGCGCCTCGCTGATTTGCGCATCAACCTGGCTATCAATACCCCGCAAATTGCGACCCTCTGCTAGCTGCTCCAGTGCGAGAGCAGGTTCTGCGATCGCTATGGCTGCAATCTCGGAGAAGTCTTTACCGCTTTGATTCTTGGTTTCACATTCGAGGTAGAGCGAGAGACAGCTATAGAGTGTCTCCTGCATCGCCATCACCGCTTCAGGCGGCGCATTATCGGCATCGGCAATATCCTGCCCCAGTCGCCGTGCCATAAAGCGCAGACGGCGAACGCGGAAACCCAGATCCTGTGAGCGGAAAAAACCGATTGCCTGATCAGTCGCGCCGCCCGAGCTACTGGCAAGATCGTCCATGCCCTGCGCCTGCAGATGCTTCCACAAGGTTTCGCGCAGCTCATAAGGATAGACCGAACTGGCCTCGGCATGGGCGCGCTTCAGGGTGAAGACAATATCCTCGACAATGCCATTGAGCTTGAGCTGACCATAGGGACCGTAAGTAAAGCCCGCCATGCGTGCGGCCTTGTCCTGCGCCTTGTTGCGCCACGCTGCCAGTCTTTTGGGTGTTGGCCGATCGAGAAACAGCGTGCGGCCAAACAGCTTGGCCACAGTATCCTCAACATCGCCGCGCAGATTATCGGTGATCTGCAGCATGCGCTGCACCCGCGAACTGCGCCCTTCAATCATCTCAAGATTGTCACGGATAGGCTGCTCGCGTGGTATATCGGAGATCGCGCCGAATATCGTCGCAAAAAAGCCGGGCAGGGGGTCTTTATCGCCTTTCTCACGCCGCGCTTTTGCCTTTTCCGCGGTGGCACCGCGAAAATCGGGCTTGGGGTCGATATAGACAAAACGCCGATCCACTTCGCGGTGGGCCGGGCGGTTCTTGAGCGCCTCCATCGCCTGCCCGAAAGGCGCATTGGTTAGCACAGCGCCATCGACCAAAACCGTATCGTCAATCACATCACGCGCATATTGCTGCGGCAAGGTCCGCCGCAAAAAAGCATCGCGGCTTGGCCATTGGCGCTCTTTCTGCTGCAGGAGCTGATCGATTTCCTGCACTGTAAACGGCGGAAAGGCACCGGGAAAACTGGCCGTAGCGCGCGCGGCGAAGACCAGTTCTGCCGGATCAGCCAGCGGTGTCCCTTCACCACGTGTAGTCGAGAAACGGATTGTCAGGCGATGTTCTGTCTCGACTACCTCGGGCGGGCTGTGCAGTCGCATCCGCTCAAGATGGCCGTGAAAATCGGTGACAGTGACAAACAGGTCCAGCGGCTGACCATGGGGGATCAGCTTTGGGCCCTTCTCCGAAGCGCGCATCGCATCGAGGGCATTATACAGCAGTTGCGAAAAGCCGATGCCGCTAAAAGGCGGCGCGAACCAGCGGGCGCGGATCAGCCGTGACAGCTTGGTCTTCACCTCATTGCGCGCACTTTTGCTGACGGTGCGCTCGACCGTACCTCCGGGACGCGACAGCGCGAACCATACCAGCGGTTGCGCCCAGAATTTGGTGAAGCGAGACAAGGGACGCGCGTCAGGGTCAAGCAGCACATCAATATCGGCGCATTCGAGCCATAAATCGGTCAGCGGCTCCAGCGATTCTCCGCTCATCAGTGCCTGCGCCAGAAACACCCCATTGATACCGCCCGCGCTGGTCCCAGCGATGATATCGGGCAAAACCCGCAGCTTTAGATTGCGCTGTTCAGCGATATATTCCAGCAGCGCGCGATAGACGCCCTGAGTGCCATCCACCGCTGCATCATTAGCGTGGAAATTCCGGCTCGCACGGGCCAGACGCCATATTTCCTTGGTGATACCGTGCATATAGACGGCGAGGCTGATACCGCCATAGCAGACAAGAGCAAGGCGGAGTTCTTTCTGACGCATAGCGCATCATTTGCAGGGCAGGGCGGGATTGTCGAGAGGGTTTGCGTGATCAGAAGTGCATAAGTTTCTGCTGACAAAAAGCATTTTGTTCTCTATCTGTTTCTCAAGATGATCGGGAGCAGAGCCTTGCCCAAGACCAAGAAGAAATATGTCTGTCAGGAATGTGGTTCGGTATCGCCGCGCTGGCAGGGGCAATGTGGCGAATGCGGTGCATGGAACTCGCTGGTTGAGGAAGTGGGTGAGACCGTTTTCTCCGCAAAGCATGATCTCAGCACCGGCGGGCGCACCATTGCGCTGTCCAAGCTCGATGCCGATGTAACACCGCCGCCGCGTCTTACGACTGGCATTGCTGAGTTGGACAGGGTTCTGGGCGGTGGACTGGTTCCGGGCTCGGCGATTTTGCTGGGTGGTGATCCGGGAATCGGCAAGTCGACTTTGCTGCTTCAGGCGGCGGCGCATATGGCGCGACAGGGGCGCGATATTGTCTATATTAGCGGTGAGGAAGCTGCGGATCAGGTACGCTTGCGTGGCCAAAGGCTCGGGCTGGGCGATGCGCCGATCAGACTGGCCGCAGCGACATCGGTACGCGACATATTGGCGACGCTGCAGGAACGCGAGAATACCGCGATGGTGGTCATCGACTCGATCCAGACTATGCATAGCGACAGGATTGAAGGGGCGCCGGGTACGGTGAGCCAGGTGCGAGCGTCAGCGCATGAGTTGATCCGCTACGCCAAGGAAAGCGGCACCGCGATCATATTAGTCGGCCATGTTACCAAAGACGGTTCGATCGCCGGGCCACGAGTGCTCGAGCATATGGTGGATACTGTCGCCAGCTTTGAAGGCGAGCGCAGCCATCAATATCGCATATTACGCGCGATCAAGAACCGCTTTGGCGCGACCGACGAGATTGGTGTCTTTGCGATGGAGGGAGCAGGGCTGACCGAAGTGGCCAATCCGTCCTCGCTATTCCTCTCCGAACGCGATGCCAATGTCCCCGGAGCAGTTGTCTTTCCTGCATTGGAGGGTACGCGACCGGTGCTTGTGGAGATACAGGCGCTGACCGTAAAACTCGCCAGCGGTGCAACCCCGCGCCGTGCGGTGGTTGGCTGGGACAGCGGGCGGTTGGCGATGATATTGGCGGTATTGGAAGCACGCTGTGGCCTGAATTTCGCGACCTCGGAAGTCTATCTCAATATCGGTGGTGGCTATCGCATCTCCGACCCGGCGGCCGATATTGCGGTTGCGGCGGCGCTGATTTCGGCGCTGGCGGACCGGCCTGTGCCGGATGCGTCGATTTTCTTTGGTGAGATTGCACTTTCCGGCGAGGTACGCCCGGTAGCGCATGGCAATATCAGGCTGCGCGAGTCTGCAAAGCTGGGGTTTGACCGTGCTATTGCACCAGCGCAAAAAGACGCTCCTGATGGCATTAGTGTCCAAAATATTGTTACGCTTGCAAATCTCGTTGACCATATCCTGACGAGTAACTAGCTGCACTCTTGTGACGGTTTTCGATATTCTTGTACTAAGTGTGATGGCAATTGCCGCCATTGCCGGTCTTTTCCGCGGTCTGTTGGAGCAACTGTTGTCGCTTGGTGCGTTGCTGGCGGCGGTGGTACTCATCGGTTTCGCGCATGAGCCTGCGACGGAATATCTCGCGACCATGACCACCAGCGAGACCGGCGCGTCCCTGTTGGCCTATATAGGGCTGTTCCTTGTCGGCTATTTCGGCTTGCGCTGGATTGCTCGCAGACTTGGCCAGCGTTCGCGCGAATCCTTCTTCGGCCCCATAGACCGGGTATTGGGTTTTGGCTTTGGCATCATCAAAGGTTTGTTGATCAGCACGGTTGTCTTCCTGCTGATCATATTGGTGCATGAATATGCCCATTCCAGCAGAGAGCGCCCCGAATGGCTGACCGAAGGCCGGACCTACCCCTTGCTTAACGCTTGTGGAGACCTCATTGTTGATTATCTGGCTGAACGGCAGAGCACTTTGGGGTAATGATGAGCAATTCTGCACTTTACGACCGCGACATTTTGCGATTGGCGGCATCTTTGTACCGCTGGCCGCTCGATGACGCATTTGAGCGTATCGCGGAAAAGCGGTCACCGGTTTGTGGCAGCACCATCAGGCTTGGTTTTGATAGAGATGCTGCCGGTCGCATTAGCCGCATTGGTCTGGATGTACAGGCTTGTGCTCTGGGGCAGGCATCGGCGGCGATCGTAGCGGCCAATGCTCTTGGTCTATCGCAGGAAGAGGCGGAACTGCGGGCGCAACAATGTCGTGATCTGCTTGACGGCAATGTATGTGATGCAGCGGAGCTCTGGCCGGATATGACTCTTCTATCTCGTGCTGCGCCCTATCCGGCACGGCATGGTGCGATCATGCTGCCTTATGAAGCGCTGTCATCGGCTTTTGCCGACACACCAACTGAGACGGAAAACGCCTAATGGAGCGCTTTTGATGGAGCATGGCGAAATGCATATGGAGGATATTTTCCTCTCCGGTTTCATCCTGCTCGCGGCATCGCTGGCCTTTGTGCTGCTTTTTCGGCGCTTCGGGCTGGGCGCGGTACTGGGCTATCTGCTCGCCGGTGTATTGATCGGGCCGGGTGTCCTAGGTTTGGTGCGCGATGCCGAGACCATATTGGTCTTTGCCGAGGTCGGGATTGTGTTGCTGCTGTTTCTCGTCGGTCTGGAATTGGCACCGGCGCGGCTATGGAAGCTGAAACGCGATATTTTCGGACTCGGTCTGGCGCAGGTAGTGCTGTGCGGACTGGCCATGGCAGGACTGATTTACTTCCTGCGCAACCCCAGCTGGGAGGCTGCACTGGCCATTGGTTTGCCGCTGGGCCTGTCATCCACCGCGCAAGTGTTGCCAATGCTGCAATCGGAAGGGCGGTTGAACACACCAACCGGTGAACGAGCTTTCTCTATCCTGCTGTTTCAGGACCTGTCGATCATCCCGCTGATTACGATCATTGCAGCTCTGTCGCGCGCACCTCAAGCGGAGAACGCGACCGCTGGCTGGTTGCTTGCGCTATATGCCGTGGCAGCGATTATTGGCCTGATCATTATCGGCCATTATCTGCTTAACCCAATCCTCAAATATATCGGCCGCGTTGCCGAGCGAGAACTGTTTATCGTCGCGGGCCTGTTCGCGGTCTTTGGTAGCGCGTTGCTGATGGCATCGCTTGGCCTATCGCCAGCGCTGGGGGCGTTTGTTGCAGGCGTGATGCTGGCCGACTCACCCTTCCGGCATGAGCTGGAAAGCGACATTGATCCCTTCCGCTCGATCTTGTTGGGCTTGTTCTTCGTCAGTGTCGGCATGATGCTGGATTTGGGCGTTATCGCCAGCAATCCGTTTCTGGTGATTGGCCTTGCGGCGTTGCTGATTGCGACCAAGGTTGTCCTCATTTTTGGCCTTGGCAAACTGTTCGGCATGACCAATTCCGCCGCTTTGGTATTAGGATTGCTGCTGAGCCAGGGCGGTGAGTTTGGTTTCGTCCTGTTCAATCAGGCGCAACAGGCGCTGCTGATCGATCCGGAAGCGGCAAGCCTTTATGGTGCCGTGGTCACACTTTCCATGGTCTGTACGCCTTTCCTGATGCTGCTGTCGCGCGGGTTAGGCGGGGTGAAGCAGAAGGTCGATCAGGATCTGGAAGACCCCTCACAATCGGAAGATTCCGATGCGCTCATTATTGGCCATGGCCGCTTTGGTCAGGCGGTGGGGCAGATTCTTGCCGGAGCCAATCTCTCGCTCACCTTTATTGACGTCAAACCAGAGCAAATCGCTGTCAGTGGCACATTTGGGCGTAAGGTTTTCTATGGTGATGGCACCCGTATCGACCTGCTGCGCAGTGCCGGAGCGGACAAAGCGGATTTGCTGATGTTCTGTATGGATGAACGCAATTTCTCCGGCGACCAGCTGGAGGCTATTGCAACAGCCTTCCCCAATGCGCGGATTTTTGTTCGGGTTTATGACCGTGTGCATGAGATGCGTTTAAGTGAGGGTGGGGCCGAAGGCTTGCACCGCGAGGTTATGGAAACCGCGATTTCCATGGCGCGCAACGGGCTGTTGGCCAATGGCCTCGACACCCGGTCGGTTGAAGAACTTATCAGCGAATATCGTGATCGTGACCGTCAGAGGCTGGAAGTACAAATGGAAAGTGGCGATATGTACGCCGGCATGGATATGAGCTTTGGCACGAAAGAATCCAAAGCCTTTGATATCGACGTCACTTTTGCGGCGGATACGCCGGGCAAATAGGCATAGTAACTACTTCTTGCTGCTTTGGCGGCATCGCTGCGAGCAATAGACGACATTATCCCAATCACGCGCCCATTTCTTGCGCCAGCTGAAGGGGCGGTCGCACACCGGGCATATCTTCTGCGGCAAATCCCGCTTGGCGACACCATTAGGCATGGATTGCAGGCTGTTTGTCGCGTTGCTGTTCGAGAAAATCAGCAACACTCTGCATGGCAATATCGCTGGTTATAAATGCCTCGCCTATTCCTTTGCTGAGGATGAAAGGCAGTTTGCCAGCAGTCATTTTCTTGTCATGTGCCATATGTTCCACCAGCGTCTCGCCACTGGCATTGATGCCGACTTGATCAAGTGTTGTCGGCAGCCCGGTCGTCACAAAATGCGCGCGCAATCTTTCGGCGTCTTCAGCAGGGCAAAAGCCTTCTTCAACCGAGAAATCATGCGCAAGAACCATGCCGAGAGCGACAGCCTCACCATGCAGCAGGACGTCTGAAAAACCGGTTTCCGCCTCCAATGCATGGCCGAATGTATGGCCCAGATTGAGCAGCGCGCGAACGTTGCGCGTTTCACGCTCATCAGCGGCGACAATATCGGCCTTGGACTGCAAGCTCCTATGGATTGCCTGTTCAGCCAAATCATGGTCGCCCGCCAATAGCGCCGCACCATTGTCATAGCACCAATCAAAGAATGCACGGTCATTGATCAGGCCATATTTCACCACCTCGGCATAGCCTGCGCGCATCTCGCGCGGGGGCAGGGTGGATAGCATTTTCGGATCAATCAACACCGCCTTGGGTTGATGAAATACGCCGATCAGATTTTTGCCAGCACGGCTGTTAATCGCGGTCTTGCCGCCGACCGAACTATCGACCTGTGCCAATAGGCTGGTTGGTATCTGGACAAATTGACAACCACGTTTGACCAAAGCACTGGCCAGCCCCACCAGATCGCCAATCACACCGCCGCCCAGCGCGATAATGCTCTCGCTGCGTTCAACACCATTATCGATCAGCCAATCGGTGACCGTTTCCAACTGAGCCCAGCTCTTTGTATCCTCACCTGCGGGAAGGGTAAGAATAGGCGCAGCGATTCCGGCATTGTTCAAGCTGGACACAAAACGATCCGCATAAAGCGCACCGACATTGCTGTCCGTGATAATCACCAACCGCCCTTTGCTGGCATATTCCTTTAGTGCTTGAGCTGGGTCATCAAGCAGACCCGGCATAATGGTGATGGCATAGGAACGCTCGCCTAGATCAACATTCAGGACTGCCATTGGGCCAATGCCTCCAATATTCGTTCTACTGTTGCCATATGCGGTCCGGTTGCGCTGGTTACGTGTAAATCAGCCTCTGCATATATCGGGTTGCGTTCTCCGGCGAGTTTTTCCAGCACAGCGCGCGGTGATTTTCCATGCAGCAGCGGTCTTGTGTTTTTGCGCGATACTCTTTCGGCCAGCGTATCAAGATCAGCATCCAACCATATCGATACTGCATCCCGCTTGATCAAGGCGCGGGTTTCCGCATTGATAAATGCGCCGCCACCAGTGGCCAGCACGATAGGTTTCTTGCCAATCAGCCGGGCAATCACCCGCCGCTCACCATCGCGAAACTGGCCTTCACCATATTCGGAAAATATCTCGCTAATTGTCCGGTCAGCAGCTTTTTCAATTTCCTCATCGGCATCAAAAAAGCGCAGTTTCAAGCTATTAGCCAGTCTGCGACCAACAGTGCTTTTGCCGGACCCCATCAATCCGACAAGCACTATTGGCCGGTCAATTTCTGCCACATCTCTATAAGATTTCTGCTGCTCTCGCGCCCCGGTCCTATTTCGTCCTTGTTGCATGATGGTGATGGCTATAATTGGGTTAAAGAAAGAGGCAAGGGCATAGCCACGGATCATTACATTGCATTCTGTGTTGGACAACACCGTTTGCTCAAACCTAATATATTGAAGGAAAAGCAAAAATCTATGGGCAAAGGTCGGTTAATCTTGGTTGTCTTACTGGTGCTTTTGGTTGTCGGCGGCTTTGTTGGCTATCTCAATGGCGGCGAGCAGACGCAATCGCGGATCGAAGTTCCGCTTGAGGCTGAAGCCAGTGATGATGCGGAAGCAGAGGATTACAGCGAATAATGAAAAACCGTTTCAAACCTCTGATAACAGCCAGGCGAGGCGTGGCGTCCTTATTGGCGATTGCGGTGGTGACAACCGCTATTGCGCCGATTTACGGGCAGAATCAGGAAGAACCGGAATCGCTACTACCGCCCGGTTTCGGCTCGCCAGCACCTTCTCCGGCTCCACCAACGCCGGCACCATCTGCTCCGGCTCCAGCGGCGACGCCTGCACCTTCGCCAGCGCAAACGGCACCTGCTCCTGCACCTTCAGGTCCAGCAACCGGGCCAGTTACGCCACCGACATCATCGCCGGTTCTGCCGGATGTAGCATCTGAGATCGCCGAGACCGACATTTCCCCTGATGATGAGGCGATGGAGGATGCGCTGGTCACGCAGGACCTTGCACCATCGACTCTCCCTGCACGCTCTCGTCGCACACTCGGGCAAGTTGGCCTTATTGGCGTAAATCAGGGCGGCTTTGACAGCCAATCGCTGAGTAACGTCAACGGTCCCTATATTACGTCGTTGCTGGCCAATATTGACAAGCCAATCATTTCGCGTTGGGGGCATATTTTGCTGCGCCGTGTATTGGTGAGTGATTTGCAGAGCCCGCGGGGTGCTGATGACACTGCCTGGATCGCGGCGCGTACCCGCTTGCTGCTCAATATGGGCGAAGCATCGCTGGCGCGGCATTTGGCGCAGCAGGTAGATGCTGCGCGCTATCAGGGCAGGCTATACAATGTAGCACGCGATGCGGCGCTCGCGAGCGGCGACCTGACCGGCTTTTGCCCCATAGCAAATGGTGGTGCAGCCCAGAGCGATGACAAGGAATGGCAGCTGGTTCTGGCTATCTGTGCCTCAATGTCAGGCAATCAGTCATCAGCCAGAGCGCAGATTGACCGTGCTTTGCGCAATGAGGTTGCGGACGAGATTGATCTGCTCCTAGCGCAAAAGGTGATCGGCGCCGGGGCCAATAGTCGCCGCGCGGTTACTGTTAATTGGGATGGCGTCGATAGGCTGACGTTATGGCGTTTCGGTCTTGCTACTGCCACTGGGTCGGAGCCGCCGGAAAGTCTGTATGCCGATACAGATCGCCGCTTCAAGGCATGGCGCGCGGAAAACCCGGCTGTTGCGCTGGAATCGCGGATGCGTTCTGCCGATACCGCTGCCGCCATGGGTGTTTTGTCTAATGTGGCCTTGGTCGATCTCTATTCGATGACATTTGAAGAAGCGAATGCTGCGTCAACGATACGCAGCAGAACCGTAGTTCTGCGTGAAGCCTATCGACAGTTTGCCCCAGCTGATCGTTTGGCAGCGATCGAGCAGCTATGGAGTGACGGTAGTGACGGTCTGGAACGCTATGGGAGCCAAGTATTAACGGCGCGGGCTGCAGCACGTTTCCCGGTTATGAGTGCCTATGCTGACAGTGCCGATGGTTTGGTAGCATCGATGCTGTCTGCCGGACTGGATCGTAATGCGGTGCGCTGGCGCTCGCTGGTGTCTGAAGGGTCCATTGCCTGGGGACTGATTGCTGTTGGCCAGCCATCAACGGGAGAACAGATCTCTGAAGCAAATTTGCGTAGCTTTGCGGATAATGATCCGAGCGACAATTACCGCAAAACAGCGTTTCTCGTTGCCGGCCTTGCCGGTCTGGGTCGTACCGAAAGCGATATCGCCGAAGAACTGGCTGCGGAATATGGCTTTGCCTTGCAGAAAGAGAGTCGCTGGCAAAAAGCACTGACACAGGCCGCCGAGGCTAATAACGCGGCCCTCACTGTGCTGACAGCAGCAGTGGGATTGCAGGCACAGGACTGGTCCGGAATGTCTCCGGCGCATCTGTTCCATATCGTCCGCGCGCTAGATCAGGTCGGACTGGAAGCTGAAGCCAGAATGATTGCCGCTGAGGCGGTGACGCGCGCATAAAATACTATGGCGGAAAAGCCGGATAACAAGGATGCAAATCATATAGCCGCTTTTCTGGCTATGATGGCGGTCGAAAAAGGCACAGCGGCGAACAGCCTGGCTGCTTACGAGCGTGATCTGAATCAAGCCTCTGTCTGGCTTCGCGGTGGCCTTGCTAATGCCGATTCTGAGGCCTTGTCGGTGCTTCCAGCGCGTTGGTCACAATTCGCGCCTTCTACTGTCTCGCGGAAAATCTCTGCGTTAAGGCAGTTTTTCCGCTTTCTTGTCGAGGAACATATTCGCGAGAGCGACCCTTCACTTTCACTGACACGTCCAAAGACGGGCAGGGCGCTTCCAAAAACCCTCGATACCAGAGCAGTAGAACGGCTTTTCGCGTTGCTCGAAGAGGAAGCACAAAATGAAACCGATGGCACATCCGCTTTGCGACTGCTTACGATGGTCGAATTGCTTTATGGTTCGGGACTGCGGGTCAGTGAGTTGGTAGCCTTGCCTGCCGGTGCCTATACACCTGATAAACGCGTTATGTTGATTACTGGCAAAGGCGGGACGCAGCGTATGGTGCCTTTGTCGCAGCGTGCACGGGCAGTTTTGGCGGAATGGCGGAAGACCCTCCCTGAGAATGCACAATGGATGTTTCCCTCACGCAAAGGGCATCTCAGCAGGATTCGTCTGTTCCAACTGCTCAAAGCCGCAGCGGCTCGCGCTGGTCTGAATCCGGATGGCATAAGCCCACATGTGTTGCGCCATGCCTTTGCCACGCATCTGCTACAGGGAGGCGCAGATTTGCGGACATTGCAGGCGATGCTGGGCCATGCCGATATTGCCACGACGCAGATTTATACCCATGTCGATGCGCAAAGACTGGTTGCTTTGGTAAATGAACGGCATCCGCTGGCTGCGCACCCTTCGAATAAAAGGCATGTCAGCAATAATAACGGCAATGATTGACCCTTGGGCAACCAACGGATAATCCAGCTTCTCATAGACAAAAGGCCCTAAATGACGAGCTTTCTCGAATTTGAAAAACCTATTGCTGCTCTGCATGCCCGTATCGAAGAGTTGCGGGAAACGGCGGATAATGACAGCATTGACCTTGAAGCGGATATTGGCAAGCTGCAGGCCAAAGCCGATCGAATGCTGGCGCTTACCTATGCTAATCTGACGCCGTGGCAGAAAACCCGTGTAGCGCGTCACCCTGATCGCCCGCATTTTCATGATTTTATTACGCATATGTTCAGCGATTTCATGCCTTTATGCGGCGATCGCCTGTTCGCAGAGGATGCCGCGATCATTGGCGGTTTTGCGAGGCTTGGTGGTCATGCCGTCATGGTGATCGGGCATGAGAAAGGCTCCGATACGGAAAGCCGGTTGAAACATAATTTCGGCATGGGTCGCCCTGAAGGCTATCGCAAGGCGGTGCGGCTGATGGATATGGCCGAGCGTTTTAATCTGCCGGTGATAACGCTGGTCGATACATCAGGCGCATTCCCCGGAGTTGATGCAGAAGAGCGAGGACAGGCGGAGGCCATCGCCCGCGCAACCGAACGTTGCCTTTCGCTGCACGTTCCGATGGTCGCAGTAATTGTCGGGGAGGGCGGATCCGGCGGTGCTATTGCATTGGCGGCAGCCGAGCGTGTTTTGATGCTCGAACATGCCGTCTATTCTGTGATTTCTCCTGAAGGATGTGCTTCAATTCTTTGGCGCACAGCAGATAAAGCTGACGAAGCCGCCGAAGCTATGCGCATTACCGCTCAGCAACTCAAAAATCTGGGCGTTATTGATCGCATTGTTGAAGAGCCTGTTGGTGGTGCGCATCGTGACCCTGACGCAGCCATTTCTGACTTACGTCAAGCAGTTACCGAGGAACTGGATAGCCTGTTGGCAAAAACGGCCACAGAACGTCGGCAGATGCGTCATGACAAATATTTGGCTATTGGTGAAATTCACTAATAGCCGCCCAGCGCTAGTTTATGATCATGGCCTTTGTATAAGTTTACAGTCTGCCTAGTTTCCATGTGACCCTAAACGCGATAATTAACACGGGGTAAATTCAGACTCGTGCAAATTATGGTCGGAAGGGTCATTATGGGCAAAAAGATCGTGACTGGTGCAGTCGCTTTATCAGTTTTGGCGATCGGGTGCTCTGCTTCGAGTGAGCTCGGTATTTCTTCGGCCAATGCGGCACAGGATGAGGTGCGCTATCTTTCCGAAGAAGAAAAGAAGATAGGTCGTGAGGCGCATCCACAGCTGATGCAGGAATTTGGTGGGGCCTATGATGCTCCTCAGGCAGCTTATGTGGAGCGTATCGGCAAGGATATCGCTGCCTATTCGGGTTTGGGCAATGCCCGTGAGGACTTTACTGTCACTCTGCTGAATTCACCGGTAAATAACGCTTTTGCGGTACCCGGCGGCTATATCTACATCACCCGCCAACTGATGGCACTGATGAATGATGAAGCAGAACTTGCCGGCGTTCTCGGCCATGAAGTTGGCCATATCGCCGCGCGCCACTCACAACGGCGCCAGAGAGCGGCTAAACGCAATCAGATTTTGGGTGTGCTCGGACAGATAGGTTCTGCCATTTTGCTGGGCGACTCATCGCTTGGGCGTTTGGGGCAAGAGCTGTTTGGTACAGGATCGCAGCTTTTGACGCTGAGATACTCGCGTGGTCAAGAGCATGAGGCCGATGATCTAGGCGTGCTTTATCTTGACCGTGCGGGCTATGATACCCAAGCGGTTTCCACCATGCTTTATTCGCTGGCGTTGCAGAATGCGCTGGAAAAACGGGCGCGCGGTCAGAACACGAGATCGGTTCCCAGCTGGGCAAGTACCCATCCTGATTCAGCAAAAAGAGTGCGCCGTTCGGCAAAAAAGGCGGCCAAGACCGAGCATAATGGCACTGGAATGCGTAATCGCGAGGCGTTTTTGCAGCAACTTGATGGTCTGCTCTATGGGGATGACCCTGATCAGGGCATTGTGCAGGGCAATCGCTTTGTCCACCCGACACTGGGTTTCGCCTTCAATGCACCCAATGGCTATAGCGTCAATAACGGTGCGAGAGCGATCAGCATTCAGGGGCAGGGCGGTCAGGCGCAATTCTCCCTGGGTCCTTACAATAATGATCTGAACGCTTATGTGCGCAGTGTTTTTGACGGCTTAGCAAAGGATAATAATCGGTTGCCCTATGGTGAGATAGGGCGAACGACGATTAACGGCCTACCCATGGCCTTTTCCACGGTACGGATTGCCAATGGACGTCAGACTGTCAATGTCTCGGTCTATGCCTATGAGTTTTCCGCCAACCGTGCATTTCATTTTGTGACGATTACACCAGCGGGACGAAATAACCCCTTTGGTCAAATGATCGGCAGCTTCAGCCGCGTTGGAAAAGATGAAGCCTCTGGCGTTAGATCAAAGCGTATCGATGTTATTACTGTCGGTGCGGCGGATACGGTTGCTAGCCTTTCGGCCAAAATGCCGTTTGACAGTTATCGTGAAGAACGCTTCCGGACGCTCAATGGTTTGCCGAACGATGCACAATTGACGCCGGGTCAGAAAATTAAAATAGTTACATTTTGATTCCCAAATAAAAAGGGGGTGGCCTAAAGGCCACCCCCTTCTGTTTTGACTAGCTGATTTAAGCTATTAGCCGCCGGTTGAACCGCCGGTTGAACCGCCGGTTGAACCACCACCAGTATTACGTGCCTGCAGACCGGTTTCAACATCGTTGAAAGTACCGATTACTTCGTTACCAACCGAAGTCATAGCAGCGATAGCAGCAACAGCGATAAGAGCAGCAATCAGACCATATTCAATGGCGGTCGCGCCCTTCTTGTCAGCGAAAAGTTTACGTGCAAAATTCATTTTAGGTCTCCTAGGTTACACTTATTACCCGACTGATTCTTCTGTCTTCAATTTGACTTTTGAAACAGTGCGACTGGAATTAGAGCAAACTTCTTTAAAAAGTTTTAATGTGCTAAATTTATCGGTGTAAAATTCTAACTGTTCATCGCACCAACGACTTCGTCGCGAATGAATTCCCACATCGCAATGGCGCTATCTGCAAAACCCTGTAAGGCTACAAGGGCGCTTACAGCTATCAAACCCAAAATAAGACCATATTCGATGGCCGTTGCGCCTTCGCGTGAGCGCAATACTTGTAGAAATACCTGTATCACAGTGCGCTCCCGTCTATAGATCTGCGCTTCCCGACATGGCTATTTTGCGGATAGACATTAACAAAAGGTTGAATATGACTGGAAAACTGGAAAAAAAGCTGACAATTCGCTTCGTAGTGGCTCTGGCCATGCGACGAGATGATGGTCGGTATCTGTTACAGAAACGGCCAGCGGGTGGGTCAATGGCTGGGTTATGGGAGTTTCCGGGCGGTAAAGTGGAACCAGAAGAGAACCCCGAAGAGGCTCTTGAGAGGGAAATTGCAGAGGAGTTGGGCGTAAGCATTGCTGTAGACCAATGCGTGCCGTTGATTTTTGCGAGCGAGCCGCTGGACGGCAAGCATCTGATCCTGTTGCTCTACAAGACTGATCGCTGGGAAGGAGAGCCTCAGGCACTGCATGCCGAAGAACTGCGCTGGGTCTCACCCTATGAGATGTGCAACCTGCCAATGCCGCCTGCGGATGCGCCGTTTATTGACCGGCTGAAATAGCGACAACGCAAAAAAAGCGGTTGCCAAGTTTAGCAGGCCTGACTATGTGCCGAGGCCCGCCAACATGAAGGCGTTAAAACTCATACAACGCACCCGTAGCTCAGCTGGATAGAGTACCTGACTACGAATCAGGGGGTCGGAGGTTCGAATCCTTCCGGGTGCGCCATTTGCCTTACAATTTAATTGCTCTGGATTGACCGCTCGATATCCTTGATCGACGAGTTGGTCAGCGTCTTGGCCATTTCCAGCACGATCTTGTCGGTCACTTCCTTGTGCAGTAGCGGGCGAATCTCGCCAAGGCTATCCGGGTCTGCTGCTAGCACCAAATGATTATAGTCACCCTTTTGCTCCATGGCATAGAGATGGTGCGCCAGTTGCTTGGAAAAAGTCGCTTCATCGGTTTCTTTGGGAGAGGAGCTGGGCACATGGCCGCCCGATGGGCCTTCGGAGAGCAGGTCTTTCGGTGTCAGCGTGCCCTCTGCACGTAGCTTCAATACATTATCCTCACCCACATTGCGGTACAGTTTGGCTTCGGCGCCGGTTGCAACAACGACAAGGCAATTGGCCGGGATAGTAGAGCTTGGCATGGTATTTCCTTCTTCAATGAAAATCTGATTTCAGCTCGCAGGAATAAAGTCCGGTAAAGGCGACCGCAATTGATAACAGGCTCTCATAGTGCTCGGTTATTGCTGCTGAATGGTTCTTGCTATCGTTCAATCGATCAGACTGGTTTTTACTCTGGTCACGCGCAGGAACAAGATCGATCATCGCTTGGTATTGAAAATTCCATTCAGAATTCTCATGTTAATCAAGCACGTTAATCAACTAACGCGTACAGATATTTTCAGTTTTTGAGGAACCATATTTTCTTAGAGCCGTTATGTCTGTCCAGGTACGATTCCCCGCACCACTTCGGCCTGTCCTTTCCATAAGACCAAGGAATTATTGATGAACTATGTAAATACGCCCGACCTAGAGGCGAGCTATACTCTCGCTGAAGATGGCAAGCCCGATGTTCCCGAACATGTACAAGAAGCTGTCCGCACTTTGATCCGTTGGGTTGGCGATGATCCAACCCGTGAAGGACTTGTCGATACACCAAAACGTGTAGGTCGCGCTTGGCTTGAATTCTGTCAGGGTAATCAGGAAGATCCGTCACTGCACCTGACCCGCCAGTTTGAGGAAGTCGGCGGATATAACGAGGTTGTTCTGCTGAAGGACATTTCGTTTAACTCGCACTGCGAGCACCATATGGTTCCAATCGTTGGTACGGCGCATATAGCCTATCTGCCGGATAAGAAAATTGTCGGCGTTTCAAAGCTTGCTCGCGTGCTGCATGGCTATGCCAACCGCTTGCAGGTACAAGAGCGTCTGACAGCAGAAGTAGCAGAATGCATCTGGGAGCATCTTGAGCCGCGTGGCGTCGCGGTCGTGATTGAAGCGGCGCATGGCTGCATGACTGGCCGTGGTGTTAAGGTTCCCGATGTGAAAATGGTCACCAGCCGCATGATGGGCTGTTTCCTTGACGACCATCGCAGCCGTGATGAGGTAATGAAACTGATGGGTCTCTAAAGACGTATCATTCTAAACAAAAAGGCCCGAAGCTTAGCGCTCCGGGCCTTTTTGTTTAGGTCTTTGGCTAGTCGCTTACAGCGTTTCGAGCAGATGCTCCGCAGAGCTCACGCGGAAATCGCCCGGTGCTTCTACGAACAGCTTCTCGACAATACCGTCATTGACCAGCATTGAAAAGCGCTGGCCGCGCTTGCCCATGCCGAAGCCGCTGCCGTCCATAGTCAGATCCATAGCAGTAACAAAATCGCCATTGCCATCTGCCAGCATGGTGACATCGGCAGAACCGGCAGCCTTGTTCCACGCGGTCATAACAAAGGCGTCGTTAACCGCAGTGCAGGCGATTTCATCAATACCCTTGGCGCGCAGCTCGTCAGCTTTCTCCACAAAGCCGGGGAGGTGCTGCGCGGAGCATGTTGGGGTAAAGGCACCGGGGACTGAGAAAAGGGCCACCTTCTTGCCGGCAAAATAGTCCGTGCTGGTTACTTGCTCGGGGCCGCTTTCAGTCGCTTTAACCAGATTGGTCTCAGGCAGTTTCTGGCCTTCTTCTATCATCATGCTGTCTCCTTCAGATATGGGGAAAATATTCGAGTTAATGATCGGCTATTTCCTATAGCTGGCAGGCGAGTGCAAGCCCAGATTGTCGATTGCAGGTAACAAAACGCAATCTCGATAGGCATAGATATAAAGGAATCTTTATATTTGCCTAGAGACGCAAGGGCGGCTAAGGGCAGGCGCAATCGGGACGGTGGTTCCCGCCCATCACAATCTGGAGAAAATACATGACCAAGCTGGATCATGGCGCAGACTTTATTATTCGCGATCTTTCCGAAGCCGATTTCGGCCGCAAGGAAATCGAAATTGCCGAAACCGAAATGCCGGGCCTGATGGCGCTGCGCGAGGAATATGGTGCTGAGCAGCCGTTGAAGGGCGCGAAGATCACCGGTTCGCTGCATATGACGATCCAGACCGCAGTGCTGATTGAAACCTTGGTTGCATTGGGCGGTGAAGTCCGGTGGGCGTCATGCAATATCTATTCGACACAGGATCACGCGGCTGCTGCGATTGCGGCTCAGGGCATTCCGGTATTCGCCGTCAAGGGTGAGACGCTGGAAGAATATTGGGACTATATCGACCGTATCTTCGACTGGGGCGCGGAAAGTGGTGAGACCTGCAATCTGATCCTCGACGATGGCGGCGATGCTACCATGTATGCGCTTTGGGGCGCGCGGGTAGAAGCCGGTGAAGAGCTTTTCACGCCGAGCAACGAAGAAGAAGAGGCGTTTGTCAAAACGCTCAAGCGTCGTCTGGAGAAGTCACCCGGCTATCTCACCAAGACGGTGCAGGCGATCAAGGGTGTTTCGGAAGAAACCACCACTGGCGTTCATCGCCTTTATGAACTCGCCAAAAAAGGCCAGCTGCCATTCCCGGCGATCAATGTGAATGACAGCGTTACCAAGTCGAAATTCGACAACAAATATGGCTGTAAAGAATCGCTGGTCGATGGCATCCGTCGCGGCACCGATGTGATGATGGCGGGTAAGGTTGCTGTAGTATGCGGCTATGGCGATGTTGGTAAAGGTTCAGCAGCATCGTTGCGCGGTGCCGGTGCCCGTGTTGTTGTTACAGAGATTGACCCAATCTGTGCCTTGCAGGCAGCAATGGACGGTTTCTCTGTACAGACGTTGGAAGAAGTTGCGCCGACTGCTGATATTTTCGTCACCACCACCGGTAACAAAGACGTTATCACAATCGACCATATGCGCAGCATGAAGGACATGGCGATTGTCGGTAATATCGGCCATTTCGATAATGAAATTCAGGTCGGTGCGCTCTCCAACATGAAATGGACCGAGATCAAGCCGCAGGTTGATATGGTGGAATTCCCTGATGGTAAGCGGATGATCCTGTTGTCGCAGGGCCGTTTGCTTAATTTGGGTAACGCCACTGGCCATCCCAGCTTTGTGATGTCCGCCAGCTTCACCAATCAGGTGCTGGCGCAGATCGAATTGTGGCAGCGGCATGACCAATATGACAATCAGGTCTATGTTCTGCCCAAGCATCTCGATGAGAAGGTTGCGCGTCTGCACCTCGATAAGCTGGGCGTGAAGCTGACCCAGCTCAGCGATGATCAAGCCAGTTACATTGGCGTAGATCAGCAGGGGCCATTCAAGAGCGACGAATATCGCTACTGATTGGGTTTCTCCTCATCAAATATAAAAGGCCCGTCCTGACCCTAGGCAGGACGGGCCTTTTTATTGTGTAACTGCCGGGTACGGTTGGCATTTCTGTGGCTTCTCGGTCTAACAGACTTCCAGAATAGCCCTTACAGACATATAGACCCGTAAATGACCCTCTCATCCACCGCACTGATTGGCTTGGTTGTGCTGTTTGCCCTGTGGTTTGTCGCTGCGGGTTGGGCGGTGCTGACCGGGCTCTCCATGCGGTCACAGGCACGTGCACAGCAACGCCGTTCACGGCGGCTGACTCGGTTGCTGGATGAATCGCCGACACAGCCACTGCTGGTCCGTTCCGATGGGCGTCTGGAAGGGAGCAATCATCTGGGTCGCTGGTTTGGACTGGAAGCGATGCCTGCCTATTTCTCGGAATTGCTGGATGAAGAGGAGCAGGGGCAGGGTATCCTGTCAGAAGATCATCAAGCACTGGATGAAGCCATTCGTGCTACCCAGCGCAGTGGCAATGGCTTTTCGCTTGAAGTGAGGGTCGCCCAATCCTCTCGCCGCCTTTTGGTGAAGGGGCGTCTGTCTGATCCTGCGACCATGCCCGGCAACGCCGCGCTGCTCTGGATCTATGATGCGACGGAAAGTCAGAACCGCATAGAACAGCTCAGTGATGAAGCTGATGAAGCCCGACGTGCTTTTCAGGCCTTGTCCGGGCTGATTGAAGCCGCACCCATGCCGATGTGGTATCGTACTTCGGATTTGAAGCTGACGCTGGTCAACAGCGCCTATGTCCGCGCGGTAGGACATGCAGATGCCGATACTGTAATCAAACAGGCGGTTGAACTGGTGGAGCCGGTTGATGGCCGCAGCGCACAGGCTTTTGCCGCAGATGCAGCAGAATCAGAACAGATCCAACGACGCACCGTTTCCACAACGGTTGATGGTGGTCGGCGAACGCTGGAAATTGTTGACGTTCCTATCGGAAAGCGCGGAATTGCTGGTTATGCAATTGACGTGCAGGATTTGCAGTCTGCGCGCGATACATTGCGGCGTTTCCGCAAGACGCAGCGTGATATGCTGGATATTCTTTCCGCTGGTGTAGTGCAGTTTGATGCTGATCGCACAATGATATTCTGCAACCAGCCATTTCAGCGACTCTTTGCCATTCGTCCGCAGTGGATATCGGAAGATATCGAGTTTGATCGTCTGCTAGACCGGATGCGCGAGGGTGGACGCTTACCCGAGACACGCGATTTCCCGGCATGGCGAGTGGAACGCCAGCAATGGTTCCAAAAGGCCGAAGCCAATGAAGAAAACTGGTTGCTCGGCGATGGCACCCATTTGCGCGTCGTTGCCCAGCCTATGCCTGATGGTGGCTTGGTGTTGTTCTTTGAAGATCGCAGCAAGGAGGTGGAACTGGCCTCGGCACGCGATACGCTGTTGCGGGTGCGCACGGCTATGTTCGACAATTTGTTCGAGGCGCTCGCGGTATTTGCACCCGACGGGAAACTGCATCTGTGGAACCGGCGCTTTGGTGATTGCTGGCAGATCGAGGAAGATATTCTCGCCGCGCATCCGCGTGTGGATGAATTGCTCAAGGTGCTCGCCAAACGTCTCAAACGCCCGGCGCGGATATCTGAGGTGCGCGATGTTATTCGTTCGGCGAATGTTGAACGCAAACAGAAATCCGGGCGTCTGGTTCTCGCTAATGATCTGCACTTTGAATATGCGGCCATCCCTCTGCCTGATGGCAATGCGCTATTCACTATGCTGGATATATCGGACAGCCAGAATGTCGAAAGCGCACTGCGCGAACGCAATGAAGCATTGGTGAGTGCCGAGCGGATCAAATCGGAATTTCTCGCCAATATGTCCTATGAATTCCGCACGCCTTTGACTTCCATTGGCGGTTTTGCCGAGATGTTGGCTAATGGTTTGGCCGGACCATTGACGCCTGAAGCCGATGAATATGTCGCTGCCATATTGAACTCGGTGGAAAAGCTCGGAACGCAGATCAATACGGTGCTCGATCTCAGTCAGAGCGAAGCTGGCACGCTGCCTCTATCGCGCCAGAATATCGCAGTCGCCGGTTTGATTTTCGGCCTCGTTGCCGAGCGTCAGCAGCGCATCGATGAACTGGGGCACCAGCTAGAGGTCAATATCGCTGATGGTGTTACCGACTTGTCGATAGATCGTGAGCGCATGGCGCAGGCGCTGGGGCATATCATTGATAACAGCATCGAGCATATCGGTGAGAAAGGCCGCATCTTGGTTGATGCGCGCCGTAAAGGGTCTTCGCTGCGGTTGATTCTGTCGGATGATGGTCCAGGTATGGATGCGTCACTGGTAGCCTCGATCAATGATGGTATAGCCGCTACACGCGATACAAAGGAAAGTGACAATAAGGGCAGGGCTGCCCTTGGTCTCGCTTTGGCACGCGAGATAGTGCTCGCCCATGGCGGGCAGTTTGAACTGGCATCGCAGCTTGGTATAGGCACCATGGTAACGATAGTCCTGCCACAATGATCGCTTTTGCTGATGAACAGACGATGCGTGACTGGGCCGCAACATTGGCGACCAAACTACGCATTGGCGATTCCATTGGTCTCAGCGGTCCATTGGGTGCTGGTAAGACAAGTATTGCGCGCGCGATGATTCAGGCCTTGGGCTATGAGGGGGAAGTGGCTAGCCCGTCCTTCGCGATCATCCATCATTATGACCCTCCGGAAGTGCGTTTGCCGCTGCTGCATTGCGATTTCTATCGGCTCGAAGATCCGGCTGAGGCTGATGAACTGGGCCTTGAAGACCAGAGCGATGATGCTGTGATTATTGCCGAATGGCCGGAAATGGCGGGGGGGATGTCCGGCCCCAACCATCTTGGTATCACGATTGCAGTTGACGATAAGGAATTGCGTTCGATAACGCTGAATGCCGGAACGACATGGAAAGAACGGTTGCGTGAATAGCGATAATCAGGCGCAGATGATTGACGATTTTTTGGCAGTTGCGGGCTGGAGCGGCGCTGAGCTGTCGGTGATCCCCGGAGATGCCTCCTTCCGTCGCTATTATCGCGTTAATCATAAGGCTGAAGACAATGGACTCGGTAGAGCCATGCTGATGGTGGCCCCGCCACCTGAAGAGGATGTGAGGCCTTTCCTGCAGGTTGCCGAATATCTCGATCGCAATGGCCTGCGCGCTCCGGAAATTTTTGCAGCCGATGCCGATACCGGTCTGGTTCTGTTGGAAGACTTCGGAACAGATCGGATGCGGGAGGCCGTGGATGAAATGGCGGCAGAAGACGAAGCTACCATCTATCGTAAGGCAGTAAAGACACTGACATCGTTGCATCGCCAGACATTGCCGAGCTTGCAACCCTATGACAGCGCTGTCTATCAACGCGAGGCATTGCTATTTAACGAATGGTATTGCCCAGCCCAAGGGCTTGATGTCGACAAACAGGGGTTTGTTGCGGCGTTGGATCAAATATTGGAACCGGTCCTTGCGACGCAGGATCGCCCGGTTGTCGTTCTGCGCGATTATCATGCCGAAAACATCATGCTGCTGGAAGAAGATAAGCAGGGCTTGCTCGATTTTCAGGACGCTTTGCTCGGTCATCCGGCCTATGATCTGGTGTCGCTTTTACAGGATGCACGCCGCGATGTTTCTGAGGTTCTGGAGCGAGAGATGTGTGACTATTTCGTCTCGCGGACACGAGCTCCTGACCAGTTTCTCAGCGATTATGCGGTGCTGGGTGCGCAGCGCAATCTGAAGATTATCGGTATCTTCACCCGGCTGATGAAGCGCGATGGCAAGGATCGCTATCTTGACTATATTCCGCGCGTTTGGCGCTATTTGGAGCGTGATCTCGCGCATCCTGCCTGCGCGCCAATGGCAGAATGGTTCGCCGCTAATATCCCCGATGACTATCGTCAGGGTGAAGGACTGATCGACAGGCTGAAAGCATGACCGCAGGCGTATCACTGGTCAGCGATACCGCGATGATTATGGCCGCCGGCTATGGCAAGCGTATGCGGCCATTGACCGCGACACGGCCAAAGCCACTGGTTTCGGTAGCGGGCAAGCCGCTAATCGACCATGTCTTCGCCAAGTTATGGGACGCAGGCATAACCCGCACGGTGGTCAATGTGCATTATCTGGCGGACACGTTGGAGGCGCATCTCGATGCGATGTCGCTGCCGATGGACATAAAAATCTCCGATGAGCGCGATTTATTGCTGGAAACCGGCGGCGGTATGGTCAAGGCCCTGCCTCTGATTGAGCGCGATCCGTTTTTCTGTATCAACAGCGACAATATCTGGCTCGACGGCCCGCGCGATGTTTTTGCAGAGCTGAGCAATTTCTGGGATGCGGACCGCATGGATGCGCTGCTGCTGGTGGTGCCGCACAAACGTGCCTCACAGCATAAAGGCATGGGTGATTTCCATATGGATGGCCATGGTCGCCTGAGCTGGCGCAAGCCGCGTCGCATTGCGCCTTATATCTATACCGGCATCCAGATTGTCTCGCATCGTCTGTTGCGCGATGCCCCGGAAGGCCCGTTTTCCACGCGGATATTATGGGAGAGGGCAGTCGAGGAAGGCCGCCTGTTCGGTGCGATTCATGAAGGGCTGTGGTGCGATGTCGGCACACCTGGTTCGATAGTCCCTACGGAAAATCTGCTGCAATATGGCTGACCGCGCGCAGCCATCCATCTACACCATATTGCCGCATCGCGGTTTTGCTGATGCTCTCTCCACCGGTCTGGTCAACCGCTACAAAAACCGTGCTGATGGCTTGGCCTCACTTACGTTGCTACTCCCCAACCAACGCGCCCGCCGCTCAATGATGGATGCCTTTGTCCGCCAATCCGATGGCGGCCTGTTGCTCCCCAAAATGGTGGCGATTGGCGATATGGAGCTTGGGGAATCGGTCGGCGCTGCGCTCGATCCGGTGGGGCAGGACGAGATTCCCGCCGCCATGGACCCGCTGCATCGGCAATTTGTGTTGGCGGGCCTGATCCGTGACTACCAGGCAAAAGAAAAACGGGTGATCAGCCTCGCCGAGAGTTTTCGTTTGGCACGGCAATTTGCCGCCATGCTCAACCAGCTCGCGGTGGAAGAGCATGATTTTGCCGCACTGTCCGCCATGGCCGAGGATCAGCACGCAGAGCTGGCGGCGCATTGGCAGGTGACGCTTGATCTGGTGAACCATGTCGCGCAGCAATGGCAAGATTATCTGACTGCGCAGCAAAGGCTGGATGCGGCATCTCGACGTAACCTGCTTTTCGCTCAGGCTGCTGAATCCATTCGCAATCGTGCTTCAGGTGATATTATCGCCGCCGGTATTGCAACACCTGCTCCGGCAGTGGCGCGGCTATTGCGCGCGGTAGCCTTTGCGGATGGTGGCAGTATTATCCTGCCGGGTCTGGACCTCAATCTGGATGAAGATATCTGGCAAGACTTGATGCCGCCCAAGCAAGATGATGACGCTTTGGATGACAATGAAGCGGCGCATCAGATCAACCATCCGCAATATCATATGCGCCTGTTGCTTGAGCGGATGAGCGTCCGCCGCGATGAGGTACGCAACTGGCATCGGTCAGGCGAAGCTGCCTCTGCGCCGGCTATCAGCCGGACGATCAGCAATATCTTCCTGCCTGCCCGGCACAGCGGACTATGGCGTGATCTGGACAGTGCGGAGCGCCGACTGCCCAATGTGCGGTTGATAGAGTGCGATACGATTGGTGAGGAAGCCCAGACCATCGCATTGCTGGTACGTCAGGCATTGGAGACGCCCGAAAAGCGGGTGGCAGTTGTGACGCCCGACCGGGTTTTGGCGCGGCGTGTCGCCAAGCATCTGGCGCGCTGGAACATCGTTGCCGATGACAGTGCGGGCCGCCCATTAGGCGAAACACCGCCGGGAAGTTTATTCCTTTCCATCGCTGAATGCCTGGCAGGCCGGTTCTCGCCGGTTGCCTTGCTCGATGTGCTCAAGCATCCTTTGGTTACAGGGCAGGAGTTGCGTGGAGAATGGTTGATCAAGGTACGGGCTTTGGATTTAACTTTACGTGGCCCCCGAAATGGCCTTGGGCTGGAGGCAATTACCCGCCAGATCAATCGACACTTTGCTGACCGTAATCAGCAAGATAGCAAAACAGCCGAGACTGTTACGGCATTCTGGCAGCAGCTTAAGTCCAGTTATCTCGAGTCATTATCAGAACTGACGGGCATAAAAGATCATCCGCTAACCACATTACTCGCCGCTGCGCGCGACTGTGCGGATCGACTGACACAATCGACTATCTGGCAGGGGCAGGCGGGTAGGGCGCTGGCCGATGCGTTATCTGCGCTGGAAGGCGAAGCCCAGCAGGCTGATCTTGTTTGCGCAGTTGATGACTTGTCGGTGCTATTGCGCGGTTTCTTCAGCGAAAACGCGATCCGCCCCGGCTATGGCCAGCATCCGCGCGTGGCGATATTAGGTCTGCTCGAAGCGCGATTGCAGCGGGCGGATTTGATGATCTGTGCTAGTCTGAATGCTGGCAAATGGCCACAACAGACCCAGCCCGATCCGTTCATCCCGCCGGCGCTGCGCCGCAAGCTCAATATGCCGACAGCGGAATATAGCAACGGCCTGAGCGCCCATGATTTGGCAGCGGCTTTGGGTGCGCCGGAATGTGTGCTGACCCGCTCGGCGCGCGACGGCGAGGGCATTACTATTGCATCGCCCTTTTTGAGGCGTTTGCAGGCAATGCTCGGTGAGCGACTGCAAAGCGATACCGAAACCCTCACCATTGCACGTAATCTGGACCGGCAATTACCACCTGTCAGGATCACCACACCAGCTCCGGTCCCTTCGACTGAGCGTCGACAAGTAACACTGGCCGCGACCGATCTTGACCGGCTACGCGGTGCACCTTTTGCCTTTTATGCAAGCAAGATATTGCAGTTGCGTTCGATTGATGCCCCCGATGCCAGGCCGACGGCAGCCTGGCGCGGCATTGCGGTGCATGCGATATTGGAAGACTGGGTCAAACAGGACAATAGCGATCCGGCGCTGTTGCCTCAGCGGCTTGAGAACTTCTGGCGGGAGCAGATCGATTTCCCGATCCTGCGTGCCGTCTGGCGTCCGCGTATTGATACTGCGATGCAATGGATTGCCGATGAAACCGAGCGATTGCGCGCTGAAGGGCGGAGCGTTCTTGCCGCCGAAGCGACAGGCCGCATTGACTATCATGACATCACTCTGAAAGGCACAGCGGACCGGATCGATCACACTGCCGATAACGGTCTCGTCATCATCGACTATAAAACCGGCCAGCCACCTACGGCGCGTCAGGTGGAAACCGGCTATGCGATGCAATTGGGCGTATTGTCGCTTATTGCCGAATGTGGCGGCTTCGAAGGGATAAAGGGCCGGATTGAGAGCGTCGAATATTGGTCTCTGGTGCGCAACAGGGCTGATGGTTTTGGCTATCGCGACCAGCCACTCAAAGTTGGCAATAAGCGGTCTGGACTAGAACCGGATGCGTTTATGCCGGAGATGTTGCGCTATATTGATGACGCGCTGGATCGCTGGATTTTTGGCGATGCGCCTTTCACCGCCGAGCCGGACCCGGATTATCCCGGCTATAATGATTATGATGATCTGAGCCGATTAGAAGAATGGTACGGTCGGTCTCGGGAGAACAGCCCATGAGCGGCTCGGACTCCCTTTTCCCGCTGGTCGATGATCAGCGCGCGGCTGTGGCGCCGCAGGATACCATCTGGCTCAGCGCATCCGCTGGGACCGGTAAGACACAGGTGCTGACCTCGCGTGTATTCCGGCAGTTATTGACACCTGGAGTGCGCCCGGAAAATATTCTCTGTCTCACCTTTACTAAGGCAGCCGCCGCGGAGATGGCCGAGCGTATTAGTACTCAGCTGGCGAAATGGGTGCAGGCGGATGATACCGATTTGGCCAAAGATTTGAGTGCGATTAACGCAGACATTGGCCCGAAAACATTGGCCCGTGCGCGGACAATGTTTGCCGCAGTCCTGGATGCACCGGGTGGTGGAATTGCGATCCAGACGATCCACAGCTTCTGCCAGTCCTTGCTTGCCAGTTTCCCGGTCGAGGCGGGTATTGCTCCCGGCTTTGCTGCGCTGGACGAAATGGAGCGCAGCGAACTAACCGAGGATGCGCTGACCAATTTGCTGATCGATGCCGAACAGACGCGTGATGATGCGTTGTTTGAAACGGTCAAGGAACTGGCGCTGTCGCTGGGCGAAGAGCGGTTTATGGCGTTTCTCCAGCGCTGTGCGGGACGACCGGATTTATGGAAATATCCTGACAGGCCGCTGGGTCCGATTATCCGGCGCGGACTGGGGCTGGATGAACATGATAGCATGGAAAATCTGGCGCAATCATTGGGGCAGGACGCCATATCTGATTACCTTCTGACCGCAATCCATACTGCCAATGCCGCATGGGCCACCAAGACGGGACAAGGCATTTGCGGTACAATAATCCGATGGCGGAGCGCAGATGGTGAGGTACGCCTCTCTATGCTGGATGATCTGGCGCAATGCGTTCTGAAAAAGGATGGTCAGCCGCGCAAAATCAGTTCCGGCCAGCTCAAAGCTGACGGTAACTATGAATCCTATGCCTATGCGTTAATTGAAGAAATAAGTGCAGTACTAGAGAAGCGCGCGCTTATTGCATTGGCCGAACGCACCATACCGGCATTGGAATTGGGCCGCCGCTTTGGCGCGGCCTTTGACAGCCGCAAGCGCCGCGATGGCGTGCTCGATTTTGATGATATGATCCGCAATGCCGCTGATCTGTTGCGCGACAGCAGCATGGCTGAGTGGATCCGCTACAAGCTCGACCGGCGATTTGACCATATTCTCGTCGATGAATCGCAGGACACCAATGCCCTGCAATGGCAGATTGTTGCTGGACTGACTTCGGACTTTTTTGCTGGGGAAGGTGCAGCGCAAAAGCATCGCACCTTGTTTACCGTCGGCGATTTCAAACAGGCGATTTACAGCTTTCAGGGCACCAATCCAATCAACTATGAAGCAGCGAAAATCCGCTTTTCGGACGTGATCAGCCAGTCTGAACGACGGATGCAACAATTGTCACTGGCCCGCAGTTTCCGTTCAGCGCAGACCATGCTCGATTTTGTCGATGCTTGTCTCGATCATCTCGGCGCAGAGGCCCTGCATCTGCCCGAGCCGTCTCCACAGCATAAGGGACAGAATTTCCCGGGAAGCGTTACGCTCTGGTCTGCCATAGGTGCGGATCAGGAGGATGTGGTCGATCTGGCTGTGGGCGATGATGTTGAGGGTTGGCTATCCGAACCCGATCGGCAACTGGCGGACAACATTGCCAATCAGGTGCGGACCTGGCTCGATAGTGGCCTGCAGTTGAACAAAGGCAAGACGCCGCACTCCGTAACGCCGGGTGATATCATGATCCTGCTGCGCAAACGTGGCGATCTGGCGCGGCTGATTGTGGCGCGGCTTTATGCCCGTGGCATTCCCGTCGCCGGGATTGATCGTTTGCGTGTCGGTCAGCCTTTGGCGGTGCGCGATATGTGTGCGGCGGCGCGCTTCACGCTGCAACCGCATGATGACCTTAATCTTGCGAATCTGCTGGTATCACCGTTGATAGGCTGGGATCATGAGCAGTTGGACAAAGCCGCGGATCGGCCGTTCGGTCTCTCGCTATGGCGGCATCTTGGCCAGAGCCTGGCTCAGGATGACGAGGCATTGACGCAGCTTCATGCACTCCTCGCCATGGCCGATTATGACACGCCCTATGGTTTTTTTGAGCAACTGCTCAGCGGACCGATACGGGGCAGGGCAAAGCTGATCGCGCGGCTTGGGCCGGAATGTCTTGATCCGCTCGACGAGTTTCTCGCCATTGCACAGGGTTTTGAGCGCGATCACCATCCGACGATGCAGAATTTTCTGCACTGGTTTGAGGCCTCGGATACCGAGATCAAGCGCGAGGTGAAGGGCACCGATGAGGTACGCGTGATGACCGTGCATGGCGCAAAAGGCCTGCAAGCACCGATTGTCATTCTCGCCGACAGCGCCACCGATCCTGATGCCTCGCCGACCAATGCGATTGATCTGACGGTAGAGGATGATTTTGGGGAACTGCTGACATTACCATTGCTGCCCGTTCCGAAAGCAGAGCGTTTCGGCCCAGTGGCAGAGGCCTATCGGGAAGAGGAAGACCTTGCCAAGGCCGAGCATTGGCGACTTGCCTATGTCGCAATGACGCGCGCGGAGGAGCGTCTGTATCTGGCAGGCACGGCCAATGGTCGCACCGGCATAGTGGCACCAGATAGCTGGCATGCTTTAGCGGCGGAGGTAATGAAGACACAGGGTATAGAGACAGCAGATGATGCTATATGGGGCCAGAATTGGCACTTTGGTGATGCTGAGCAATTTATCCAAAACGCTGTCTCCAGCAGATCGTCAGCAGCGACCCAGTCTATCGCTGATTTGCCCGAATGGACTACACGCTCAGCACCTGAAGAAGCGCGACCGCCAAGGCCGCTGGCGCCGTCGTCATTGGGCGAAGATGAATGGGCCTCGCCACCAATTGACAGCCCGGCGATGCGAAAGGCGGCAGAGCGTGGCAAATTACTGCATTCGCTGTTTGAAAGACTGCCCGATATCGCAGTGGAAGAGCGTGCAGAACGAGCGAAACTATGGCTGGCGCACCGAGCTTCCGATTTTTCGGAAGCAGAACAGGTGGAAATGGTGGATTTGGTTCTATCGATCCTTAACGCCCCGGAATTTGCATCGATATTCGGTCCCGGATCGCGCGCCGAAGTGCCGCTGGCGGTGCCGGTCGGTGGGCATGTTATCAGCGGCACGATTGACCGGCTGTTGATCTCAGATGAAAGCGTTACCGCGATTGATTTTAAAACCGGCCGAAATCCGCCCGAGACTGTGGATGCCATACCCAAAGCGCATTTGCGCCAAATGGCAGCGTATAGGATTGCGCTACAGCATATTTATCCTGATCGCGCGGTGCGTATTGGGTTACTATATACAACAACGGCAAAAATGCTGTGGCTGGATGAAACCACCTTATCGGACATGACGAAAGATTGGGTATAGGGCATTCAAGCAAAGCTGTAGCCGCATGCCCTTGCGCTTTGGCGGTGAAGGCTTAGGTCTATGGCAAATCAAGGAGACATGTAATGGCGACAAAAGCAGTAACCGACGATAGTTTTCAGTCCGACGTATTGGGCGCGGATGGCCCGGTATTGGTGGATTTCTGGGCAGAATGGTGCGGTCCGTGTAAGATGATTGGCCCGGCGCTGGAAGAAATCAGCGATGAAATGGCCGAAAAGGTGACCATCACCAAGGTCAATATCGATGACAATCCGGATGCCCCGGCCAAATATGGCGTGCGTGGTATCCCGACCATGATTTTGTTCGATAAGGGCGAGAAGGTTGCCGAGAAGGTCGGTGCGGCACCTAAAAGCCAGCTTAAGGATTGGCTTGAAGGTGCACTTCCGGGGTGACCATGAATCCCCCTCCTCTTCAGAGGAGGGGCAGTGAGACTTAGGGCCGTCAGGCCCTTAGTCGCAGCGGGGTGGTGCGGCCGCATGTACAGTGCTTGGTTACTCCACCACCCCAACCCCTCCTCTGAAGAGGAGGAGCTTTTTATTTACAGCCCACCCTCAAACAGCTCCACCGCCTCTTCCCATATGGCTGGATGCGATGCCCCAAGCATGCCTTTGCGGTCATCGCCCGGGCGGTATTCGCTGCCGTCCCAGCGCGCTGCTTTTCCACCGGCTTCATTAAGGAACAGCACGCCCGCCGCATGATCCCAAGGCAGTGTGCGTTCAAAAATGGTCAGATGATGCTGTCCCTGAACCAACAGCGGGTATTGTTCGGCTGAGCAATTGGGAATCGGCATCAGTTCATAGTATTTCTCAGCTATCGTTAGTGCCTTTTCGCGCTGTGCATCGGTCATGTAGCGCATAGCCAGCGCGGCATTGGGGCGTTCTGGTAGATCAGAGCTTACACGCACCTGCTCGCCGTCGATAAATGCACCTGCGCCATAATGTGCGTGGCAGATGCGTTGACGCACCGGGTCGTAAATCCATCCTGCAATGGTGCGATTATTCTCCGCCAGCGCGACGATCATGCCAAATGGCGTATTGCCCGCAGCATAATTACCGGTGCCGTCAATCGGATCGATAATCCATGCCTGAGGCGCAGCGGCTTGTACTTTGAGTGATGGATCGGCTTCACAGGCTTCCTCACCCACAACCACAGCTTCGGGTAACAATTCTGCCAAGCCTTGATGTAGTGCTTCCTCGCTAAGTTGATCCGCCTTTGTGACCAGATCGCCGGGCGATTTTTCGGCAATATCTGCAGCACCCAGATTGCGGAAATAGGGCATCACCACATTGTCCGCGACCTGGCGGAGCAATGTGGTGACGGCTCGATCCAGCGGATGGGGTTTTGCTGCCATCAGCTGCGATAATCTGCATTGATGCTGATATAGCCATGCGTCAGATCGCAGGTCCACACGGTGGCTCGGCCATCACCCAGCCCGATATCGACACCAATTTCCACTTCCGCTTGCTTGAGATGCGCCGTTGTTACGGCCTCATCATAATCATCAATGGCGCAGCCTTCGCGTGCGACCCATTGATTGCCGAAGCGAATGGCAAGGCGGTCGCGATCAGCGGGCTGTCCGGCTTTGCCCACCGCCATCACCACTCGGCCCCAATTAGCATCTTCCCCTGCAATCGCGGTTTTGACCAGCGGCGAATTGGCAATGGCGAGGCCTATCTGACGGGCGCTGGTATCATCAACCGCGCCGGAGACTTCGACTGCGATAAATTTACTCGCCCCTTCACCATCGCGCACAATCTGATGCGCCAGCTCCTCACAGACCTGTTTCAACGCTGCGGCAAAGGCAACGGCGCCTGGATCATCATAAGAGGTGAGCGGCGCATTACCTGCCTTACCTGTCGCGAACAGCAGCACAGTGTCGCTGGTGGATGTATCGCTATCGACGGTGATGCAGTTGAAACTACCGCGATTGGCATCAGAGAGTAGTTGTTGCAGAAAGTTGGGTGCAATTGCGGCGTCGGTGAGGATATAGGCCAGCATGGTAGCCATATCAGGCGCGATCATGCCCGAACCTTTGGCAATGGCCGATAGGGTTATGCTGCGATCATCGACAATCGCCCTTGCTGTTACGCCTTTTGGAAAGGTGTCAGTAGTGGTGATCGTTTCCGCAGCTTCACGCCAGCTACAAGGCTGCGCTGTTAATACCGACTGTACTCCCGCTTTGGCGCGATCCTTGGGTAAGGGGACGCCAATAACCCCGGTTGAGGACACAAACACCTGCTCCCGCGGGCAGTCCAGATGCTCTGCCACCTGCGTCATAATCGCTTCGACAGCCTCGCGTCCGCGCTCGCCGGTAAAGGCATTGGAATTCCCGGCATTCACTATCAATGCACGCGCCTGCCTCTGTTTGATTTGCTCACGACCCATTTCCACTTCGGTGGAGCAACAGACATTGCGGGTAAAAACTCCCGCTACCGCAGTACCGGCTTCCAGCTCGGCATAGGTCAGATCGCAGCGATCCCATTTCTTATAGCGCGCCCGGGCAATGCGCAGCGTTACGCCGTCAATAGCGGGCATTTCAGGGAAGGGCACGGCAAGCGGTGAAGTCTCTAACATGGCGCCCGTGATAGCTGGCTTGTGGTTTTCGGCAAGAGCCTTTGAAAAACTGCGCGTTCCACCATAGACCAATGCGGCGAATGTCCCTATATGGCGTTCCATGCTGACAAATATGTCACGAGCGTTGATTTGCCTGTTGGTGCTGCTGAACGGTGTTTCGGTGGCCCATGCCGTATGTCCGGCAGAAGCAGCCGCGGAAATGCTCGACAGCGCGGCCATCGGGCAACAGCCCGCAGCCAATGCCGCACATTATCAGCAGTTTGAAGCCGTTAGCCGCGATATGCGCCACCAGCCTTTGGCGGTTCTGGGTGCTGCGGCGCCTGTGCTTCCGGCTGATCCGGCGGAGACTCATTCCAGCCCGCCGATCCGCCACGATATTTCACGCGAATAACGCGCCAATAGCGGCTACCCCTGCTGCTTAACCCGTAATTGTATTTTGTCTGCCATAGGATTGCGCAGGCCATCACCCCATCTGAATATCGCAAGGAATCCCGCCATGTTTGGTAATCTGGCAAAAAGTCTCTTCGGTTCATCCAATGACCGTTATGTCAAATCACTCGGAAAGATTGTCAACACGATCAACGCTTTAGAGTCTGACATGCAGGCTCTCTCCGACGAAGAATTGAAAGCGAAAACCAGTGATTTTCGTGAGCGTCTGGTAAATGGTGAAACGCTGGATGATATCCTGCCCGAAGCCTTCGCCGTAGTGCGTGAAGCCTCTGTGCGCGTAACCGGCATGCGCCATTTTGATGTGCAGTTGGTCGGCGGCATCGTTTTGCATCGCGGAGAAATCTCAGAGATGCGCACTGGTGAGGGCAAGACGCTGGTGGCAACTTTGGCGTGCTATCTCAATGCGATTGAGGGTAAGGGCGTGCATGTTGTCACCGTCAATGACTATCTCGCCGCGCGTGATGCCGAATGGATGGGACAGATTTATCGTTTTCTCGGCCTCACCACCGGGGTGATTGTCCCCAATCTGCAGGAAGAAGAGCGCATTGCCGCTTATGCTGCGGATATCACCTATGCCACCAATAATGAGCTGGGTTTCGACTATCTGCGCGACAATATGAAGCATGAGCGCAGCCAGATGGTGCAGCGGCCGTTCAATTTCGCGATTGTTGATGAGGTTGACTCGATCCTGATCGATGAAGCGCGGACGCCGCTGATTATCTCCGGCCCGACAGATGACAAGTCCGAGATGTATGTTGCGGTCAATGAGGTCGTGCAGAAAATCGAGGAAGAAGATTATGAGAAGGACGAGAAAACCCGCAATATCTCACTGACTGAGGATGGCATTGAGAAAGCCGAACGTCTTTTGGAAGCGGCGGGGCTTCTCGTTGGCAGCAACCTCTATGACTATGAGAATACGCAGGTGGTGCACCATCTTGATCAGGCACTCAAAGCCAATGTGATGTTCAAGCGCGACACCGATTATATCGTCAAGGATGATAAGGTGGTCATCATCGACGAATTTACCGGACGCATGATGGATGGCCGCCGTTGGTCCAATGGCCTGCATCAGGCGGTAGAGGCCAAGGAAGGCGTGGCAATCAAGCCGGAAAACCAGACGCTCGCCTCAATCACCTTCCAGAATTATTTCCGCATGTACCCCAAGCTGTCGGGCATGACCGGCACTGCGGCGACCGAGGCGGCGGAATTTTTTGATATCTACAAAATGAATGTTGTCTCCATCCCGACCAATGTGCCGGTGCAGCGCATTGATGAGGAAGATGAATTCTACAAGAACACACAGGACAAATTTCAGGCGATTGCCAAGGCGATTGCCGAGAAGAACGAGATTGGTCAGCCGATACTGGTCGGAACCGTCTCGATCGAGAAGTCCGAACTGTTGTCGGAATATCTCAATCAGGAAGGTGTGAAGCATGAGGTACTGAACGCCCGACAGCATGAACGCGAAGCGCATATTGTCGCGCAGGCCGGACGCATCGGCGCGGTCACCATCGCCACCAATATGGCCGGTCGTGGTACCGATATTCAGCTTGGTGGTAATCTTGATTTCCGGATTGAGGATGAGCTTGGCCATATGGCTGAAGGACCGGAGCGTGAAGCGGCTGTCGAGAAGCTGAAAGCCGAGATTGCTGAAGAGAAACAACGCGTGCTCGATGCTGGCGGACTGTTTGTTCTCGGCACTGAGCGACATGAAAGCCGCCGTATCGATAATCAGTTGCGTGGCCGTTCGGGCCGCCAGGGTGACCCCGGCCTGTCGCGTTTCTATCTCTGCCTGGAAGATGACTTGCTGCGCATCTTTGGCCCGGATACGCTGTTTGCCAAGATGATGAACAACAATCTTGCCGATGGTGAGGCGATTGGTTCGAAATGGCTCTCCAAAGCCATTGAAACGGCGCAGAAAAAGGTCGAAGCGCGCAACTATGATGTACGTAAGCAGGTGGTCGAATATGATGATGTGATGAACGACCAGCGCAAGGTCATCTATGAGCAGCGCGCCGAGATTATGGATGGCGAGGATATATCCGAGGACATTGAAAATATGCGCCTCGATACCGTTAATGCCATAGTCTATCGCAACTGCCCGGCAGGCTCCTATCCCGAGCAATGGGATGTTGATGGTCTGAAAAAGGATCTGGACGAGGTTTTCGCCCTGTCTCCCGATGTCGATGGCTGGATGGAAGAAGACGCATTGGCGCAGGATGTTCTGGAAGAACGGATATCCGAGCTGAGCGAAACCGCACTTAAGGACAAGATCGACCATCTTGATGGCGAGTTGTGGCGTAATATTCAGAAGTCGATCATGCTGCAGACGCTTGATCATAATTGGAAAGAGCATCTCTCCACGCTAGACGCGCTGCGTCAGGTGGTGTTCCTGCGCGCTTATGCCCAGAAAACGCCGCTTAATGAATATAAGCAGGAAGCCTTTGGCCTGTTTGAGCGGATGCTCGAAGTGATCCGCGAGGAAGTCACCAAGACAGTGATGACCAGCGAATATCGCGTTGCCGAACCAGAGCCGCTCCCCGATCTGCCTGATTTCCTGACCACCCATATCGATCCGCTGACCGGTGAGGATAATAGCGATGATATTGATGGCGGCACCCGCGGCAGCGTCTACAGCACATTGCCGCCACAGCAGAGCTCGGTGGGGCAAAAAGCGCGTGCTTTGGCCGGAGCAGGTGCGCTGGCTGCGAACCCGGAGCAAACGGCCGAGGGTGATCCTTATGCCGGAATGGGCATTAGCCGCAATGCACCATGCCCATGTGGCTCAGGCCGCAAATACAAACATTGCTGCGGCGCGCGGGGGTAATCCCGGCGCCGGGGTGCTATTCATACTTGGCGATGTCAGAAAGAAATGGCTCCCCGAGTTGGATTCGAACCAACGGCCGTTCGATTAACAGTCGAATGCTCTACCGCTGAGCTATCGGGGAGTGGCTTCACATTTTCTCTGAAGCGAGCGGCCCTATAGCAACGGTTTTTCGGTTTTGGCAAGCCCCTCAGACAACAAATTGTTCCATCGCGATGCGGTCGTCAAGGCTATGCTCGGGATCGAACATAAGAGTCAGGCTTCTGCGGCTGTCTTTACGGATGTTGATCTCGCAGATATCGCGGATTTCCTTCTGGTCGGCGACAACGCTGACTGGGCGTTTTGCGGGTTCCAGCACCTTGAAACTGATTTCTGAGCTATCCTGTAAAATCGCCCCTTTCCAGCGGCGGGGGCGGAACGGACTGATCGGTGTCAGTGCCAGCAGCGGCGAGCCGAGCGGTAATATCGGGCCATTGGCAGAGAGATTATAGGCGGTTGAGCCAGCAGGTGTCGCCACCAGCACACCATCGGCGACGAGTTCCGGAATTCTGATCCGGCCATTGACCGAGACTTCCAGCTTCGCCGTCTGCCGCGTTTCGCGCAGCAGCGATACCTCGTTAATTGCGGGATAGGTGAATTTCTCGCCATCCATGGTGCGCGCGGTCATGCTCAGCGGAATAACATTGAGATGTTTTGCTTTGTCGAGACGCCGCGGGAAATCCTGCAACGAATCCTTCCAGATATTCATCAGAAAGCCGACTGTGCCGCGATTAAGGCCAAAGACCGGGATAATATGTTCGCTGGACAGCATCGAATGCAGAACCTGGAGCATAAACCCATCGCCACCCAGAGCGACAATCCGCTCTGCCTCTTCCAACGGGCACCAGTCAAAACTCTCGCGCAGTTTTTCGGCTGCTTCGCTTGCATCGGTGGTAGAGGAGGCCATCAGTGCGGTTTTGCCTAACATATTCGGGTCTCCGGCACTGTGCATAAAATTGCGAATGACAAATCAGCTTTGGCTTAAGTTATAAGCTGTTAATGCTAAAGCTATAGAAACATTGGCCACATCTGTCGAGCGCGGCACAATAGCGGGGGTAAAACGCTGACTTCGATTACGATCCTGCATGATAAGCAGCATGAAGGTGATGCTGAAGCTATCCAGCACCTGCATAACAGGCTGGAACAGGCCGGCTTTGACGTGCTTTTGTCTGATAAGGACGAAGCGGATATGACTTTGGTGATTGTCGATCGAGATGGTGCCAGAATTCTGGATCACGCGGCAACATCAGCCAAAACGACTCTCCCGGTGCTTATGAATGGTTCGGAGGCTATCGGCCTCGGCAATGTGGCAAATCATCTGCTAATTGATGACGGGCCACAGCGCCTAAAGGCCGTTATCGATCAGGCTCTGGCAAAGACGCTGATCGCCGATACATTGGATGCCGATATATTGGATAGAGACAGCAAAGCTCTGATGCTTTCCTGGCTTAGTAGCAGAGACCATGTGCATCAATTTGCCATGGGAATAGCCTTTCAACGATTGCCGTTGCTCAATGCTCATAATGATCGCGCCACAGTCGATGGCATGCTTGCTGCCCTGCGTCAGCGCATAATACGATTCGCAACGGACTGTAGCAGCCATGACATTGCGATCTTCCGCCATGACCGTGGATTCTATCTGCTCGCCGAGACACTGAGAGACCGACATAAATGGAACTGGATGGCGGAAGAGATCGTCACCATGCTGCATGACAATAGCCTGTTGGACGATAGTAGCGTTTCCATAGGCGCACAGATTGCGCTGGCATCGCGCAAAGCATCCGAAAAGCCAGAGCAATTGCTTGCCCGACTGGATGCGGGCATGGACGACCTGACAGAAGATGTCTCGCTAATGGTCAAATGGGTTGATCGTGGCAGTGATTTGCCGCCGCCACGAGAGGCCAATCTGGAAAATGATTTGGCGAGCGCGATTGAGCATGACGAGATTATCGTCCGTTTTCAGCCGCAGTTTGCCATGGTAAATGGTCATCTGACTGGTGTGGAAGCATTGGCGCGCTGGCAGCATCCCACTCTTGGAGAATTGGGCGCCGCTACTTTGTTTACCGTCGCGGAGAGAGCGCAAATGGTGCAGCCGGTTTCTGATCATATTCAGCGCAAGGCTCTGGACTATGCGGCAGCATGGCCTGCAGCATTATCAGATGTCCGGCTCTCGGTAAATTTGACAGCCCAGGATCTGGCTATTCCCGGATTTGCTGACGCAATGATAAAAGCCGTTCGCGCCTCGGGTTTTGATGCGTCCCGCCTTACTGTAGAGATTACCGAAACCGCGCTGATCAGCGATCTGGAACGTGCTTCGCGCCTCTGCACAAAACTGCGCGAGGCTGATATGCGGGTGGCGATTGATGACTTCGGCACCGGTTTTTCCAGCTTGCTTTATCTCAAATCCCTGCCGCTCGATTATCTCAAAATTGATGGCGCGATCAGCCGCGATATTGAGGGCTCCCCGCGAGATCAGACGATTGTGCGTTCGATTATCGCGCTGGGGCTGGCGCTTGATCTGGAGGTAATTGCTGAGGGTGTTGAAAATATCGCGCAACGCGATCATCTCGCCGAGGAAGGGTGCCACTATTATCAGGGTTTTCTCGGTGGCGAGGCCCTCGATAATGCCGATTTTATCACCTTTGCTATGCGCGCGAACTAGGCTGCCTTGCTCGCCACACCGGCTAATCCACGCGATAATTGCATCAAGCCGTTAAGCCGTGACTGGGGATCGCGCCAGACGCGGGCGATCATCAGCTTCTGGTCTGGTCGGATTTTGGCGACGCCTTTCAGACGCTCGACATAGGCCAGCAGACCGGGGACATTGGGGAAGGTGTCCTGATGGAAGGTGACCACTGCACCGCGCGGACCGACATCGATTTTGGAGATGCGCGCGGTCAAACAGTTGAGCTTGATGCGCATGATTTTGAGTAGGTTTTCGGTAGGTGAGGGGATCGGGCCGAAACGGTCGATCAGTTCTGCGGCGAAGGCTTCCACTGCACCGGTATCCTCGAGCTTGTTGAGACGGCGATAGAGCGCCATTCTGAGGCCAAGATCGGGGACATAGTCTTCGGGGATAAGGATCGGCGCATCGACGGTGATCGAAGGCGAGAAGGCTTCCTCGCGCATATCATCAGCCAGATCGCCTGCCTTGGCTTCGATGATCGCATCCTCCAGCATCGCCTGATACAGCTCAAAACCGACCTCGCGGACATGTCCAGATTGCTCGTCACCGACCAGATTTCCGGCGCCTCTAATGTCCATATCATGGCTGGCCAACTGGAAACCGGCCCCCAGGCTATCTAGGTCGCTCAGTACCTTGAGGCGTTTTTCAGCTGTCTCGGTCAAAACGCGATTTTCCAGCGTGGTGAAATAGGCATAGGCGCGGGTTTTGGAGCGGCCGACACGACCGCGAAGCTGATAAAGCTGGCCGAGACCAAATCGATCAGCGCGATGGATGATCAGAGTATTCGCCGTCGGGATATCCAGCCCGCTTTCGACGATCGTGGTCGAAAGCAGCACATCATATTTGCGCTCGTAAAAAGCGGACATGCGTTCCTCGACCACTGTGGCCGACATCTGGCCATGCGCGGTGATGGGTTTGACCTCGGGGACGACCTCTTTGAGGAATTCTTCCATATCATTGAGATCGCTGATGCGGGGCACGACGAGGAAGCTCTGACCACCACGATAATGTTCGCGCAGCAATGCCTCGCGCAGCACCACCGGATCCCAGGGCATAACATAGGTGCGCACCGCGAGCCGGTCGACTGGCGGGGTTTGGATCACTGACAGGTCGCGCAGCCCGGTCATCGCCATTTGCAACGTGCGTGGGATCGGCGTGGCGGTGAGGGTGAGGACATGGACGGTGTTTTTAAGCTGCTTCAGCCGCTCTTTATGAGTGACACCGAACTTCTGTTCTTCATCAATGATAACAAGGCCGAGACGCTTGAAATCCAGCGATTTAGCGAGCAGGGCATGGGTGCCGATGGCGATGTCGACAGTACCATCGGCGATACCGGCACGCGTTGTCTTGGCCTCTTTCTCGGGCACCAGTCTTGAAAGCCGCCCAACATTGACCGGAAACCCACGAAAGCGTTCGGCAAATCCGGCATGGTGTTGGCGCGCGAGCAGGGTGGTGGGGGCGATCACCGCCACCTGCAGGCCCGACATCGCCACCGCATAGGCGGCGCGCATGGCCACCTCGGTCTTGCCAAAGCCGACATCGCCGCAGACGAGGCGGTCCATTGGCTTGCCATCGCCGAGATCATCAAGAACCTCGGCAATCACCCGCTCCTGATCCTCGGTCTCCTCATAGGGGAAGCGGTCGACAAAGGCGGAATAGGGCGTGGCATCGAGACCAATCCGCTCAGCACTGCGCAGCGCGCGAGCAGCGGCGGTTTTCATCAATTCACCAGCAATAGCGCGGATGCGGTCTTTGAGCTTGGACTTGCGCCGCTGCCACGCTTCTCCGCCCAGTCTGTCCAGCGACGCGCCTTCGCCATCGCTGCCATAGCGGGTGAGAACGTCGATATTCTCCACCGGCACATAGAGCCGGTCATCATTGGCATAGGTGAGCGCGACGCAATCATGGGGACTTTCGCCGACCGGGATAGAAACCAGCCCGTCATAGCGGCCTATGCCATGTTCGACATGCACCACCAGATCGCCGGTGGAAAGCGTCGCCAACTCGCTTAAGAAAGTCTCGGCCTTTTTGCCCTTGCGGCTGCGGCGCACCAGACGGTCACCGAGCAAATCCTGCTCGGTCAGCAGTTCCAAACTGTCATTGGCGAAACCGGTCTCCGCCGCCATGGTCAGCATCGCGGTCTTGCCGCTTTGCGCTATGGCAAGCGCACCGGGCCAGTTGCTGGCAACGGCGATATCTGTGAGGCCATGTTCTTCCAACAGGCTCTGCTTCCGGCTGCGTGAGCCATCGGTGTAGCTGGCAATGATCGTCGCCAGCCCCTTGGCCTTTTTATTGCCGATATGCTGGGTGACGGCGGTATAGATACTGCCCCCATTGTTACCCATTGCCTTACGCTCCGGCGCAAAATCGCGGCCGGGCGAGAAGCCCATATCGATAACGCTGTCGCTTTCCGGCTCATGGAATGGCGATAGTTGATGTGCTGCGGTATCAGCGATCAGCGCGTCCAGCTCTTCCCTGCTGGCATAAAGCGTATCGGGTGCCAGTGGGCGATAGGTGGTATTGTCGCGCGCCTGTGCTTCTATGCGGCTGTTATAATAGTCCCGTATGGCTTCAAAGCGCTGCTCCATCGCCATCGCTGCGCCATTGTCGCGCAGGATCAGATCGTCGGCATTGAAATGCGCGAATAGCGGTTCCAGTCGCTCCTCGAAAAGCGGCAACCAATGGTCCATACCCGCCAGCGGGCGGCCTTCGCTCACCGCCTGATAAAGCGGATCGCTGGTGCCTTCTGCGCCGTGAAGCTCACGATAGCGGCTGCGGAAGCGGCTGATATTCTCCTCATCCAGCACCACTTCGAATGCGGGCAGGAGTTGATAGCTGTCTATGCTCTCCACCGTCCGTTGGCTCGCCGGATCGAACAGGCGGATTGTCTCAATCTCGTCGCCGAAGAAATCCAGCCGTAAGCCATGTTCCGCTCCGGAAGGATAAAGATCGACAATCGACCCGCGCACCGCATATTCGCCAAAATCGGCGACAGTATCGGTGCGGCTATAGCCCAGCCCCTGCAAATGCCGGATCAGCGCCTCGCGGTCGCATTGCTCGTCTTTTCGCAACGTTCTTGCCAAGGCACGGATGCGAAAGGGCGTCAGATTGCGCTGGATCAACGCATTGGCGGTGGTGACAATCAACTTAGGGCCTTTGTCTGGTCCTTGTTGCAGCGCGTGCAATGTCTCCAGCCGCGCCGCAGACACCGCCGCTGAGGGCGAGGAGCGATCATAGGGCAGGCAATCCCATGCAGGCAGGATCGCGATCTTCAGATCAGGCGCCATTTGCGTGGCAATCTGTGCCGTTGCCGCCATTGCTGAATCATCGGCGGCGACAAACACAATCCGCGCCTTATGCTGGCGCGCCAGATCGGTGAGGATCAGCGGTACTGCGCCCGGCGGGCTGCCGCAAAGGGTAAGGGGCGCCGTTGCCGACGCGATGCGTTGATAAACAGACATGGCGTTCAGGTTCCTGGAATCTCGATATAATCGAGCTTCTGCATCGCCACCATTTGCGGCCCTTCAAATTCCGGCGGTACCGGAGCCGTCTTCATAGCCCAGGCCATGATATCGACATCCTCACAGGCGAGCAGCCGATCAAACCATGCCCGGTCGGCGTCGCTCCACTCAGCATGATAACGATCAAAAAATCCGCCAACCATATAGTCCGCCTCACGCGTGCCGCGATGCCATGCGCGATAACGCTGGCGTCCGTCATTATGGTCGTTCGGGCTGGGCGTATCCATGGGTTGCGTCTTTCTTGCTGCGCGTCTTGCCGTAATGCAGGGCCAATGCCATAGCGGCCTTATGCGCAAAGGTCATCAACTGTGGTGTGGACGAGCTACATAATCATGCGCCCGCCGATCCTCAATCCGCTATTTGCAGCCGTGGACAGCATCAAGGGCATTGGCCCCAAGCTGATGAAGCCGCTCGACCGACTGAATATCGCGACGCTGCGCGACCTGATTTTCCACCTGCCCAATGACTATCGCACCCGGCATCATCTCACCGAGCTGGATGAGGCCTATGTGGGCCAATATGTCGTGCTCGACCTGCTGGTCACCAGCGTGCGCGAATCCGCCGGGCGTGGGCCGACGCGGATATTAGCGCAGGATGATCTCGGCAATGTCATGGCGCTGGTCTTTTTCGGCCGCAATGGTGGATGGGCGCGGCGGCAATTGCCCGCCAATGAAAAGCGCCGCGTCTCCGGACGGCTCGACCGCTATGGCGATATGCTGCAGATTGTACATCCCGATCATATCGGCCCGGTGAATGAGGCGGTGAATGCAGTAGAGCCGATCTATCCGCTGGCGGAGGGTCTAACGGCTAAAAAGCTGCATTCGAGCATTACCGAGGCCATGGCGGACGTGCCCGAATTGCCCGAATGGATTGAGCCGGGATTGCATGCGCGCGAGCAATGGCCCGCCTGGCGCGATGCGCTGCAACTGGTGCATCAGGATCGGCATGATGTGGCGCAGTCAAGGCTCGCCTATGATGAGATATTTGCCGGGCAACTGGCCTTTGCCTTGCTGCGTAAAAGCAATCGCCGCCAGCAGACGCGACCGCGCCCCGGTGACAAGCGGCTGACTGATGCGCTCGAACTGCCATATAGTCTAACCGGAGCGCAGATACGTTCCATATCCGAAATTGCCGGTGATATGGCGAGCGAAACGCCGATGCTGCGGTTGCTTCAGGGCGATGTCGGCTCGGGTAAGACTGTGGTTGCGGTAATGGCGATGTTGCAGGCGATTGAGTCGGGTGGACAGGCAGTTCTGCTCGCGCCGACCGAGATATTGGCGCGGCAACACTATGACGGCATATCCGAGATGCTCCGCGGCCTGCCGGTCGAGGTCGACATCCTGACCGGGCGCGACAAAGGCAAGGCGCGTGAGGCCAAGCTGATGGGCATTGCTGATGGTTCGATCCAGCTTATCATCGGCACCCATGCAGTGTTTCAGGATGCAGTGCTTTATCATGATCTGGCGCTCGCGGTGATTGATGAGCAGCATCGCTTTGGTGTCAATCAGCGGCTGCTATTGGCCAAAAAGGGCAAGGCGCCGCCGCATATGCTGACCATGACCGCCACCCCGATTCCGCGCACGCTCACGCTGAGCCAGTTTGGCGAAATGGATGTGTCACGACTCGATGAAAAGCCGCCGGGGCGTCAGCCGATCGAGACTCTGGTGCTGAGCGAAAACCGGCTTGATGAACTGGCCAATGGGCTAGCGCGGCACATAGATGGCGGCGGGCAGGCCTATTGGGTGTGCCCGTTGGTGAATGACAGTGAGCAAGTCGATGCTGTGGCGGTCGAGACCCGTTTCGCAATGCTACAAGCGCGTTTTGGCGAAAAGGTCGGCTTGGTCCATGGCCAGATGCCCGCCGAGCGCAAGGATGCCGAAATGGAGCGCTTTGTCGCCGGGGAAACGCAGATATTATGCGCCACCACAGTGATTGAGGTCGGTGTTAATGTGCCCAATGCGACATTGATGATTATCGAAAGCGCTGAGCGTTATGGATTAGCGCAACTGCACCAACTGCGCGGACGTGTCGGACGTGGTTCAGACAAATCGCGCTGCCTGTTGCTGCGGGGCGATAATCTCAGCGAAACGGGTCGTGAAAGGCTGGCGCTTATGCGCAGCTCGCAGGATGGTTTTCATCTCGCCGAAGAGGATTTGCGGCTGCGCGGGGCAGGGGAGTTGCTCGGCACAAGGCAATCGGGCGATGTCGGCTATCGTCTGGCCACACCGGAACAGGTCCATGCGCTGATCGGAACGGCGCATGATGATGCGCGGCTGCTCACTGAGACCGATCCGGATTTGCAATCAGAACGCGGAGAGGCCGCGCGGGTTGCGCTCTATCTGTTTGAACGTGATTATGGGGTACGGCTTCTTCGCGGCGGTTAGCGATATTTGCGCGGTGAGGAACGCGGCTGCAGCGCTTCCACCATTTCAGTGAACTCGGCAGGCCGGATAATCCGCTCCAACTGAAAACCGGCACGGCCGCCTAGTGACCAGATCATATGCGCCTCAATCATCCCAATCACCGGCATACGCAGCGACAAGCGCTCGCCCTTCTGCAGAGGCATATCGCCTTCGGTCATAAAACCATTGGCAGAGATATTCACGATATGCGCCTTGATGTCGCCAAGCGTGCGATGTTCGGCGATGACAGTATAATCGACACTATGCCGTGCAGCACTGCGCTGGTCGACCACAGAAAGGTTTGCACCCTTGTTCATTCTTACTCTCCGGCGAATAGGATTGCGCCATAATCGCCGATAAGGGCAAATAAACCGTTAAAGATGGGGCAGAGTTATCCGTTAACCCTTATTTGGCGGCAATAATTCCGTGCTTTTTCTTGCCGACCGAGAGTTTTCTGTCTGCAGATTCGGGACGGAGAGTCAGTTTTTCGTCGGCAATCTTCTCGCCATCAATTTTGACCCCGCCGCCTTTGATCAAACGTTTGGCCTCGCCCTTGCTGGCAGCAAAACCAATCGCCACCAGCAAATCGGTGATCGGCATATTTGACTCATCGATAGCGATTTTGGGTAGATCATCGCCTAGGCCGCCGCCAGCGAAGGTAGCCTGTGCGGTAGCCTCGGCCTGACGTGCGGCCTCTTCGCCATGGCATAGCGCAGTCGCGGCATTGGCTAGCGCCAGCTTGGCGGTGTTGATCTCTGCCCCTTCCAGTGCCTCCAACCGTGCAATCTCATCCAGCGGCACATCGGTGAACAGGCGCAGGAACTTGCCGACATCGCGGTCATCGGTGTTGCGCCAGAACTGCCAATAGTCATAGCTGGAGAGCATATCGTCATTGAGCCAGATCGCGCCATCCACCGACTTGCCCATCTTGCTGCCATCAGCCTTGGTGATCAAAGGCGTGGTGACACCGAACAGCTCTGTACCATCAATCCGCCGGGCCAATTCCATGCCGTTGACGATATTGCCCCATTGATCCGATCCTCCGAGCTGTAATCGGCATCCATGGCGACGTGCTAGCTCGAGAAAATCATAGGCCTGCAGGATCATATAGTTGAATTCGATAAAGGTGAGCGGCTGCTCCCGATCAAGCCGCAGTTTCACCGAATCGAATGTCAGCATGCGGTTGACAGTGAAATGCCGCCCAACATCGCGCAGCAATTCAATATAGCCGAGCTTGCCGAGCCAATCGTCATTATTGACGAGAATGGCATCGGTAGGGCCGTCGCCAAAGGTGAGAAACTTCTCAAATGTTGACTGGATCGAGGCGATATTGCGGGCAATATCATCCTCGGTCAGCATCTTGCGGACATCATCTTTGCCCGAGGGATCACCGATCTTGGTTGTGCCGCCGCCCATGACCACAATCGGCTTATGCCCCGCCTGCTGAACACGGCGCAGCAGCATGATCGACACCAGATTGCCGACATGCAGCGACGACGCGGTCGCATCAAAGCCGATATAAGCCGGCACAATCTGTTTCGCGGCCAGCGCATCAAGCCCTTCCGCATCGGTCGTCTGATGGATATAGCCGCGCTCATCAAGCAGGCGCAAAAGATCGGATGAAAATTCAGTCATAACCGCGCGGTTAGCAGGGAGAAGGGCCATGGACAATATGCTTCGGATGCAGCCACATTCTGATAATACAGCGCATAGTGTCGATGGTTTTGATGTCGGCTTTTCGCTCGATCATAAAGGCAGGCTGTGGCTGCGTTATCATGTGGATTGTGATCTTGAAAGGCTGGTCCTTCCTAATTCCGGTATGGAACGTAATAGAGCCGATAATCTCTGGAAAACGACGTGCTTTGAAGCTTTTATCCGTTTGGCTGGAGCTAGTGACTATCTGGAACTCAACTTATCGCCGTCAGGACAATGGGCAGCCTATGTCTTTGAAAGTTATCGCAAAGGGATGACCAATGAGGAAGCTATCACCGCCTCTGAAATTGGCCTGGATGCAAGTGCGAGCCATTTTGCCCTGGAAGCAACGGTGCAATTGCCTGAGCGCTTTATCGGCGCGTCAACCGATTTGGCGATAACTGCTGTGCTGCATGAGGAGCAGGGCGCGCAATCCTTCTGGTCACTCACCCATCCACCGGGCAAGCCGGATTTTCATCATGATACTTGCTTTGCATTGAAACTCGCGCCACCGATAATCCCATGACATTATTCGGAATTGACCGCCTGCTCGCCGAACCAGAACTACGCGCCCCGCTTAAGGGCAAACGCGTTGCCCTGCTAGCGCATCCGGCTTCTGTAACGGCTGATCTGACCCATAGCCTTGATGCATTGATGGCGTGTGAGGATATTAATCTGACTGCCGCATTTGGCCCGCAACATGGGCTGAAAGGCGACAAGCAGGACAATATGGTTGAGACCCGAGACGAGACCGATCCGGTGTATAACATCCCGGTATTCAGCCTGTACGGCGAAGTGCGGCGGCCAACCGGGCAATCGATGCAGACGTTCGATGTGATTCTAATTGATCTTCAGGATCTTGGTTGCCGTATATACACCTTTGTCACAACTTTGCTCTATATCCTTGAAGCAGCAGCCGAGCATGGCAAAGCGGTATGGGTGCTGGATCGCCCCAATCCCGCTGGAAGGCCGATTGAGGGCCTCACCTTATTGGAAGGGCAGGAGAGCTTTGTCGGCGCAGGGCCGATGCCGATGCGGCATGGCCTGACGATGGGCGAGATGGGGCATTGGTTTATCGACCATTTCCGACTCGATGTCGACTATCGGGTGATAGAAATGACTGGATGGCAGCCCGATAAAACGCCCGGCTTTGGCTGGCCATCTGACCGCATCTGGGTCAACCCAAGCCCCAATGCCGCTAATGTGAATATGGCGCGGGCCTATGCCGGTACAGTGATGCTGGAAGGCACAACATTGAGCGAGGGCAGGGGCACCACGCGCCCGTTGGAGCTGTTCGGCGCGCCGGATATCAATGCCCGTGACGTCATAGAGAAGATGGAACAAATGGCGCCGGAATGGCTGAATGGCTGTGCTCTACGGGAAATCTGGTTTGAGCCGACCTTCCATAAGCATGTAGGCCAGCTTTGCCATGGTGTGCATATCCATGCCGAGCAGGGCTTTTATGACCATCATGCATTCAAGCCTTGGCGATTGCAGGCGCTAGCTTTCAAAGCGATCCGTCAGCTTTATCCGAATTATCTACTATGGCGTGATTTTCCCTATGAATATGAGCTGGATAGGCTTGCAATTGATGTGATCAACGGCGGTCCAGCATTGCGCGAATGGGTGGATGATGGTGAGGCGGAACCGGGTGATCTTGACGCTATGACGTCGCGCGATGAGCAGGCATGGGCCGAAACTATTTCGCCGCATCGACTATACCCCGTTTAGAACAGGGCACACAGCAGAAGGAAAGCGAATGACAGTGGTTACAAATATGCAGCGTAGACATTTTCTTCAGCTTGGTGGCGTTGTAGCTCTGGGTAATTTGCTGCCTGTTACTCCGATATTCGCGCAAGACAGCTTCGCGGGACTCAGCAACATGGCCACCAATGCAAAGCCGATAAGTCGAGAAGAAAGACTGCAACGACTGGCAAAAGCACAGCGGCTTATGCGTGAACAGGGTATGTCGGCACTGCTGATCGAGCCCGGATCAAGCCTTGACTATTTCACCGGTGTACAATGGTGGCGCAGCGAGCGGTTAACCGCGGCTGTGATCGGTGCTGATGGCGCATTGGCGATCGTAACCCCGTTTTTCGAGGAGCCGAGCATCCAGGAGAGCCTGTCTGTCGAGGCTGAGATACTGACCTGGGACGAGCATGAAAACCCTCTCCGCAAAGTAGCCGACTGGTTGGCGCGCACTGGCAATGCGTCAGGTAATATCGGCATTGAGGAAACGGTACGTTTCTTTGCTGTTGACGGGCTTAAGCGGGTAATGCCTGATGCAGAGATTGTTTCCGGTTCCCCGGTGATCCTTGGCTGCCGTATGTTCAAGTCAGCGACCGAGATCGCCTTAATGCAGACGGCATCGGATATTACTCTGGCGGCCTACGCCTATACCCTGCCGCGCATTGAGCGTGGCATGACGCCGTCTGATATTTCTGCGATTATGAATGGTGCGACACGGGCGCTGGGCGGTCAACCGAAATTCGCTATCGCCTTAGTTGGAGAGGCAGCAGCCTATCCGCACGGCTCTGATCAGCCGCAAGAAGTGACGGAAGGCGAGGTTGTTCTGATGGATTGCGGCTGTGCGGTGCATGGCTATCGGTCCGATATTTCGCGCACCATTGTCTATGGCGAACCAACCGCCAAGCAACGCCAAGTGTGGCAGCATATGCGTAATGGGCAGGATGTCGTCATGGAAGCAGCGCAGATCGGCGTCTCGGCGGGCAGTGTCGATGATGCAGTGCGCGCCTATTATGAGACGCTTGGTTACGGCCCGGATTATAAGCTGCCCGGAACCTCGCATCGCACCGGCCATGGCATTGGTATGGACGGGCATGAATCGATCAATCTGGTACGCGGTGAGACGACCAAACTGGCACCAGGCATGTGCTTTTCCAACGAACCGGGCATCTATCTGCCGGGTGAGTTCGGCGTTCGTATCGAGGATTGTTTCTATATGACCGAAGATGGTCCGCGCTATTTCACACAACCATCAAAGGCGATTGACCAACCGTTTGGGTAGTGTCTTTGCGGCTTTAGATGATCCATCTTACCCGTTCGCCTCGAGCGAAGTCGAGAGGCTGGTGCAAGTGAAGAGCAGTGTCTCGACTACGCTCGACACGAACGGAATTTTTGCAAACCGACGCACACAATGTCTTACAGGCTCTATAAATATCAGCGATCAACCGTTTTTGCGGCTTAACTCACGCATCGCATCATCCAGACCCGTCAGAGTCAGCGGATACATGCGGTCCTTAATGAGTTCCTGCACCATCCGCACGCTCTGCGAATAGCCCCATTGCTTTTCGGGCACCGGATTGAGCCAGGCGGTGGCGGGATAGGTGTTGACCATGCGTTGCATCCATACCGCGCCGGCCTCATCGTTAAAATGCTCGACCGAGCCGCCGGGATGGCTGATTTCATAGGGGCTCATCGAAGCGTCGCCGACAAAGATCAGCTTATAGTCATGGCCATATTTGTGCAGAATATCCCATGTCGGGGTGCGTTCTGAGAAACGGCGGCGATTGTCTTTCCACACGCCTTCGTAAACGCAGTTATGGAAGTAGAAGAATTCGAGATTCTTGAATTCCGCTGTAGCGGCTGAGAATAGTTCTTCGCACAGCTTGATGAACGGGTCCATCGAGCCGCCAACATCAAGGAACAGCAGCAATTTGACTGCATTATGCCGTTCCGGGCGCATATGGATATCAAGCCAACCCTGTTTTGCGGTGCCTTCAATCGTGCCGTCAATATCAAGCTCATCCGCCGCGCCTTCGCGCGCAAAACGACGCAGGCGGCGCAGTGCCATTTTGATATTGCGGGTGCCGAGTTGTTTAGTGTTGTCGAGATTCTGGAACTCGCGCTTGTCCCACACCTTGATCGCGCGCTTATGCTTGCTCTCGCCACCGATGCGCACGCCCTCGGGATTATAGCCCGAATGACCATAGGGTGAGGTGCCGCCGGTGCCGATCCATTTATTGCCGCCTTCATGGCGCTTTTGCTGTTCTTCCAGACGCTTTTTCAGCGTCTCCATAATCTCTTCCCAAGAGCCGAGCGATTTGATCTTCTCCATTTCTTCCTCGGAGAGATATTTCTCGGCAACGGCTTTCAGCCAATCTTCGGGAATAGTTGCGGTTTCTTCTTCAAAGCTTGTCTCAAGACCATTGAAAACCTTGGCAAAAACCTGATCGAAGCGGTCGAGTAGGCCCTCATCTTTCACCAATGTAGCGCGCGAGAGATAATAGAATTCCTCAGGCGACTGAGAGATAACATCTTCATTCAGTGCTTCGAGCAACAGCAAATGCTCCTTAAGCGATGCCGGTATGCCGGCGCTGCGCAATTCGTCCATGAAAGAGAAAAACATCGGGTCTGTCCTTTATTCGCGTTTCCACAATGCCGCGATGAAACAAGGCTGGCAAGCCTGATACGAGATTTGCTGATTTTACGCGCTGTTAACCACGTTGGGCTAAGGCTTTCTGACAAGGGGAACCTTAATGAAGTTCGATCAGAATCTTGCTGAGCAGTCCAAATTACATGAAGACATGGCGCGCACCTGTGGCGAAGCGCTTGTGGAATGCTCGTCTGTCGTTGCAATTGTCGCCAAGGTACAGCAAAATGGACACTCTCTTGAGGAGCAACGCACTTCTGTTGAAGCGATTGCGCATAGCGTGGAGCAGGAACAGAGCGAAGTTTCCAAAGCAGTCGATATAGCCCGTGAACTGGCCGATGAATCGCAGACGGAATTGCGCGACGGTGCCGCGACCATCAATCAGTCGATGGCCGAATTTGGTGATATCGTCGATTTGGTCATCCATATGGGTGACAAGATCACCGGTTTTGCAGCCGCCATGGATCAGGTTCTCGTGGCCAGCCAGACTATCGACGCTATCGCCAAATCGACCAATATGCTGGCGCTCAACGCAGCAATTGAAGCAGAGCGTGCCGGGGCTGCGGGCGCTACTTTCGCCGTGGTTGCCGCCGAAGTGAAGAAGCTAGCGCATGATACGCGCATTGCTGCAGAAGAAATCACCATTACCATGCGCTCACTCGGCGATCAGGCCAGCGATATTGCTGGTGAAGTCCAAAGTGGTGTCGCCAAAAGCAAACAGGCCAAAACCGGATTGGAGACGATTGACAAGACGCTGCACAGCGTTGCCGAGCGGGTTTCGCGCGTGGATACGCAAACCGACGCCATTGCCGAAAGCAGCGAGCATTTGCGCAGCAATATATCGCATATGACCGAGACGCTTTTGGGTTTCACTGACGCGGTAAGCCGCAATGGTGAGGACCTTGAAGACGTGCTGAAGCGTATGAACGATCTGGAAGCCAAGCAAAATACGATGTTTGACCAGCTTTTGCATACCGGCATGTCAGAATATGATAACCGTTTCTTGGAACGGGCCTTTGCCAGCAAGGAGCGGGTTCTGCAATGTATTGAAAGTGGCTTGGATACAGGTATTCTAAGCGTGGAAGAGCTGTTCGACCGAGATTATCAGCGCATCGATGATATTGGGCCAGAACGCTACAATACCCGCTTCAACAGTTTTGCTGATCAGCATATTCGGCCATTGCTTGACGATATTACTGACAGTCACGAGAAGGTTTATAACGCAGTATGCTCCAATGAGGATGGCTATCTTCCAACACATGTCAGCCTGCGCAGCAAAGAACCGACCGGTGATGCTTCACATGACGGACGCTTCTGCCGCAATCGCCTGATATTGCTCGACGAGCCTACGGCAGAAGCGGTGACGCGTCGTGACGAGCAATTCTCCGCTGCAGCCTATCGTTTTGAGCCGAGCCCTGGATCGTTTACCGTGCTCAAAAACATTTTTGTGCCCTTATGGGTTAAGGGCCGTTACTGGGGCAATTTCGAGCTCGCTTATATGGACTGAGCCAGTGTTAGCTGTTGCGCCGCGCCATAAAGGCCAGCCGCTCAAACAGCATAATATCCTGCTCATTCTTCAGCAGCGCGCCGTGCAACGGTGGGATTGCTTTGCTGGGATCGCGCGATTGCAGTACGTCGAGCGGCATGTCTTCATGCAGCAGCAATTTCAGCCAATCGAGCAGTTCCGAAGTTGATGGTTTCTTTTTCAGGCCGGGTACTTCGCGTACCTCGTAGAATATCTCCATCGCCTTGCTGACCAGACTTTTCTGAATATCAGGGAAGTGCACATCGATAATCTCGCGCATCGTCTCCTGGTCGGGGAATTTGATATAGTGGAAGAAGCAGCGGCGCAGAAAAGCATCGGGCAATTCTTTCTCATTATTCGAGGTGATGACCACAATGGGGCGTTCTTTGGCGCTGATGGTTTCCTTGGTCTCATAGACATGGAATTCCATGCGATCGAGTTCCTGCAACAGGTCATTGGGAAACTCGATGTCCGCTTTGTCAATCTCGTCGATCAGCAGCACCGGCAGCTCGGGCGCGGTAAACGCCTCCCACAGCTTGCCGCGTTTGATATAGTTGCGAATGTCATGCACCCGCTCTTCGCCTAGCTGGCCATCGCGCAGACGGGCCACGGCATCATATTCATACAGGCCCTGTTGCGCTTTGGTGGTGGATTTTATGTTCCATTCGATCAGCGGCGCACCTGTGGCTTTGGCGATTTCATGAGCCAATACGGTCTTGCCGGTACCAGGTTCACCCTTGACGAGGAGAGGGCGGCGCAATGTCACTGCAGCGTTGACCGCAACTTTCAGATCATCAGTTGCGACATAGTCTTTGGTGCCTTCAAAACGCTGCATTTATTGCTCCACTATCCATTTAATCACGCGATTAAACGGATAGAGATGGGCGGTTGGAATCGCAAGCTATGAATCAGTAAAGACTAACCTTTTAAGAAGCGTCAGGCTTTGCCCAACATCGCATTGCGCAGCTTTTGGCGGCGCTCCATCAGTAACCAGAACTGGTCATGCTGATGATAAAGCTGTTCCATTCCAAAACTGACAGCACGCAGTTCGCGCGGATCGGTTTTTTGAGAAAGCAAGTCAGCTAGCTGCTGATATGCATTTAGCATGGTGCACTCTGGTATCTCGATATCAAGGCGGGCGGAGATAGCATCAAATGCCGGACGCCATAACAGCCAGTCCGAAACTATGGCTATGCCGGAACCCAGACTGGAACCATTGCGCTCAGATTGTCCAAGCATATTAATTGCAGAGCGCAGCTGCTCTATAACTTTGATAGAGGTATATTCACCGGCAAGCGTGGTAGCCGGGCCTGCAGCTACGGTCATATTGGCCAAAACAGCGCGCTCCACCGCAAATTGCGCCGCCAGATCGGTGACCAGCCCATGATGCTCACTGTCACGCATATTTTCGGCCAGATAATCAAATATCCCCGGATGATGGCCATGCAATTTGCACAGATAATAGGCGATATCCGCTATATCGCTGCCGTTGAATATTGCGATGTCGCTGGTAAGTTGCGTGACCATTATGGGCGCATCCGCTCTGCGCGCATCGATACGCTGTATCAACTCGATTGCATCAGCTCTGGAAGCTGTACCCAATAATCCGGTATCGGTTGGCGGTGATGTCACGTCGTCCTCGCTAGGCTATGCGCTGCGGCCTGTCCCGCATTTCGATTGCAAGCGAAAGTATCGAAGATTCCTAAAGACAGTCTTACCGATTGGTCCATTGAAGCAGCAAAAATGCACCAATATGGGGTGATCCGATAATATAACCGGACAGTGCGAAATAGAAGGTAGCGGCATTCGCCGCCCCCATTATTGGTCGAGGAAACTGCGCATCTTACGGCTGCGGCTTGGGTGCTTCAGCTTGCGCAGCGCTTTGGCCTCAATCTGGCGGATACGTTCGCGGGTCACGCTGAACTGCTGGCCGACTTCTTCGAGTGTATGATCGGTGTTCATGCCGATGCCAAAACGCATCCGCAAAACACGTTCTTCGCGTGGGGTGAGCGAGGCCAGCACGCGGGTCACGGTTTCCTTGAGGTTGGACTGGATTGCGGCATCAACCGGGATGATCGCATTCTTGTCCTCGATAAAATCACCGAGATGTGAATCTTCCTCGTCACCAATCGGTGTTTCGAGGGAGATGGGTTCCTTGGCAATCTTCATCACCTTGCGCACTTTTTCCAGCGGCATGGAAAGGCGCTCGGCCATTTCTTCCGGTGTCGGCTCGCGGCCCTGTTCGTGCAGGAACTGTCGGCTTGTACGCACCAGCTTGTTGATCGTCTCGATCATATGCACCGGAATACGGATGGTGCGCGCCTGATCGGCAATAGAACGCGTAATCGCCTGACGGATCCACCATGTCGCATAGGTGGAAAATTTATAACCACGGCGATATTCAAATTTGTCGACCGCTTTCATCAGGCCGATATTGCCTTCCTGAATCAGGTCGAGAAATTGCAGGCCGCGATTGGTGTATTTCTTGGCGATGGAAATCACCAGGCGCAGATTGGCCTCGACCATTTCCTTCTTGGCAATACGCGCCTCGCGCTCGCCTTTTTGTACCATATTGACGATGCGGCGGAATTCCGGGAGCGCCATGCCGGTGGCTGAGGCAATATCGCTGATTTCCGAGCGGATACGGTCAATCGCACTCGCTTCCTTATCGGCGAAAGCGGCCCATTTCTTGTCGACCTTGGCAACATCGCTAACCCAGTTATCGTCCAACTCGCGACCGATATAGCGATCAAGGAAATCTCTGCGTGGAACCTTGTGACGTTCTGCCAGCCGCAGCATCTGGCCACCAAGCGCGGTCAGGCGACGGTTAAAGGCATAGAGCTGATCCACCAGATATTCGATCTTGGTGGCATGAAACTGTACCGACTCAACCTCAGCGGTGAGGTCTTCACGCAGCTTCTGATATTTCTTTTCCTTCGCCGCCGGAAAGTCATCGCCAACGCTCAGCACATCGAGGCGTTCTTCCTGCAGCTTGGCAAATTTCTTGAACAGGCTTGTGATGGTCGCGAATTTTTCCAGTGCATCAGGCTTCAACGCTGCTTCCATCTGCGCCAATGACAAGGTGTTATCCTCGTCATCATCATCATTGTCCGGTCGCGCACGGCGTTCGGTCATCGATGCTTCGTCGTCATCCTCATCGCTGCTTTCTTCCTCAACATCTTCCTCCTCCTTAAAGGAAGGTCCGGCATTTTTCTCGCTGATCTCGCCATCATCCTCGGCGTCGTCTTCGAGATTTTCGGGCGCAGGCTCTTTGGAGAGCATCGCGTCAAGGTCCATAATCTCGCGCAACTGCATCTCTTCATTGTTGAGCGCATCCGACCATTCGATGATGGCGTGGAAGGTAATCGGGCTTTCACACAGGCCCAGGATCATGGTGTCGCGGCCCGCCTCAATGCGCTTGGCAATCGCAATCTCGCCCTCACGGCTGAGCAGCTCCACCGCGCCCATTTCGCGCAGATACATGCGTACCGGGTCATCGGTGCGATCGCCGGTTTCTTTCTTCTTTTCAGGAGCCTTGGTCTCGGCCTTGCCCGCATCGGCAGCGCCGACTTCTTCTGGTGTATCGTCGTTAACGTCTTCCTCGCTCTCGACAATATTGACGCCCATCTCCGAAATGGCGGACATCACATCTTCAATCTGCTCGGACGACATCTGGTCCTGGGGCAGGGCCTCATTCAGCTCATCATAGGTGATGTAACCGCGCTTCTTGGCGCGGCTGATAAGTTTCTTGATAGAGGCTTCATTGAGATCGATCAGCGGTGCATCACCATCGCTGCGATCGTCTTTTGCTTTGCTGGCCAAGGCTATGTATTCCTGTTGTTACCGCTCATCGCTATAAGCAAGAGCCGTATATTATACTTCCGTTACCGGGCGCGGGCGCGTTCTGCAAGGTCCGTTATACGCTGGTTGAAAGTCCGCTTCTGATCCTGCAGTTCAGCAAATTGCGTGAATACTGTATCAGTCGGATCGCTATTCAGTTGTTTCTCCAGCCTTTCAAGCCGTTGCTTCAGCCGGGGCTGGGCAATGGCGATATGCAAAACCTCCTGCAAATCCTGGCGTGCACCTGTACTATCATTGTCCATTTCTGCATTATCAGACGCGGTTTGGGTGAAGGAAAAGGGGAGGTTATTCAGCGCTGCCGATAGCGATGTACATATCCCCCCAAATCCTCGCTCTTCCAATATGGTGCGTAGCTTGTCTGTATCAAGGTCAGGACTGGCGATTGCTGCGGCAATCATGCTGTGCAGCAGCGAATCCAGTTCTGGATCATCGCATTGCAATTCACACAGAGCTTCCTGATTGGCGGCAATATCTTCGGGGAAGTGCAGGAAACCGGCCAATATTGCGCGGGTAACAACCTGTTGCTGCGATGATGTAGCGACGCGTTGAGTCGCGCTATGTGCTTGCGGGCTGATAAAGCCTTTTCGTGCTGACTGGCCAAATGCCGGTCGCTTGGCCCGCATCAGATTGTAGAAGCGGTCCATCAGCTCATTGCGATAGAGGCCCGCAACATCGCCATCATTGATGCTTTTGGCATGGTCGAGAAGGCGCGCCTTGAACGCGGCTTTCTCTTCGGGTGTGGCCAGCGAAGCCGAGGCGAGTTCATGCTGCCAGATATGGTCCAGCATGGGCCGCGCCTCGTTAATCAGCTTGTGCATCGCCTCCGGGCCGGATCTTTGCAGCACATCATCCGGGTCCATACCCGAAGGCATAATGGCAAATGCGAGACTATGCCCGGCACGCAGAATGGGGAGAGCCCGTCCTGCTGCGCGCATCGCCGCTTTCTGCCCGGCATTATCGCCATCAAGGCAGAGAATCGGCCGTTCCGCCATCTTCCAAGCCATGCCGATCTGCTCTTCGGTCAGCGCAGTGCCAAGCGGGGCGACAACGTCCTCAAATCCGGCCTGTGACAAGGCGATGGCGTCCATATAGCCTTCGACCACCAGCAGCCGGTTGGTCTTGCGCGATGCCGCCGAGGCGCGGTCGATATTGTAGAGGGTCCGGCCCTTGTCGAATAACGGTGTATCAGGCGAGTTCAGATATTTCGGCTCGCCATCGCCCAAAATGCGCCCGCCAAAGGCAATCACTCGACCGCGCGCATCCCGGATCGGCAGCATCAGCCGCCCGCGGAAACGGTCATAAGGCGCTTTGTCTTCGACCTGAATCAGCAGTCCAGCTTCAACCAACTGTTCTTTAGGGAAGCCGTCGAGCGCCTTGGCAATATTGCCGCGCCCTTCAGGGGCATAGCCAAAGCCGAAAATACGCTGTGTTTCCGCCGAGATACCGCGCTTCTCAAGATAAGCGCGTGCCTTGCCACCCTCAACGCTATCGAGCTGCTGCACAAACCAGTCCTGCGCCGCCGCACAGACATCGATCAGGCTGGTGCGCTTCTCCGCACGCGCTGCGGCCTTGGGGTCGGGGGCAGGGACTGACATTCCCGCCTCACTCGCCAGTTCCTTGACCGCATCCATAAAGCCAAGGCCATTATGCTCGGTCATCCATGTGATCGCATCACCATGGGCGCCGCAGCCAAAGCAGTGATAAAAGCCCTTCTGATCGTTGATAGTGAAGCTGGGTGTCTTCTCGTTATGGAACGGGCAACAGGCCTTATATTCACGTCCCGCGCGCTGAATCTTGATTGACCGCCCGATCAAGGACGACAGCGTAATCCGCGAACGCAACTGGTCCAGCCATTGCGGGGAGAGGGTCATATATTCCCCTCCCGCCTGCGGGAAGCGTGCTGTCCGTTTCTCCCCTCCCGCTTGCGGGAGGGGTTGGGGGAGGGAATATCACCCAAAACCAAAGCTATCCGTTCCACCACACCCTCAACATTTCCCATCACATCAGCATTTGCAAACCGCACCACCCGATAACCTTGTTTTTCCAGAAACCGGGTTCTGTCCATATCATAACTCACCTGCTGGACATGGCTATCACCATCAAGCTCGACAACCAATCCCGCGCCTCTGGACGCGAAATCACAAATATAAGGGCCGATACAAACCTGCCGATTAAACCGCACGCCAGCCAATTTTCTGGCTGACAGATAAGGCCAGAGCTTCTTTTCCGCAGGGGTAGGGTTATTGCGAAGTTCGCGTGCCAGATCTGTTTTTCGGTCAGCGAATTTTGGCATTCCCTCCCCCGGCCCCTCCCGCAGGCGGGAGGGGAGAATAGTTACCCCAACACCGCCTTCACCAACGCACTCGCCTTGCCCATATCGAGCTGGCTGCCATGGCGTTGCTTAAGCAGGCCCATCACCTTGCCCATATCCTTCATGCCTTCTGCGCCGGTTTCCGCCTTGATCGCCTCAATCGCGGCGCGAGTCGCTTCCTCGTCCATCTGCGCCGGCAGGAATTCCTCAATGACCGTCAGCTCATTTTCCTCTGCATCGGCCAGCTCATCGCGGCCGCCATGGCGATACATTGCGATTGATTCGCGCCGTTGCTTCGCCATTTTGCGCAGCACATCGACGACCATCGCATCATCATCGCCGCTGCCGTCGGCGGTGCGCATGGCGATATCCTGATCCTTGATCTTGGCCATAATCTGGCGGATGGCGGCGGTGCGCGGCTTGTCGCCGCCTTTCATCGCGGCAATCTGCGCCGCCTTCAGGTCGTCACGTAACATTCTCGTCTTCTCGTCCTTGGGGGTCTTCTCATCTTGGTCATGTGGCGGATTTTGCAATAAAGGATGATCATAGCCGGGGATGAAATTTTTTCCTAGATTGACCGTTGATCGGCCCACAGTTTAGCACCCCGTCAATTTGGCGTGGCGCATAGCCCCCACGCCGCCACCTGAACAAACCCCGCAAGGAGGAAGCCCATGCCCAGCAGCACAGCCCCCAAAGGCGCAACCGGACTGCTGGTATTGGCCGATGGATCGCTGGTCTGGGGCAGGGGCTTTGGCGCGACGGGCAGCGCGGTGGGTGAGTTGTGCTTCAACACCGCGATGACCGGCTATCAGGAAGTGATGACCGACCCCAGCTATGCCGGGCAGATCATCACCTTCACCTTCCCGCATATCGGCAATGTCGGCGTCAATGACGAGGATGTCGAGGCGGACAGCCCGCATGCGTTGGGCTGTGTGGTGCGCGAGGATGTGACCGCGCCCAGCAATTTCCGCAGCGGCGGCGATTTCACCGAATGGATGGCGGCAAATGGTCGTATCGGCATATCGGGTGTCGACACCCGCGCGCTGACCCGCCGCATCCGCGAGGCGGGCGCGCCGCATGTGGTAATCGCGCATGATCCGGACGGCCAGTTTGATATTGATGCGCTGCTTGCCGAGGCGCGAGCCTGGCCGGGGCTGGAAGGCATGGACCTTGCCAAACAGGTGACCGGCGATCAGGCAAAGTTATGGGATGGCGGCGCATGGCGTTTGGGCCATGGTTATGCGCCAGTCCCCCTCCCGCCTGCGGGAGGGGTTAGGGGAGGGCCTGAATCATCTCCTGCCAACCCCGATCAAGATATTCCCTCCCCCGGCCCCTCCCGCGAGCGGGAGGGGAGAGAACGCCCGCACGTCGTCGCGATCGATTATGGCGCCAAGCGCAATATCTTCCGCAATCTGGTTGAGGCAGGCGCCAAGGTCACCGTGGTCCCGGCGGAGACGGCGCTGGACGATATCCTCGCGCTGAAACCGGCGGGTGTGTTCCTCTCCAACGGCCCCGGCGATCCGGCGGCGACGGGGGAGTATGCGGTGCCGGTGATACAGGGCTTGCTTGAGCGCGATATTCCGATTTTCGGCATCTGTCTCGGCCATCAGCTATTGGCGCTGGCGGCGGGCGCGAAGACGATCAAAATGCACCAGGGTCATCGCGGCGCCAACCATCCGGTGCAGCGTGTCGGCGGCGGTTGGGAAGACAGCGAGGGCCTGGTTGAGATCACCAGCATGAACCATGGCTTCGCCGTCGATGGCGCGACGCTGCCCGACAATGTCCGCGAGACGCATATAAGCCTGTTCGACGCCAGCAATTGCGGCATCGCCTTTACCGATAAAAACGCGTTCGGTGTGCAATATCACCCCGAAGCCAGCCCCGGCCCGCAGGACAGTTTCTATCTGTTTGAAAAATTTGTGGGGGGGCTGGGGTGAGCGGCGCTGATAAAGAGCTTAGAGCTGAGTATTGCGCAGCAGTTCTGATTCAAATCGCTTCTGAGAATAAAGAGTCGGCAGCATTACAGCACCCTCTCGATGAATTAGGTGAGAAGTTGAGGCTACGATATCGTATTGCTCCTACCAAAAAAGAAGTTGAACGGGCCGTAGAGATTCTTGAGAATTTAGAATTCGCCGAAGTTATAGATGTTGGCCACGCTCGGCCTCACATTTTTCTACCTAGTGGCAATTTTCATGGTAAAGGTAAGAACGTTTTTCGCGACGCCTCGTTATCTCTTAAACTTGAAGATGATTATCCAATTCTAGTTGCATATAAAAAACTGGGAGAAACTTGGTTATCTGAAGCTGTAACAGAGGCATTTAAAGAAGATTACCGAGAAGAAGAGCGCCTCCGAAGCGAAGAGCAGCTTAGGTTCTTAAAAGCTATGACTACAGGCTATCCTGATAAAGCCCCTGCTGCTGATAGGACTGTAACCGTTGATCACAATTCTAAACAAATACAAGAGATTGACGAAAAGCTATTAGAACTAGAAAACGTACTAGAACAAAGCAACGAAGCTGGCTCCATTTTTGGAGATCATAGAGAGGTTGCTAAGGATGAGGTTGGCACACTTAGAAGGCTAATGGAATCAGCCCGGTTACGGGTCTCATTTTTTTTAGATCTATCAAAAAGAACTTTAGGCTGGATAGCCGAAAAGGCCGGTGCGGCCGTAGTCGGTGATCTTGCTAAATCTGCCCTTAAACTTATTATGAATTGGCTGTCTTAATGCCCAAAAGAACTGACATAGACTCCATCCTTATCATCGGCGCTGGCCCGATCATTATCGGCCAGGCGTGCGAATTTGATTATTCGGGCACACAGGCGGTGAAGGCGTTGCGCGAGGAGGGCTATCGCATTGTCCTCGTCAACTCCAATCCGGCGACGATCATGACCGATCCGGATATGGCCGACGCGACCTATATCGAGCCGATCACGCCGGAAATCGTCGCCAAGATTATCGCGCGGGAGCGGGCTGAGCGGCCGGATGAGAAGCTGGTGGTGCTGCCGACCATGGGTGGGCAGACCGCGCTTAATACCGCGCTCGCGCTGGATGAGGACGGCACGCTGGAGAAATATGATGTCGAGCTGATCGGTGCCCGCGCTGAGGCTATCGACAAGGCCGAGGACCGCGAGAAATTCCGCGCGGCGATGGACGCCATCGGTCTGGAAAGCCCCCGATCGGGCATCGCCACCAGCATGGATGAGGCGTTTGCCGCGCTGGAGGAGATCGGCCTGCCTGCGATTATCCGCCCCGCCTTCACCATGGGCGGCACCGGCGGCGGCATAGCCTATAATCGCGAGGAATTTGAGCATTATTGCCGCACCGGCATTGATGCTTCGCCGGTCAACCAGATCCTCATCGATGAAAGCCTGTTGGGCTGGAAAGAATATGAGATGGAGGTGGTGCGCGACAAGGCGGACAATGCCATCATCATCTGTTCGATCGAGAATGTCGATCCAATGGGCGTGCATACCGGCGACAGCATCACCGTCGCCCCGGCGCTGACGCTGACTGACAAGGAATATCAGATCATGCGCAATGCCAGCATCGCGGTGCTGCGCGAGATTGGGGTTGAGACCGGCGGGTCCAATGTGCAGTTCGCGGTGAACCCCCGGACCGGGCGTCTGGTGGTGATCGAGATGAACCCGCGCGTCTCGCGCTCCTCGGCGCTGGCGAGCAAGGCTACCGGCTTTCCCATTGCCAAGGTCGCGGCCAAGCTGGCGGTGGGCTATACGCTCGACGAGATCGACAACGACATTACCGGCGTCACCCCGGCGTCCTTCGAGCCGACGATTGATTATGTCGTTACCAAAATCCCGCGCTTTGCCTTTGAGAAGTTCAAGGGTGCGGAGAACAACCTCTCCACTGCGATGAAATCGGTGGGCGAGGTGATGGCGATTGGCCGCAATATCCAGGAATCGATGCAGAAAGCTCTGCGCGGGCTGGAGACGGGGCTGGATGGCTTTAACCGCGTGCCGCGTCTGGAAGGCGTGCATCGCGATGTGATTGTCGCCGAGCTGGCCAAGCCAACGCCTGAGCGGTTGCTGGTGATTGCACAGGCGCTGCGTGAGGGCCTGTCCGAGAGCGAAGTCTGCGAGATCACCCATTATGATCCCTGGTTTGTCGCGCGGATTGCCGAGATTGTCGCCGCCGAAGCCGAGGTGATGGAACATGGCCTGCCGACTGAGGCCGAAGGTCTGCGCGCGCTCAAATCCATGGGCTTTTCTGACCGGAGACTGGCGACCTTGGCGGTGCGCTCGGTGCCGGTACGCGGTGGCCTGGGCGAGACACGCGCACGTTCGCATGGGCTGTTGCACGATGCTCTACAGGCGATGGCCGGGGCCACCAGCGCCGCCGAAGTGCGCGAATTGCGGCACAAGCTGGGAGTGCGTCCGGTGTTCAAGCGCATCGATACCTGTGCCGCCGAATTCCACGCCCGCACGCCCTATATGTACTCGACCTATGAAGCGCCGATCTTCGGTGAGCCTGAATGTGAGTCTGAGCCGAGCGACAAGCTCAAGATCGTCATTCTCGGCGGCGGGCCGAACCGGATCGGGCAGGGGATCGAGTTTGACTATTGCTGCTGCCACGCCTGTTTCGCACTCGCCGATGCTGGTTATGAAACGATCATGGTCAACTGCAACCCGGAAACGGTGTCGACCGATTATGACACCTCGGACCGACTCTATTTCGAGCCGCTGACCGCCGAGGATGTGCTGGAAATCCTCGAGGTCGAGCGTTCCAATGGCGAGCTGGTTGGGGTCATCGTGCAATTTGGCGGGCAGACACCGCTTAATCTGGCCAAGGCGCTGGAAGAGGCGGGTATCCCTATCCTGGGCACGTCGCCGGATGCGATTGATCTCGCCGAGGATCGCGAGCGTTTTGCTAAGCTGGTCAACAAGCTAAAGCTGAAACAACCCGATAACGGCATTGCCCGCAGTCGCGACGAGGCGCTCGCGGTGGCCGACAAGATTGGCTATCCGGTGCTGATCCGGCCCAGCTATGTTCTTGGCGGTCGCGCTATGGAAATCGTCGACAGCCCGGCGCAACTCGATGACTATATCGCCACCGCGGTGCAGGTCTCGGGTGATAGCCCGGTACTCATCGATCAATATCTGCGCGATGCTGTCGAGGTCGATGTCGATGCGATTTGCGATGGCGAGAGCGTCACCGTGGCCGGGATTATGCAACATATTGAGGAAGCCGGCGTCCATTCGGGCGACAGCGCCTGTACTCTCCCGCCCTATAGCCTCAGCGATGATCTGATCGCCGAAATGGAACGCCAAGCCGAGGCGCTGGCGCATGGTCTGGGCGTTCAGGGCCTAATGAATATCCAGTTCGCGGTGAAAGATGACACCGTCTATCTGATCGAGGTTAATCCCCGCGCCAGTCGCACCGTACCCTTTGTCGCCAAAGCCATTGGCGCACCGGTGGCGAAGATTGCCGCACGGGTGATGGCCGGTGAGAAACTCTCTGCGCTACCCGCTATCGACCGCAATATCGACCACATGGCGGTTAAAGAGGCGGTGTTCCCCTTTGCCCGCTTCCCCGGTGTCGATCCGGTGCTGTCGCCCGAGATGAAATCGACCGGCGAAGTCATGGGCATTGACCAGACATTCTCTATCGCCTTTGCCAAGTCGCAACTCGCCGCGAGCCTGCATCTCCCTGATAGCGGTACGGTGTTTGTTTCGGTGAAAGACAGCGACAAGCCGAATATCGTTCCGGTAGCGCAACAGCTCGAATCGCTGGGTTTCGACATTGTCGCCACCGGCGGCACGGCGGAGTATCTCAAAGGGCAGGGCGTTACGCTGGAAACGGTGAACAAGGTAGCGCAAGGGCGGCCGCATATTGTAGACCGGATCAAGGATGGCGGGGTCAGCCTTATCATCAACACCACCGAGGGCTGGCAGAGCCTCAAGGACTCACAATCCATCCGCGCATCAGCGCTGCAGACCAAGACACCGAGCTTCACCACCGCCTCGGCAAGCATGGCGGCGGTAGAGGCAATTGCAGCTTTGCGCACCACAAGTCTTGAAGTTAAGCCACTTCAAGCCTATTATGGCTGATCTGAACGAATAATCCCGACAATAGGTTTTGATTTTCGGCGGCTCCCAAGGGCCGCCAAGAGAAACTTTTTGTCGCTGAAGACATGAGATATGAAGGAAAGCCGATATGGCAGATAAAATGCCAATGCTGCAGGAAGGCTATGACAAGCTGGCCGCGGAATTAAAGGCGCTGAAGGAAGAACGCCCGCTGATCGTGGACGCGATTGAGGAAGCGCGCGCCCATGGTGACCTTTCGGAAAATGCTGAATATCATGCTGCGAAGGAGCGTCAGGGCCAGGTCGAAGCCACCATTGGCGATCTGGAAGACAAGCTCAGCCGGGCGCAGATCATCGACCCGACCACGCTTTCGGGCGACAAGATTGTGTTTGGCGCGACGGTAAGCTTGCTCGATGAAGACGACAAGCCGCTCAAATATCAGATTGTCGGCCAGGCCGAGGCCGATGCGCGCCATGGTCGCATCAGCTATAACAGCCCGATTGGCCGCGCTCTGATCGGCCGTCAGGTCGAAGATGAGGTTGAAGTAAGTGTGCCTGCAGGCGATAAATACTATCTCGTCGAAAAAATCGAGTTTATTTAAGTTTCCGTCCCTATATCAGGGATATGGAACATTTTCGTCCGCAAAAGCGTAGTAGCGCTGTCCGTAAACCCGGGCCCTTTACCCTGTTTTTTGCCGGGGCTTGTGTGTTGCTCTGGCTTGGGCTGAACATTACCGGGCTTCAGGAATATGCGGTGTCAAATGCGGGGTTTATCCCGGCGCGTTTCTATGACAGCGCGAGCTTTGCGAGTTTTGACCTGTTGGTTCCTGCGTTTCTGACACCGCTGACCAGCGCATTTCTGCACGTCGATTTTGTGCACTTGCTGTTCAACATGCTGATCCTGCTGCTGTGCGGCACGATTGTTGAGCGCGTATTGGGAAGTGCTCGCACACTTTTGCTGACTATGGCCGGTGCCTATGGTGCGGCCCTGGTACAGGCTTTTGATCCCTTTTCCATCGGCGCAGTCACTATCGGCGCCAGTGGTGCAATCAGCGCGCTTATTGCAGCAACGATATTGCTCAATGTCGAGATCAAGCAAAAGCCTATCGGCAATCTCAGCCCCTATCACAGCCAGCTTGCTCGGCTTGCCTTTATGTGGGTTCTGATCCAGCTTGCTCTGGGTATTGGCGGCGTCAGCGGCCAGAGCATCGCCATCGGCGCGCATATTGGCGGCTTTTTGACTGGGTTGGTGCTGACGCAACCTCTGACGCGCTCATTATTTCCGAGAGCTTAGCCACAATCGTTCGCCTCGAGCGAAGTCGAGAGGCCGGTGGAGGTGGAGAACCGTGTCTCGACTACGCTCGACACGAGCGGATTTTTTAATTGCTTGAGGTGTTTTTGAGCGAAGATTAGGGCTTATTCGCCAGCTTCAGCCTCTTCCGGTAATTCCGGTTCCAGCAGTTTATGCAGATGCACGACAACATACTTCATCTCAGCGTCATCAACCGTGCGCTGCGCGCAAGCGCGCCAGGCTTCTTCTGCCGATGCAAAATCGGGATAGACCCCGACCAGATCCATCTGATCGAGATCGACAAAATCGAGGCCACGCGGATCCTTGACCCGGCCACCCAATACAAGATGCAATTTGCTCATACCATCCCTGTTCGTTTCTAGCTGTGTCTATTGCCCCATGCGCTCGCGGGCTGATTGCGTTGCCTCTCCTGCACGGCGGACCAGATCGCGGAAATGCAGCTTGGCCTCATCCACGGTTAGCCCGGCATTTTCCAGACCGACACGGCCTGCTTCTTGTGCTGCATGTATCGCCTCTTCGGCGCTCTCCTTGACCTTGCGGCCTGCATCCCCGATCAGCGATTGCTCACGCCGGTTTCTTGGCAGCGACGCACCAATGGCGACGCCGATAGCCAACGCTCCGGCAAGGCTGATAAGTGGATATTCTGTAACGGCTTCGCGCAGCTTCTCCGATGTGTCTTCAAAGCTTTTGGTGGCATTTGTTTTTGTGCTGTCAGACATGCCCAATCTCCTTGTCTCATCGACAGAGTATATACCACCGACCGTATAAACGGAGCCTTTACGACGGCGGATTTCGTTTCGCCAGCAGATTCTTGACCGGAACATATGCCAATGCAGCAGATGCCAACACCGCGCTGCTGATCAGCTTCCATTTATGCTTTTTGGCGCCTTGCGCGGTGGCGTCAGCGGCAGTTTTCGCCTTTGCCACCACATGCCCGGCTGCTTCTTTGGTGAGATTGACGGGCGCAAAACGTTCTTTTGCCGCCTGTGTCGCATCACGCAGCTTTTCCTCGCGCTGATCGCGTTCCGCCTTTTTGTTCAGCAGGTCTTTGCGAGAGAGTTTTTCAGCCATTGGCATTCTCCTCACTTTTCTGGTCCTTGTGCCCAGTAATACCGCCGGTCTCCGCGATCATCGCTTTGGTGTCGGTGATACGCGACTTGGCATAGCGCAGTGCCAGCAGACCCAGCACAGCCCAGGTGAGCGGCACCGTCAGCAATGCGATCAGCGGACCGAAATAATGCGCCACCACCATGAACATGCCGAGCAGCAAAGTGATATAGGAGCAGAGCAGGGTGAAGATGCCGACACCCAGCGCAATAGCACCCAGCTTGGCAGCACGGACGGTGTAGTTGATCCGGCCCTTCTGAAACCCCAGCTCAGCCTCAAACCATGTCCGGCCATCGTCATATAGCGCTGTCAGCTGTTCGACCATGGGCGGTTTAGCCGCAGAATTGTCCTTTTCTGCTGCCGTCTCTCCGCTATCGGTATCAATGCTCTCAGGCGCCTTATCAGCTTGCTCACCCTGCTGATGCGTATCAGCGGACGCAGGTTTCTGCGGTGCCTGAGATTCAGCGGTCATCGGTCGATCAGTTATCGTTGCTACCAGACGATTTGAACAGCCGTGCCAGGACAAAGCCGGCAGCGGCAGCGATCCCTACAGCCAGAGCCGGGCTTTTGCGGACAAATTCACGGGTTTCATCGGCCAATTCACCCAGATCGCTCTCATCTACCTTTTTCGCCGCGCTGGTGACATTGTCGGATGTTGTGCGTGCCATATCGCCAAAACGAGTGCCCAGGCGTTCTTCGATCACCTCCGCACTATCGCCGATCAGGCCGCCCAGATTGGCAATGGCTTCGCTAATGCGGCCTTTGGCGTCATTGGCCAGTTCCGTCGCGCGTGCTTTCGCATCTTCTGTGAAATTCCCGCTGTCATTGGCACCTGCTGTCGCCGGGACAATCGCCTTTGTGGCAGGCTTCTTGGTTGCTTTCGCATTGGTCTTGGCCGTTGCCGTAGCGCGCGGTTTGCGAGCAGTGGTGCTGGTCTTGCTCTTGGCGCTGGTGGTGGCTTTGCGCGTTGTGGTCTTCTTCTTGGCCGTGCTACTCGATTTACGCGCGGTTGTCTTCGGTTTTGCGGTCCCCGAACCGCTCTTGTTCTCTTCGCTCACTGAATGTGTCCTCCATGGCTATGGTTGTTCAGCGCACATCATTTGCGCCACATCCCGCCTGCCCCTGTTCAATCTGCGCCTCTATAGCATGAAATCAAGCGCTTTCTTATCAATAACCGTAATGGCGGGACAAGAGTTGCTATTCGGTTGCAATTCAGACGACTTTCTGTGAACAGCGCCAAATTCACATAGTCCAAATCAGGCGCCGAGCAGGAGACCATCATGACCGCGATTATTGATATTCATGCCCGTGAAATTCTCGACAGCCGGGGCAACCCGACGGTTGAGGTGGATGTTCTGCTGGATGATGGCAGTTTTGGCCGGGCGGCGGTGCCTTCGGGCGCTTCGACAGGAGCTTATGAGGCGGTGGAACTGCGCGATGGCGACAAACATCGCTATGGTGGCAAGGGGGTTCTGAAAGCCGTTGATGCCGTGAATGGCGAGATTTTCGAGGCGCTGGTGGGTCTGGATGCCGAGGATCAGCGCGATATTGACGGCGCGATGATTGCCCTTGATGGCACAGACAATAAGGCGCGGCTAGGGGCCAATGCCATTCTCGGTGTTTCTCTGGCGACGGCGCGTGCTGCCGCTGATGCGCGGGGCCTGCCGCTTTACAGCTATATTGGCGGCGTTGGCGCGCATATCCTGCCGGTGCCGATGATGAATATCATCAATGGCGGCGAACATGCGGATAACCCGATTGATATTCAGGAATTTATGATCATGCCAGTCGGTGCGGAAACGCTTACTGACGGCGTGCGCTGGGGCGCGGAAGTATTTCATGCGTTGAAGAGAAAGCTGCATGGTGATGGTCTTGCTACCGGTGTCGGCGATGAAGGCGGTTTTGCACCCGATATTGCGTCTACCCGTGCGGCGCTGGATTATATTGCTGCGGCAGTGGGGGAAGCAGGCTTCACTTTGGGTGAGGACATTGTCCTCGCGCTCGATTGTGCCGCGACCGAGTTTTTCAGCGATGGAAAATATAAGCTGTCGGGCGAAAATGCTGAGCTGAGTTCCGAGGAAATGGCGCAATATCTCGCCAAGCTATGCGCTGATTATCCGATCCGCTCGATTGAAGATGGCATGGCCGAGGATGATTGGCAGGGCTGGGCGGCGCTAACCCAAGCTGTGGGCGATAGCGTCCAATTGGTTGGCGATGATCTGTTCGTTACCAATACCGAACGCCTTGCGCGCGGCATCAAGGATGGGGTTGCCAATAGTCTGCTGGTCAAAGTCAACCAGATCGGCACGCTATCAGAAACGCTCGATGCTGTCCGCATGGCGCATAGCGCGCGCTATACGGCGGTCATGTCGCATCGCTCCGGTGAGACAGAGGACTCCACCATTGCCGATCTGGCAGTTGCGACTAATTGCGGACAGATCAAAACCGGCAGTCTGGCCCGTTCAGATCGTCTGGCGAAATATAACCAGCTGATCCGCATCGAAGAAGAGCTAGGCGACAGCGCCCACTATCCTGGGGCCACTATATTTGAGGCTTAGAAACTCAATACATGGCCTGAAATACTCTGTTTGCCCTATTTCCGGCCATATTCTCCAATTGATCCTTGCAACGCGGAATCTTTTGTGATTCAACAGATTGTGATGGTTAATCAGCAAACTCCTGCAGCTAAGGTGCGCTCCAAATTAGGGTCAGGTCTGGCGCTTTTATGCCTGCTGGCCATCGGTGCCTATGCCGTTTTAGGGCCCACTGGTGTGTTGGCATGGGGCGACTATCAGCAGCGATTGCAAGAGCGCAAAGCCGAGCTCGCTGCTTTGACCGAGAAAGAGGCTGCGCTGGAGAACCGCATCAACCTGCTGGAACCAGGCAATGCCGATCCTGATCTAGCTGGCGAACTGATCCGCAAAGAGCTGAATGTGGTCCATCCAGACGAGATTGTCGTCCCACTGAACTAGGCAATATCAGCGTATTACACACGCTGTTCGACCCATCTTTTCCAAGACTATGAATGCACCGTATAAGCCATTGCGCTATCGGGGATATATCGCATATAGCTCCTCTATCCCTCCCCGGAACAAGGACTTTGCCATGGCGCAAAAACCATCTGCAAAAGCTGATACCAGAGCCAAGCCGAAAAAGCTGGTGCGCTATAAGGCGAGCAAGGATGAGCTGCTAGAATTCTATCGCCAGATGCTGCTGATCCGGCGGTTTGAGGAGAAAGCGGGGCAGCTCTATGGGCTCGGGCTTATCGGCGGTTTTTGCCATCTCTATATCGGCCAGGAAGCGGTTGCAGTTGGTCTACAATCGGCCATGAATGAAGGTGAGGACAGCGTCATCACCGGCTATCGCGACCATGGGCATATGCTGGCCTATGGCATCGACCCGAAGGTCATTATGGCGGAACTGACAGGACGTGCTGCCGGCATCTCCAAGGGCAAGGGCGGCTCGATGCACATGTTCAGTGTCGAGCAAAAATTCTATGGCGGCCATGGCATTGTCGGCGCGCAGGTATCGCTCGGTACCGGCCTCGGCTTTGCCCATAAATATCGCGATGATGGCGGTGTCTGCCTCACCTATTTCGGCGATGGCGCTGCCAATCAGGGCCAGGTCTATGAGAGCTTCAACATGGCCGAGCTGTGGAAGCTGCCGGTAATTTTCGCGATTGAGAATAACCAGTACGCGATGGGCACCAGCGTCAACCGCTCTTCGGCTGAGGATCAGCTCTATCGCCGTGGCGAGAGCTTTCGCATTCCGGGCGTGCAGGTTGATGGTATGGATGTCTTGGAAGTGCGTGGCGCGGCGGAAATGGCGCTGGATTATGTGCGTGGCGGCAATGGTCCGATCCTGCTGGAACTCAAGACCTATCGTTATCGCGGTCACTCCATGTCCGACCCAGCCAAATATCGCAGCCGTGACGAAGTGCAGTCAGTACGCGAAAAGTCCGACCCGATTGAGGCAGCCAAGGCCGAGCTGATCAAGAAGAAGGTCAAGGAAGAAGACCTGAAAGCGATTGACAAGGAAATTCGCAAGATCGTCGCGGAAGCTGCTGATTTTGCAGAAACTTCACCCGAACCGGAGCCGCATGAGCTTTATACGGACGTACTGGTGGAGCAATATTGATGGCGATTGACCTGAAAATGCCTGCGCTTTCGCCCACCATGGAAGAAGGCACGCTCGCCAAATGGCTGGTAAAGGTCGGCGATACCGTTGAGTCCGGCGATATTCTCGCCGAGATCGAAACCGACAAAGCGACGATGGAATTTGAGTCGATCGATGAGGGCGAGATTGTCGAGATATTGGTCGCTGAAGGCACAGAGAATGTCACCGTCGGTACCGTGATTGCGCGAATGACAGGTGAGGGTGAGGAAGCTGCGCCTGCTGCTGCAGCGCCTGAGCCAACACCTGCACCCGAGCCGACAGCCAGCGCCGCGCCTGCTGCTCCGGTGGCTGTTGAGCGCGCCAGCGATCCTGCGATCCCTGAGGGCACCAACATGGTGCCGATCACCGTGCGCGAGGCACTACGCGATGCCATGGCCGAGGAAATGCGCAGCGATGACCGCGTGTTCGTTATGGGTGAAGAAGTCGCTGAATATCAAGGAGCCTATAAGGTCACCCAGGGTCTGCTCGAAGAATTTGGCGACCGCCGGGTGATCGATACACCGATTACCGAATATGGTTTTGCCGGTGTCGGCACCGGCGCGTCTATGGGCGGCTTGCGGCCAATTGTCGAGTTTATGACCTTCAACTTCGCGATGCAGGCGATTGACCATATTATCAACTCTGCGGCCAAGACCAATTATATGTCGGGTGGCCAGATGCGCTGTCCAGTGGTCTTCCGCGGTCCCAATGGCGCAGCGAGCCGTGTTGCTGCGCAGCATAGCCAGAATTTCGGTCCCTGGTATGCCAGTGTGCCGGGTCTGATCGTCATCTCACCCTATGATGCTGCCGATGCAAAAGGCTTGCTCAAGGCCGCGATCCGCACCGAAGACCCAGTGGTCTTCCTGGAAAATGAACTGCTTTACGGTCGCAGCTTCGATATCCCCGAGATTGACGATTATGTCCTACCCATAGGCAAGGCGCGTACCATGCGTTCAGGTAGCGATGTCACTATTGTCAGCTACTCCATCGGAGTTGGCATAGCGCTGGAAGCCGCCGATGCGTTAGCGGGGCAGGGCATTGATGCTGAAGTCATCGACTTGCGCACCCTGCGTCCGATCGACAAGCAAGCGGTGCTCGACAGCCTGGCCAAGACCAACCGTATGGTCGTGGTCGAAGAAGGCTGGCCCACCTGTTCCATCGCCAGCGAGATAGTCGCCATCGCCATGGAAGAAGGCTTTGACGATCTTGATGCGCCTGTATTGCGTGTCACCAATGAAGATGTGCCGCTGCCCTATGCTGCTAATCTCGAAGAGCTGGCGCTGGTCGATGCCGAACGCGTCATCGCGGCGGTGCGCAAAGTTTGCTATGTCGATTAAGCGCTGAAATCAGGATGCGGTAAAGCGGTTACAGTGCGGATTAACAGCATTGTCATCGGCTACACCTTCACTTAGATCGCGGTCATCGCGGATTGTAAAAGCAGCTTCATGCTTGATCACTTTTCCTGAAATAAAGCTATCACCGAATAGTCCCTGATACTCGTAGAATATCTCGACATACATTACTGCGCTGTCTGGCTCTGCCTGGATCTCAAGACCTGCTGGCCCCATACCGACGAAAGAGCTATCATTCTCTTCGCTTGTCCCTTGAGGGCCATAATCGGAGCTATAATCCTTGACGCCAATGCACCGCTGCCAGCGGATTCTTTGCCACACCCCATCATTGGTAGTCTCCAGGCTGGACAGAATAACACGACCATTTTCGAGGAGATCAATCTCCTGACCCTGTAAACGAACGCCGGCAAAAACGGAATTCACGTCGTTGCGATAGATGATTTTTGAAGATGATCCGGTAACTGTCTGACCCATCCGGGATGCATTATCCGCAAGGCTGAGCGCAGCTTGGCTGACATTCATGCTTGTGATAGCCAAATAGGCAACCTCGGTACCATACATGCCCAGCCCTAAAAAGATGGGTAAGCTAAGAGCGAATTCGATCAAGGCTAGGCCGCTACGATCCCTTTTCAGTTGTTTGAAAAGACCTTTAAAGCGCGGCTTTGATTGTTCAGTTTTATCTGCAGTGATCATCAGCATGTTTCCGTCGTGACCTCAGGTGGATTATCTTGCTGTCCATATGGCTGATTTCGCAGCACTGACTCGTGCACCATTTCCCCGGTCTGTGAGAAACCCAGCAAGCTATATAATGGGAAGATGCGCGGATATTGCATGGTTACGCGATAGCGTACAATGTCTCTGGGGCCACCTATACCGGCTTCGCCAATATCAGCATCCCAGGTACCATTACCATTTTCATCTTCGAACGTTTCACCAGTATCGCAAAATCCGTCGCTGTTATTGTCTGTCACAATAACTTCGGGGCGTGCGACATCGGCAAAATCAAAATAGCTGGTACGTTCAAATGTCAGTTGCGCCTGATTGTTGATATTATGTACTTGATCACGCACCTGTTCATCTATGGCGCTGACACTTGCGGGCGCGGTTTCCAATGTTGAAGCACGTGCCGCCGCAGCCACCGCACCGTTCAGAGTAGAACGCATGAATACTGAGTAGCCCAGATCGAAAGACCCCATAAGCAAAATCATGAATATCGGTGCGATAAGCGCGAATTCTATTAGCGCAGCACCTTTGCGTGCTTGCTTCAGTCGCGATAAAATCTGAGAGAGTGGCATCATTCGGTCAACCTCAGCTCCGCAATCTGCTCTGCAATTGTCGCAAAACGTTGGCTTAACTCGGTCGAGTTGTTAGCAACGAAAGAGCTGTTCGGGCTGGCGCAAGTTGTTAGCTCTGTGGTGAGGGCGGTATTAAATGCGACTACCCAGAGCCTGATGCCTTTCGCTTTTATCGCTTTACACAATTCGGTGTAACGTGTTTCGACATTCCCCAGTTGTGCACCAAATGTCCCGCTGCCACCATTTGGGTTACCTGTTATACGACCATCATGCCGTTCTATCCCGTAGGCTGTATAAGCACTATCACTAACCCCGAGATCGCCATCACTCATCCAGACGATATGGCGACCGACAAACCCGCCGTTCGATGGTTCTTCATTAACAGTGCTGGCAAAAATACCTTCTGCTGATGACACGCGAGCGCCCCAGAGCAAGCCTATATCGTGATAGGTTCCGCCATCGGGTATCAGAGTGGCATGATAATCTTGGAAATTGCTCAAGGTAGCATATTCTGTCAGCGAAGCAGAACGTGCCGGACAAGCAACTTGCGGGTCTCGAACATCATTCGCAAGATCAGTCGTCGACAATTGGCCGTGGCGCCGTCTCAGAGACACTTCCGGCCAATAAGGTCGCCAGCGTGTTGCATCGCTTATCGGTGCGCTATCAATATCCAGATCAAATAGACCGGCTGGGGAAATCTGACCGCTTGCAGGATCAAACGCTATAGTGCTTGTGCCAACCGTGTCGCGTTCTTCGATGCAACCCGCCCATATATAGTCATCATTGGTTCTGGTTGAGGGATCTCGAACAGAGGTGCCTGTCTTGTAGTCGGAAACATCAAAAGTGACGGCTCTATATATTCTGTCTTCGTCCCATATACATCCATTATAGGTGCTATCAAAGCGGCCATAAACCCTGTGCCCAGGCCAGTTACCAAAGAAACCGCCGCAATTAGATGTATATAGAGAGTTCTGACTGCGGAAATATTCAGTTATAAAATATTCACTGGATTGATATGTGTGCTCATCAACAATATAAGCTGAAGGTAACAGATAGCCGACATTCACCGTTTGTGAATAAGGTACAAAAGCATAACGCACCCTTGCACCACTATTTGATGCAGCTTCATCGATTGTATTGTAGAAGCCGTCCATGGCGTCTTTTAATGCTTGCAGCCTTGATGTCAGTGATAAACCTCCAAAGGCAACACCTTCAATAGGTACACTGCCATTAGCAATGAAGTAATTTAGGCATTCACTACTGTTAGAGTTTTCAGGGCAAGCCATCGAACCGGTATTATCCAGGACGAAAGTGATATCTGAATTCGCGATTTCCAGCTGTGCTGTGCAATTGACGGCTATATCGAGACTGTCGAAATTAAACATGCTCATTACTACCGTCGGCACCGTTACAGAAGCTGACCCTATAACGGTAGAGCCGCCAGCAGGATTGGATGAGGTAAATGTGCTGTTGGTCGTTTCAATATACCCGGTTGGATAGTTGATCTCGAAATAGTCATCAGCAACTGCCTTGGCCGCAGTGGTATATTCTCCATCAGCCATGGCTTTACGGCCAGCCAGAACGCCTGCATCACAGGCCTGTTGCAGTCGCGATTGTACCATATAGGCACGGCTTATATCGACGCCGCTGCCGATCATTGCGGTCAGCGGGACAAGACCGGCTGCAACCATGGCGAGAGTGTTACCCGCTTTGCTGCGCCGCAGACGGAGCAGCAGGTCCACCAGCCCGAAAATCGCTAATCGTTTGTTTTTCATGCCTATTTCCACCTGTTTTTGCTCCATTCTGAGCAGAGCAAATTGGTCCGCCCTCGACCATCAGACAGGTTTATAGGGGAGCATTGGTGATCGGGTTTCTAAAGAACATGGTTAAATTAACATAAACCTTGATTTCGCCACCAGCACATCAGATGACGCCGCGATGGACGATCCACTGCATCTGACGCCATGGCAGCGACTGGCTCTGGCTTATGTGCCTGTATCTGTGCGTAAGGCGCAGGAAACCGTGCTTGCCATGGATGCTATTGGCGGCAAAATCTGTGACAGTACTTCGGAGATGCTGCTGGGTCAGATGCGCTATGCCTGGTGGCGGGATGTTATGAACGGAACATCGACAGATCGCCGCACCGGGCATCCTTTACTAGAGTTGATTGGCGAACAGCCAGGGTTTGAGCAACAAGCCCTTGTCCCGATCATCGATGCCTGGGAGAGTTATATCGTTGATGCAGACGGCGCCTATGGTGGTGAACATGCGCGTGACAGAGGTGCAGCGCTTGCGCAGTGTTTTGTGCGACTGGGTATGGCAGATGACTCTAAAGAGTTGGACAATATGCTTGGCTGCTACGCATTATGGGATGACATCCGCATGGGCCGTTATGATGGCGAGGCAGCTATTACGGTTAAACAGGTGTTAGGCAAACAGCTTAACCCATTAAGAAATTGGAAAATACCACGGCGATTGCGAATATTGGCGATTATCCGCGAGATGATTGTGCGTGATGCGTTGCATGACGGTTGGGACAAGCCATTAATGCGGCCTTCGATGGCAGCGCGGATCATAAGGCGCGGCCTGACAGGCTAGTATTAGGGTGTTATAGCTCGTTACCTCTCAATGGATGAGGTGACAGATGGGCAAATATCTTATCGGTGGCATTGCAACCCTTATGCTTATGCTGGCGGGGTTTCTCTATATGCTGGGCAATGCGCAGGAAGAGATGCCCATAAAGGCCGAACCGCCGCCGCAGGATATTGCACCTTCCGATGATGAACTACCCAAAGCGGATGTCTCGGATCTCGTAGGGCCGGAACCTCCAGAAGCCACCGAATTAACGCGCGAGCAGCGCCGATTTGGGCGTTACGATCGTGATTCCAATTTGCGTATTACCCGCAATGAGATGCTGAGTAGCCGTAGCAAAGCTTTCCGTAAGCTGGATGTGGACGGCAACAATCTGCTGACATTTGAAGAATGGGCAGTGGCGACAGTGGAGCGCTTTGAAGGTGCTGATGCTGATGGCGATGAAGAGCTGACGCCGGAGGAATTTGCGACCACGCGGCCGAAGCGGAAAGTACAGAAGCCGCGGTGTGATTGTTAAAATTTTTCGCACGGAGCCGCGGAGGCGTGGGGATTATAATATTCTCCCCTCCTCCTTTAGGGGAGGGGCAGTGAGACTTAATGAGCGAAGCGAATTTAGTCGCAGCGGGGTGGGGGTATCCGCTTGCGCTGTGCTTGTTAAACGCCCCCACCCCAACCCCTCCCCTGAAGGGGAGGGGCTAGTTTCTACCCGCCTCCACGTGAACCAAGAATCACGCCGCTTGCGAGAGCCCACCCAGCCAGCTCTGCAAATCCGCTCGTGCGCGTGCGGTATAGGCCTCTTTGCGTTCTTTCTTCTTCACCTTGCCTTCAAGCGGCGGGAACAGGCCGAAATTGACATTCATCGGCTGATAGTCGCTGGCATCGGCATCGCCGGTGATATGTGAGAGCAGGGCGCCCAAGGCTGTTGTCTGAGGCGGGGCATCGAGCCGTGATCCACGCAGTTCAGCCGCGGTCATCCGTGCCGCCATCAGGCCAACAGCTGAGCTTTCGACATAGCCTTCGCATCCGGTAATTTGCCCAGCGAAGCGAATATGTGGCGCTTTTTTCAAACGCAGCGAGCGATCCAGCAGCGTGGGTGAATTAATGAAGGTGTTGCGGTGCAGGCCACCTAATCGGGCAAATTCGGCGTTTTCCAAGCCTGGTATTGTGCGGAACAGCTCAACCTGCGCGCCATATTTCAGCTTGGTCTGAAAGCCGACCATATTCCACAACGTACCAAGCCGATTATCCTGTCGCAGCTGCACCACGGCATAAGGCCAGCGCCCGGTGCGGGGATCGTCTAGTCCAACCGGCTTCATCGGGCCATAGCGCAGCGTATCAACCCCGCGTGACGCCATGACTTCAATCGGCATACAGCCCTCAAAATAAGGCGTATCCTTTTCCCATTGCTTGAAGTCGGTCTTTTCACCGTCCATCAGGCCCTGGTGGAAGGCGAGATACTGCTCCTTGTCCATCGGGCAGTTGATATAGTCCTTGCCATCGCCATCGGCGCTGCCCTTATCCCAGCGTGATTGTTTCCAGGCGATATCCATATCGATGCTGTGATGATGCACAATCGGTGCAATCGCGTCAAAAAAGGCGAGGGACTCTGAACCTGTCGCGGCACCGATGCTCTCGGCCAGCGATGCGGCTGTCAGCGGGCCGGTAGCGACAATGGTTGCGCCTTCGCTGGGTAAACGGTCCACCCGCTCGCGAACAATGGTAATATTCGGATGATTTGTCAGACGCTTGCTGACCTCATTCGAGAAAATATCACGATCTACAGCCAGCGCCGACCCGGCGGGAACCTTTGCAATTTCCGCTGCGGCCATAATGATGGAGTCCAACGCGCGCATTTCTGCATGGAGCAGGCCCACCGCATTGCGCTCGGCATCGTCGGAACGGAAGCTGTTGGAGCAGACCAATTCGGCGAGACCATCGGTCTGATGCGCCGGGGTCATATCGCCTGATCCGCGCATTTCTGAAAGGCGGACTTTGAGCCCGGCCTGTGCGAGTTGCCAAGCGGCTTCGGAACCGGCAAGGCCGCCACCGATAATATGGACGTCATATGATTGCGTGTCTGTCATGGGAAGCGCCTATGCCAATTTCATGGTTAAACGGCAATGGCACAATTTGGGGGGATATGCGCTACCCGCGGTCTGGACAGGCTCATCCAATCACCGTTAAGGCTGAGTGCTGAGCCAGTCGAAGTATCGAAGCCTGTTTCTCAGTCTAGCACAAAGTCGAGAGACGCCCTTCGACAGGCTAAGGACTAACGGTAGAGGGCATATGATGTGAAACAGGCTTTGGTGGAAGATAGGCCCTTTCTCATCCTCAGCCTGGTTTTTGCTATTGGCTTCCCATTCTTACGCGATGGGCCAGTGCCCGAAAGCCTTTTGATGGTGTGGAAAGCCGGCGCAGTGGCCATGTTGGCGCTTTATGCAGCGCGGCGGTTGAAAAGCCTGCATGGCTGGCTGCTATGCGGCGCGCTGGCGTTATCAGCGCTGGGGGATGCGCTGATTGTGCTGAACCTGACATGGGGCGCATTGGCGTTCCTCGTATCGCATATCGTGGCCATTATGCTATATGCGCGCAACCGTCGCGAAATAGTAACGCCCAGTCAGCGCTTGTTGGCAATCACTTTGGTGATTGTCGTGCCGCTTTTGTCGCATCTGGTTTCCTACGGTGAGGCGGGCTGGGGACTGATTCTTTATGGCTTGGGACTTGGCCTGATGGCAGGAATGGCCTGGACCAGTCGCTTCCCGCGGTATCGGGTCGGCTTAGGTGCAGTGCTGTTCGTTCTCTCCGACCTGTGCATCTTTGCGCTAATGGGCATCAGCAAAGATGCATGGCTGATCAATCAGGCAGTCTGGCCGCTTTACTATGCGGGTCAGTTGATGATCGCGACGGGTGTAGTCCGCTTTTTGCGGGTACGGCCTTATTTGAGCGCTTAGTCAGGCCCACCCCTAACCCCTCCCGCAAGCGGGAGGGGAACTGTATCGCGCATCCTTCTCCCCTCCCGCTTGCGGGAGGGGCGGGGGGTGGGTTTGTAACCTAGGCCTAATGCCGCGTTTCGCCGCTGTCTTCGCCAGCAGCCTCGCCGTCCTCAGGTTCTTCGGTTTCATCAATCAGCGCCGCGCTCACCACATGCTCGTTATCAGCGACATTGAATATCCGCACCCCGGCTGAACCACGACCGATGATCCGATAGCCGCGATCATCATCCTCACCGAGCAAATGGCGCAGATCAATGGCGATGCGGATCAGCTTGGCCTGATCGGTAACCAGCATCAGCTGATCGCCATGTTTCACCGGGAAGCTGGCCACGACAGCGCCATTGCGCGCGATATTATCGATATTGACCACACCCATGCCGCCGCGCTTGATGGTGCGATATTCATAGGCGGAGGAAATCTTGCCATAGCCATTGGCGCAAATAGTGAGGATAAATTCTTCCTTCTCGGCCATTTCCGCCATGCGCTCGACGGAAAGCTCCGGCGCGTTTTCATTATCCTTCCATGGCGCGGCTTTCAAATAGGCCTCGCGTTCCTCGGCCGTGGTGCCGGTGGTGTTGAGGATAGCCAGCGATACCACCTCTATGTCGCCCTTCGGTCCCATGCCTTGTACACCAATGCCGGTGCGGCTCTTGGTTTCGCGCGCATCGGTGGCAGCAAAACGCACCGCCTTACCGGTGCTGCTGGCGAGGAACACTTCCTGTGTTTCATTGAGCAATTCAACGCCGATCAACCGGTCACCGCTATCCTCGACAAAGCCCATGGCATATTTGCCGTTGGACGGAATATTGGTGAACGCATCCATCGAATTGCGCCGCACCATTCCCTGTTCGGTGGCGAAGATGATGTTGAGATTGTCCCATTCGCCCTCATCCTCGGGCAGCGGCAGGACATTGGTGATGGTCTCATCTTCTTGTAGCGGCAGCATATTCAGCATTGGCCGGCCCTTGGTCTGTGGTCCGCCTTCGGGCAGTTTCCAGACTTTGAGGCGATAGACGCGGCCATGATTGGAGAAGAACAGCACCGGATTGTGTGTCGAGGTAACGAACATCTCAACCACGGCATCCTCGTCCTTGGTCGCCATGCCCGCACGGCCTTTGCCGCCACGGCCCTGGGCGCGGAAGGTCGCCAGCGGCGTGCGCTTGATATAGCCACCATGGGTGACGGTCACGACCATATCCTCGCGCTCCATCAGGTCTTCATCTTCCAGACCATCCCATGCTGGCGCAATTTCACTGACGCGCGGCGTGGCAAATTCTGAATGGATCTGCTCGAATTCTTCCCGCATCACGCCATAAAGCACCGCGCGGTCGGTCAGAATCTCAAGATAACCCTCAATATCTGTCGCCAGTCCCTTGAGTTCATTGCCAATTTCATCGCGGCCAAGTGCGGTCAGACGGTGCAAGCGCAGGTCTAGAATGGCTTTGACCTGGGCTTCGCTGAGTTGATAGCTGTCACCGGAAACATCATCTTCTAGCGCTTCTACAAGGCGGATATAGGGCGCAATTTCGCCCATCGGCCATTCGCGCGCCAGCAATTTCTCGCGCGCCTCGACGGGGCTTGCCGATCCACGGATGATCTTCACCACCTCGTCGAGATTGGTGACTGCAACCACCAGGCCAAGCAACAGATGCGCCCGCTCACGCGCTTTCGCGAGCTCAAACTTGGTGCGTCGGGTAATGACCTCTTCGCGGAAACGCACAAACGCTTCGATAATATCGCGCAGATTGAGGATTTCCGGACGCCCGCCACGAATGGCGAGCATATTGGCCGGGAAACCCGATTGGGCAGGGGTGTGGCGCCAGAGCTGATTGAGCACTACTTCCTCAGTGGCATCCCGCTTGAGATCGATCACAACGCGCACGCCATCACGGCTTGATTCATCGCGAATATCGGAGACGCCCTCAATCCGGCCATCCTTGGCGGCCTCGGCGATCTTCTCGACCAGTCCGGCCTTGCCCACCTGATAGGGGATAGAGGTCAGCACGATAGCGCGTTTGTCGCCGCGGCCTTCCTCAATCTTGTGCCGTGCGCGTGTGAGGATCGAGCCGCGGCCAGTTTGATAAGCGGCGCGCGCGCCTGCTTGCCCGAGGATCAGCGGAGCCGTCGGGAAATCGGGCCCCGGAATAATCTCGATCAGTTCCTCAATCGTAATCCCCGGATTGTCGATATAGGCGAGACAGGCGGTGACCACTTCGCCAAGATTATGCGGCGGGATATTGGTTGCCATGCCGACAGCAATGCCGCCCGCACCATTGACCAGCAAATTGGGGAAGCGCGCAGGCAAAACCTGCGGCTCCTGCATCGAGCCATCATAGTTGGGCGCGAAATCGACGGTATCCTTGTCGAGATCATCGAGCAGGGTATTGGCAACCTTGGCCAGCCTTGCCTCGGTATAACGCATGGAGGCCGGCTTATCGGGGTCCATCGAGCCGAAATTGCCCTGGCCATCGATCAGCGGCACGCGCATTGACCAGTCCTGCGTCATCCGCGCCAATGCTTCATAAATCGCGGCATCGCCATGCGGGTGGTAATTACCCATGACATCACCGACGATTTTCGCCGATTTGCGATAGGGCCGTCCGGCGACAAATCCGCCTTCTTTCGAGGCGAAGAGAATGCGGCGATGCACCGGCTTCAGACCATCGCGCACATCGGGCAGTGCGCGGCTGACAATCACCGACATCGCATAGTCGAGATAGCTCGATTTCATCTCATCGACGATATCGATCGGGGCGATGTCGTCGGGGCCGTTTTCCGGGTTGGAACCTGTGTCTATCTCACTCACGTTAAACTACTCACAAATATGATATTTTATTACTTTTTCGCATATTGCGACCTGATGGTCAGACTTAGAGGAACAGGGCCGTTTTGACCAGCAATTGCGACCTATGGCCCAAGGTTATCGACAGTTAATTATGCCCATTTTGGGCAGGCTCATCTTGCTGCTCTCAAGGCGCAATTTCCTGACCATCCCAGGCAAAAAGCTTGCCAGTATCAACCGGCCGCAATTCGTCCAACACATCGAGCAATTGCATGGCGGCGCGCTCCGGACTGAACAGCTTTCCGGGAGCAACATTGCTCTGAAATGGCGCACTAAGCCCAGTATCAACGGTACCAGGGTGCAAAGCAACAGCGATTGACCGTTCGTTACGTCGTGACCATTCTATAGCGATATTGCGGATCAGCATATTCAGTGCAGCCTTAGATGCGCGATAGCCATGCCATCCGCCCAGACGGTTATCCGAGATGCTCCCAACCCGCGCACTGATCGCGGCAAAGATGCAGCGTTGCTTGCGCGGCATCAGCGCTAGAAAATACTTGGCAACAAGGGCAGGGCCGATGGCGTTGACTGCATAATTCTGCATAAGCCAATCGGCATTCAGATCGCGCAAGGCCTTTTCCGGTTGCCGATCACCATCGTGCAACAGCCCGGAAGCACAGATAACCAGTGTCACCGGTATTTCATGAGCATCGATGCGTTTCGCAGCCGCTTCTATGCTGGCTTCGTCCTGCAGGTCGATATGGGCATTACCATTATTACTGAGGGTCAGGCGGTGGATGGTTGCAAATGCGCCTTCATCCTCCAGCGCATCAGCCAGAGCGCCGCCAATCCCCCCATTTGCACCGATAACAACCGCCGCCTGACGGCTTGACGTCATGATCGGATAAACCGCAAATTTGTATCATCGCTGCTATCTGGATCGTAGCTGTACCCGTCCCAGTCAAAGTCTTTGAGCGCCTCGGGGTCGGTCAACCTATTCTCACAGATATAACGCGCCATGGTGCCACGTGCACGCTTAGCGGCGAAGCTGATAAAGCGCGGACCATCGGGCCCATCCTGGCGGAAATCAATATTGATGATCGGCAGGGCAAGCGCCTTCTTCCCAGCCTCTACCGCAGCAAAATATTCCTGACTGGCAAGATTGATTATGACCTTTGCACCGATATCCTCCGCATCTTTGGCGATCAGCGGTGCTATGTCATCTTGCCAATAATCTACCAGTTTCTTGCGACGTGGTGCCCAGCGTGTGCCCATTTCGAGACGATGTGGCCGTATCTGATCCAATGGCCGCAACAGGCCATAAAGTCCTGACAAGATGCGCAAATGGTCTTGGGCAAAATCTATCGCCGCCTCGTCCATCGTCTTTGCTTCGAGTCCTGTATAGACATCGCCATTATAGGCAAATAGCGCCTGCTTTTCCGGCTGCGCGAAAAAGTCCTTATAACGCCCATGATTAAGCGCAATCAGACTGTCCGATACCGGCATGATAGCCTTAAGTTTTGGCTTGCTGAACCGCGATAGCGCATTGGCAAGTTTCTCGGTCTTCTCAGCAAAGCGTGGCTGTGTCGCTTCAGCAATTTCCACGGATGTATCGAAATCCAGTGATTTAGCGGGGGAAATAAGTATGATCATCGCGAATATGTAGGAAATCGTAAGCGGTTAGACCAGAGGGCAAAGCGGCGCTATCAACATCTTTGATCGATATTTGCTATCGCGATAACAGGATAATGCCACTTGACCAGACAGCACAATTTACACATGCAATCCGGGCAATAGACTGGTGTTCAATGTTGGTTCAGCGGATAATATATATGTATTTGATCTGACCAGAAGCCAAAAATGGCCTAAACTTACTCATTCACAGAGATAATAAGAGACGTTTTCAGGAGGACTTAATGCGCTCATCATCCCTTTTTTCCTTGTCCATGGCGGCACTGCTAGCCGGGGTGACATCATTTTCGCTTGTTTTGCCAGTAGACAGCGCATCGGCTCAGAAGCGCAAGAAAGACAAGAAGGAAAAGGCAGAACGACCTGATGTCAGCAATGAGTTCATTGAACCGTTCAACAAGGCCAATAATGCGATTGAGGCTCAGGATGTTGCCACCGCTGAGGCACAGCTTGCTGTTGCTGAAGGGCTGGCAAAGTCGCCCGATGAAAAATTCTTTCTTGGTAATGCAACTGTTCGGCTGGGAGGGCTGAAAAACGACAAACAAATACAGCGCAAGGGCATCACCCTCATGCTTGATAGCGGCAAAACCCCTGCTGCAGAAGTTGGGCGTTTCAACTATCTCGCAGGCGTCTTCGCCTATGAGAAAACGGAATATGCGGAAGCTGAACGGCGTTTCAAAGCGTCTATTGATGCTGGCTTTGCTCAGGATAATGTCGACCTTCTTTACATTGATACTATCTTTCGTCAGGACAGAACGGCTGAAGGGCTGCAGGTCTTGCAGGCAACAGTCGACCGCCTTAAGGCCGGTGGAGCCGCTGTTGATGAGGCATTTTATCGCCGTGGTGTCAGGAACGCTGCGAATGCCGGCCTGGCAAAAGAGACCAATTACTGGTCTCAACAATGGGTTGCCAACTATCCTTCCAAGACAAGTTGGCGTGATGCCCTGACATTATTCCGACAGAATGCCAGCTTTCCCAGTGCCATCAATATCGATCTCATGCGCTTGATGCGTGCCAATGATGCGCTGGTCAGCGAGCAGGATTATGCTGAATATATTGAAAATGCCGATCCGCGGCGCCTGCCAGGTGAAGTTGCGGCGCTGATTGAAGAAGGTATGGCCAAGGGCACCATTGCTTCAGGCAATGAGTTTTTCTCAGAAAGCATGTCCATGGCCAAGGAACGGATTCCGGAGGACCGTGGTTCTCTTGGTTCGAGTGCCACTGCTGCCAGTAGCTCAAGTAATCCCCAGGTGGCTCTGGGTACGGCTGATGCCTATCTGGGCTATGGCGAATATGCCAAGGCTGCAGAGCTTTATGCGCTCGCGCTCGGAAAACCCGGTGTAGATGCTAACCTTGCCAACACAAGGCTGGCAATCTCACAGGCGATGCAGGGCAATTATGATATGGCTCGCACAACCTTCGCAAAGGTCAATGGCCCACGTGCACCGCTGGCTGAATTCTGGTCGATCTGGCTTGATCAGAAGTCTGCTACAGGCAGCTAAAACAGGGATTATTCGGTCGGGGAGAGGGTCTCCTCGGCCTTTCCTCCAATCATAGCCTGTTTATTCGCCAGCCAGCGGCACTCCTGGCAGGTTCTTTGCCGTCCTGATCGTCAGTGATGTCTTGACGCTGGCGACATTGGGCGCAGGCGTGAGACGCGATGTCAGAAATTCCTGAAAACTCTGTAGATCATAGGATACGATTTTCAGGATGAAATCAATTTCCCCGTTGAGCATATGGCATTCGCGCACCTCTGGAAGTTCCAGTATATGGTCTTCAAACTCTTTGAGTGCGCTTTCGGCTTGGCTCTTCAGGCTGACCATTGCAAACACAGTGATAGCAAAACCCAATGCCGCAGGATTGATATCGGCGTGATAGCCATTAATGATGTCGGCTTCTTCCAAAGCACGCACACGGCGCAAGCAGGGGGGAGCGGTAAGGCCCACCCGCTCTGCGAGTTCAACATTGGTAATGCGGCCATGCGATTGCAATTCAGCCAGCAATTTACGATCAATTTCATCAAGATTGGCCAAGGTCATGGCATCTTCTCCCGCAATATCCGGATATGTTAGCTACTTTAGCCATAATTATATTATTTTCCAGCGCAATTGTCCCACTTTGCAACAATATTAATTGATATGTTTAATTTTTGATAACCAGTGGTAATTTGCTAGTAATGCTTATCTCTCGTGCAATAAGGCGCATAAGTGGCGAATAACCTGCATTATGACGACCGTTTGGCTACCGCCATATCTGGCGCAGTGCCTGAAGCGTCTCTGGCTGCTGTGCAATATCGTCAGATTGTTGACCTTTTGGCTGATGCGAAGCCTGCCGATAGTGAATATGATGCCGCTCTGATGCGGTTTGAAAATAAGGGCCGCTACTATTCTCAAGTAGATCTGACTGCGGCACTGGTTCGGCTCAATGCTCTGGCCCAGAAAATGGCACCTGAAAAACAGGCCGAAGCTCTGAGCGAAAGCAATCGTCCCTTACAGTCACCCCCGCTGGTCCGGTTTCTGCTGGAACAACCAAAGCAGGTGCGCGACGCAGCAGTGGCCAAAACACGCCTGCCCGCAGAAAAGTGGCTTGAGATCATAAAAACATTATCTTCAGATCAACGGGCAGAGTTGATGCATAAAGCAGGTCTCATGGATCAGTCAGGCGATAAAAGCGGGGCTGCGTCTGCAGTACAGGATGATACTGATATAATCACAAATGATTATGATGCCGATAAGGAAATCGAGAAAGTAGAAACTGCTGAATCGGTTGCTGGTGATCCGCCAGCATCTGACATTGGCGAAATTGTGGAGCGCATCGCTCATTTCACGGCTCAGCGGGCAAGCAACAATGCGCCGCATCTGCCGCTTGAAGGTTTTGCCGAGGATCAGGTGCAAGCGATAAAAGAAATATGCTTTGTTAGCGACAAAAGTGGACAGCTTGTCACAGCTGACCCCGATTGTGAGGGCTTTGCCGATGGCATGCCGATTTTTCTCCAGGCTATGGCTGGAAGTTGTGGCTGCGACCCGGAAACAGCAAGGCTTGCCAATCAGTATCGCCCTATAGTCAATGGTCGCTATGTGCATCGCGGTAGCCCCCTATTGGCTGGCGCATGGCGTCTCGATGCCTGGCCGCGCTTTGCATCGGGTTATGATCGCGAGTTTATCGGCTATTGTGGTGTTCTTATGCGGCTTGTATCCGACGAAGCAAATGATGCTGAAAGCACGATCAAAGCCTCAGCGGTCACCAATGATGACTATCGTCAGCTTGCACATGAGCTCAAGACACCAGCCGGCGCTCTGAAGGGTTTTGCAGAAATATTGGAGACTCAGCTATTCGGCCCAGTCGCAAAACCCTATCGCAATATGGCACATAATATTATCCAGGACACGGATACTGTCTTGGATCAGCTCGCTACGCTGCCGCTATCAGAGCGCGAAGACGCCTGAACTTTTCGCACTTACTCTACGGATTATAGACAGATACTATAACCGCCCGCTTGCCAGTTGAAGGGGCAAGGCGATAGGAGGGTCTGTTTCCAGATTAATGGTTATCGAAAGCCCTTAGCGCATGTCGTCGCGATCCATTTTACAGTCCGATAAAAAAGTCGATTATGTCGACTGGGGCGCAGCATTTGGGCAGCGGTTTATCGTCACGGTGGATACCGAAGAGGATTTTGACTGGAATCAGCCATTTAGCGAGTCGGGATTTGGGCTGGAGAGTACAGCCTTGCTCGACCGGTTTCAGCTCTTCTGCAAAAATCAGAATGTCATTCCAATCTATCTGGTCGATTATCCGATCATTACCCATGCACCCGCTGCAGAACGTCTGAAATCTGCGGTTGAGGCGGGGGAAGCCAGTGTCGGGATGCAATTACACCCCTGGGTTAATCCCCCAAAGCAAGAGGAGTTGAACGAGCGCAACAGTTTTGCTGGCAACCTTCCGCCAGAGCTGGAACGAGCCAAGTTGTTCACATTGGCTGAAGAGATTGAGAAAGCCATTGGTAAGGCACCGATAATCTATCGTGCTGGACGGTATGGGGCAGGGCCTCATACTGCAGAAATCCTCAAAGAAGCAGGAATAGTTTTCGATAGCTCGGTGCGTACGGGTTTTGATTATAGCGCGAAAGGTGGCCCTGATTATTCGCAGCACCCGCTCGTACCCTATTGGCTGGATCGCGCTGCACAGCTCGCAGAATTGCCTCTGACCACAACATTTTGGGGCCTTTTGCGTAAGCAATCACAAACGCTCTATCCCAGGCTGCGCAACGCACCTTTGGCGCGTTCGCTTCTGGCTCGTACTGGGTTTCTGGAACGTATTGCGCTAACTCCGGAGGGTATCGGTGCTGAAGATGCCATCCGTGCGATCGATATTGCCATCGATGATGGCCTGCCCTTGCTGAATTTCTCTTTTCACTCGCCATCGCTGCAACCGGGTCATACGCCCTATGTGCGTTCCGCTGAGCATGTGGATCGGCTTTATGACTGGTGGCGACGGGTTTTTGCCTATTGCGCCCAGCGCAATATTCGCCCTGCGTCTTTGGATGACCTAACCGCAGCGGTAAAATCCCCCGCATAATCAATGCTTCATACAGCATTTTCGCAATCAACGCGTTTGGCGCTTGCAATATGCTGGGGCTTTCGGCTATCGGCACGCTCTCGGATGGGCCTGTAGCTCAGTTGGTTAGAGCTGGCCGCTCATAACGGCTAGGTCGGGGGTTCGAGTCCCTCCGGGCCCACCAGCCTTCGCTTCCTACAGAAGCTTCGGCTGGCGAGCCAGCCACTAGCTGACGTTGGAAGGGAAGGCTGTCCGCCGAAGCTTTAGCGAAGGTGGACGTAATCTCGCCAATGTCCATAGTGGCAAAAAAGCATTGCTTTCCTTAGCCGATTGGCTAGGGGCAGCATCGGAAAGTGTCGGGGAGTGGCGCAGCCTGGTAGCGCACCTGTTTTGGGTACAGGGGGTCGCAAGTTCGAATCTTGTCTCCCCGACCACTTTCAGAAATAATCGACTACAACTTAGACCGCTAACGGAAACACCAATAGCAATTTGCCTTTTCCGTTCGTGTCGAGCGTAGTCGAGACACCGTTCTTCAATTGCACCAGCCTCTCGACTTCGCTCGAGGCGAACGGATAGAGTGGATAGTCTGCTTTCGGACAGTGCTTACTCGGTTGTTGAGGCTTGCTCCGGTTCCGCACTGGGCGCATTTTCCGGCTGCATCGCTTCAATCTCTATCTGCATTGCTCTGTCTGCGGCTTCTTCCAGACTTTGTGCCTGTTTTTCAGTGCGCGCTTCTATGGTGGCCGCAGAGCCTTCTTCCATGATGGTTTCTTCACCTTCGCTACAGGCACTTAATGCGAACAGTATAAGCGTAAATATGACCGAGAATCGTTGAATCATCCTTCCGGCTCCACTGGTCGCGCGGCGATATCGGCATCGCTATTGGCGATGATCGAGAGTACTGTCACCCAGGCGGCAACATTTTGCTGCATGGCTACCGGGTCAATCTTGTCGAGCGTATCATCGGGCGTGTGGTGCAGATCGAAATAGTCTGTGCCATCCTGCTGTAGGTCGATGGCGTTGACGCCGAGACGCACCAGCGGACCATTGTCCGGACCACCGCCTGCCTCAATCGATGAGCGGCCAATACCCAGTGGCGCAAGCGCGTTGGCGATTTCGGTTTTCAGTGCATCATTGCCCTCGGGCAGTTTGAACTCCACGCGCCAGATGCGTCCGGCGCCAAAGTCGGATTCCATCGCGATGGCATGGCCTGCTGCGCCATGTTTCTCGGCATAGGCACGGCCGCCATAAATGCCGACTTCTTCCGAGCCGAACCAGATAAGGCGGATGGTGCGCTTGGGTTGGCCCGCATCCTTGATCAGCTTGGCCGCGGCGGTGGTGATGGCCACGCCTGCGCCATCATCCACGGCACCAGTGCCAAGATCCCAGCTATCAAGATGGCCACCGATAACAATAATCGGTGCATCTGGGTCACTTCCCGGAATCTCAGTGATAACATTGCCCGATTCCAACTCGCCCAAAGTGCGCGGGGTCAGCTTAAGCTTGACCCTCACCGGCTTGCCGCGCGCAAGCACCCGTTCCAGATTTTCGGAATCGGGTATGGAAATGGCGGCCGCCGGTATCGGGTCGCCATTGGCAAAGCTCGTGCCACCGGTATGCGGGTTGCGGTGATAATCGGTGCCGATCGAGCGGATGATAATCGCCGCTGCGCCCTTTTGTGAGGCAATGCGTGGGCCGATGAATCGTGCCCCACCGAAAGCGCCATAGCTGGAGCCGTCCATGGTCTTGGTCATTTTGTGGCTGACAAATGCGATTTTGCCTTCAAGGCTGCCATCGGGCGCGGCAGTCAGATCAGCCAGTGTTGGGAAAAAGGCGATCTCTGCCTCCAGACCATCCTCACCGGTACTGGCGCTGTTGCCCAAAGCAGTAATGTGCATTTTGTGTGGGAATGGGGAGGTAATATACGCTTCTTCCTCACCGCGCACCCATACGGGAAGGGTGAAAGGCTCGACACGGATATTGTCGAAGCCGAGCGATGTCAGCTTCTGGATCGCCCAATCGCGAGCGCGCGCCTCATCCTCGGTACCGGCCAAACGGTGTCCGACCTCAGTGGTCAGGCCTTCGACAATATCATAGGCGGTATCATCTTCGAGCGCCTTCGCCTGCAGGGCGGCAGGGTCATGCTGGGCAAAGGCGGGGCTGGCGAGCAATATCGCCAGTATTAAGGTCGCGAATCCGTATGTTTTTCTCTTCATCCAAGAGAGGATAGGCCAGATGCGCAATATTTGCCAACGCCTCCCTTGCAGGCCGCCTCCCGCTTCGCTAGGCAGCGCTGCAAATATTCCCGCATATTGAGAGACAGGACTCCCCCAATGGCCGTACAATATAGCTATGTCATGAAGGGTCTGACCAAGACCTATCCCGGCGCCAACAAGCCGACGCTGAATGACATTCATCTGCAATTCCTGCCCGATGCCAAGATCGGCATTGTCGGCCCCAATGGCGCGGGTAAATCGACGCTGATGAAGATCATGGCCGGGATCGACACCGAATTTCAGGGTGAGGCCTGGGCGGGCGAGGGCATTCGCGTCGGTTATCTGGCGCAGGAGCCGGAGCTGGATGCCAGCAAGACGGTCAAACAGAATGTTATGGATGGCGTGCGGCCCGTCGCTGATCTTGTCGACCGGTTCAACGAGATATCCGGGCTGATGGCAGACCCGCCCGAAGATGCCGATTTTGACGCGCTGATGACCGAAATGGGCGAGCTTCAGGAAAAGATCGACGCGGTGGATGGCTGGACGCTCGACAACCAGCAGGAAATCGCGATGGAAGCCCTGCGCTGCCCGCCGGGTGATGCTTCGGTGGAAAATCTCTCCGGTGGTGAACGCCGTCGCGTGGCGCTGTGTCGGCTGTTGCTGGAAAAACCGGAAATCCTGCTGCTCGACGAGCCAACCAACCATCTCGACGCAGAGAGCGTCTCCTGGTTGGAGAACCATCTGGTCGAATATAAAGGCAATGTCATCATGGTCACCCATGATCGCTACTTCCTCGACAATGTAGTGAAATGGGTGCTGGAGCTCGATCGCGGCCGCTATTTTGCTTATGAGTCCAACTATTCGGGCTATCTGGAGAAAAAAGCCAAGCGGCTTGAACAGGAAGCCCGCGAGGACAAGGGCCGCCAAAAAGCTATCAACGAAGAGCTGGACTGGATCCGCAAAAACCCCAAAGGCCGCCAGACCAAATCCAAGGCCCGTATCAAGAGCTTCGATCAGCTGGTTGAGGCGCAGGAAAACCGTGATCCGGGTAAGGCGCAAATCCTTATCCAAACGCCGGAACGTCTTGGCGGCAAGGTGATTGAGGCCAAGGGTCTCACCAAAGCCTATGGCGACAAGCTGCTGTTTGAAAATCTCGAATTTACCCTGCCGCCCGGAGGAATTGTCGGCGTGATCGGTCCCAATGGCGCGGGTAAATCGACTCTGTTCAAGCTGATTACCGGACAGGAACAGCCCGATAGCGGCGAGATTGAGGTCGGCTCAACAGTCAAGCTCGGCTATGTCGATCAGAGCCGCGATGACCTCAATGCCAACAAGAACGTCTGGGAAGAGATTTCCGACGGTCTCGATTTCTTCCAGCTCGGCAAGCACGAGGTGCAGACCCGCGCCTATGTCGGTGCGTTCAACTTTAAGGGCACCGACCAGCAGAAAAAGGTCGGCCAGCTATCAGGCGGTGAACGCAACCGCGTGCATATGGCCAAGATGCTGAAAGAAGGCGGCAATGTGCTGCTGCTCGACGAGCCGACCAACGATCTTGACGTTGAAACGTTGCGCGCACTCGAAGATGCACTCGAAAGCTTCGCCGGTTGCGCCGTGGTCATCTCGCACGACCGCTTCTTCCTCGACCGCCTGGCAACGCATATCCTGGCGTTCGAAGGCGACAGCCATGTGGAGTGGTTTGAGGGCAATTTTGAAAGCTATGAGGAAGACAAGCGCCGTCGTTTGGGCGATGCTGCAGATAGGCCTACACGCTTGGCGTATAAGAAATTGACGCGGTAAGCGCTTTTCGGGAAAGTCAGACTTATCGGTCTATGGGAAGTGTAATGCTCAGATCAGAAATGGTCTGAGCTTTCACATTATCACCAAAAGCGATTTCGCGTTGCTTCTGATAGCTCGCTTCCTGCGGTGCCCACATTTGGGTAAGTCGTTTGCCTTCCACATCAACGACCCAATACTCCGCAATTCCTGCATTGGCATAAAGATTGGCTTTCGGGCCAAGGTCTATCCGCAGCGTTGTCGCTGCTATTTCAATCGCCAGTTTTACATTGCCGAGCGGCACAATGTCGTTGCTTTCCAGCTTACTGCAGATGACGAGGTCAGGCTCAGGGCAGTCATAGTCCGATATCCGCACAGATACATCGGTAAGCACTTCAAACTCACTGCTTTTCAACTGCTCGAACAAAGCATGGGAAAGATACGTCATGCAACGTGCATGATCCGAATATTTGGAGTTCATGTAGAAAACTTCCCCGTCGAAAAGCTCGGTGTTACGATCACCAAATGCGCCTTCACGGTCTAGCAACAGAAATTCATCCACACTGATGCGATGCTTTTGCAGGGTATCGATGATCTCATGTGCGGTCATATTCAAATATATATCATCAAAATGCTGACGGTCCAAACTGTCTCTCAAATGACGCATTGATGTCATAGAGGCGCGGACGATGCCCGATTCCGTGCCTTTGCTATTCGATCCGGCTTGTCCGCCTGAGAAGGTTTGGCAGGGTGCTAGCCCTTCCATTTCCGCCTTTCTGCAGCACGCTGCGGCGCAACCTTTGACGCAGCTTATTCCCAATACCAAAGGCATTGATCTGCGTGCCCTGCGCATTGGCCCACACCTCCTCCCCGTCACCATCAGCGATGGCGGCATGGGTGGCAGCTATGTGGTGCAGCCGCACAGTGCCTATGTCGGCTATGCCAAGGATGAGCTGCATCAGGCCGGGCTGGGCATGGCGGCGCCGCTGGTGGGCGCGGGGTTGAGCGCTATTGGCGGGTTGCTGCGCGCGGCGAATATCAATCGGGTGGCGATGCTCGACAATTTCCTCTTTGCCACCAATTTGCACGGGAACTGGCAAGGCGAGGGGATTGCCGCGATGCGCGAGGCGGTGCTGGCGGATTATCCCGATCATATGCTGGCAATCCGTAGTGTCGATGATTGGTCCTCACCCGCACTCTATCAGGCGCTGCGCGATGATGGCTGGCTGATGATCCCGTCGCGGCAGATATGGGTGATTGATGATGTCGCGGCGCAATGGCGTCCGCGCAGTCACACCAAGAGCGACCGGCGCAAATTCCGCAAATCGGGACTGGTGGCGGAGGGCATCAGCGCCATGATGGCCAGCGATGCCGAGCGGATCGCGACGCTGTACAAGGCGCTGTATCTCGACAAATATTCGATGCTCAATCCCCAATTTACACCTGAATGGATCAGGCTGCTTTCGGATAGTGAGCTGGTCGATTTTCAGGTGGTGCGCAATGGCGAAGGGACCATTATGGGCGTCGCCGGATGCTTTGCGCGCGGTGATGTGCTGACGGTGCCGGTCCTCGGCTATGATATGACCGCCCCGCGCGATGCGGCGCTCTACCGTATCGCTAGCCTGCTATTCGGCGACTATGCGATAGACCATGGTCTGCGGCTCAACTGCTCGGCGGGGGCGGGCAGTTTCAAGGCCGCCCGCGGCGCGCGTTCGCATATCGAATATATGGCCTGCCATATTGCGCATCTGCCAAAGTCGCGGCAAATGGCGATGCGGGCGATGGCATGGGGAATGCGCGAAATTGCTATGCCAGCGCTGGTGAAGCGGGGGTTATGATGACAGTTCCCCTCCCGCTTGCGGGAGGGGTTAGGGGAGGGCCTGAGAAGCCTCAACGCCGAAGATCAAAATCCCTCCCCCGATCCCTCCCGTAAACGGGAGGGGAGAGAGATTAATTCACCCGCTTCACAAAAATCTGTCCGTTCTCGCTGCGCTTGGTCTGAAAATTTGGCACCGTCTCAAACATATCCGATAACCTCGCAAAACCATAATTACGCACATCAAAACTGGACCGATTGCCTGCGATTTTACCAACAGCGCTCAGGCTGGCAAAGCCTTCAGAATCGCGCTTGCTCGCCTGATAGGCATCGATCAAAAGATGCAACAATTCCTCATCAACGCCTTCGCTCTGCTGCTTACCATTCTCCTGCTCGGCCTTCTCGGCGCGGATCAGGGCGTTGACGTCGATAAACCGGGTACAGGCCTGTTTGAAACCATCGGGTGTCTTGATGCCGCCAAAACCGTACACCGGAATACCTTCCTGCCGGATACGCATCGCCAGCGGCATGAAGTCGCTATCCGAGCTCATAATGCCAAAACCATCGACACGGCCATGCGAGAGCAGGTCCATGGCATCGATAGTCATTTTCATATCGGTAGCGTTCTTGCCCTTGGTGATGTCAAATTGCTGTTGTGGATCAATGCCATAGCGGTGCACCAGATCGACCCAGCCTTTGAGGCTTTGCTTGCGCCAATTGCCATAGGCACGACGGACATTGACAGTGCCAAGCTCGGCAAGGACGGTTAACACCGGGTCGATACCTGCAGGCGAGGCATTATCGGCGTCGATCAGCAGCGCGATGTTGGACGTGTTGGAATCACTATTGGGCATGTAGGTGTTGTGCTGATTTTGCGCCCATGAAGCAAGCGTTACGGCACCATCCAACGACCTTGCCATCCCGCGTCGTCTTCATGAGTAAATAGGGCGCGTCGATGCCCAGTGTGCGCGAGATAGAGCCACTCCATGCGGTCTATAGTGATATAGAGCAGGGCAAAATTGGGACGTCCCAAATGGCTGCGTTCCTCGGTCGGCTCGACGCCTTCGAGATCGGAAGGCAAGCCTGAAATGGGGCTTTCGGTAAAGCTGCCCGGAGCAGGATCAGCAAGATAGCAGCGGCGGGCATAGAGCGTTGCTTCGCGCCATGCTGTGTCAGCATTGGGCGTATCGGTCTCAATATGCCCGGTGCCGTGCATCCTGATCTGGATTTTCGCCTTCATATCATAGGCCAGCACCGAAACAGCCGCGCCATCTCCGACCATATTCACTTTGGCGGCGCGGGCATCAGTGTGGAAACGCAGGCGCCGGGCGTCGCCATCGGCCTCGCGCAGCACCATGATCCGCTGATGTGGCAGGCCTTGCGCATCGCTATTGCCGATGGTCAGTTGATGAAAGGCATGACGACGATCCTTCGCACCACGCGCCAGACGGCGCCAGCAATCGGCGGCTATCTCGTCGAGATTATCATTATAGTCGATATCACTCATAGGCGTGAACTTTGTGAACTTTAGGCGCGGTGGCAAGCGAAACCGTTACTATCGCCAGCGCAGCGGCGACAAAGCCCGGAATAATTTCATACACGCCGCCAAGCCCGTAAAAGTCGCTGTTCCATCCTATGGCAATCCAGCCAATCACAACCAGCGCACCGGTGATCAGGCCAGCGACCGCCCCAGCACCCGTCATCCGCGACCAACATAGCGATAACAGCATCAGTGGTCCAAAAGCCGCGCCAAATCCGGCCCAGGCATTGGCAACAAGTTCGAGTACCTGACTGTCTGGATCAAGCGCAATCAGCCCGGCCAATATCGCCACCACAGCCACTGCGAGGCGTCCCACTGTTACCAACTCGGTTTCGCTGGCTTTGCGGCGGAAAAAGGCGCGGTAGAAATCTTCGGTCAGCGAGGCAGAAGACACCAGCAATTGCGAGGAGATGGTGCTCATAATCGCAGCCAGCAGGGCGGCGAGGAGGAAGCCGGTAATCAGCGGATGAAACAACAGATCGGCGAGCAAGATAAAGGTCGTCTCCGGATCATCGAGCGTCAGGCCATTTGCCTCGACATAGGCGCGACCCGCCAGCGCCACGCCAATCGCGCCGAGCAGCGATATTCCCATCCAACTCATGCCGATGGTGCGGGCGGTGGGAATATCCTTGACGCTGCGAATAGCCATAAAGCGGACAATGATATGCGGCTGCCCGAAATAGCCCAGTCCCCATGCAGTGGCCGAGAGGGAACCGACCAGTGTCAGCCCTTTGGTGAGGCTGAGCAGGCTAGGGTCGATCTCGGTCAGGATATTCGTCGTCGCCGCCCATCCGCCAAGATCAGACAGGGCGACAATCGGCATTAGTACAAGCGCCACCACCATGATGCAGCCCTGGACAAAATCAGTCAGGCTAACCGCGAGAAAGCCGCCAAACATGGTATAGGCCAGCACCACCCCGGCGGTGAGCCAAACGCCGAGCAGATAGTCCTGCCCAAAGGCGCTGGCGAACAGCTTGCCACCGCCGACCAGTCCGGCGGCGGTATAGACGGTGAAGAATAGCACGATGACAATCGCTGAAATGCTGCGTAACAGCAGCGCTTTATCGGGGAAGCGGCGAGCAAGAAATTGCGGGATAGTGAGGCAGTTATCCAGCCTCTCGGTTTGCTCGCGTAGCCGTGGCGCAACGATAATCCAGTTGAGCAGCGCGCCGATGAACAGGCCAATGCCAATCCATGCTTCGACCAGCCCGCTGACATACAGCGCGCCCGGCAAGCCAAGCAGTAGCCAGCCCGACATATCCGAGGCCCCGGCGGAGAGTGCAGCAACCGCTGGCGAAAGCTGCCGGCCGCCGAGCATATAGCCTGCGCTGTCGCTGGTGGAGGTGCGCCATGCATAAAGGCCGATGCCGATCATCCCGAAAAAATAGAGAGCGAGGGTGACAAGGGTTCCGGTTTCCATGGCGGCGGGGCCTAGACCATAAGTGATGTGCTATCAATGATAGGTGGATGCAATTGCTCTATGGCGCTTGCAACCATTGCATCGCCGCTCGTGCATCGCTATCTGCAAAGCCATGAACGACATGTCCGTAAAGCCAGAAGTTGCTCCGCGCCCCGAGCGCGTGCGCAAGCCTGAATGGATCCGAGTGAAAGCTCCGGTCAGCAAGGGTTTCCACGAGACCCGCAAGCTGATGCGCGATCTCAACCTTAACACCGTATGTGAAGAGGCGGCCTGCCCGAATATCGGCGAGTGCTGGACCAAGAAGCACGCGACAGTGATGATTCTTGGAGATGTCTGCACCCGTGCCTGTGCCTTTTGCAACGTCAAGACCGGCATGCCGCGTAAGGTTGACCCGATGGAACCGGAAAATCTGGCGGTTGCCGCAGCCAAAATGGGGCTGGAGCATATTGTCGTGACGTCAGTGGACCGGGATGATCTGCCCGATGGCGGCGCGAGCCAGTTTGTGAAGGTGATCGAAGCGCTGCGCCGCAATACGCCCAATACCACGATTGAGATTCTGACGCCCGACTTCCGCAACAAATCCGAAGCTGCGGTTGAAGCCATCGTCACGGCACGGCCCGATGTGTATAACCACAATCTGGAGACAGTGCCGCGTCTCTATCCTACTATCCGTCCCGGTGCGCGCTATTATGCTTCAATCCGTCTGCTGGAGCAGGTGAAGCGCCATGATCCGTCGATCTTCACCAAGTCGGGCATTATGCTGGGGCTGGGTGAAGAGCGCCTCGAAGTGCATCAGGTGATGGACGATATGCGCTCGGCCGATATCGACTTTATGACCATGGGCCAATATCTCCAGCCAACACCAAAACACGCCAAGGTGGCTGACTTTGTGACTCCCAAAGCGTTTGATGCCTATGCGGCCATTGGCCGTGCCAAGGGCTTTTTGCTGGTTGCATCCAGCCCGTTGACGCGGTCCAGCTATCATGCCGGCGATGATTTTGAGCGGCTGCGGGCGGCACGCGAAGAGCAGCTTTCTAAAAAGGCTGTTACAGTCTGACCCATGCCAACCCATAGCGAAACCCGCTATCTGCCCTATACGCCGGAACAGGTTTATGCGCTGGTGGCCGATGTCGATTCCTATGAGGAATTTCTGCCCTGGGTGATCGGCACGCGTATCCGTTCGGACAGTGATACCGAAATGGTTGCCGATATGATCGTGGGCTTTAAACAGTTGCGCGAGAAATTCACCTCGCATGTTACCAAAGTGCTGAACGAGGCGATTATCGTCGAATATCTCGACGGCCCGCTGCGCAATCTGGAGAATAAGTGGAATTTTGCGCCGCATGGGGAAGGCCAGTGCCGTGTCGATTTCTTTGTGTCATTCAACTTCCACAACCGCTTCTTTGAGCGGCTTGCCGGACAATATTTTGACAAGGCTTTCAGGAAGATGGTCGCCGCTTTTGAGGATCGCGCGGACCAGCTTTACGGCAGAAACAGCTCCAGCGCACATAACGCTGCTTGACGCCGGATTTCATCGCGGCTTAGATCTTCGCCAAAGCGTTTGAGCTCAGCGACGACCTTATCAGGGTCATCGCCTTTTTTTATGCAAGCAAAGACCACCGTGCCCACCGGTTTCTTTTCGGTACCGCCACCGGGGCCGGCGACCCCGGTGATCGATACCGCAATATCTGCGCCGGAATTTTGCAACGCGCCTTTGGCCATGGCCCAAGCCACGGCAATCGAAACCGCGCCAAAGGCATCGATTATATCGTTGCTGACTCCCAGTTCTTCCTGCTTCGCTTCGTTCGAATAGGTGACATAGCCCCGCTCAAACACATCCGAGCTGCCCGGCCATTCGGTGAGGGCAGCGGCGACCAGACCGCCGGTGCAGCTTTCTGCAACGGCGATCCGACGGTCCGCCTCGCGATTGGCGTCCAGCACCTGCTGGGCCAGTATCGCGATATCGTCAGGAAGAAGCGAGGTCATCTTGGCCTTTGCTTATTCCGCCGATGCCACATTGGCTGGGCAAATCGGCAGGTCATCAAAGCTCTTCGGATCAGATGCAGAGGCCAACTGAACCATAGCTACAACCATGGAAGAGGCCTGTGCAGGGGTCATAGCCTGAATCGATTCGATGATAGTGTTAATCGGTCCACAGCTTTCCGGCTTGATGCCCTTTGTCAGTTCCTGCCCGATAAACAGGTCAAGCAACGGGGCCATATCATCATAGCCAAGGCCATCGGGTAAACCGTCTCCGGCAATGGTTTTGATGGCTTCAAAAGCTTTTGGGAAGGCTTCCCGTGCAGCCGGGGTGAGGGTGTTTTCAATATAGGGCGTCGCATTGAGCAGTGCTGCATCGGCGGGCAAATGCGCCTGGCAAGCCTGTCCTAAAGAGGTTATCCCGCCAGGCATAACTACAGTCATCAGCGCTTCGGCTTCCTCGGTCGCGACGCAATCCTGTGCCCAGGCGGTCTGGTGCGAAGCCAATGCTGTCAGGGCTAGTGCGCCGGCGAAAAATTTGCTCATCTTTGTCATATGCTGCTTGTCCTGTTTTCCGTGTGTTGAACTAATACGGCACTGGCTTGCGCGGCAATGCCTTCGCGTCTTCCGGTGAAGCCCAGAGCTTCGGTGGTTGTTGCCTTGATACTAACCAGATCAATATCAAGGCCCAGAATATCTGCTACCCGCTCGCGCATGGCTTGACGATGCGGTTTTACCTTGGGGGCTTCGCAAATCAGGGTGATATCGATATTGCCAATGCGATAACCCTTGTCTTCGACCAACTTGGCGGCATGTCCGAGGAAACGGTCTGATGCAGCGCCAGCCCATTGCGGATCTGTATCGGGGAAATGATAGCCAATATCCCCCAATGCCAGCGCACCGAGCAACGCGTCTGTCAAAGCGTGCAGCCCGACATCGGCATCACTATGGCCCTTGAGGCCCTGATTATGCGGGATTTCTATACCGCACAGCCAGATATGGTCGCCCGGCTCAAAACGGTGCACATCAAAGCCATTGCCCATGCGTATCGGAGCGCGCAGATTATCGCTCTGATGGTTCATTAGCTTTGGGCCCCCATTAAAATCTTCAGCAAACGTAATCTTTGCCAGTTTTTCATCACCGGCAACAGCAGCGACTTTATAGCCACAATCCTGAACCATACGTGCATCATCGGTTGGCGAATCGCCAGATTTTGTCTGCCAATGCTGATGCGCGGCTTGCAGTGCATGAAAATGAAAGGCTTGTGGTGTCTGTACCCGCACAAAGTCACTGCGATCAACCGCTTCACCCAGCAATTCACCGGCATTGCTGGTCATGCTGTCCACCATGGGCAATACCGGCACTGCGCCGGACTGGCTATCAAGTGCTGCCAACAGCCGCTCAATTACGTCATGGGAAAGGCCAGGTCTGGCCGCATCATGCACGAGAACCTTTGCATCTTCGGCGATTTCTAATGTAGCAAGCGCCTGCAAACCATTGGATACCGAGGCCATCCGGCTGTCACCGCCCAAAACGGTTTTGATATGATTATCCTGGGGCAGGGCCTGTTGCGCCATGGCGTCTTGGCCATCACCGATAACTATAATTAGCTGACCAATGAGTGGGTGCGACAACAGACTTTGTACACTGTAGTGAAGCAGTGGCTGCCCCTGATAATCGCGATATTGTTTGGGAATATCACCGCCTGCGCGTGATCCGCTCCCTGCGGCGACAATGATGGCATGAAAGGCTGTCACAGTGGTAATCCCCATGACAAATCAACCCAGCCTTGTCCATCGCCAATGACATTTGTGTCAGTAACGTGGATCAAAACTTGCAGATTTGGGTATTTACAGCTATCCGCTGCCTAAATTTTCAGCACATGGATATGGTATCATTATGGCTTTGGCCCCGATCAAAATTGGCAATCATGAAATTGCCTGTCCGGTGATCCTCGCACCGATGACGGGGGTTACCGATCGTCCGTTCCGTACATTAGTACGGCGCTTTGGCTCGGGACTGAATGTCACCGAGATGATCGCCAGCGAGGCGATGATCCGTGAAACGCGTCAGTCGCTGCAAAAAGCTGCCTGGGCACCTTCCGAGGAACCGGTTTCGATGCAGCTTGCAGGTTGCGACCCGGAGCGTATGGGCGAGGCCGCTAAACTTAACGAAGATCGCGGCGCGGCGATTATTGATATCAATATGGGCTGCCCGGTCAAAAAGGTCGTCAATGGTGATGCCGGATCGGCATTAATGCGTGACCTGCCGCTGGCGGCGGCGCTTATCAAGGCGACGGTTGATGCGGTGGAGGTACCGGTTACCGTCAAGATGCGTATGGGCTGGTGTCATGATAGTCTCAACGCCCCTGAGCTGGCGCATATTGCCGAGGATCTTGGCGCGAAGATGATTACCGTACACGGCCGCACCCGTAACCAGATGTACAAGGGCAGCGCCGATTGGGCGTTTATCCGCAAGGTCAAAGACGCTGTGTCGATTCCGGTGATCGTCAATGGCGATATCTGCTCGATTGAGGACGCCGAAACCGCGCTTGAGCAGAGTGGCGCTGATGGTGTGATGATCGGCCGCGGCGCTTATGGCAAGCCTTGGCTATTGGGGCAGGTGATGCACTGGTTCAGCCAGGATGGCGATGACCGCACCCGCTTGCCTGATCCCGATCTGGCGACACAATATCACGTGCTGGTTGAACATTACCGTGCCATGCTCGAGCTTTATGGTGAGGCTGTGGGCGTAAAAGTCGCGCGTAAGCATCTGGGTTGGTATACCAAGGGCCTGCACGGATCGGCGGATTTTCGCAATGCGGTCAACCGTCTGGAAGACCCGCAGCAAGTGATTGACAGCCTGACTGCTTTTTACGAGCCATGGCTGGAACAGCGACAGGCGGCCTGAGACAGGTGGCACGACCCGACTTGAAGGATATTGGGAGCGAGGTAATCGCCAAGTCGCTTCCAGGGCTATCGGATGCTGCCGGTGCTTTACCCATATCTATCCTTGTGATTGCTCCAGACGGCAAGATTGCTGAGGCCAATGCCGCTGCTGAAACATTGCTGGAAGCAAGCAGCAAAAGGCTGAGTCGACATGCCTTTTCAGCCTTTATACGTTTTGCCGATTCACGGCTTGCCCTTGCCCTGGACGATCCCGAAGCTGATGTTACCGTGCGTGCAGCACCTTGCCGTATAAAGGGTATCGATAAGCCATTCACTATCGATCTGTCGCTATCACCGATGGAAGAATGGCCGGGCTGGCGTGTCGCGGCGATGAGTCCGTCCTATGCTCCTGATGGCATTGGGAGTTATGCTGAAAAAGACTCCGACATGTTGGCGCTACGCGGGCCCGATATATTGGCACATGAGATCAAAAATCCGTTGGCTGGCATTCGTGGTGCTGCCCAGCTTTTGGCGCGGCAGCAGAAAAAGGCCGGAAACAAAGCCGACGCCGATCTCGTCACTCTTATCAGGACGGAAGTTGATCATATTGCCGAGCTGATTGACCGTATGCAGTTTCTCGGGCGCGATCTTGTTGGTGATATGAAACCGGTCAATTTCTATGAGATTCTCAGCCGGGTGAAGATGTTGTGCCTCGCTGAACATGGCAGCAAGATACACATTATTGAACGCTATGATCCGTCTCTACCGGAGATTATGGCGTCCGAGCAGGCGCTAACGCAGATTCTGCTCAATCTCGTGTCCAATGCCGCCGATGCGTGTTGTGATCAACCCGATCCGATGATCACTTTAAGCAGTCATTATGCCCCAGGTCTTAGCATCGCCAATCGCAAGAGCGATGGCATGATCAGGCTGCCGGTTGAAATACGGGTCTCCGATAACGGGCCCGGCATAGCCGAGAACATCAAACCGCATCTGTTTACGCCATTTGTAACCAGCAAGGCGAAAGGGCAGGGGCTTGGTCTTGCGCTGGTGCGCCAGATGGTCACGCAGATGCAGGGGCGGATCGTACAGCGTCGGCATGAGGAAAAAGGGCAGACCCAGTTCCGGCTTTTCTTCGCGGCTGCGGAAAGCCAGGAAACCATCATGGGAGAGCGGCAATGACACGCATTTTGCTCGCTGAAGATGACAAAGCTATCTCCCATGTATTGACCACGGCCCTCAATGCTGAGGGTTGGGACGTGGATGTAGTCAAACGCCGTGACCGCCGTAATGAAAGTCTAAAAACTGGCGATTATGGGCTGCTGATAACCGATGTTTTGCTCGAAGATGGTGATGGGTTGGATGATCTCGGTGAATGGCTTGAGCAAGAGGCCGTTGATCTGCCTGTCATCGTAATGTCAGCGCAAAACACGCTCGACACAGCGCTACGTGCCAGCAATGCCGATGCATTTGAGTATTTTCCCAAGCCCTTTGATCTGGAAGCCCTGATTGCTGCTGCCCATAAAGCCGTAAAACCCGCCAAACGCATTGCGGAAGAAGACGGCGATATGGACGGTAGTTCTATGGCCATTGTCGGCCGCAGTGCGGCGATGCAAGAGGTGTACCGCACTATCGGCAAAGTGCTCAAAAACGATCTGTCTGTGCTGCTTTTAGGAGAATCTGGTACAGGTAAAGAGTTGGTGGCAGAGACTATTCATAATGCGGGGCATCGCAACCAAGGACCATTCGTCCCAGTAAATGTCGCAGCCATTCCCTCAGAGCTAATCGAATCCGTATTATTTGGTCATGAAAAAGGGGCCTTTACTGGCGCGGTAGATCGCCAAATTGGCATGTTTGAGCAGGCCAATGGTGGCACGCTTTTTCTCGATGAGATAGGCGATATGTCGATGGCGGCACAGACGCGCCTGCTGCGCGCTCTGCAATCGGGGCGGATCAGCCGTATCGGTGGGCGCGAAGAGATCAGCATTGATGCCCGCATCATTGCCGCAACGCATCAGGATTTTGATGCGTTGATCGCAAGCGGCAAATTTCGTGAAGACCTCTATTATCGTATCAATGTTCTGCCTATCACTCTGCCGGCTCTGCGTGATCGAAGAGAAGACATTCCCGATCTGGTGCGTCATTTTGCAGCGCAAGCTGTCTCCGAAGGTCTGGAAGAGAAATATTTTGCTGATGACGCCATGGCGTTGCTGCAATCGCTCGATTGGCGCGGTAATGTCCGTGAGTTGCGCAATACTGTGATGCGTATCGTCGCATTAAGCAGCGGGGAAACCATTACCCGGATCATGGTGGCGCAACAGCTTGGCAATAGCGAAGCGGAGGAAAGCACAGGCTCTGATACTGCACTGTTCACATCTGCAGTTGATGCGTTTCTGCAACAAACCTCTCATGGCCGTGGGGAACTTTATGCTCAGGCACTTGAGAAGATGGAAAAGCCTTTATTGCAGCGTGTTATGATGCAAACCGATCAAAATCAGATCCGTGCTGCCGAGATGCTGGGGATTAACCGCAATACTTTGCGCAAAAAACTCAAAATATACGGTATGTTACCATAATATATCCGGTGGAATGACCGACATAATGGATGAAGTGATCCGGCTTGACTCAATTTGTGTTTTAATTGCCACAGCTCTGTTGTAATAAGCTGACAATGGCATCGGCAAATATTCCCCCTTCCTTTGCAAACTGGTTTCGTGTTTCCGACAATGATGACGGCACCGATAATGAGCGGCGCTATGCCGTTGCCGAATGGGCCATGGCGGCTTTGCTTTTGGCGATGCTCGCCATCACTACACAGATATTGACGACAGAGGATGCTGCCGACCGGGTCTTGCCCGCTATCTGGGCGTCCAGCCTGCTGATTGCGAACCTTGTGCCCGCAATGATGATTCTTGTGCTTATCGCGCGGCGTATCGCAAAAAACCGCGCGGAAAAGGCTATCGCCGGATCCACCGGACGCTATCATACGCGCCTGGTCGGGCTATTCGCCATTGTCGCTGCTGTGCCAACATTATTGGTGGTTCTGTTTGCCTCGCTGTTGTTCCAATATGGCGTGGAATTCTGGTATTCGGACCGCGCCCGTGGCGTGCTGGAAAACGCTAATGAACTGGCGCTTGGCTATAATGACCAGAGTGCGCGCGATGTGCGCAATGAAAGCCTTGCCATGGCAGGAGATTTGCGTGACTATATGTCACAGGCGCAAATTGACAGTCCGGAATTTGCCGAAGGCTATTCCTATCAGGTGGTCTACCGCCAGTTTAATGAATCTGCCATTTTGGAACGCGGCGAAGATGGCGTGCTGCGCACTTCGGTTATCGTTGATCCCGAAAATCGCAATCTCGCTTCGCGCGTTACCTCTGAGATGCTGCAAGAGCTGCAATCTGGCAGTGATGTTGCTCTCGCGTTTACCGATGATCGCATTGAAGCGGTTACCATGCTTGATGCGCAAGGCGATGTTCTGCTCTATGCGTCGCGTGCTTCCAGCCAACTGGCGTTGAGCCAATGGGAACGTGCAAGAGCAGTGCTCAGCGATTATGATGCGCTATCAGGCCGCACGCGATCATTGCAATTGCGGTTCAATGTTGCGCTGTATCTTGTTTCGTTGCTTCTGCTTGCCGTTGCGCTTTGGGTTGCGGTCAAATTTGCCGATAGAATGGTGGCGCCGCTCAGCGATCTTGTCGGCGCATCGCGCGAAGTAAGCCGTGGCAATCTGGCAACACGGGTTACCGATACAGGCGCGCGCGACGAGGTCAGCATGTTGGGCCGGGCTTTTAACAGCATGACTGAAAAGCTGGATGACCAGCGGCAAGCCCTTGTACGCGCCAATCACCAGCTCGATGAGCGCCGCGCCTTTATGCAAACAGTGGTGGAATCGGTCAGCGCGGGAATCATTTCGGTCGATGAAAAAGGCATAATTCAGTTGATGAACAGTTCAGCGCAAGAGCTGTTGATTGACGATAATCAAAGCTATGTTGAGCGCCCTTTATCTGATGTCGCGCCGTTTCTTGCCGATGTGGCAGAGAGTGACGAGGGCAGGGCAGTGGTCCAGTTCCGTCGCGGGAATGACATGCTGACCCTTGCCGCACGCAGCAGCCCCGGAGGTATGGGGCAGGTGATTACCTTTGATGACATTACCCAGCAGCTTCTTGACCAGAGGCAAGCCGCTTGGTCCGATGTAGCCCGCCGCATTGCGCATGAGATCAAGAACCCGCTAACCCCTATTCAACTGGCAGCCGAGCGGCTGAAACGGCGCTTTGGCAAGGCGATTGGCGAGGATACAGATACCTTCCAGCAACTCACCGAGACGATCATCCGTCAGGTCGGCGATTTGCGCAATATGGTCGATGAATTCTCATCCTTTGCCCGCATGCCGAAACCGGTGTTCCGCGAAGAGAATCTGGTCGATCTGGTGCGGCAAGCGGTGTTTATGCAGCGTGTTGCCAATCCGGGTATCACCTATACGACCGATCATAATGTCGAAGAGCAGAGCTTCTCCTGTGATCGCCGCCAGATTTCACAGGCGATTATCAACTTGTTGAAAAACGCGGCTGAAGCGATTGAGACCAAATATGAAGCTGAACATGACGGCAATGACACTGAGCATCTGCCAAGCGGTAATATCTCGGTTTCAGTAGAGGCCCATAATAACACTGTCGCCGTTATTATCTGTGATGATGGTGTGGGGCTTCCAGACGATCATGACCATCTCATTGAGCCCTATATGACCACCCGCGAAAAAGGCACTGGTCTTGGTCTCGCGATCGTGAAGAAGATTGTCGAAGAGCATTTCGGCACCATCGCCTTTGCCACCTCCGAAATGGGTGGCGCAAAGGTAACCCTTAGCTTTGATACTAGCATTTCCCCAGACCCGGTGAGTGAATAATATGGCGCTCGACATACTGATTGTTGACGATGAAAAAGATATCCGCGAGCTTGTCGCGGGCGTGCTTGAGGATGAAGGCTATAATTGCCGCACTGCAGGCGATAGCGATGCCGCTTTGCAAGCGATCGATGAACGTCGCCCTGCATTATTGCTGCTTGATGTCTGGCTGAAAGGCAGCAAACTTGATGGTCTGGAAATCCTGGACGCTGTCAAGGAACGCGATCCGGAATTGCCGGTGCTGATCTTTTCCGGTCATGGCAATATTGATACCGCGGTTTCCGCTGTGTCTCGCGGAGCGATGGACTTTATCGAAAAACCATTTGAAGCCGAGCGGCTCATTCATCTGGTCGCACGCGCGACCGAGACTGACAGGCTGCGCCGTGAAAATGCACAACTGCGTCAAAGAGTGGGTGTCGCTGAAGAATTGAATGGCAATTCTTCGGCCATTAATTCTGTCCGTGCCACACTCAAAAAAGTGGCCACAACCGGTAGTCGTCTGCTGATTACAGGCCCTGCAGGCGTCGGCAAGGAAGTGGCGGGACGGTTGCTGCATAGCTGGAGTCCCCGGGCTGATGCGCCCTTTGTCACCGTCAGCTCTGCGCGCATGATACCGGACCGTTTTGAAGAGCAACTTTTTGGTCAGGAACAGGATGGCAAGCTGGTGCAAACCGGTCTGCTCGAACGCGCCCATGGCGGAACGCTGTTTCTCGACGAAGTCGCTGATATGCCGATTTCTACCCAGGCTAAAATATTGCGAGTGCTGACCGAGCAGAGCTTTATGCGCGTCGGTGGTGACCGGCAGATCAAGGTCGATGTGCGCATTGTTTCTGCAACATCAAAGGACTTACAGGCTGAAATCAGGGAAGGGCAGTTCCGTGAGGATCTCTTCTATCGCCTCAATGTCGTACCCGTGGCAATTCCGCCTTTAACTGAGCGCCGCGATGATATTCCTGCATTGGTTGAACATTATCTTACCCGGCTTGCGGTTGAAAATGGCATCACTTCACCTGTGGTAAGCAGTGAAGCCATGGCGGCGCTGCAGAGCTATGACTGGCCAGGAAATGTACGGCAATTGCGCAATCTGGTGGAGCGCATGGTGATTTTGGCACCGCATGGCGAGGTATCACAGATCGAAATTGACATGCTGCCAACCGAGATTGTTCAAGGCGATAGCGAGCAAGGGTTTGGCGTATCTACGCTTACAGGCGTCCCGCTGCGTGAAGCACGCGAGAATTTTGAGCGGGAATATCTCAAAGTGCAGATTCGCCGTTTTTCGGGAAATATCTCGAAAACAGCGACATTCATTGGAATGGAGCGCTCCGCCTTGCACCGTAAGCTTAAACTTCTCGGACTGAATGAGCGCAAATCTGAAGGATAATTGTCATAATCCCGGTGTAGGTTACGCATAATTTACAATAAGCTAGAATTGGTCTTTGTATTCGGCTAAGGCAGCATTATTGTTCTTGAAGTGTATCAATGTGACCTTGATAATTACAAAACACAGGGGGTCCAATGACCGAGAAAGCAACATCTCTACAGGATCTTTTCCTGAATACCTTACGCAAGAGCCGCATGCCGGTTACCATGTTTCTGGTGAAAGGCGTGAAACTTCAGGGTGTTGTAACCTGGTTCGATAATTTCTCGATCCTGCTGCGTCGCGATGGCCAATCGCAACTGGTGTATAAACATGCGATTTCCACCATCATGCCATCACAACCGATGGACCTGCAGGAATTTTATAACTATTCCTCAGAAAGCCGCAGCAAAAACAAGAATCTACAGGATATTTTCCTAAGCGCAGTACAGGCATCGGAAACGCCGGTGACAATGTTTTTGGTCAATGGCGTAATGCTGCAGGGCAATGTTGCGGCCTATGATCTGTTCTGTATGTTGCTGCAACGCGATGGTATGGCACAGCTTGCCTATAAGCATGCAGTTTCCACAGTACAGCCCGGTGGCCCGATTGATCTCACCAGCGAATGGGACGACAACAGCACAGATGACTGAGAATTTGCTGCGTTGTGAGTGAGACTTTTGTACCTTTAGATGAGCGCGAAGGCATCAGCTATGGCGCTCGCGCGATCCTTGTTTATCCCGATATCGGCCATCATCCCGGCATCAGCCAGCAAGAGCGGCTTGATGAGGCGAGGGGGCTGGCCGAGGCCATTGCCATCAACGTGGTAGAGAGCAAAGCCTATACACTGCGCACAATTCGGCCGGCGACATTGCTCGGCAAGGGCCAGCTCGACGAGCTGAACGCGCTCATAATCGCATATGAAGCAGAATTGCTAATCGTTGATGGCGCGCTCAGTGCCATTCAACAGCGCAATCTGGAAACCGAGCTGAAGGTCAAGGTGATTGATCGCACCGGGCTGATACTGGAAGTTTTCGGTGATCGAGCCGCAACGCAGGAAGGGCGACTACAAGTCGAACTGGCGCATCTCGATTATCAGGCAGGTCGCCTTGTGCGTAGCTGGACCCACCTGGAGCGGCAACGCGGCGGCTTTGGCTTTCTTGGCGGCCCGGGTGAGACGCAGATTGAATCTGACCGAAGAATGCTCAATGAACGCCGCGCCCGATTGCGGCGTGAGCTGCGCGATGTAACACGCACTCGCGGGCTGCAACGTAACCGTCGGCAGCGCCAGGGTTGGCCGCTGGTGGCTCTGGTTGGCTATACCAATGCCGGTAAATCGACGCTGTTCAATCGCCTGACCGATAGCGATGTCATGGCCCGTGATATGCTGTTCGCTACGCTTGACCCGACCATGCGCGCGATTGAATTGCCAGGCATCGCCAAAGCGATCTTGTCGGACACAGTGGGCTTTGTATCCGACCTGCCGACACAGCTTATCGCGGCTTTCCGTGCCACACTGGAGGAAGTGCTGGCGGCCGATCTTATTCTGCATGTGCGCGATATTGCCCATCCTTTGAGTGGTGAGCAAAAGGCGGATGTAGAGTCGGTCCTGTCAGAAATCGGTGTGGTTTTGCGCGATCAGGATGGAGGTGAGGGGGCACAACTACTCGAAGTGTGGAACAAGGCGGATCTGCTCAACGACGATCAACGCGCCGATGCACATTTCGCCATGCAACAGTCTGAAGAACCTGCGATATTGGTATCGGCTCAAAGTGGGGAAGGGCTGGATCAGCTATGTGACGTCATGGCGGCAATGCTACGCAGCGGCGAAAAGGTGGAAACCGTCCGCATAGCCCATAGCGAAGGCCGCCAGATTGCCTGGCTGCACCAGCATGGACATGTTCTCAACAGCAGCAGTGACGCTGAATATTGTGACCTGACTGTAGGTATGGCCCCAGCTGACTGGTCGCGTTTCTGGCGCATGTATCGCGCCGCTAGCCAGTCTTTGCCTCCGAGCGCTTGACCTGCTGCCAAAGCGCTTCCTGTGCATCGAGCGAAAGCGATTCAAATGCGCCTTTGGCTTCACTTTCCATTGCCTTGAAGCGGCGCTCAAATTTGCGATTGGCATCACGCAAGGCAGTTTCGGGATCAACGCCATAATGCCGCACCAGATTGACTGCGGCAAAGAGCAGATCGCCCGCTTCCTCATGGCGTTCGGCATCGGTTGTGGTTTCAGCCAATTCATCCATCTCTTCTTCGAGCTTGGCTGCACAACTCTGCGCTTCAGGCCAGTCAAAGCCGGTGCGTGCAGCCCGCTTTTGCAGCTTTTCTGCACGCATCAGGGCAGGTTGGGCATGCGCCACGCCATCGAGCGCGCTGGACATACCTTTTTCTGTGCGCTCGCGTTTCTTGATATCTTCCCAATCCCATTGCTCGACGGATTTATCGGCAAAGATATGCGGATGACGCGCAACCATCTTACCGCAAATGCCATCGATCACCTGTTGCAGCGTAAAATGCCCAGCCTCATTGGCCATCTGGCTGTGAAACACAACTTGCAAGAGCAGATCACCTAGTTCACTGCGAAGATCGTCCATATCCTCACGATCAATCGCATCGGCAACCTCATAAGCTTCCTCAATCGTGTAAGGCGCGATGCTGTCAAAGTTTTGTTCCAAATCCCAGGGACAGCCGCCATCAGGATCGCGCAAACGCTGCATGATCTTTGCGAGAGGACGCAGATCAGCTTCAATTTGTGAAATTCCGTCCGAGAGGGGCTTAGTCTGAGAAGGCATATATTAATCCGATAATATATATTATGTTAAATTATATTGCATTCTTAATCAAATGTTTGGAGAGGATTTAGCTAAATCTATTGTCCGTCACCTGTCGAATTCTGCTGCTCACGGCCAGGCGTATCATCATCGCCTGACATATTCTGAAAAAACGAAACAGCGAGAAACGCGGCTCCAAAAATTAACACCCATATGGCTGCCATCTTCACGGCTTTGCCCAATGGCAAGCGATATGCGAGCAACGCACTGCCAACAAGCGCCAAAGCGCCAATGCTGTGTACCAGCGAGATACTATCCCATTCGCTCATATATCCACCTGCCAGCCATCATAGCCGACAATGGCTCTGTTGCCGACCTCTGCGCATAATGTGCGATAATCCATGGATTTGTCGAGATGTGTTAGCACCACATGCGTTACTTCGGTCCGCTCAGCCAGTTCAAGCGCTAGCGCAAGATGCGCATGGCTTGGATGCGGCTCGCGGCGAAGGCAATCGCTGATAAGATAATCACAGCCTTTATAAAGGCTGATCATATCGTCCGTTATTTCTGAAAAATCAGTAGCATAGCTAACGCTCTTACCAGCATGGGATATCCGCAAGCCGGTAGATTGCACTGATCCATGCGGCTGATCAACTGCCGCGACTTGCACATTGGGCGCGATGGTAACTGCTTTGTCACGCCCGGTTTGCTCTATAACTGTCATATCGGCAATGCTGACATAGCCACCATCTCCGGCAAAAATATAACCGAAGCGCCGGTTCAGTGCATCTGCAGTGTAAGGCCTGGCAAAGCCCTGTAGCGGATTGCCTTTGTTGTGATATGTGAACGGACGCAGATCATCTATGCCATGGCAGTGATCGGCGTGATCATGTGTCCAAAGCACATGAGTCAGATCATGGATGTCATTATCAAGACACTGGTTTCTGAGATCAGGCGCAGTGTCGATGATAATGCTGACTGTATCACCAGATTCCATTGGAATTTCAATGTGAAACGAGACACGACTGCGCCTGTTCCTAGGCTCATTCGGGTCGCAATCACCCCAATCATTACCAATCCGTGGAACCCCTGCGGATGTCCCGCATCCGAGCAGGGTCAGCTTCACGGCTGCGCCTTGGTGAAGAGCTGATAGAAATTCAGCGCCGTGGTTTCAAAAAGCTTTTCCGGTTCTTCACCGCGTAATTCGGCGACAAATTCACCGGTATTGCGTACAAAAGCAGGCTCTCCGCGTTTGCCACGATGCGGCACCGGCGCCAAAAACGGTGAATCCGTTTCAATCAGCAGTTTGTCGGACGGGATTTGCTTCGCCACCTCTTGCAATTCGCGCGCATTCTTGAACGTCACAATGCCGGAGAGCGACAGCGGAATATCCCATTGCAGCATCTGGTCAGCAAAAGCCTGGTCGGCGGTGAAGCAATGGATAAGACAGGGGAAAAGCCCCCTCTCCCGCTCCTCGCCCAATGTACGGATTGTATCCTCTTCAGCATCGCGCATATGGATGATCATCGGCAAACCTGTTTCGCGTGCGGCGGCTATATGAAGCCTCATACTGTCCTGCTGGCGCTGGCGATCACTATGGTCGTAATAATAATCAAGACCCGTCTCGCCGATGCCAACAACACGCGGATGCTCTGACGCAGCCATCAGTCGCTCCAGCGCCAGATCCTCATGATCATCGGCTTCGTGCGGATGGATGCCGACACTGGCCCAGACATCATCCTCACGCTCGGCGGTGGCGATAACATCATCCCACTCGCTCTCGCGCGTCGAGATGTTGAGCATGGCGGTCACCCCTGCCCCTCTAGCACGTGCCAGCAATTCCGGCTGATCCTCGGCCATGCCTTCATAATTGAGATGGCAATGGGAATCGACCAGCATCAGGCGGCGTCCTTCCCGGCTTCTGCGCTTTCGCCTTCGGGTATTTCAAGCCGGGGGAAGATAGGCATGGGTTTTTCCAGCGCCCAATCACGCATTACAAGCTGTTGATACCAATCACCTTTAGCAAGGTCTGCATAGCTGCGCTGATCGGCATCTATGCCCATCTGATCGAGCAGCTGGTTAGCGGCTTCGGGTACGATCGGCTGAATACAGATGGTCAGATCGCGAATAGCCTGAAACAGCGTCATCAATACCATCGCCATGCGCTGAGGGTCATTCTTCTTGAGCGCCCAGGGAGCCTGTTCATCGACATATTGGTTGCACGCAAAAACCGCGCGGCGCCAGGCCTCAATCGCGCCGGAGAGGTTTAACGCATTGAAAGCCTGCACAAATTCTTCGCGTGTTGCCTTGGCTACCAGATCGAGCAATTCGTTGTCCGCTGCTTCGGTCTGATACCCATCGGCAAGCCGCCCATCCATATTTTTGAAGATCATCGAAAGTGTGCGCTGGGCCAGATTGCCGAAGCTGTTTGCGAGATCAGCATTGGTTTTCGTAACAATAGCTTCTGCCGAATAGCTGCCATCTTTTCCGAAGACGACATCGGCCAGCAGGAAATAGCGCAGCTGATCGACACCAAAGCCTTCAGCCAGCGCGATGGGATCAACGACATTACCGACCGATTTCGACATTTTCTCGCCGCGATTCAGCAGGAAACCATGACCGAAAACCTGCTTGGGAAGCGGCAAGCCTGCACTCATCAGGAAAGCAGGCCAATAAACGGTGTGAAAACGGACAATATCCTTGCCAATAACATGGAAGATGTCTGCGTCTAAAGTCCAATAGCGGCCAAAGTCACTGTCGGTTTTCGGATAGCCCAAACCGGTAAGATAATTGGTCAGTGCATCGACCCAGACATACATGACGTGATCATCACTGCCCGGCACTTTCACGCCCCAGTCAAAGCTGGTGCGTGAGATACTCAGATCACGCAGGCCGCCCTCGACGAATCGGATCATTTCATTGCGGCGATTATCGGGCTGCAGAAATTCTGGATGGTCACGGTACAGATCGAGCAAAGGCTGCTGATATTTTGACAACCGGAAGAACCAGCTTTCCTCGGCCGTCCATTCCACCGGGGTTCCCTGTGGTGACAGGCGAACCTTCTCGCCTTCGCTGTCTTCAGCGTTGATCAGTTCGCTTTCATCATAATAGGCTTCATCGCGGACCGAATACCAGCCTTCATAGCGGTCGAGGTAAAGGTCGCCATTGGCCTCCATCGCCTGCCAGATAGCCTGGCTGGCTGTGTGATGCGCCTCGTCGGTGGTGCGCTGAAACACATCATAGGAGACATTCAGCGCATCGCACATATCCTTGAAAAGCTGGCTCATTTCATCGGCCAACGCACGCGGCGTGGTGCCCTGCTCCGCCGCTTTTTGCGCCATTTTCAGGCCGTGCTCATCGGTGCCGGTCTGAAACCGCACATCACGGCCCATCAGCCGCTGAAAACGCGCAATGGCATCGGTAGCGATTGCCTCATAGGCATGGCCGATATGCGGTGCCCCATTGGGGTAGCTGATCGCCGTTGTGATATAAAAAGGCTCAGACATGCTGTGCTTTCGCGCGAATTGAATACTATGTTTCGCAATCCCTAGTCGCCGCGACCGATGCCAGCAAGCCACCTATGCGAAAAACCAGTGTCTGAGGATCATAATTATAGCGCGGAAGCTCGGATGCAAGCTGTTCCACCTCGCTGCGGGCGTTGATAGCGGCCATTCGGCGCGCGCCTTGATTGGTGCGAGCATGATCGGCAAGGACTTTGGGCAGACGCGCCAGAAAGGCCCCTACCCGTTCTGCTGCGCCTTTTCCTGACAACAGTGTAGCGAGAGCAAGGCGCTGCTGATGGTCCTTGTCGCCCTGTTGCAAAATGCTTTGGACGGTTTGCAACAGCTTGCCAATATCGGCATCGAGCAAGCCAGTGATATTGCCCGGTATGCCACCAGCAGCCTGCAACAACGCTTCAGATTGTGCAGGATTAAGGTCCGGTTGCATTGCGGCAATAGCCCACTGCATTTCCTCCATTGCCAAGGGATGGAACCGCATCATCAGACAGCGCGAGCGTATGGTGGGCAGTAATCGGCCCGGACTGTGCGAAATCAACAAGAACACCGTGTTGGCGGGCGGTTCCTCAAGTGATTTCAAAAGCGCATTGGCGGCATTGCGTTCCAGATCATCGACAGCATCGATAATCACTACGCGATGATCTGAGAGGCTGGGCCGGGTGACAAATCGCTGCTGCAATGCCCGCACCTGATCGATACGGATATTGCGACGGCGCTCATAATCCTGCCCCTTCTCCTGCTTTTTGCGCTCGGTATCGTTTTTCGCTTCGCGCTCCAGCTCGTGACAATCGGGATGCGTTTTGCTGTCGATCATCTGTAACTGCGGTTTTGACAAGGCGCCGATATCGAACAGGCCATCGGAAACAGGACCATCTGGCGCCAATAGCTGCGTCGCGGCATGATGGGCGAAGAGATGCTTACCCAGCCCTTCCGGCCCCGCCAATATCCAGCCATGATGCATCTTGCCGCTGGCGATAGCCGCCAAAAACTGCCGTTGATTGGCGTGATGGCCGATAAGCGGCGTCATGACGTCAATAGACCCTTTTGCCGGAGATAAGTACAGATTGCGGCATGAACCTGTTCGGGATTCTGTTCGGCGTTGATGACAAGAAAGCGATCAGGGTCAGCCTCGGCAAACTGGTGAAAAGCCTCTGCAACCTGCTGATGAAAATTGGCATCGCGTCGCTGGAAGCGATCATGATCCTCACCATCACGTGCACGGATGCGTCCCAAGGCGACTTCTTGCGATATTTCGAGCAATATAGTGAGGTCAGGCAGTAATCCCCCACTGCCAATCGCATGAAGCTGCATGATCGCATCATCATCCAGCCCCTCCCCTGCGCTCTGATAGGCGCGGCTGCTGTCGACGAAGCGGTCACACAGCACCCATTGCTCTGCAGCAATCGCAGGGCGAATGACGCGCGCAACATGATCCGCACGGGCTGCCGCAAACAACAGAGCCTCGCTACGGGCATTCCAGCGTTCATCGGCACCCGACAGCAGTAATTCGCGAATAGCCTCGGCAGCTGCTGTGCCACCCGGCTCACGGGTCACGATGTGGTCGATGCTGTCCGCTTTGAGTCGCTCACTTAAGAGCTTTATCTGGGTGGATTTGCCAGCACCTTCACCACCTTCAAAGGCGATAAATGGGGCCACTGGCAAATCGCTACTCATGCGCCGAACAGCGCGGCCAGACCGTTCCAGATACGCGCAAAGAAACCCGCTTCTTCAACCGTTTCGCCAGCAGCCAGCGGCAATATCTGCGGCTTGCCATCTTCAGGTGTAATCACCAGTGAGGCGATATTGGCACCCGCCTTGAACGGGGCTTTGACCGGACCGTCATAAACGATCTTCATGCTGTAATCGACGCCACCACGCGGCAGGGTAACCGCCACATTGCGCGGCGCTACAAGCGGTACTGAACGTTCACTGCCAAGCTGTACTTGTGCACTGCCGATGATGTCACCAGCGGCAAATAGCTGTTCACTCTCCCATGAGCGAAAGCCCCAGTTAAGCAGTTTTACCGACTCTTCAATCCGGCCATTATAGGAATCGAGCCCTGCAACAACCATCATCAACCGCCGTCCATTCTGCTCGGCGGTACCGGCAAAGCCATAGCCGGCCTCCTCGGTATGCCCGGTTTTAAGGCCATCGGCGCCATTAACCTTGCCGATCAGTGGATTGCGGTTTTGCTGGGTAATGCCGTTCCAGGTGAAGCTCTCCTGACCGTAGAAATCATTATAGAGATCAGGAAAGTCCATGACGCTGCGGGTGCCCAGCTTCGCCAGATCGCGCGCGGTTACCTGGGTGCGGCCTTCATCGGGCCAGCCATTGCTGTTGCCGAAGCGGCTGTTCTTCATGCCGATACGCGCTGCAGTATCGTTCATCATGTCGACAAATGCAGGCTCAGTCCCGGCAATCCCTTCGGCCAGAACAACACAGGCATCATTGCCCGAAAGGGTGATAATGCCATGCAGCAGATCGCCGACAGAAACCGACTGCCCCGCTTTGAGGAACATGGTCGAGCCCTGATTATTCCATTTCTGCCAAGTGCTGTTCTGCATGATGAATGTATCATCCAGTGACAATTCGCCCTTTTTGATCAGGTCAAAAGCGACATAGACGGTCATCATTTTGGCCATGGAGGCTGGCGGAATTTTGCGATCAGCATCCTTGTCCAGCAGCACCGCGCCTGACGACAGATCGGTCAGGTATGCAATTGGCGCAGTGCTGTCATAAGTCGGTTTGGCGGCAAATGCGGTTGCGCAGAGCATCGCGCAGGCGGAAGCGGTCAGCGATAATGTGCGTATCAATTTCATTTGGTCTCAGTACTCGGCAAATTGGGCCCTGACCCTAGCGGTCGGCGCGGATTACTCTCGCGTCCGAATAGCCATTTTGCCGCGCCTGTTGCAAGCCGCTTTGCGCCTCTGTTGCAGAGGAATATGGCCCATATCGAACCCGCCATATTTTGCTGTCACTGCTGGGGAAGACTTTTGCGCCTAATTTGCTTGCCAAAGCGTCTGCTCTCGCCTTTGAACTAAAGGCGGCCACCTGGACCATAAAGCCTGTGGGTAAGGTTGTCCGGGCTGGGCCAGTCCAATATTCCGGCTTGGGTGATTTTGTCAGCTCTTGTTGATCGCCTTCAACGATGAAGCGGTTATTGCCCGTCGGTTTGGGTGTCGGGTCGGGCTCCGGTTCAGGGCTGACTGCTGCCACCTCTGAGGGTTTTTCCGAGGCAGCGGTTTGTTTTATCGGTTCTACAGGTACTGGCATTGTACCCAATTTCTTACGCAACACATTTAACAATCCATCAGAAGTTACCGGGCGTTCAAAAGCCGACCTTCCGCTGCGCAGCAATGCACGATCCGCTTCATTCGGGAAAACACGGCGAACGCGAACACCGGCAATGCCCTGTTGGGTAATGCCGAGCTGATCAGCCGCGCCGCGTGAGAGGTCAATAATGCGGTCATTGGCGAACGGACCGCGATCATTGATCCGCACCAATATCGTACGACCGGTTTCCAGTGCTGTAACCTCGGCATAGCTTGGTAACGGTAAGGTCTTATGCGCGGCGCTGATGCCTCCGGGCACAAAGGTTTCACCATTGGCAGTAGGCTTGCCTGCAAATTCCTCGCCATACCAGCTGGCATAGCCGACCACGTCATAGTCAGTGGTATCCACCGGCGTATATTCTTTGTCGCCTACGGTGTAAGGGTCGCCGATTTTGATCGGGATGTCGCTGACACCAGCAACAGGCGCGCCGATTGTTGGTGCTGGTGGCAGGCGATCCGGCGATGAAGCACAGCCCGGCAAGAGGAACACAGAGGCAAAGGTCAGCGCCTTGCCTGTGATCAAAAATGTCGAGTGATGTTTGTCAACTTTCAATCTCATCGGCCAGCAGTCCCACAGATAATGCATAGAAATTGGAGCAATTATAGTCCAATATGGCACGATAATTTCCGGTGAGCAAATAGGCTGTTTTTCCAGCGAAATCTGGTTCCAGCAAAGTGGTCAGGGTATTGTCAGGCAGCCGCTTTGATGATTTGGGTACCACGCCAAGGGCGCGCCATTCGGCAACTGTCTTCCACTCACTATGCCGCGCAAAGACGCGCGGGCAGCGTTGCGGTACCGTGCGATTGGCCACCGCCTTGCGATCCAGGCTCGATGGCACGGATACGGCCATGCCCCAGCTTTGATCACGGCGCCAACCGGCGTTGCTGAGATAATTGGCAATCGACACCATCGCATCGGCTTCGCTGTTCCAGATATCCGCCTGGCCATCGCCATTGCCATCTGCTGCCAATCGCAAATAGACCGAGGGCAGGAATTGTGGTTTGCCCATGGCGCCCGCAAAGCTGCCCTTTAAACGGCTGCGTGGGACACCGCGATCTATCATCTTCATCGCTGCGATAAACTCGCCAGAGAACAATTCGCGGCGACGGCCCTCATAAGCCAGCGAAGCCAGTACGCTGGGGATATCAAAGTTTCCGGTATAGCTGCCGAAATTGCTTTCCTTGCCATAGATTGCGAGAATTACCCCGGCAGGAACGCCGGTATCGCGCCTTATGCGGTCAAATATCGGACGCAGCTGGAGAAATTTGGACTGACCCTTTGCGCGCTTACCGATAATGGCGCGCTGCTCATCGGAACCGGTAAAGGGGGGAATACGGCGGTTCGGCCCACCTCCCCCGCCCCGTGCGCGGCGTTCAATTCGTAGCGCGGATTCGCTGAGTGCCAATGTCGGCCTGACCCTATCCAGCGTGGTCTGGGAGACACCCGCCTGCCGCGCCTGTTGCAGCAACTCTGTCAGATAGGCGTCAAAGCTCTGGCTGGACTGAGCCGAAGCTGTAGCGCCCAGAGCCAGGACCGATAAAGCTGTCACCCTGGCCAGCATCGGCAAAGACTTTGTGAAGCGAAGAGAATTGCGCATAAGCTGAAGGCGATTGGCGATCATTTTCTGGAAGTTCATAGCCGCTTCAATGTCACAGCTTCAGCAGATGGCAAAGCCCTAACCCGCAAAGTGACAGCTTTATACGCCAGTTTGAAATTTGCTTTTGCAACCACAGTCATATGTGCGTAGAGGGACAGCGCGGGACAGGTGGCAGAGTGGTCGAATGCACCGGTCTTGAAAACCGGCGAGGGTGCAAGCTCTCCGTGGGTTCGAATCCCACCCTGTCCGCCACTATATCCGACTGTCATGCGCCAAAGCCTGAGAAGGGGTGCTTGTAAGTGTCCGATAACCGGAAATCGCCCTCACTGCTGCGCCTGAGCGATGGCCGCAATCTCGCCTATCAGTATTTCGGCGATGCTGACGGCTTCCCTGTATTTTATTTCCATGGCACCCCGAGCAGCAGGCTTGAGGCCGGTTTTGCCGATGCCGCTGCGCAAGCGCATGGTTTGCGATTGATTGCGGTTGATCGTCCGGGGTTTGGCCATTCTGATTTCCAGCCTGATCGTAGATTTGTTGACTGGCCTGGTGATGTGACCGCTCTGGCTGACCATCTGGACTTAGATACTTTTGGCGTAGCCGGCCATTCCGGAGCAGGCCCGCATCTTTTTGCCTGTGGTGCAATGATTGACCCTGCTCGACTCAAGTTCATTGGCGCGCTCGGACCCTGGGGACCGATAGCGACGGCAGAGACCGCTAACAGCCTCAACGCGGTAGATCGCAGTTATATGGGTATTGCCCGGCGCATGCCGTGGATCATGCAAGCCGCCTTTGCGCCCATTGGCTGGGCCGCTTCATATTGGCCTGATCTCTTCTTCGGCATTATGAAATCCAATGTGTCTCCAGCAGATAAGGCCATGCTGGAACAGCCGGAGATAATCAGCATATTCCGCCAAACGGAGAAAGAAGCCTTCCGTAAGGGCAGCCGCGGCCCGGCGCATGAGGCGCTGATTGCCTATCAGGATTGGGGCTTTGCTATCGCAGACGTTAAAGTGCCGACCTATATCTGGCTTGGTGATGAGGATATTTTCGTGTCGCAGGCCATGGGCCGCTATTTGGATCAAAATATCCCCAATGCCGAGCTGCATATGGTTTCCGGCAAAGGACATCTGAATGTTGAGAACTGGCACGATATATTTGCTGCCTGCGCGCGGCATATTCCAACAGGCAAAGCTAATCCCGCAGGAAGCGCTCAACCAAAGGATTGAACAGATCCGGCCGCTCGCGCATCGGCCAATGGCCGGTTTCCAGCACTTCCACTTTGGCATCCGGCATCTGCTTTGCCGCCTGCTCGACTGCATCTAATGGCACCAATGAGTCATGCCGTCCATGGATGAACAGCGTCGGGTGGCTGATGTTATGTATGGAATCGATGAATACGGTGCGCAGACGGTCTGGCGCAATCTCGGCGCGCTGAAAGTTGGAAAAGCTGTCGGAGGTGTCATGTGCTTTCATTGCGGCCATGACCTCGTCGATCAGATCATCATCAATCCTGTCAGGATCTGCGAAGATCGCTTTCAGCATCTGTTGCGTAAGCCAACGTGATTGACGCATCAGACCATAGCTGATCGCATTAACCGGAAGCTGGAGCAGGATATAGCTCAGCCAGTGATAAGGCGCATATTGCTGAACACCATAGGTGCCAACCGGCACAAGTCGGCGGATGCGCTCCGGTGCATTAAGCGCAGCCCACAAAGCCGCCCCGCCACCCATGGAAATGCCCACCATATCCGCGCGCTCTATATCCAGATTGTTCATAAGGTCGAGCAGCCATCGGCCGAGATCAGAAATGCCATATGGACCATCAAAAGCAGCGCTGCCCACATAACCGGGCCAATTGGGCGCAATTACGGTGTTGGTTTGCGCCAGCAATGGAAAAAGATGGCGCCATGAAAGTGAAGCCTGATCAAGCCCGCCGCCATGCAGCAATATTATAGGCAGTGATCCGGTCTTTTCGCTAAACAGAAAACTGGCATCACCTGTCTCCAGCCTAATCATTTTTGGTGAGGGCAAGTCCATGGTTACAGGGCATATCTCAAGTTCATAATTATCGCCTTGCCATAGTGCATCAGCAAGGCCTAGCCTCTGTTCTACAGGAGGCGGATATGACAGGACATGTAGCACCACCAGACACTATCGACAGCGATAGCCAACAGATATTGGCTCTGGCTGAAGCGGTTATGGGTTTCACCCCGAATTCCATGTTGGTAATGGCGCACCGCCCTACTCTGTTGCAGGGTTTCGCCCAATTAATGCAGTCAGTCTATGGCCCAACGTCAACTCTCGCGCCTGATTTGCGCCAGTTGATCGCCTATGCGGTGAGCAGCGCTGCGGGTTGCCTCTATTGTCAGGCGCATACCGCGCATGGCGCGCATCGGGCAAAAGTGGATGAGACCAAGCTGGCAGAGATCATCAATTATCCTGAGAGTACGCTTTACAGCGATGCGGAAAAGGCGGTTCTCGATCTGGCTTTTGCATCAGGACAGCACCCCAATGCAGCGACCGAAGAGCATTTCGCCGAGCTCAGAAAGCATTTCTCCGAGCCGGAGATTGTCGATATTGTCTCGGTAATCGCCATGTTCGGCTTTCTCAACCGCTGGAATGACACCCTGGCCACGCCACTGGAAGCCAATCCACGCGAATTTGGCGAGCGAGTGCTACAATCCAGCGGATGGCAACCCGGCAAACACGCAACTGGTTAGAGCCTGATTGCTAGCCTAGTCTTCCTTGGAAGGCCGTGTATTGGAAGCAACCATATCGCCATAGCCGCCTGCCATTGCCTCGATTATGCCGTCAGCCTCTTCCGTCGCATATTTTTGCGCTTCTTCCTGGGTCGCGTCATATTCCATTTCGTCTTTGACGATGGCTTCAATATAGGCCGCGCGTTCAGCCGGGCATGCATCCTTAGCGACATTGCGAAAGGCGCGTTCCTTAACCTTATTGTCGAGATTTTCGATCGTCACATCGACCATGCAATTGGAATAGGCCTTGCGCAGCGCGTCAGCATCTGCAGCCTGTGCGGCGACCATCAAGGTCAGTGCAGTAATCAACATATTCCTTCCCCTTTATGCGCCGATTTATAAACCAAATCACCACTTTAGAAAAGAGCATTGGGCACAGATCAACCCATGGCAAATATCTGCGCTGTAAGCAGGATAATGCTTAGAATCATTCCGAAAAAGGGAACAATCAAGGGATAGCTGGTAATTTCATCGTCCCCTGCTCTGCCCGCTAGTTTGAGTCGCAGCAATGCGGCATTGATCGCGATAAAGACGCACAGAGTGATGAAACTGGTAGCCCCTGCGAGCGAGCCTGTCGGGAAGAATAGGGCCAATAGCAGCACAACAGCGCCAGCCAAAAGAGTAGCCATAAGCGGCGTTTGCGTCCGGCTATTAATGGCTGCTAACCATAGAGGCGCCCCACCGCGACGTTTACCCAGATCATGGACTACGCGCGATGCCATAACAATCTGGGCCAGTGCGCCATCAACGATCACCAGCAGCCCCAGAACTGCCAGAAAATCACCGCTATAGCCTTTGGCGCGCACCACTTCGACCAGCGGCGCGCCGGTAGCGGCGAGTTCTGCCGGAGAGAGCGTTGAAACAACGACCAAAGCTATCGAGACATAGAAGAATAGCGAGATCGCTAGCGCAATGAGGATAGCGCGCGGCAGCGAGCGCTCAACTTCCTGTACTTCCTCGCCCAGTGTCACCAGATCCTCAAAGCCGATAAAGGCATAAAAGGCAAGAAAGCTGCCGATCAAAACGCCCATGGCCCAGCCCTCACCACTACCAAATCCTTGGGCGGCAAGCGATGGATAGTTGACTATATTCGGGCCGCCAATGATCAGCACGATGGTTAGACCCAGCAGTCCAGCGCTGGTGCACAGCAGCATAAACCAGACCGACTCTTTGATACCTATGGCCGCTATTGTTGTAAGTGCGACTAACAACAAAGGAATGGAGACTTCTTTGGGTATGGGTAGGAAAGCCGTCAGATATCCGGCAAACCCCGTCGCAATCGTTGCTGCAGATACCAGACCGGCAGCGATGACCGCCCAGGCGGTAATCCAGGTCAGCCAGCGATAACCAAAGGCGACATCGATATAGACCGCTGAACCCCCGCTATGCGGGAAACGGGCGCCCAGTTCGGCATAGCTTAGTGCGCTGAAACCGGCGGCAATGGCAGCCATAAAGAAGGACAGCGGCGCAAGATAACCCGCCTCCCCTGCAATCTCGCCGATAACAACATAGATGCCCGCGCCCAAAATGGTCGCCAGACCATAGACCGCCAGCATATTGGGGGACACGACACGGGCGAGTTGCTGATCTGACTTGCCCGCCATGCTGTCTCCTCACGCAATCACATGTGTATTGTCCTGTCATAGGCCGATAGCACAGATTCGTGCATCATTTCAGAGAGCGTTGGATGCGGGAACACGGTGTGCATCAATTCTTCCTCGGTGCTCTCCAACTGACGGGCGATAGCATAGCCCTGGATCAGCTCAGTCACTTCCGCGCCAATCATATGCGCACCGAGCAATTCGCCGGTCTTGGCATCGAATACTGTCTTGATAAAGCCATCGGCTTCACCCAGCGCAATCGCCTTGCCATTGCCGATAAACGGGAAATTGCCGATTTTGACGGTATGTCCAGCTTCTTTGGCCTTGGCTTCGGTCAGGCCCACTGAGGCGACTTGCGGCCGCGAATAGGTGCAGCCCGGGATATTCCAGGTATCAAAGGGATGCGGGTTAAGGCCAGCGATATGCTCAATCGTGACAATGCCCTCATGACTCGCCTTATGTGCCAGCCAGGGCGGCCCGGTGACATCGCCAATAGCGCGGATGCCCTTTACATTGGTGCGGCCAAAGCCATCGACGGTGATATGGCCGCGATCGTTTTCAACGCCCAATGCTTGCAGCCCGATATTCTCGGTATTGGGCACAATGCCGATAGCGACAATCGCATGGCTGAATTCATGCGAAGCCGTCTTGCCGTCCTTGGTCTTGATCTTGGCGGTAACACCCTTGCCGCTCGTTTTGAGTTCCTCAACCCCTGCCCCGGTGAGGATGGTCATACCCTGTTTTTTCAGCGTCTTTTCCATATGCGCGCTGATGTCTTTATCCTCGACCGGAAGGATGCGGTCGAGCATCTCAACAATGGTAACGTCCGCGCCCATATCGCTGTAAAAGCTGGCAAATTCGACACCGATAGCGCCCGAACCGATGACCAGCAGCTTCTCCGGCATCACTTCGGGCGTCATCGCATGGCGATAGGTCCAGATATGTTTGCCATCGGCCTGAGCAAAAGGCAGATCACGCGCGCGCGCGCCAGTAGCGACGAGAATTTCCGGCGCTTCCAGCTCGCGTGTCTGATCGCCCTGTGTCACAGAGAGTTTGCCGACGCCGGTGATCGTGCCTGTCCCCTCGACCACAGTTATCTTGTTCTTCTTCATCAGTGTTTTGACGCCGGAATTAAGCTGTCCGGAAACTTTGCGCGAGCGCTGAACGATCTTGTCGAGCTCGAAACCGGCCTTTTCAACCTTCAGCCCATAAGCATCAGCATGGCTCATATAATGAAAAATCTCCGACGTCCGCAGCAACGCCTTGGTCGGGATACAGCCCCAGTTGAGGCAAATCCCGCCAAGCCGCTCACGCTCGACAATGGCGACATTCATCTTCAACTGCGCCGCACGGATGGCTGCGACATAGCCACCGGGGCCGGAACCAAGAATTACAAGATCGAATTTTTCGGGCATTTTTCACCTTTCTTTCTCCTCTCCCTTCAAGGGAGAGGATAGGGAGACTTGCAAGCTTGCTTGCTAGTCGGACTTGGAGAGGGAAGTCTCAACAGCCTCCAATATTGCCAGTTTAACATTTTCCATTTCAGTCAGTATCTCTGAATTCCAAAAGCGAAGGACAGAATATCCCTTCGATTTAAGCCATTTATCGCGCCTCATATCATGATCATTTTCAAGGTGTTGTGATCCATCCGCTTCGACGATGACTTTGCTTTCTGCATGCACAAAATCGACGATATAGGGCCCTATGGGCTGCTGTCTGCGAAACTTGTATCCGCTAAGTCGCTTGGCTCTCAGATTGTACCAGAGCGCCTTTTCGGCTTCGGTCATGGATCTGCGTAATGATTTGGCCTGTTTCAGCGTTTCCTCTGAATAGCCCCTCTCCCCGGCCTTCGGCCGACCCTCTCCCTTGAAGGGAGAGGGTTTGATTGTCACGCCACCAATCCCATCGGACTTTCAATCAACTGCTTGAGAGCCTGCATCAGCTCTGCCCCATCTGCACCATCAATAGCGCGGTGGTCGAAGCTGCCAGTGGCGCTCATCATGGTGGCGATCTGCAAGGAATCGTCGATGACCGCGGGTCGTTTCTCCCCTGCCCCGACTGCTAGGATCATGCCCTGGGGCGGGTTGATCACCGCGTCAAACTGGGTGATGCCGAACATGCCCATATTGGAAATGCTGGCCGTACCACCCTGATATTCATGCGGTTGCAACTTGCCATCGCGCGCCTTGCCCGCCAGCTCCTTCATCTCGGTGGAGATGGCCGAAAGCGATTTCGTATCAGCTTCTTTTATAATCGGCGTGATCAGGCCCGAAGGTGCGGCCACTGCCACCGAGATATCGGCGCGGCTATATTTGATGAGTTGGTCACCCGCAAAGCTGACATTGCATTTCGGCACTTCCATCAACGCCTTGGCCAGCGCCTTGATCAGAAGATCGTTGACCGAGAGCTTGATGCCCTTGGGTTCTAGCGCAGCGTTTAGTTCCTTGCGCAGTTTCAGCAGCGCATCGAGACGGATATCGAGCGTGAGATAGATATGCGGGATCGTCTGCTTGGCTTCGGTCAGGCGGCGGGCGATAACCTTGCGGACATTGCCCAGCTTCTCCGCCTCATGCGGGATATCGGTGGCAAACTCGCTTGGCGCGGGTGCAGGCGCAGGAGCAGCCCCTGTCGCGGCGGGGGCGGCAATGCTGGAAGTGTCAACGCCTTCTACATCGGCCTTGATAATCCGCCCCTTTGGTCCGCTTCCGCTGATCGCGGCCAGATCGAGGCCTTTATCCGCCGCAATACGCCGCGCCAAAGGGCTGGCCTTTATCCGACCACTCGCTGACGGAGCAGGTGCAGGTGCAGGCGAAGGCGCAGGTGCTGGGGCCGCAGCGGGCGCCGGCGTTGCAGCAACAGGTGCTCGAGCGGAAGCTGCTGGTTCAGGAGCCGGTGCCGCACCACCAAAATCCATTTTCGCCGCCTCGGCAATATCCTCGCCATCCTCCGCCAGAATCGCAATTACCTCACCGACAGCAACATTCTCGCTGCCCTCACCGACCAGCACCTTGGCGATGGTGCCTTCATCCACCGCCTCAAATTCCATAGTTGCTTTGTCGGTTTCAATCTCTGCCAACAGATCACCGCTGGTGACTTCATCGCCCTCCTTGACCAGCCATTTGGCCAGCGTTCCTTCCTCCATAGTCGGAGAAAGCGCGGGCATTTTCAGTGCGATAGCCATGTCGGATACCTCTTTCATTCGGGGAGGAATTCAGATGCAAGCCCTTGTGTCGCCTTACCCCGCTCATGGTCAAGTGCATATCGCTTGCCACAATGCGTTTTTTGCCACAATCTGTGCGCAACAACCCGATAAAGGGGGAGGATAGACAATGCGCAAATATCTGGTCGTGATTGACGAGACCGACGAAGCGCGAATTGCCCTGCGCTTTGCCTCGCGCCGTGCGGCAAAGACCAATGGCACATTGCACATATTGGCCCTGGTCCCAAAAGAGGATTTTGTCGCATGGGGCGCGGTGCAGGCAACGATGGAGGATGAGGCGGCGCGGCGCGCTGAAGCCTTGGTGGCCAGTGCAGCAGGCGATTATTTCAGCCAATCGGGCCAGCGCCCCGCAATCTCGGTGAAGCGTGGCGAAGGGGTGGAGAGCCTGAAAAAATTCCTTGAGGAAAATGATGATATTACCGCGCTGGTGCTCGGCGCCGCTGCCACCGGCGCCCCGGGGCCTTTGGTGAGCTATTTTGCCGGAAGCCAGGCGGGCTCGCTGCCGTGCCCGGTAATGGTTATTCCGGGTAGCTTATCCAATGAGGAAATCGACCGGTTGAGCTAGGTTGTTGCAATATCAGGCCCACCCCCAGCCCCTCCCGCAAGCGGAAGGGGAGAGAATCGCATGATCTAATTCCCCTCCCGCTTGCGGGAGGGGTTAGGGGTGGGTTCGAACGATATAGTTTAACTTGGCACCTCACCACGTGCCGGATAACCATGTTCCAGCGCATAATCGATACCCTGGATCAGTTCACCCAGCGGTGGCCGGGTGAATGGCATTGTCTGCACGCTACCGAAATAGAGAGTGCCATCCGGACGCACCAGAAACAGACCGGGCTCAGAAAAGCGTTGCGGCTCGCCATCATTAATTCCATCCGAGAGATACAAGCCGAAACTACGCGCCTGCTCTTCGGTGAGGCCATAGCCGAGAGTGAGGGCATCAATCCGCCATTTCTCAGCAGTTTCCTTGGCGCGTTCTTCGCTGTCCATGCTGATCGCAACCGCTTTGATGCCGCGCTGCTCCAGATCGGGCAATTTGCGCTGCAAATCGCTCAGCTGCGCACGGCAGATCGGGCAATGCAGCCCGCGATAGAACAGCACCAGAGTGAAATTCTCGGCATCGCTGTCGCTCAATGTGTAGGTTTCGCCCTGCACTGTGGCGACGCTGAGCTCGGGAACGGCTTGGGTAGGTAGTAACTGAGTCATTATCTTATCTCCTGCTTGCCGCATATCTATGCGGACATTCCATGACTCCCTCATGGCAGGGAAATGGGAGAAAGACGCGAATGATGCCGCAAAGAAAAACTAATTCCAATTAAACGCAATATTCCTCCGTTCGTCTCGAGCGAAGTCGACAGACCTTACTCATCGCTGCCCTATGTCTCGACTTCGTTGTATTCCAACGAAGTGTATCCTGAGCGCCTGCCTTGGCAGGCAGTCGAAGGGCTCGACACGAACGGGATTGGTCTATTTACGGATATTGCGTGGCTTGCCGCGTTTGCCCTGTCGGTATTTTCCGGCACGACGCCCTGAAGGACGCAGGCGTTTTGCGCTGGCTTCATAGGGCAGCGGTTCGAGTTTTTCCGGTTCAAACTTCATTGCGCCTGACACCGGATTAGCTTCGACCAGACGCATTTTGAGGCGCTGACCAACCTTGTAGCTGGTATCGCTGATCTCCCCGGTCAGGCTTTGCGCCGCCTCATCAAAGGCAAAGCGCTCGCGGCCGAGCGTCGAGACCGGCACCAGTCCATCACCGCCAAAATCGACGATGGTCACGAAGAAGCCAAAGCTCTGCACCCCAGTAACCCGCACATCATATATCTTGCCGATATGCTCGGCGAGATAGGCAGCGACATAGCGATCGACCGTTTCGCGTTCGGCCTCCATGGCCCGACGTTCAAAGCCGCTAATCGCTTCGCAAATAGTGCTCAGCTTATTGACATCATCGCTGCTCAGCCCTTCATCCTTGTCGCCAAGCTGATAACCCTGCACCAATGCGCGGTGGACCAGCAGATCGGCATAGCGGCGGATCGGGCTGGTGAAATGGGCATAATGGCCGAGATTGAGGCCGAAATGGCCGAGATTGTCCGGGCCGTAATAGGCCTGGGTCTGGCTGCGCAGCACCTGCATGGTGAGCAGCATGCGCATATCCTCATCTTCGACCCGCTCAAGCACACGGTTGAAGAGTTCGGGGCGGATCACCTGCCCCAGCGCCAGGTTCATCTCCATGCTGCGCAGATAATCACGTAATGCCTCCAGCTTCTCGCGCGCCGGAGTTTCGTGGATGCGATAGACAACCGGTTGTTTCTTCGCCTCCAATGCTTTGGCCGCGGCCACATTGGCGGCGATCATCATATCCTCGATCAGCATATGGGCATCGAGCCGCTCGCGTATGGCAACGCCGGTGACTTTGCCTTCTTCGCTCAGAACAATCCGCCGTTCAGGCAGTTCCAGATCAAGCGGTTTGCGCCGCGCCCTCGCCTGGCGCAGCAGCTTCCAGCAATCCCAGAGCGGCGTCAGCACCTCCTTGGCCAGAGCTGTCTCGCCCGCATCATATTGCGCCTGCGCGTCTTCATAAGCGATATTGTGCGTCAGCTTGATGATCGCCCGGGCAAAGCGCCAGTCTTTCAACTCGCCCTCTCCGTCAACGCGCAAATGGCAGACCATCGCCGCACGGTCTTCGCCCTGTTTCAGTGAACACATATTGGCCGACAGCGTTTCCGGCAGCATCGGCACGACGCGATCGGGGAAATAGACGCTGTTGCCGCGTTTGCGCGCCTCGCGGTCAATCGCGCTGCCGGCGCGGACATAGAAGCTGACATCGGCAATGGCGACGATAAGGCGGAATCCGCCTTCATTATCCACGCTGTCATCGGGTTCGGCCCAGACAGCATCATCATGATCACGCGCATCCGCAGGGTCGATGGCGATAATCGGCAGATGGCGCAGATCCTCACGTTGATCGGTGGTCAATGGCTGTTCCGAGACTCGCTCCGCCTCATCCAGCACCTTCTCGCTGAAATGATCGGGGATGCCATATTTGTGGATCGCCACCGCCGAGAACGCACCGGGTTCCATTGCGTAGCCAATGACCTCGCGGACATAGGCGCGAGCGCGATCACGCGTGCCTTTCTGTTCGGCGCGCACCAGCTGGCCGATTTCAGCATCCGCCATATCGGATATCGGCACGCTGAAACGCTTGGACTTGTCGGTCATCGTCAGAACAGGCTTGCCACGGTCATCCTCCTGCACCACGCCGAGAAGCATTTCTGAGGCATTGGCGAGCTTCTTCATCGGATAGGCACGCCAACCTTTGCCCGCCTCCTCAGTACGGGCCAGCACCCTATCGCCCTTGCCTAAGGCAGAGCGACGACCGCGTTCGATTATGCGCAGCTTGGGTGCCGGTGTCGCCGCATGCCAGGTTTCGGGCACACCAATCACATTGCCATCGGCGACTTCGACAATCCGCAGCACCGTAACCTTGGGTATGCCGCCCATTTTGTGAAAGGCCCGGCCCGGCGCACTGTCGATCAGGCCCTCATCGGCCATATCCTTGAGCAGCGCCTTAAGCGCGATCTTGTCCGCACCGCGCAGTTTGAAATGCTTGGCAATTTCGCGCTTCCCCGCAGGCTGATCGGACTGTGTGATAAAGTCGATAATCGCCTTGCGGCTCGGCAGATGACCGGCAGATGTCTTGCGTGACACCTGCCTAATAGGCCTTGCCGACAAGGATACGCTCAACCGCTGGCTCGCCGGTAAAGATGCACGCACCTTCTGCCGCGGGCGCATTTTGCGGCACATTGCGCAGTGTCAGCTTGCGGTCCTTGAGCAGTTCTTCCACCTTCTCCAGCGCGGCACCGGTCGGCTTTCTCCAGCTGACCTCAAGCCAGCCAATATGGCCCTTTTGCTTAAAATGCGCCGTCAGCTCATCCATGGTGGTGACGTCATGACGTATATTGGCTTTGGTGCGTTCCGCCGCCTCGTCAAACAGCTTTTGCTGGATCGCTTCCAACATGGGCGTGACCTTGCCTGCAAAATCCTCACGCGGCATCACATCATTAGCGATCTTGCCATTGTCCTGATACAGCGCGACGCGATTGAGAACGGTGACATTGCCCCCTTCCGCATCGCGGCCGCCCACCTCGACCAATATCGGCGCCCCCTTCTTGACCCACGCCCAGCGCTTGACTGCGGCCTTACCTGGACGGCTGTCGAGATGCACGCGCACAGGCTCGCCCAAGGCGCTGACGCCTTTGAGCGAAGCAGCCACCTCGCGGCAATAATCGAGTAGCGCTTCATCCTCAGGCTGATCGCGCAGCATCGGGATAATCACGACCTGATAAGGTGCAATCGCGGGCGGCACGCGCAGGCCATCGTCATCGCCATGGCTCATAATAACGCCACCGATCATGCGGGTGGAAACACCCCAGCTGGTGGTATAGGCGAACTGAAACTGGCCTTCGCGGTCCTGATAGCGGATATTCTGTGCTTTGCTGAAATTTTGGCCGAGATAATGCGAGGTGCCGGCTTGTAGCGCCTTGCCATCCTGCATCATCGCCTCGATAGAATAGGTCGCATCGGCGCCGGGGAAGCGTTCATTTTCCGGCTTTTCACCAGCAATCACCGGCATCGCCAGATCTTCTTCGGCAAAGCTGCGATACATTTCCAGGATTTCCAGAGTCTCATCGACCGCATCTTGTTCGGTGGCATGAGCGGTATGGCCTTCCTGCCAGAGAAATTCGCTTGTGCGCAGGAACATGCGGGTGCGCATCTCCCAGCGGACAATATTGGCCCATTGGTTGATCTTGATCGGCAGATCGCGCCAGCTCTGCAGCCAGCGGGCAAAGGCGGAGCCGATAATCATTTCCGATGTTGGGCGCACCACCAACGGCTCTTCCAACTTGGCTTCCGGGTCAACATCAAGGCCATTTTCACCCGCCTTTAACCGGTGATGCGTCACCACCGCCATTTCCTTGGCAAAGCCTTCAACATGCTCGGCTTCCTTGGCGAAATAGGACAAGGGAATGAACAGCGGGAAATAGCAGTTCTCATGCCCGCTCGCCTTGATCCGGTCATCGAGCAGGCGCTGCATCCGCTCCCAGATGCCATAGCCCCATGGGCGCATGATCATCGAACCGCGGACACCGGACTCTTCGGCCAGATCACCTTCGGAAACTGCCAGCTGATACCATTTGGCAAAATCATCTGCCCGGGTAACGGGCAAAGCATTTTTCTTGGGCAAGACTATGGTCTTTCTAAGTCAGATAAATTGGTTCCGCTAGTCGGCTAGCGATGCTTCTCAGTTTTTGTCAGCCATGCGGTCAAGCTGTTCCTGCATCGCTGCCAATTGTTCTTTTAAGGCGTCAATATCGTCATTCTTGGCAGCCTGCGTTTCATGCTTTTCAGCCTCTTTTTGCGTGCTGCCCATGCCAGGCGTAAATGCCCGCGTTGCGGCCTCAAACATTTCCATATTGCGCTGGGCCATTTTGGCGAACGGGTTATTTGCAATGCTGTCGCCCACCGCATTTTGCAGCTTTTGATGATTATCGCGAAAGGCTTTCATTGAGGCTTCAAGATAGCCCGGCATCATTGCCTGCATGGAATTGCCATACATACCAATAATCTGCCGCAGGAAGCTGGTGGGCAAAATCTGCTCCTCGCCGCTTTCTTCATCCATGATGATCTGGGTCAGGATCGAGCGGGTAATATCATCGCCGCTCTTGGCATCGATCACCTTGAACTCATCACCATTTCGGATCAGCGTCGCGATATAGTCGAGCGTAATATAGCTTGACGAATGGGTGTTATAGAGCCGACGGTTGGCGTATTTCTTGATGATGATAACGCCATCATCGCTTTTGTGTTTCGACGCGGGCATAGGGGTAATACTCCAAAAAGGAAGGCATGATTGGCCAATAACTCTCTTCTAGCATCCAAAGATGATGCACTGCAACATGGTCCACGCCCTTTGCCGCTTTTTCTGGAAATGGCGCGTGAGCAATTGCAGCATGATCCTGAGGCTATGGCGGAATTGCTGCACGGGTTGAGCGCATTCCAGAGTGCAGCAAGACCTGCAGCAAATGCTGGTACGACGGTTATTGAAAAAAAGGGGCCGGTTACAGTTACACGGCATGCCGATGTCGACCTGAAACGCGATATTGACGTGCTGCTGGTACCCTCACCGATCAATGCGCCGCAGATACTTGATATGGTCGAGGGGCGGTCGCTTATCGCCCATTTGGAGGCGCAGGGCCTTGGCTGCGGATTGCTCCACTGGGGTGCGATTACGCCAGAGCGTGGTGACGAGACAATCAGCAGCTTTGTTGCCGATTATCTGCAACCATTGCTGCAACGCCAGAAGCGCCCGGTGCATCTTGTTGGCTATTGCCTTGGTGGTTTGCTGGCGCTGGGCGCGGCTTGTCTGTGCGACATACATAGCCTCACCCTGATCGCCAGCCCCTGGGACTTTTCCGGCTATGGTGTAGACCGTCGCGCTGAAATGGCCACTTTATGGGCGCGTAACCGGGTACAATGTGAAACCATGCGCGTTGCACCGATTGAGATGGTGCAACAGGGTTTCTGGTCACTCGACAAAAGGCGTGTGGTGGAGAAATATCGCACTTTCGGCAAAATGGATGCGGACAGTCCGGGCAGCGCAATCTTTATCGCGATTGAAGACTGGGCCAATGGCGGTGAGCCCCTGCCCTTTGCTTTTGCGGATCAGCTTTTCAACGACTTTATCGCGAGCAATGCCTCGGTCGAGGGGCAATGGATAATTGATGGAGCGCAGATTTCGCCTGATACGGTCAAAGCACCTGCGCTGGAACTGGTGTCATCAAGTGACCAGATCACGCCTATGGCCACATCAGCAGGCTTTGCCAATCGCCATGTCTATGCCGGTGGACATGTTGGCATGGTCGTCGGTGGAAGCGCAAAACAGAAAAGCTGGAAAGATATAACCGAGTGGCTGTTGGCGAATTAAAAGTCAGGACCAACGCCGCTGAAACCGGCTACCCAATACCGTCAGCAACTCATATTGCGACAGACCAGACGCTGCCGATGCTTCAGGCAGGCTGTAATCAATATCGACCCAATCGCCCTCAGCTATATTAGCCGCTTCGGTAATATCGATAATCGTCAGGTCCATCGACACCCGCCCGACAACCGGCAAATCCTGTCCGCCGAGATGCACATGGCCCTTGTTGGAAAAGCCGCGCAAATAGCCATCGGCATAGCCCAGAGAGATCGTCGCCAGACGCATATCATGCGGCGCGGTATAGATACCATTATAACCCAGGGTTGAGCCTTTGGGAGCATCCCGCGTCTGCAATATCGCTGCCTTAGGATAGACAACCTGTCTAATGCTATCGCGCAATTCGGGGCGCACCACGCCGCCATAAATAGCAATGCCCGGGCGCGTGAGATCGAAGTGGTAATCGCTTCCCAGAGCAATTCCGGCGCTATTGGCGAGACTATAGCGCTTGGCTTTGATGTGATCCTTGAGCGCTGAAAACGTACTTTGCTGCGCAGCATTTTTTACACAATCTTCATCGGCGGAGGCCAGATGGCTCATACAAATATCGATTTTAAGCTGCTCGATAAGCGGCTCGGACACTTCTTCCGGTGCCAGCCCCAAGCGGAACATCCCGGTATCAATCATCAGGTCACAAAGCCCGCCGCTTGCTTCAGTCCAGACTTTGGCCTGTTGCAGCGAATTGATAACCGGCTTGGCGGGCATCTGGCTGGCAAGATCGAGATCATTGCTACCGACGCCATGCAGCACCGATATGCCGGCCTCGGACGTTGCCCGCAAAATATCGCGCGCCTCGGTCCAGTGCGCGACGAAGAAATCGCTGCATCCCGCTTCGCGTAGCTTCTCGGTTACTGCACGACCACCAAGGCCATAGCCCTCTGCCTTGACGGCTGCCCCGGTGCTGGCCGTTTTGCTCATGCGGTCCAGCGCGCGCCAGTTCTCCACCAGCGCATCACTATCCAGATCAAGCCGCAGGGTGCGCATGGCCTTAGCTGATTATCCCCCTATTCATCCCACTCATTGGCATTGAGTGTTTCCTTCAGGCCAAAGGCCGTCACCACAAACGCCATAGCGACCACCGCCATGGTGTACCATAGCCCGGCATAGGGATCACCGGTCTTGGCGATTATATAGCTGGCGATAAACGGTAAGAAGCCACCAAAATAGCCGGTGCCGATATGATAGGGTATCGACATTGAGCTATAGCGGATACGCGGCGGGAACATTTCTGCCAGAAGTGCTGCCACCGAACCATAAGTGGCACCAGATAAAGCGCTCAGGACAAGTAGACTCAGCACAATGGCCACCATCGCTCCGGGTGTCGGGATGATGGGCGTAAAGTCATAACCTGAATGCGCGACCGCAGTTTCGATCTCGAATTCGGTAGGGTTGGTCAGCGTGTAACGCCCCACCGTAACGGTGACTTGTGCTTCGATAATGCTGCTTTGCTGCTCTTTCAGATTATAGGGTAACCCCTTGCTGGTGAAATAACTGATCACCTTGCCGCAATCGGTTGCCTGCACTTCGGCAAATGGACTGTAATCGCAAGCGTTGCCGCTGACGGTGATTGGAGCCTTTTCCTTTGTCTTCTCCAGGTCCGGATTGGCAACGCTGCCAATCATCCAGAAAGTCGGGAACAACAAAACCAGCGTTAGAAAATACCCCCAGACAATCGGCTTTTTGCGGCCCACTTTATCAGATAGCCAGCCAAAAAAGATAAAGAAGCCCATGCCCAGCGCGGCAGCGACACCGACAAGGATCTCGGCAGTAGTTTCTTCCACCCGCATCGGCCCGCGCAGAAAGCTGAGGCCCGAGAACATGGCAGTGTACCAGATAACCGTCAGGCCCGCCGCAATGCCGAACAGCGCCACTGCAAGCCGTTTGATATTGCCTGGATAGGTAAAGCTCTCCTTGAAGGGATTGCTGGCGATACTGCCCTCGGCCTTCATCGCCTGAAACACCGGGCTTTCCGAAAGCATCAACCGCATCCACAGCGAGACACCAAGCAGCACCAGTGACAATAGGAACGGCACTCGCCAGCCCCAGTCATTCCATGTCGCATCGCTCATCAGGGCCTTGCTGGAGAGCACGACAATTAAGCTGAGCACAAAGCCGCCGACCACGCTGGCCTGAATAAAGCTGGTATAAAAGCCGCGCTTTTCCGGCGGCGCATGCTCGGAGACATAGATCGCCGCGCCGCCATATTCGCCGCCCAGCGCCAGGCCCTGTAACACCCGAAACAGGATGATTATGATCGGTGCCGCAATGCCGATGGTTTCGGCAGATGGGATCATACCGACACCGGCAGTCGCGATCCCCATCAGTGTCACGGTCACCAAAAAGGTATATTTACGCCCCAACCTGTCACCCAGAAAACCAAACAGGATTGCGCCGAGCGGTCGGAAACCAAAGCCGACAGCAAAGCCCGCCCAGACGAGCAGCACTTCCAGCGTCGCATTATCGCTGGGGAAGAATGTCCGCCCGATAATTGCGGCGAGCGTGCCGTAGATAAAGAAATCATACCATTCAAAAATGGTGCCGAGCGAGGACGCGCCTATGACAAGGCGGATATCCTTTTTCGATGGTAAGTAAACATCTTGCGCGCCCGGTGCGGCGGCATCGCTGCTGAGTGTCTCAGCCATTTTGTCTCCCCTGTCCGCGCAATGTTACCCTGCGTCGGATATTGTGCAATGCCCGCTTTGTCGCGATCAGTCCAGTTCCATGATGACTTCATCGACCGCCAGACTGTCGCCAGCCTCGGCTTTGATCGACACCACGGTCGCCGCTTTTTCGGCGCGCAGAATGTTTTCCATCTTCATCGCCTCGACAATGGCCAGCGGTTGGCCTTCCTCAACCGTATCGCCCTCTTCGACCATGGTTTTCACCAGCAGGCCGGGCATTGGGCAGATTAGCAGCTTGGAAAGGTCAGGCGGTATCTTCTCGATCATATGCACCGCATGGCGCGCGACATGATCGGGCAGGACGCGCAGGGTGTGGATTGCCCCGCGGGTTGTCAGTGTCAGACCAGTCTCGCTCGTAGCCACCTTGACCGCCAGCTCCGCGCCATCAACCTCGGCAATCACCAGACCGTCGCCGGGGGTATAGGCCATGGACAAGTCGACCTCGGTGCCATCAACGATAATCACATCCTCGCCGATAGTGACTTCCATCGCGGCATCACCGCTGACCACCTGCCACTCCGATGACGGCCGCAGGCGTTTGCCAAGTTGGCCGGTTATGCGCAGATCGCGATCGGCTTCGGCAGTCTTGATAAACGCCGCAATCGCCGCGAGCTGGCGCAGTAATTGCGCCGATGTGGGTGCGCCTTCAAAGCCTTCGGGATATTCCTCGGCGATAAAGGCGGTGCTGATATCGCCCGAACGGAAGCGTTCATGCTGCATCACCGCCGATAGGAAATCGAGATTATGGCCCAGCCCCTCGATAACAAAGCGGTCGAGCGCGGCAATCTGCTTGTCGATCGCTTCTTCGCGGGTGTCGGCATAGCTGATCAGCTTGGCGATCATCGGGTCATAATAGATGGAGACCTCTCCGCCCTCTGCGACACCGTCATCGACGCGTACCCCGTCTTTCGCTTCCGGCGGCTGATAGCGCACCAGACGGCCGATGGATGGCAGGAAACCGCGATAGGGGTCTTCGGCATAGACACGGTTCTCGACCGCCCAGCCTGTCAGCGTCACATCCTCCTGTGTGAGTTCCAGCTTTTCACCTGCGGCAACGCGGATCATCTGCTCGACCAGATCAAGCCCGGTAATCTGTTCGGTCACCGGATGCTCGACCTGAAGCCGGGTGTTCATTTCAAGGAAATAGAAGCTCTTGTCGGCACCGACGATCAGTTCGACCGTGCCCGCGCTGTAATAACCCACGGCCTTAGCGAGCGCGACCGCCTGCTCCCCCATCGCCTTGCGCATATCCGGATCGACAAAGGGCGATGGTGCTTCTTCGACAACCTTCTGGTGCCGCCGCTGGATCGAACATTCGCGCTCGCCAAGATAGAGCGTATTGCCATGCTGATCGCCCAGCACCTGAATCTCGATATGCCGCGGCTGCTCGATAAATTTCTCGATAAACACCCGGTCATCGCCAAAGCTGTTCAGCCCCTCGCGCTTGGTCGCCTCAAAACCCTCACGCACATCATCCTCGGACCAGGCAAGCCGCATGCCTTTGCCGCCGCCACCGGCGCTGGCCTTCATCATCACCGGATAGCCAATATCATTGGCGATTTTTACCGCATGGTCCGTGTCGTCAATCTCGCCGACATAGCCCGGCACGATATTGACCCCGGCCTCGCGCGCCAGCTTCTTCGATTCAATCTTGTCGCCCATTGCGGCGATGGCGTTAGCGGGCGGGCCGATAAAGGCGATATCATTCTCCGCCAGTGCCTTGGCAAAGCTCTCGCGCTCGGAGAGGAAACCATAGCCCGGATGTACCGCCTCTGCGCCGGTGTCCTTGCACGCCTTTATGATCTTATCGGCAAGCAGATAGGATTCCGCAGCAGGCGGCGGCCCCAAATGCACCGCCTCATCCGCCATCTGCACATGCGGACTGCGCGCATCGGCATCGGAATAGACCGCAACCGTGGCAATGCCCATTTTCTTGGCGGTGCGGATCACCCGACAAGCGATTTCGCCGCGATTGGCGATCAGGATTTTTTTGAACATTCAGCTTCGTTCCTTATGGAATTTGCAACGCCGATAGCAAAATTGAATGTCAACCAAGCGACAAACAACAGGATTGGAGCATACCTGCCACCAATATCATTTTTGGCAAGCCAAATCGCAGCTCCAATTATTGCAATATTTGTAAGCAGACAGAACAGCATACCTAGAGTAGTACCAAGAAAGTTGATTGCCATTTTGGCCATTTTACTCACTCAACTGCCTCGACAACCTGCTGCATCTTCTCCGCCCGCATAGGCTCCTCACCCTGCAGCGCCTTTAGCCCCAGCTTGGCAAAAAGGTCGGCATCGCTGTCATCCCCCGCATTGGGCGCGGTCAGCAGCTTGTCTCCAGTAAAGATCGAATTGGCCCCGGCCATAAAGCACAGCGCCTGCGTTGCCTCGCTCATGCTTTCGCGGCCTGCGCTGAGGCGCACCATCGACATGGGCATGGTGATCCGCGCCACCGCCACCGTGCGCACAAATTCGATATCATCGATCTTGGCCAGTGGCGTATCGGCGAGCATATCGCCCAGCACTGTGCCTTTGACCGGCACCAGCGCGTTGACCGGAACACTCTCGGGATGCTGCGGCAAGGTCGCCAGCGTATGGATAAAGCCGACACGATCCTCACGCGTCTCACCCATGCCAACAATGCCGCCGGAACAGACATTGATCCCGCTTTGCCGCACATGTTCCAGCGTCTCAATCCGCTCGTCAAATTTGCGGGTCGAAATCACCCGCTCATAATATTCGGGCGAGCTGTCGATATTGTGGTTGTAATAGTCGAGTCCCACCTCAGCCAGCATATCCGCCTGTTTGCGGGTCAGCATGCCGAGCGTCATGCAGGTCTCCAGCCCCATATCGCGCACGCCTTTGACGATCTCGACAATCGCCGGCATGTCACGGTCCTTGGGGTTACGCCAGGCTGCACCCATGCAGAAACGCTGCGAGCCATTATCTTTGGCCTGCGCCGCCATTTGCAGGATGGCACGCACATCCATCAGCTTGGTCGCCTTCACCCCGCTATCTGCATGCACCGATTGCGAGCAATAGCCGCAATCTTCCGGGCACCCACCAGTCTTGATCGACAGCAGCGTGCATAGCTGTACTTCATTGGCGGCATGGACCTCACGATGCACAGTTTGCGCTTCAAACAGCAGGTCCATCAACGGCTTATCGAACAGCACGGCAATCTCTTCACGCGTCCAGTCAGTGCGAATATCGGTCATAAAGTCAAATCGTCTCCAGCGCCTGATCGAGATCGGCGATAATGTCATCAATATGCTCAATGCCCACTGACACACGCACCACATCAGGTCCAGCCCCTGCCTCGACCAGCGCCGCTTCATCAAGCTGGCTATGGGTGGTTGAGGCCGGGTGGATAATCAGCGAACGGGTGTCGCCGATATTGGCGAGATGGCTGAACAGGTTGACACTGCTCACCAGCTTGACCCCGGCATCATAGCCACCCTTGAGGCCAAAGGTGAAAACCGACCCGCCGCGCCCGCCAAGATAGGTATGCGCAAGCTCATGATAAGGGCTGGAGCGCAATCCGGCATAGGATACCCAATCGATCTTGGGATGCGCCTCAAGCCATTTGGCAAGGGCAATCGCATTGCTGCAATGGCGTTCCATCCGCAAGCTCAGCGTTTCCATGCCGGTCAGTGTCAAAAACGCATTCATCGGCGCCATGGCAGGGCCCAGATCGCGCAGGCCGAGAACGCGGCAGGCAATGATAAAAGCAATCGGTCCGACTGCCTCGCTCAACACCGCGCCATGATAAGAGCCACTGGGGGCGGTCATGCTGGGGAATTTGTCGGACGCGGTCCAGTCAAACTTGCCGCTGTCAACGATCATGCCGCCGACCGAATTGCCATGGCCGTTGAGGAATTTGGTGACCGAATGGACGACAATATCCGCGCCATGGTCAAATGGGCGGCATAGCATCGGCGTCGCCATGGTATTGTCGACGACCAAAGGCACGCCTGCATCATGCGCGACCTTGGCTATTGCGGCGATATCCTGCACCACTCCGCCCGGATTGGCGAGGCTTTCTATAAAAACCGCACGTGTCTTGTCATCCATGGCTGCTGCAATATTGGCAGGATCATCGGCATCGACAAAGCGCGTTTCCCATCCGAATTTCAGGAAGCTCTCGCCGAGCTGATTCAGCGATCCGCCATAAAGCTTTTTTGCAGCGACGATATTGCAGCCCGGTTCCATCAGCGTATGGAACACGATCAACTGCGCCGCATGGCCCGATGCCACCGCCAGCGCGCCCTCACCACCTTCCAACGCCGCGATTTTACCCTCCAGTGCGGCATTGGTCGGGTTCATAATCCGCGAATAGATATTGCCAAATTCTTTGAGCGCAAACAGGTTCGCTGCATGCTCCGTATCGTCAAACACATAAGACGATGTCTGGTAGATTGGGGTTATGCGAGCGTTGGTCGTCGGATCGGGTTCGGTACCGGCATGAACGGCAAGTGTTTCAGGCTTATGTGTCATCGCTTCCGTGCTATCCCTTGCTGCTTAAAAGCTATTCTTGTTCAATCGCATAGTCTGGCAATTGCATCACTATCAATCGCGCCTTAAGCCGTTCACGCCCCTGCGGTTCGCTTTTGAAAAAGACGCGAAAGCGCGTGTTTTCACCCGAATCCACTGTCCAAGTGGTTGTATTGCGCCCGCGCCGCCCGGAAGACTTGCCTTTCCCGATCAGCAATTTGCTGTCGATGCTGCGTGCCAGGGTAAGATGATCAGGATCATCCGCGATGGTAGCGATAACGGCGCATTGCGGAGCCGGGACGGAACCGCCCGCCATCGCCTCGGTGATATAATCAAGCTGAAAACGGCCATTATCCCAGCGCCAGGGTGCGCGTTTTGTTCGATCGCGGACAAAGCCATGAATATTGGCCTCCATGCCGCGGATAAAGTCTTCACGGAACGGGAATGGAGCAAGGCACAAATCGCGAAAAAAGGTGATCATCTCAGAGGATGAGGCCGCTGGCACTAGAGGCGCCAGCCCATCTTCCGACTCGAAACTTTGGTCTTGTGCCAAGGCTGGGGCAGATATTGCGGCAAACGAAGCAATGGCCAAAGCTAAGCCCCGCTTACTTGGCCAAAAAGCGATCATTCCGCTGCTTCATCCAGCGGCGGCATATTGTGTCCCAACAGGCGCAGCACATCGGCGGCACATTCGACGATATTGGAACCAGGACCATAAATCCCGATCACACCATTATCGCGCAGATGCTGATAATCCTGTTGCGGAATGACGCCACCGGCAAACACCTTAATATCGGAACGCCCTGCTTCTTTGAGCCTGCCGATCAGTTCAGGGATCAGCGTATTATGGCCAGCAGCCAGGCTGGAGGCACCAATGACATCAACATCCTCGGCAATCGCCTGTGTCATGGTTTCCTGTGGTGTCTGAAACAGCGGGCCGGAAACAACTTCAAAGCCCATATCGGTAAATGCCGAGGCGACAACATTCGCGCCGCGATCATGGCCATCCTGTCCCATTTTGGCGACCATGATTTTTGGTGCCTTGCCATTGCGCGCCTTGATGCTTTGAATAGCATCAACAACCTGGGCATAGCGCGCATCATTGTCATGCGCCGCACCATAGATACCGCGCACCGGATTGGGCTGGGTGGCATAGCGACCAAACACCGCTTCCATTGCCGCGCTGATCTCGCCCAAAGTGCAGCGTGCCCGCGCTGCTTCGACTGCCAAGCCCAGCATATTGCCATCGGCCTTGGCGCCTTCGGTGATGGCCGCAAGCGCTGCCTGCGCCTTAGCCTCGTCGCGTTCGGCACGCGTCTTTTCGATGCGCTTAATCTGTTCAACGCGCACCTTGGCATTATCGATCTCAAGAATATCGACCGGCGGTTCGTCCTCGAGACGATATTTATTGACCCCGACAATAACATCCTCGCCCTTGTCGACACGCGCTTGCCTTGCAGCGGCGGATTCTTCGATCCGCTGTTTTGGCAGACCGCTGGCAATCGCCTCGGTCATGCCGCCTGCCGCATCGGCCTCGGCGATCAGCACTTCGGCTTTTTCGACCAGTTCATTAGTCAGTGCCTCGATGTAATAGCTGCCGCCCAGCGGATCGACGACATTGGTCATGCCGGTCTCTTCCTGCAGGATCAGCTGGGTATTACGCGCCAGACGCGCCGAGAAATCGGTGGGCAGCGCAATCGCTTCGTCAAAGCTGTTGGTGTGCAGGCTCTGGGTACCGCCAAAGGTCGCCGCCATCGCCTCAATCGTTGTGCGGATGATATTGTTATACGGGTCCTGCTCGGTCAGCGAGACGCCACTGGTCTGGCAATGGGTGCGCAGCATCTGGCTGCGGGCATTGCCGCCAAAGTCTGCGATAATCTTGGACCAAAGCGTCCGCGCTGCGCGGAGCTTGGCAACTTCCATAAAGAAGTTCATGCCAATGCCGAAAAAGAAGCTCAGCCGACCGGCAAAGGCGTCAATATCCATGCCGCGATCGAGCGCGGCCTTCACATATTCCTTGCCGTCGGCGAGCGTATAGGCGAGCTCCTGAACCGCCGTCGCGCCTGCCTCGTGCATGTGATAGCCCGAAATCGAGATCGAGTTGAAGCGCGGCATATGCTCTGCGGTATAAGCGATAATATCGGCGATAATCCGCATCGAGGGCGCAGGTGGATAGATATAGGTGTTGCGCACCATAAACTCTTTGAGAATGTCGTTCTGGATCGTGCCCGAAAGCTGATCCTGCGCCACGCCCTGCTCTTCCGCCGCGACGATATAGAAAGCCAGACACGGGATCACCGCGCCGTTCATCGTCATCGACACCGACATTTTGTCGAGCGGGATCTGATTGAAGAGAATCTGCATATCGGCCAGCGTATCGATCGCAACACCCGCCTTGCCGACATCACCGACAACGCGTTCATGATCGCTGTCATAGCCGCGATGGGTGGCGAGGTCGAAGGCGACGGAAAGCCCCTTCTGCCCGGCGGCAAGATTGCGGCGGTAAAAGGCGTTGGACTCCTCGGCAGTTGAAAAACCGGCATATTGGCGGATGGTCCATGGCCGACCGGCATACATGCTGGCCTTCACCCCACGGGTATAGGGCGCAAAGCCTGGCAGACCCGGATCGGGTGCATCCTCGCCAGTATAGAGCGGTTTGACATGGATGCCCTCGGGCGTGTCCCAGCCCAAAGCGCGGCCCTTTACTTCCTTGTCTTTAAGAGCTTCCCAGTCATTGAGAGTCGGTTTGTCTGTCATGGGCAATCATATAACCGTTCGGGCTGAGCTTGTCGAAGCCCCGTTCTTTTCCTGCGAAGAATGCGACCGTTGATCTGCGATAGTCTCCGACTCGACAAGCTCAAGGCAAACAGGATGAGAAAGCGTTCACTTACCCGTAAACTGCGCCTTTTCCTTTTTGAGGAACGCTACTGCGCCGATACGCGCATCGTCACTCTTGCCCGCATCGCGCTGCGCATTGGCTTCGGCATCCAGCGCTTCCGGATAGCTGCGGTCAAGATTTTCCACCGCAAGACGCCGCATCAGGCCCAGCGCCATTGTCGGCCCCTCAGCAAGCCGCTTAGCCAGCGCCCGCGCCTCATCCATCAGGCCATCATTATCGACAACGGCATAGACCATACCCCAGTCATAGGCCTTTTGCGCCGGGATTTTCTCGCCCAGCATCATCATTTCCATCGCCCGCGCCTTGCCAATCAGGCGCGGCAGCATCCATGTCGCGCCGCCATCGGGTACCAGGCCAATATTGACAAAAGCCTGCAGAAAATAGGCGTTTTCCGAAGCGAGAACAAAGTCGCCAGCCAGGCCCATTGAGCAACCAACACCCGCCGCCGGGCCATTCACCGCGGTGACCAATGGGATGGGCAGTTCAGCCAGCGCCCGCATCATCGGGTTATACGCGTAGTTCAGCGACCATTTGGCACCATCGCCACCCAGACCACGCGATTTGCCTTCGCCTGAACCGGCAGCAAGATCAGCACCCGAACAAAAGGCGCGGCCCTCGCCGGTCATCAGCACACAACGGGCGCCTTCACTAACCGCCTGCAGCAACGCATCGCTGATCTCATCGGCCATCTCTATTGGCGCCGCATTCAGACGCTCTGGCCGGTTCAGCGTGATAGTCGCAATGTTGTCGCTAAGGTCGTATTTAATGGTCTGAAAATCTGACATTTGCGTACTCTCTCCGTTTTCGTCACGCTGAATGTGTTTCAGCATCTGGTGCCAAGATAGATGTGGCTTAGGGGATAAGATCCTGAAACAAGTTCAGGATGACGGTGGTTTGGTATTTACCCGTCTTTCGGCGTTTCCATTATCTCGGTCAAGACCCCACCCATATCCTTGGGGTGGACAAAGAAGATCAACGTGCCATGCGCACCGATACGCGGCTCGCCCAGCACCTTCTTACCCATGGCCTCAAATTCGGCCTTGGCGATATGGATATCGGGCACCTCATAACACATATGATGCTGCCCGCCTTTAGGGTTGGCTTTAAGGAAACCATGGATTGGCGAATCCTCACCGAGTGGCTCGATCAACTCGATCTGCGTGCCCCTAGCACCAGAGTAACTGCCGTCTTGCGCTGGAGTATCGACGAAGCACACCTTCACGCCCTGTGCGGGCATGTCGAACGGTTCATGTATCTCGGTTGCCCCCATCACATCGCGGTAAAAGGCAATGCTATCCGGGATGGAGGGCGTGGCAACGCCGATATGGTTCAGGGGACCGAGTTTCATTCTTCCAACCTTTTTTGTGAAGGTGCGTTCTGCGACATCTCAATCATCGTTTCAATGCGGACGACACGCTTGTCTATCGAAACGACATAATCATTCAGGTCATCCACATCGTCGGTCAGATCAGCAATATCCTGACGCACCTGAATCATATGATCTTGCAGCAGAAGCACATTCTTCAGCGCGCCTAATGTATCTGAAAAACTGCTCATTTGCGGATTCCTGCCTCGCGCAATGTCTTGTCAAGTTTGCTGCGGGTCTTGCGGATAGTCTTGCTCATCTCTTCAAGCGAAGCGTTCATACGGGGTATGGCATCATTAACCTCTGCAACCAGAACTTTCAGTGCCTCTTCCTCTTCAGCACTAGGGCCAGATTGTGGCTCAGCTATATAGCGTGCCGTGGCTTCGCGCAGCACACTGCCAACGGATTCGCCGCGCGCCTTGGCAAAGGCTTCGAGCTCCGCCTTGCGTTCGGCGCTGGTTAGATAGGTCACACGCTCATTATGCATTATAAACTCCTTATCATTATAAGAACATTATAATGTTTTGCAGAAATTTTCAAGGGGATGACCGCTACTGCTAAGCGATATGCTCTTCTTTATGAACGTCGGAATGCAGCAGCTTGTGCATAATAGGCGCAATTATCGCACCAATGACAATACCCAATATTCCTGACAGTATAGCAAAGACCAGCCATTCAACGAGACCATGGAGCCCAGCAGGAGCAATACCGGCAAGCCAATGCCCCGCCCCCTCAATCCAATGCTCAGGTCCGTGCCAACCCAGAACCGCAGCATTGTGCACCAGCAATCCTCCACCGACCCAGGCCATGGCGAGGGTGCCGACAATCGAGATGGTGGTCAGCAGCTTGGGCATAAACGCGACCAATCCACGACCGAAGGCAGCGGTTGCGCCTGTATTTTCCCTCGCTAGGTGCAAGCCGATATCATCCATTTTGACGATCACCGCCACCGCGCCATAGACGACCACGGTAATCGCCACGCCGATCAGCGCCAGCACCAGCGCCTGTTGCCACCAGACTTCCTCGGCGACTTCGGATAGCGCAATCGCCATGATCTCCGCCGACAGGATCAGGTCGGTGCGGATCGCACCCGATGCCATTTCCTCCTCGCGCTCCGGCCCAACCTCTACAGCAGGCACATCATGTACATTGGTCTCATCGACCTTGAGCCATTCCAGCACCTTTTCCGCCGCTTCATAGCTCAGGAACAGGCCGCCGATAATCAGGATGATCGGGATCAGAAACGGCGCAAACTGGCCGAGCAGCACCGCAATCGGCAGCAGGATCACCAGCTTGTTGAAAAACGACCCCTTGGCGATGCGCCAGATCAACGGCAATTCGCGCGCTGGGGAAAAGCCGGTGACATAGCTAGGCGTCACTGCCGCATCGTCGATCACCACGCCAGCGGTCTTGGTCCCCGCCCGCGCTGCGGCTGCGCCGATATCATCGGCTGAGGCGGCAGCAACTTTCGCCATGGCGGCGGCATCATCGACAGAAGCAGCGGCGGCTTTGGCGATGGCAGCAACGTCATCGAGAAGGGCGACTAAGCCTGAGGGCATGCTTTTAAAACTTTATAAAAGTGACCAAGTTGCAATAGCAACGGAAACAACTCCAAACATGAATGCGAATATAAGCGTGCTCCAAAAAAGGCTTGGAGTTCTTTGGCGCGACACCTCTGGAGAGGTGTTTAATACGCGAAGTTTTGCAACGCGCCCGGTCACTGCAATCATAGCTAAACCTATAAGCAACGAAGGCCATGCTTGAAAAACCGTAAGTTGCTGTTCAACGCCTGTGAAAATTCGATAAGCATAAATCAGAAATGCAGAAAATATTAATATGACAAGAGCGAAAAACACCAAATTTCGAAGGAAAGTTCTCATCACAAAGGAATATTGTCATGCTTCTTCCAGGGGTTCTCAAGCTGCTTATTGCGCAGCTTGCGCAGCCCTAATGCAATCCGCTTGCGCGTCGAGTGCGGCATGATCACCTCGTCAATAAAGCCCTTGGCCGCGGCGACGAATGGGTTGGCGAAGCGGTCTTCATATTCCTTGGTGCGCTCGGCGATCTTGTCGGGGTCGCCCATCTCCTTGCGGAAGATAATCTCCACCGCGCCTTTTGCGCCCATCACCGCAATTTCGGCGCTGGGCCAGGCATAGTTCAAATCACCGCGCAGATGCTTTGAGGCCATCACATCATAGGCGCCGCCATAAGCCTTGCGGGTGATGACGGTGATTTTCGGCACCGTTGCCTCGGCATAGGCGAAGAGCAGCTTCGCGCCGTGCTTGATAATGCCGCCATATTCCTGCGCCGTGCCCGGCAGGAAGCCCGGCACATCGACAAAGGTGATGATCGGAATATCAAAGGCATCGCAGAAGCGGACAAAGCGCCCGGCCTTTTTCGATGCGCCGATATCGAGGCAGCCGGCAAGCACCATCGGCTGATTGGCAACCACGCCCACAGTGCGGCCCTCAACCCGGCCAAAACCGCAGATGATATTGGCCGCATGCGCCGGCTGAATCTCGAAGAAATCGCCCTCGTCGAGCGTTTTGCGGATCAGCTCGTGCATATCATAGGGCTGGTTGGGATTATCGGGGATCAGCGTGTCGAGGCTGTCCTCAATCCGGTCCCAGGCATCGGCGGTGGGGCGTTCGGGGACGTCCTCGCGATTAGAGAGCGGTAGAAAGTCAATCATCCGCCGCGCCGCCAGCAGTGCTTCGATATCATTGTCATAGGCGACATCGGCGACCGAGGTCTTGGTGGTATGCGTCACCGCCCCGCCCAGCTCTTCCTGCGTCACCACCTCATTGGTCACCGTCTTGACCACATCCGGGCCGGTGACGAACATATAGCTGCTATCCTTCACCATGAAGATAAAGTCGGTCATGGCGGGCGAATAGACCGCCCCGCCCGCGCACGGCCCCATGATCAGCGACAATTGTGGTACAACACCACTGGCAAGCACATTGCGCTGGAATACCTCGGCATAGCCGCCCAGAGAAGCAACGCCCTCCTGAATCCGCGCGCCGCCAGAGTCATTCAGGCCGATTACCGGCGCCCCGACCTTCATCGCCATGTCCATCACCTTGCAGATTTTCTCTGCATGACGCTCGGACAGCGAGCCGCCGAACACGGTAAAATCCTGACTGAAGACATAGACCAGACGGCCATTGATCGTGCCCGATCCGGTGACAACGCCATCGCCCGGTATCTTCTGATCGGCCATGCCGAAGTCGGTGCAATTATGCTCGACATATTGGTCGAGCTCTTCAAAGCTGTCTGGATCAAGCAGGATATCGAGACGTTCGCGCGCGGTCAGCTTACCCTTGGCATGCTGGGCGTCGATCCGTTTCTGACCACCGCCCAGATGCGCCGCTTCGCGCTTGGCTTCCAGCGCCTCGATAATATCCTGCATAAATGCACCCTCTGCTGTCTTTGGTTATGATCGGATTGTATTTCTTGCCTCTTGTCGGGAACGCAGCAGTTTCGTCAAGGCCAACAACAGCATAAATTGCTCATCGCCGCTCTTTGCTGGACCAGAATTATACTATTCCGCGGGCTATCAGGTCGTTGGCCGTGTCGACGATGGAGTCTTCCACGGGCCGGGTTTTCCAGCCAAGCCGCTTTTTTGCGTGGCTGGCATCGACATGGCGAACTTTGCCGAGTTCCGAGACAACACTGCGCGCGACAGGATCGAACAGCGCAATTATTTTCATAATGAAATCAGGCAGTTTGGCCTTGGGCACCTTTTTCGCCTTGTCGCCGAGCCGATCGCGCAGGACCATAGCGATATCGTGTAACTTCATGAATTGCCCGGCAGCTATGAAACGCTCGCCATGCATGTCCGGTGCAGTCATCGCACGGATATGCAAATCAGCCGTATCGCGGACATCAACAACAGCAAAACCCAAATCGGGCGCTGCGGGGAAAGAGCCATCCATAAGTTTCTTAACGGACTCAAGCGAACTGGAAAAATCATCGCTCATCTGCGGCCCAAGCACCAGGCCAGGATTGATCGAGACATATTCCAGGCCAGCGCCTTCCTGCTCTATCCAATCGCGCGCTGCACGTTCGGCAATCGTCTTGGATTTGACATAGGGGTAGCAGTCCGGGTGACTAAGATCAGTCCAGTTGCTTTCGTCAAAATGATGCACGCCGCGCCCGACGCCATAGGCTATCGCCGCCATCGACGATGTCATAACAACACGTTTCACGCCTGCCTGTTTGGCAAAGCGTAACGCCCGCAATGCCCCCTCACGCGCCGGGACGATAAGATCATCCTCGCTTTTGGGCACGCCAGCAGGTAATGGGGATGCAATATGCTGCACAAAATCACATCCTGCCGTCGCTTCCGCCCATCCCTCATCGGAGGTAAGATCAGCGGCGAAAACCGTCAGCCTGTCATCATCGACGCCAAGTGTTTCGCGTAGCCTCACTTCCTTGGCCAGCGAGCGAATTGTGGTGTTGACCAGCCAGTCCTGTTCGATCAGCTGCTTTATGATGAAACCGGCAATATATCCGGTACCGCCAGTGACCAATACGCGTCCTTTGGCCATCAGATCCTCCCAATAGTATTAACCAGTATCAGTAGATTATGGCTGCTATTTCAGCAAGACCAGTTCCTCGGCCATGCTGGGATGTAGCGCGACGGTGGCGTCAAAGTCGTCTTTGGTGAGGCCGGCTTTCACCGCAACAGCGGCCGCTTGCAATATCTCCGGTGCATCAGGGCCAATCATATGCAGGCCGAGAATTTTGCCGCTCGGATGATCGACAACCATCTTGTAGAGGCTGCGCTCATGCCGGTCGGCAAAGACATTACGCATGGCGCGGAAGTCCGATGAATAGACGCGGATATTGCCATAGCGATTGCGTGCCTCGCCTTCGGTGAGGCCAACAGAAGCGATTGGTGGCTGTGAGAATACGGCCGATGGGATGCAGTTATAGTCCACCGTTTTCGGGTTATTGTTGAACACGGTTTCAGCAAAAGCCTGACCCTCGCGAATAGCGACAGGAGTTAGCTGCACGCGGTCGGTCACATCGCCAACGGCATAGATGCTCTCAACATTGGTGCGGCTATATTCGTCGACCTTAATCGCGCCATCATCACTGATTTCGACCCCGGCATTTTCCAGACCAAGGCCTTCGATTTTAGGACGACGACCGGTCGCCGCCAGCACGACATCGGCGACAACCGGTATCTCGCGGCCGTCCATATAGACATCGAGCAAGCCGTCTTCGCGCTTCTCAATCTTGTCGAAGGTGCAGTTGAAACGATAGTTGATGCCCTTGCTCATACCGATTTGCAGCAGCCGGTCGCGCAGACTCTCGTCATAACCACGTAGGATCACATCCGAGCGGTTAACGACAAACACTTCACTACCCAGCCCATTAAAAATGCCGGCAAATTCATTAGCAATGTAACCACCACCCGAAATGATCACGAGATTGGGCAGCTTCTCGAGGTGGAACATATCGTTAGACGTGGACATATGCTCGCTGCCCGGAAAATCCGGAATGGCGGGCCATGCACCGGTGGCAATCAGAATGTATTTCGCGGTCACTGTCTTACCGCTAGCCAGTGTGACTTCATGTGGCCCGGCAATTTCGGCACGCTCCAATATGATCTCGACATCATGGTTTTGCAAAGTGTCGGTATAGGCGCTGTTCAACCGATCGACATCTTTCAGCACATTGTCGCGCAAAGTCGGCCAGTCGAATTTCGCATTCTCCCAGGTCCAGCCAAAGTTTTTGCCGTCTTCCAGATCCTCGGCAAAATGTGACCCATAGACCAGCATCTTTTTAGGGACACAGCCGCGGATTACGCAGGTGCCGCCAACGCGATATTCTTCGGCTATGGCGACTTTGGCGCCAAAGGAGGCAGAGACCCGGGCTGCACGGACGCCGCCCGAGCCTGCACCTATGACGAACAGGTCATAATCATAATCAGTCATATCGGAAATTCCTGTTTCTGCTTACCGCAAGCCGACGCGGCTCAGCAGCTTTTGTGTTGACGGATCAAATTGTTGATCCGGTTCATTGGCGATGGATTTGGCGATGACTTTGCCCAATTCAACACCGAATTGGTCAAACGGGTTAATCTGCATAAACACCGCATTTGCGAAAACGCGATGCTCATAAAAAGCGATCAGCGCGCCCAGCGCGGCGGGCGTTACATCATCAAGCAGGATGGTGGTGGATGGCCGATCACCGGCATAATGGCGGTGCGGGTCATCCGATGCCCTGCCCTGCATCAATGCCGCGCCCTGGGCAAAGCAGTTGGAGAGCAATATCGCATGATGCTCAGGGTCGAGATCATGGCCGGGCTCGGCGCTGGCGACAAACTCTATCGGCAGGATATGTGTCCCCTGATGCAGCAACTGGAACACAGCGTGTTGCGCATCGGTGCCTACCCCGCCCCAGCTAATCGCAGCTGTTGAGGCATTCACAGCCTCACCGGCGAGTGTCGCTGACTTGCCATTGCTCTCCATTTCCAACTGCTGAAGATAATCGGGCAAAAGCCGCAACCGCTCATCATAGGCGAATATCGCCCGGCTCTGGGCCTTGCGACCACGGGCATAATATTGGTCAACACAAGTGGCAAGGATCGGCGCATTCTTCTCAAACGGCGCATCACGAAAATGCTCATCCATCGCCGCAGCACCGGCCAGCAATGCGTCAAACGCCTCTTGCCCGCCTGCCAGAGCAAAGGGGAAACCAATGGACGACCATAGCGAATAGCGACCGCCTACGGTTTCGGAAAACGGCAATATGCGGGCATCATCAATGCCCCATTCGCTCGCCTTATCCGGCGAGGCGGTCAGAGCGATGCAGCGGCCATAGGGGTCTTCAACGCCCTCCTGTTTCAGCCAGTTCACCGCGCTTTCGGCATTGCGCAGAGTCTCGGTGGTGGTGAATGTCTTGGAAGCAATGGCGATCATGGTTTTTTGCGGATCACAAGCAGCAAAAGCCTGTGCCAGTGCCGCGCCATCAACATTGGAGACGATATGCACATCACATTGCGCATCTTCGCGCGTCAGCGCATCGCACAATAGCTCCGGCCCCAGCGCTGATCCGCCAATGCCAATATGGATAAGGTGGTTGATTTCGCCAAAAGCTTCGGCCTGAATAGCGGCAACCAGCCCATACATGCGTTGGCGCAAGCCATAGGCCATCTCAACTGCCTCAGCAGCGCCGGTGCCACGTTCCGCGCTATGCTCCGCGGCGCGTTCTTCGGTTATATTGACCACCTCGCCACCAAATAGCCGATCACGAGCGCCAGAAAGATCAAGAGCTTCGGCCATTTTGGCAAAATTCTTCAGATCATCATCCGTTAGATGCGTCTTGCTGAAATCGAAATAGAGCGCAGCATCGCCGCAGTTCACATCCAGCGAGAAGCGCGACAGCCTCTCAGAGTTGTCTGCAAACAAGCTCTCAATTCGCGGATTTTTAGCTGCGGCGCTTTTCATCCATTCCCAGGATACTGTCATTCCCGCGCTCCCTTAAAGACTGTGTCCGGGCATGACGCCGCTTGACCTTGCCGGGCCATGCCGCCAAAGCGTGCATAAAGTCAACAAGGGCCACAGAATGAGCGAAGAAAGTGCCAAAACCGCCGAAACGGTGGACGAAAAGGCCAATACACAAAAAGAAGAATGGACGGATTTCTTCAAATTTCTCATAAAGTTGTTGCTGGTCATTCTGATTTTTCGCAGCTTTATCTTCTCGCCGTTCAACATCCCGTCGGAATCGATGCAGCCGCGTCTGCTTATCGGTGACTATTTGTTCGTCAGCAAATGGTCCTATGGTTACAGCAAATACAGCCTGCCCTTTTCTGCACCGCTGATCCCGGGCCGGATATTCGCCAGCGAGCCGGAACGCGGCGATGTTGTGGTGTTCAAGGCACCACCGACCAATCAGGAAGACTATATCAAGCGTGTCATCGGGCTGCCTGGAGACACGGTGCAGGTTGTTAATGGTCAGGTGGTTCTGAACGGCACCCCAATACCGCGCACCAAGCTCGATGATTTCGTCATTCCGGTGACGCCCAATATGATCTCTGCCAATGGCAGTTCGCCATGCTATAATGCACAGTTTGAGGAAATTGCCGCAGATGGTTCGCGCGAATGCCGCTATCCACGCTATCGCGAGACCCTGCCCAATGGCAAAAGCTATCAGGTGCTGGACCTGCAAAATGTTGGCTTCCCCGACAACAGCGGCGTCTATACCGTGCCAGATGGGCATATGTTCCTCATGGGCGACAATCGCGACCGCAGTCAGGATAGCCGCTTTCCTCAGATTGCTGGACAGGGCATCGGGTTTGTACCGCAGGACAATCTGGTGGGTGAGGCCTCCTTCACTGTTTTCTCTACCGATGGCTCCGCATCATGGCTGTTACCATGGACATGGTTCACTGCCGCGCGTTGGGATCGCATTGGAGAAGGCTTTTGAGCGATAGCGACCTGCTCAGCTTTCTTGGCTCATTATTGGCCACTCCGGCGAAGGATACCAAGCTGTTCGAGACGGCCTTCACCCATGGTAGCGCGGGTAAGCCACAAGATTACCAACGTTTGGAGTTTCTCGGTGACCGTGTTCTGGGCCTCACCATCGCCAATGCTTTGTATAGCCATTTTCCTAATGAACCAGAGGGCCAGCTCTCGACACGCTTGAATCGTCTGGTCTCACGCGCAAGTTGTGCCGATATAGCGCGCAGCCTTGGTTTGGCGCCGCATATTTTGCTTGGCAAACAGGCGCGTGATGATGGTGGGCGTGAAAGCGACAATATATTGGGTGACGTCATGGAGGCATTGATTGGCGCGCTCTATCTCGATCAAGGGATGGAAGCGGCACAACAGTTTATTATGCAGCACTGGGAACCGCGCATGGACCGTGCTGGCGCACCGGATAAGCACCCCAAATCGCTGCTGCAGGAATGGGCGGCCGCCAACCAGCGCAGAACGCCTGAATATACGCTGGTGGATCGCAGTGGTCCTGATCATGCGCTGCAATTTACGGTTGAAGCGGCTGTTCATTCTGTCGGCTCGGTCACCGCAACCGGGCGCAGCAAGCAGGAAGCTGAGACCGCCGCCGCATCCGCTTTTCTGAAGCGTTACACATGAGCGATGACATAGCTTTACGATGCGGCACTGTTGCATTGATCGGCGCGCCCAATGCGGGAAAGTCGACTCTGGTCAATCAGCTGGTGGGACAGAAGGTCGCTATCACCAGCTCCAAAGCGCAAACTACGCGCACGCGAATGACGGGCATTGCGCTGCTAGGTAATACCCAGGCGATGATCCTCGATACGCCAGGAATCTTTGACGGTAAGGACCGTATGGACCGTGCCATGGTTGCGGCTGCACGCGATAGTCTGGAAGGCGCAGATCTGGCGCTGGTGATGCGTGATGCTTCGCGCAAAAAGCATCATCCTGATGAGCGGATTATGGAGTTTCTGACTGGTTATAAGGGGCATGTCGTTCTTGTACTCAACAAGGTGGATCGTGCGGACAAACCGGTGTTGTTGCTGTTGGCGCAGGAAATGTCGGCACAGATTGGTGCAGAGGAAACCTTCTTCACCAATTCGCTGACCGGCGAAGGCATCGATCCCCTGCGGGATTATCTGGAACGGACATTGCCCGAGGGGCCGTGGCATTATCCGGAAGAACAGGTCAGCGATGTCAGCCAGCGGCTCTTCGCCGCCGAAGTCACGCGTGAACAGCTCTACCATCAGCTTCATGCCGAACTGCCCTATGCTAGTGTGGTGGTAACTGAAAAATATGAAGAACGCGCCGACGGGTCGCTGGAAATTCATCAGCAGATACTAGTCGAACGCGAAACGCAGAAGGCGATTATTCTCGGTAAGGGCGGCAGTCGGATCAAGGAAATCGGTGCCAAAGCACGTGAGGAACTAGGCGGTTTGATTGAGGCGCCGGTGCATCTCTATCTGCATGTCAAAGTCGATCCCAATTGGCGTGATACTAAGGATGTGTATAGCGAAATTGGCTTGGAATGGGGGCAGTAGAGCAGACTTTCCTAAAATCCGTTCGCCCTGAGCCTGTCGAAGGGCCGTTCTTTACTTAAGAAAAAGAGGACGGGGCTTCGACAAGCTCAGCCCGAACGGTTGTGTGGTGTTTACTTTCCGGCTTTGGCCTTTTTCTTCGCCGTAGTCTTCTTGCCAGCAGCCTTCTTTTTCGGTGCCGCTTTCTTGCGTTTCTTCGCCGCTCCTTTCGCAGCACGCTCTGCAATCAGCGTCAGCGCTTCTTCCAGCGTCACTGCATCCTTATCCTTGTCGCGTGGAATAGTGGCATTGGTGGTACCGTCAGTAACATAGGGACCATAGCGGCCATCCATCACCTTGATCTCAGCCTCGGTTTCCGGGTTCTTCCCGAGCACCTTGAGCGGTTCCGCCTTGCCACGTCCACGACCGGGGCGGTTGGCGGCTTCCGCCAGCTTAACTACCGCGGCGTTCATGCCGGTCTCAAACACCTCTGCAGTCGACTGCAATTTGGCGTATTTGCCCTCATGCACCAGATAGGGTCCATAGCGACCGATACTGGCGGAAATATCCTTGCCCGTCTCAGGGTGCGGGCCCAGCACACGCGGCAAGGACAGCAGCTTCAGCGCCCAATCGAGATCAATATCCGCGCGCGGCAGGTCTTTGGGGATGGATGCCCGCTGAGGCTTTTCGCCCTCACCTGCTGGACGCTCGATATAAGGGCCAAAACGTCCGGTTTTAATGCTGATATCCTTGCCCGTCTCGGGATCCTGACCCAGCACCTGCGGCCCGGCATCCTCGCCATCATCCGCACCGCCCGGCTGCGCGAAGCGGCGGGTATATTTGCATTCAGGATAGTTGGAACAGGCGACAAAAGCGCCATAGCGGCCACCGCGCAGCGCCAGACTGCCATCGTCACAGGCAGGACATGTGCGCGGATCACTGCCATCTGTCTTTTTCGGGAAGAGATACGGCTCCAGGAAAACATCAAGCTCCTTGGTGATATCTGACGGTTTCTGCTCCATCACCTCATCGGTCTTTGGCTTGAAATCGCGCCAGAAATCGCTCAGCAGCTTCTGCCAATCCTCACGCCCGCCACTGACATCATCGAGCAGTTCTTCCAGATCAGCGGTAAAGTCATATTCGACATAACGGGTGAAGAAGCGCTCAAGAAATGCTATCAAAAGCCGCCCGCTTTCCTCTGCAAAGAAACGGTTTTTCTCGACACGGACATAGTTGCGATCCTTCAGCACCTGTAAGGTCGCGGCATAGGTGGACGGGCGACCAATGCCCTTTTCTTCCAGCGTTTTGACCAGACTGGCCTCACTATAACGCGGCGGTGGCTGGGTGAAATGCTGGGTGCTTTCTACCGACAGGCAAGTCGGGCAATCGCCTTTGCTCATCGGTGGGAGGATGCCCTCTTCCTCATCGCGCTTGTCGTCTGAGCCTTCTTCATAGAGCGTCAGAAAGCCGGGGAATTTCACCACCTGACCGGTGACACGCAGACCATGCTGGCCAGTGCCATCGAGCAGCGACACCGTGGTGCGCTCCAGCGATGCAGACGCCATCTGGCTTGCCAGCGCACGCTTGTAAATCAGGTCATAGAGCTTAGCATGGTCACCGCTACCAGCTTTGTCACGACTGAAATCGGTGGGGCGGATCGCCTCATGCGCCTCCTGTGCGTTCTTGGCCTTGCTGCTATAGTGGCGAGGTTTTTCGGGCAGATAGCCCCCTGAATAGCGCGACGAAATGGCGCTGCGCGCAGCGGAGATGGCGCTGCCATCCATCTGCACGCCATCGGTCCGCATATAGGTGATCGCGCCATCCTCATAGAGACGCTGGGCGATACGCATGGTGTGGCTGGCGGCAAAGCCTAGCTTGCGCGCCGCTTCCTGCTGCAATGTCGAGGTGGTGAATGGCGGCGGCGGGTTGCGCCGCATCGGCTTGGTTTCGACACTTTCAACACGAAACGTACTGTCCTCGACGATCTTCTTCGCCGCGTCTGCCGCGCCCTTGTCACCGATAGAGAGCTTATCGAGCTTCTCGCCATTAAGTTGAACCAGACGCGCAGTGAATTGTTGCCCGCCTTGCTCCATCTCAGCCGCGATGGACCAGTATTCCTGCGGGACAAAGGCCTCAATCTCGCGCTCGCGCGTAACCACCAGTCGCAGCGCCACCGATTGCACCCGGCCTGCGGATTTCGCTCCCGGCAATTTGCGCCACAGCACCGGCGACAGAGTAAAGCCCACCAGATAATCCAGCGCGCGGCGGGCGCGATAGGCGTCGATTAGATCATCATCCAGCGCACGCGGACTCGCCATCGCATCCAGAACCGCTTTTTTGGTGATCGCGTTAAAGGTCACGCGATCCACGCTATCAGGCAGTGCCTTACGCTTCTTCAGAACCTCCAAAACGTGCCAGCTGATCGCCTCACCTTCACGGTCAGGGTCAGTCGCCAGAACAACGCGACTCGATTCTTTGGCGGCATCGGTAATCGCTTTAAGCTGCTTGGTCTTGTCGCCATAATTCTGCCAGGTCATGGCAAAACCGTCATCAGGATCAACCGAGCCATCCTTGGGTGGCAAGTCACGGACATGGCCATAGGATGCAAGAACGCGAAAGTCTCCGCCGAGATATTTTTCGATAGTTTTGGCCTTGGCGGGGGATTCGACAATCACAAGCTGCATAGGGTCCAGAGCCTTTCCATGAGCGATAATTTACGCCGTTAAGTGGGCGCGCCTATCGCTTTTGTCCAGTGGCGTCCAGTTTTTCGTGGTTCAGGATGGTGCGATCAATCGCTCTCGGCACGCTGGACTTTGCCGCCGGCAAGGCGCGTTAATTGCCCGGTAATCTCCAGTTCGACCAACACCGCCTGCACCTGTTCCACGGCCATTTCGCTGAGCACGGCAAGGTCGTTGATGGTGATCGGGGCAAAGCTCAGATGCGCCGATATGCGGTCATGATCTGATGCGATTTCCTGTGGATCAATAGCAACGGGAGGTTCGACCTCCGCCGCCAGCATATTCGGTTCCAGCATCTCTTCCAATAGGCGTGGCTCAGCCTTGCTATATGCGTTTGCGCTTCTCTCTGGCGAGGCGAAATCACCGATATTGGACAGCGCCTCGCGAATATCCTCAACATTACGCACCAGCGTCGCGCCTTCACGGATTAGGCCGTTGCAACCCTCGGAGCGTTTATCGAGCGGTGAGCCCGGAATAGCCAACACTTGGCGACCTTGCTCATTCGCCAGTCTGGCGGTGATCAGCGAACCTGAACGCGGTGCAGCTTCAACCACCAAGGTCGCATAGGAGAGGCCAGCAATGATCCGGTTGCGGAAAGGAAAGTGCCGCGCCAATGGCTCAGTACCCGGCGGATATTCGGTGATCAGCAGGCCATTTGCGGCAATAGTCCGCTGCAAATCAGCATTTTCCGGCGGATATTGCAGATCAATACCCGATGCGATCACGGCAATGGTCATCGCATCGGCGCGATGGCTGCCGTGTATCGCGCCCTGATGCGCCTGTGTATCGATGCCACGCGCCAGACCGGAGACGGTAACAATACCTTCCCCTGCAAGCCCTGATGCCAGTTGAAAGGCCAGCTTTCGCGCAGCCGCAGAGCTGTTGCGTGCGCCCACCATGGCGAGGGTTGGACGGTTGGCCAGACTGGTATTTCCGGCAATAATCAGCACTGGTGGCGGGCTCTCCATATGGCTGAGCAGTGGCGGATAGTCCTCATCACCGCAGACACTATGCCGTGCACCAAGCCGCTGAACGGTATCAATCTCCCGTTCAATATCGTCGGCTTTGGCGATGATAACCCGTTTTTTGCCTGCCCGACTGGCCAGATCAGGCAGCGCTTCCAATGCTGCCTGTGCGCCACCGAAACGCTGGATCAAATGATGATAGGCAACCGAACCAATATTGCGCGATCGCGCCAGTCTGAGCGAAGCGACAAAGCTGGCATGATCATGCGGCATATCAGCTTTGAGCTCCTTTGCTTTGACCGACTTTGGGTTCCTCACCCTGTATCAACCTGCCGATATTATCGCGATGCCGCCACAGCACCAGCGCGGCGCATCCGGCCAACAGCATTGCATAGTCAGCTAATGAAAAGGTGATTGCAGCCAAAGGCGCGATAATGGCGGCCAGCATGCCCGAGAGCGACGAATAGCGGCTGATGGCCAGCGTTCCGAGCCAGACCACGGCATAAGCCAGCCCGATCATCCAGGACAGGCCGAGACAGACACCCATCAGCGTTGCAACGCCCTTGCCACCCTTAAAGCCCAGCCAGACCGGATAAAGATGCCCGATAAATGCCCCTGCCCCTGCGGCAATCGCGCCATTGCTCTCTGGCCAGAGCGATTGCGCGATAATCACCGGAACCGCGCCCTTGGCCAGATCGAGTAGCAAGGTCGCCGCCGCCAGCCCCTTGCGTCCGGTGCGCAGCACATTGGTCGCGCCGATATTGCCCGATCCAATAGACCGCAAATCGCCAGCACCAGAAAGCCTGGTCAGCACCATGCCAAAGGGAATCGACCCCATGGCATAGCCCAAAAGGGCCGCAAGCCAGATGGCGCTGTTTTCGATCATAAAGGCGCTTTCATTTTCGGTTGGTCCTGAAAAGACTTAGGCGAGGCAAGGTACAGCGGCAAGAGATGTGATCGAACAAGATGATGGATAATCATGCAGTTGATTGCAGCGCCGGCCATGCTAGAGGGCGGGCGATGATTACAGATGATCAGCCTTTGTTGTTACTGGACACCGGTGTCGGCGGGCTATCCGTCTATAACAGTCTGCGTGCATTGCAGCCAACCGCGCCCATAATCTATGCGGCAGATTATTCAGGTCTTCCTTACGGTACGAAAAGCGAAGCCGAGATTGCAGCGCGTGTTCCGGCGATATTAGGGCGGTTGGTCGAACGCTATGCACCGCAAATCGTCACCATAGCTTGCAACACCGCCTCAACTATTGCGCTGGAACATGTCCGCTCTGCGCTCAGCACACCGGTTGTCGGAACCGTACCTGCGGTTAAACCTGCGGCAGAGATGACCAAGAGCGGCGTTATCGGTCTGCTCGGCACCGAGGCAACCATCCGCCAGCCCTATGTTGACCGTCTGCACGAGATCCATGGCCCCGATACACTGTTACTACGCCATGGCGCACCAGATCTGGTGGAACCAGCAGAAGCCAAGGTGCGGGGAGAAGTGGTAGATATGCAGATTCTGTCCGAAGCATTAGCGGCTCTGCGTGATCAACCACGTGGCAACGAGATCGACGTCATCATATTGGCATGCACCCATTTCCCGCTATTGCGCGACGAACTGGCCTCGCTCCTGCCAGACAATATTGCGCTTATTGATGGCGCAGACGGCATTGCCAGGCGCATTGTCTATCTTGCCGGCGATCGCCAATGGCCGAAAACAGCAACAGGCAATCGCTTTGTGACGACAGGTGATAAAGCATTGCTGAAACCCTATATACCACATCTGCAACAGCTAGGCCTCTCTACCTTTGAAGAATTATGACCTATCCGGGAATATGTATTAAGTGATAAACTCACTTAAGCAGAACATATTAATCCGTTAGACCGATCAATAATTCGCGCATAGAGAGGCCCATGAGAACAGGCAGAGGCTGACCAGACAGATAGAGAGAGTTTGTGTGGATTACGATCAGGTTTTTGACAGTGCTATAGACCGGCTGCACGGCGAAGGCCGCTATCGCGTCTTTATCGATATCTTGCGCAACAAAGGCGCCTATCCCAATGCCCGCTGCTTTGCCGGACATAATGGCCCAAAGCCGATTACCGTATGGTGCTCCAACGATTATCTCGCCATGGGTCAGCATCCAAAGGTTGTGGAAGCTATGGAAGAGGCGCTGCATGATGTCGGCGCCGGTTCAGGCGGCACGCGCAATATTGGCGGCAATACTCACTATCATGTCGATCTGGAACGTGAATTAGCCGATTTGCATGACAAAGAAGCCGCATTGCTGTTCACATCCGGCTATGTTTCAAACGATGCGACGCTAGCGACTTTGGCAAAAATTCTGCCCGGCTGCATTATCTTCTCTGATGAACTTAACCATGCCAGCATGATCGCCGGTATCCGCAATGCCGGATGTGAAAAGCATGTCTTCCGCCACAATGACATGGCGCATCTGGAAGAATTGCTGGAAGCCGCCGACCCGGACGTGCCCAAGCTGATCGCCTTTGAGAGTGTCTATTCTATGGATGGCGATGTCGCGCCGATCCATGAAATATGCGATCTGGCCGACAAATATAACGCCCTGACCTATATAGATGAAGTCCACGCCGTAGGTATGTATGGCCCGCGTGGCGGCGGTATTTCAGAGCGCGATGATGCGGCGAAACGGATCACGATTATCGAAGGCACTTTAGGCAAGGCCTTTGGCGTGATGGGCGGCTATATCGCAACCGATGCAAGAATTATCGATGTTATCCGATCCTATGCACCAGGGTTTATCTTTACCACCAGCCTGTCACCTGTGCTGGTTGCCGGAGCGTTGGCAAGCGTACGGCACCTGAAGGCATCGAGCAAAGAACGCGACGAACAACAGGCAGCCGCTGCAAAGCTGAAAACCCTGTTTGCCGAAGCCGGTTTGCCGGTTATGCCGTCAACCACGCATATTGTGCCACTGATGGTCGGCGATCCGGTTAAGGCAAAGCATATTAGCGATATTCTACTCGCCGAATATGGCGTCTATGTCCAGCCGATCAACTTCCCTACCGTGCCGCGTGGTACCGAGCGACTGCGCTTTACGCCTGGCCCGGCGCATGATGAAGCGATGATGCGTGACCTTACAAAGGCGCTGGTCGAAATCTGGGACCGGCTTTCATTGAAAATGGCGGCCTAACGAATAACGCGACCTCAATGCCAGAGGTCTATTCGGCCTTACCCTCGCCTTTTACAGCTTTATCCGCCACGATTGCGGCACGCAGATATGGTGTGGGTTCAGTAAGCACATAACCCGGTGTTTCCTCAACAAAGTGCCGCAACCAATAAGCATGGCCGCTGCCGACAAGAACGAAAATCCGCTCACCCGGTTCGGCGATAAGCTGCAATTTGCCGAACATCTTTGCATTGCGCATATACCAATAGGCGTTGAGTTCGGCACCAGGCTGATCGTCACCATCACCGAATTGCAGTAAGCCATAATAAAGCGCGCGATGCATCGGATAGATTTCGCCCGGATCATTATGCTCCAAAAGTGACTCTGCGATAGTCTGTGTGGCCTGTTTCGACTGCTGTTCAGCAGATTTCTCTCTGACCTGCCCGATGAGACCCTGAATTATACCATCCATCGCATTCGCCTGCGCAAAGGCCATAACTTTGCCCATCGGGAAATAATCCGGTTCGCCTGCGGATGGCTGCTCATCAAAGCCATAAACCGCCTTATGCCCCATCTTTGACGCAAGCCGATAGCCTATCTGAACGATTTCATTTCGGTTTTCGGTGAGATTAGCAGCTGTGAACTGCGTATATTTCTCGTCTTTGAAATCTGGTGCAGAGCGCTGAGATTCTACCAATATGCGGTCTGGCTGCCACTGCGCTAAAGCCTTGGTGAGTAACTCCAACTCTTCCTGTCGTTTCGGTGTGCGGACATCATCTACTTCCATATTGACCACATCCTGACCCGGATTGGCGAAATGATAGGTGCCCAGAATCATAACCTGGACGGGATTATCGTCTTGAACAGGCTCCGCAGCATAAGCGCTGATATTCGCAGCTAAAAAAACGGAAAGGCCCGCTACAAAGGCGCCTAGATATCTCAACACTGGTTTCATCATGATTTTGCTCCCTCCTACATCCCGCCCGTATCCGTATTACTGTTATATATCACTAAGATCAATCACTTGATTATCCCGATGAAACGGCCAAATTGAGCCTTATGGTTTCCGAATGGATTGAACCGCATCCCTATGGGATTTACGTTAAGCCTGCTGATGCGTGGATCGACCCGATGCGTGCAATGGATACGGCCCTTGTCACCCATGGTCATGCCGATCATGCGCGTGGGGGGCATAAGCGGGTGTTCGCCACGCCTGAGACGCTGGCAATTATGGGGCTGCGCTATGCCACCGGGGATGAGGGCCATAGTGTAGCCTATGGTGAGAGTTTTGATCTGAACGGAGTCAAGATCAGCTATCATTCTGCTGGCCATGTGCTGGGCTCGGCACAGATACGGCTGGAATATGGTGGCGAAGTGGTTGTCGTCACCGGCGACTATAAACGTCGTCCGGACCCGACCTGCGCGCCTTTCGAAGTGGTGCCGTGCGATGTGTTTGTCACCGAGGCGACCTTTGCCCTGCCGGTATTTCGCCATCCGCCGACGCAAGAGGAACTGGCCAAGGTTCTGGCTCTGCTTGAGGCTGAGCCGGATCGCTCAGTGCTGATCGGCGCCTATGCGCTGGGCAAGGCGCAACGGGTCATCGCCGAATTGCGTCTACTGGGTTATGATAAGCCGATTTATCTTCACGGGGCATTGGAGAAAATGTGCAATCTGTACAATGATCTCGGCGTTGATCTTGGCGATTTGCGACCGGTCACCGGCACGGACAAAGCCGATATGGCCGGACATATCGTCCTCGCTCCGCCCTCAGCCCTCAATGATCGTTGGAGCCGCCGCTTGCCTGATCCGATTACCGCCATGGCATCGGGCTGGATGCGCATCCGCCAACGGGCGCGGCAGCGCAATGTCGAACTGCCGATCATCCTGTCCGATCATGCCGATTGGGATGAGCTGACCAGCACCATCCGCGAGGTCAATCCGCGCGAAGTGTGGGTCACCCATGGTCGCGAGGATGCGCTGGTGCATTGGTGCAGCCTGCACCAGATCAAGGCGCGAGCCTTGGCGCTGGTCGGTCGTGACGAAGCGGATGATGGTTAGGCTAGTATGAAATGCTTCCAATCCTCCGTTCGTGTCGAGCGTAGGCGAGACACTTTTCTCCGCACGCACGGGCCTCTCGACTTCGCTCGAGGCGAACGGGCAAGGCAAGGTGAGACCTGATGCAGGCTTTTGCACAGCTTATCGACAGGCTTGTCTACACCCGTTCGCGCAATGGCAAGCTGGCACTGATCGCCGATTATCTGCGCACCACACCCGATCCCGATCGCGGTTGGGCTCTGGCTGGACTGACCGGCGATCTGGATTTTCCTGCAGTCAAAATCTCGGCGGTGCGCACAGCAGCGGAGCAGCGGGTTGATCCGGTGCTGCTCAAGCTCAGCCGCGATTATGTCGGTGACAGCGCCGAAACCATCGCGCTGATCTGGCCCGATGGAGCGGAGACGCGCGATACGAACGAAATATCGCCGCTGCCACTGAGCGAAGCCGTGGATCAGCTTATGGCGGTATCGCGCAAAGAAGCCCCTGCTCTTGTCGCATCCATGCTCGACAGGCTCGATGCCGATGGCCGTTATGCGCTGATCAAACTGGCAACAGGCGCAATGCGCGTCGGCGTCTCCGCGCGCCTCGCCAAAACCGCTTTTGCCCAGGCTTTTGACAAGCAAGTCGATGAGGTGGAGGAGCTATGGCATGCGCTGTCGCCGCCTTATGCCTCGCTCTTCGCCTGGGGAGAGGGCAAAGCCGACAAGCCGGATATCAGCGGCACCGCCTATTTCCGCCCCTTCATGCTGGCGCATCCGCTGGAGGATGAGACGGTCGATATGGCGGACTATGTCGCCGAGTGGAAATGGGACGGGATACGGGTGCAGATTGTCAGCACCGGTAGCGAGGTCAAACTGTTCAGCCGCGGCGGTGATGATATCACCAGCGCCTTTCCCGATATTGCCGATAACGTCACCCGGCGCGGTGCTGTGGATGGCGAGCTGATGGTGCGCGGCGAGGATCAGGGCGGGGACGAACATGGCGGCGGCGCGGCCAGCTTCAACGCTCTGCAACAGCGGCTGAACCGGAAAAAGGTATCGGCGAAAATGCTCAAGGAATCGCCAGCCTTTGTGCGGCTTTATGATCTGCTGATTGATGGCGAAGATGACCTACGCGAACTGCCCTGGACCGAACGGCGTTCGCGACTTGAAACGGTTATGCCTGAATATGATCCCGAACGATTTGATCTCTCCCGAATGGTCGATGTCAGCAGTTTTGAGGAGCTTTCGGAGCTGCGTGACGGAACCCGCGACGCTGCGATTGAAGGAGTCATGCTCAAGCGCCGCGACAGTCCATATGTAGCCGGGCGTAAGGCGGGGCTATGGTATAAATGGAAGCGCGACCCGCTAGTGGCCGATTGCGTCATGATGTACGCCCAGCGCGGCTCGGGCAAGCGTTCCTCATTCTATTCGGACTATACCTTTGGCTGCTGGACCGATGACGGCGAGCTCTATCCGGTGGGCAAGGCTTATTCGGGCTTCACCGATGATGAGCTGAAATGGCTCGACCGTTTTGTCCGGCAGAACACGGTCAACCGCTTCGGCCCGGTGCGTGAGGTGGAGAAAACGCTGGTGTTGGAGGTAGCGTTTGACTCGGTGCATGACAGCAAACGGCATAAATCCGGACTAGCGATGCGCTTTCCAAGGATTTCGCGGATAAGGCGCGATAAACCAGCGGATGAGGCTGACAAAATTGCGACACTGCGTAATATGGTTCGGTAGCCGTTTTCTCTAAAACCGTTCGCCCTGAGCTTGTCGAAGGGCTGCCCTTTTCTTGCAAAAGAAGTACGGGGCTTCGACAGGCTCAGCCCTAACGGATAACTCTATTTCTCTGTATTCGTGATCGTGATCATAATCGCATAGCCACGATAAGGCTGTGTAACCTTGCATTGCACGCCTTGCTCTTTCGCCAATTCCTTACAAAACTCAGCTAACTCCGTGCGCGGCGTCACCTGAAATTTTGCCAGCCAGCCATAAAGCATGCGGCGGAAAAAGCCGGGCCAGCCATGCTGGTCGCCAAAATCAACAATCAGCAACTGACCGCCATCTGCAAGCAGGGACAGACTGTTGCGGATGGTCGCCTGCCAATCAGGGATCATGGATAGGGTGTAGGAGCAAAACACCCGGTCGAATTTCTCAATCCCGAAAGCTGCTTCCGGCTGAAAATCGGTAGCATCACCTTGTGTCAGCGCAATACGTTCATTCAGACCCGCCTTACTTACCGATTTGGTTGCGCTGGCGAGCATCGCGCTGGAAATATCAAAGCCGAAAAACTGCGCTTCAGGAAACTGTTTTGCCGCAACGATGGAATTGCGCGCTGTACCACAGCCGACTTCAAGGATGGTTTCGCCCTGCCCTGCCTGCAAAGCCGCGATCAGCGTGTCGCGCCCAAAGAGGTAATATTTACGTGTAATATCATAGATATGGCGCTGGATACCGCCGTAAATGTCATCCATCTGCGCGGCATGCGCATTGCTGTCCCCTGATGTCATGACGTCAGTTTTTCAGGACATAGAGATGAACGCCGCCATAGATGGAAGAGCGATCGCGCTTGGTGTAGTCGAGCGACTCTTCCTCGCGATAATCCCATTGGCTGAGAATATCCGATGACACACGCCCCGGCAGCAATGTTGGCTCAGCAGCAGTGCGGAACAGCACCCGTGCCCCCGGTTTGGCGGTGCGGGTGATCTCGCCCCATAGGCGGTTCAGTTCGGCATCGCTCATCCAGTCTTGCGCATCGAGCAGGACATAGCGATCCATCGAAGCCGCCGGTTCATTCTCCAGTACTTCAACGAAGTTTGCGTGACGGATCTGTACCCGCTCCACCCTGTCACGCACCACATCATAATTGGCGTGCTGCAAATAGGGCGGTAGTGCGATATTGGCCTTGCGGCCATAGCCACGGCCAAAAGCCTGCCAGGCAAAATAATTGTCTTTGATTTCAAATTCGCAGGCTAGTTTTTCCAGGCGTTTACGCAGGACATTGGCCATTTTGTCATCGCCCGCAAGCGCCTCAAACTGCGCCGGCGGGATACCCAGACCAAATAGCGAAGCCGGCTGATCGGTGAGCCAGCGGATAAACTTCTTGTCGAAAACCGGCGCCAGTTTTTCCTCAAAAATGCGGCGCTGCTCGTCCATATTCTCAGCGTGCAGTAATTCGCTTAAATCGATCTTGTACAGCTTGGCTAGCAAATGCGCGATGCCGATAAAATTCCCAAGCAAGCCAGTGCGATAAATGCCTTTCTTGAAACCCGATATCCGCTTACGGCCAATCAGATCACGCCCTTCCCAATAGCTGCGCGTCATATCATCGAGATGCGGCGCGAGATATTGCTTATAGGCGGTGATATTTTCCTTGCGATTGGCGAGACCAAAAAAGCGATACAGGCTGTGATGGTCTGGCAGATGCTTGATCGCCGCGACTTTCAGACGGTTATAGGCAATGTGCGCGGTGTTGAGGTCAACCGCGATAATCTCCGCAGGATTATCGACCAGATAGGACATGACGTTACAGCCACCGCTGGCGATGGTTATCATCCGGGTATCCGGCATAATCGCCAGTGCTTCCATATCGACCACCGGGTCTTCCCATATCTGGGCATAAACCAACCCGCGAAAGGCAAAGGAAAAGGCTTTCTCCAACAGGCCTTGCTTGCCCTCGGACCCATGCAGACGAACCGCATCACGAATTTTGGTGTTTTTCGGCTTAAGGGCCATAGCGCATCTCCCAACAGGTGATCGACCTGATTAGTTAGCCCTAGGCATCACTCGTGACTCTGTGGTGACAGTAAAATTTCGGATTTGTAACGTGGCTTGTCGATACGGATTGCAAAGAAAAGCGGCGCCAGATTTCTCCAGCGCCGCCATGACTAAAGTACATTGAAGGGACGTTATCCAGGCATCACAACGGTATCTATCACATGGATCACACCGTTGGATTGGCTAATATCTGCTGCCTTGACCTTTGACCGCCCGCCCTTGGCATCAATCAGAACGATACTGCCATGAGAATCCAGCGTAGCCGTCAGTGCACCACCCTGAACGGTGAAGAGCGTCGCACTACCGCCGCCAAGATTGATCGCCGACAATATATCCTCGCCGGTCACGCGGCCTGCAAGCACGTGATAGGTTAAAATGCTCTGCAGCGTGGCTTTATTCTCTGGCTTAACCAGAGTGCTGACTGTGCCGCTGGGCAGCTTGGCAAAGGCGGCATTGTTCGGGGCGAAAACAGTAAAGGGGCCTTTGCTTGACAATGTACCTGCCAGATCAGCGGCCTTAACAGCGGTGACGAGCGTCGAGAAATCATCAAGGCTTGCGGCCTTTTGCACTATGTTTTGGCCTTGACTGTGATTGCCTGCGATCGCGGGCATGGACATGCTGGCCAGCAGCGCAGCACCGGCAATACCGAGAATATGAAAAGGGGAATTGGTCATGATAGTCTCCGAAAATAACCGCATCGGGGGATGATGCAGCCATAGCTACGATGAGTTTCGGAGAACGGATGCGTTATCGTAGCGAAAAAATCTCAAGCTATTGAAATACATTGAATAAAACTGAAATCAAATTGTCGTAATTCTGCCTTGGGCAACAAATTCCGCGCTGGGTTGCGCATAGGGTTCTTCTGTCTCTGGCTCCATCGAAACAGAAAAGACCGAGCCATCACGAATAAGCGCGCGCGGTGCACTCTCCACCATTAGCACAGTCTCACCCTTACGATTGATAATACCAAGCGGCTGAACCGCGTCATCTGCACTGACCACCCAAAGGACTGGTACGGTGTCGGACTGGGGCATACCATCAACCCGCACCCGCAATTGTGCCGCATCAGGATCAAAACGCGCCGCCAGTGTCAACCCCTCTATGTCGCTGCTCAGCTGGGCAATTGCATAGCTCTGTTGCTGTGCCGTTGCCGGCACGGATACTGCCTCGTCTCCGCGCGGAAAAACCAGTGCTACCATCAAGGCTGCCGCCACCGCGCCAGAAATTAGCGCGCCGCCGCGCCAGAATGCCAGTGATCTATTTGGTCCCGTATCATTGGCAACGCCACCAATATCCGCGCTGATGCGATCCCAGACAGCGGCTGAAGGTTCGGCTTGGGGTAGATCATCATACAGCCCGCTCAGATCCTCGCGCCATATTTCAACCTTAGCGGCAAACTCTGGATCAGACAGCATCAGCCGCATGGCATCGGCGCGTTCTTGCCCTTCGAGCACACCCAGTGCCAGCTCGCCCGCCAACACGTCCTTATCTTTACCGGTTATCGTCATGTTCGCACGCCATCCAGGCATTGGCGCAATTGCGCCATGGCCCGCCTTATCCAGCTTTTCATTGTTCCTAGGGGGACATTCATGCGCTCGGCAACCTGGCTATAACTCAGCCCTTCAAAAAAGGCGGATCGAATAGCCGTGCCGCGATCGGCCTCTAGATGCTCAAGACAGCGGCGGATATGGCGGGCATCATCGCTTTGCTCTATCGCGCCCAATGCATCCGTCGCCTGCATGGTATCCTGCAATTCCTCACCATCGGCCAATCTCTTGGTCTTGCGCACAGCATCAATAGAACCATTGCGCGCTATCGCCGCCATCCAACTGATCGGACTCGCTTTTTTGGGGTTATAATAACGCGCTTTGTTCCAGATTTTGACATAGACGTTTTGCAGCACATCCTCGGCAATCATCCTGTCCTTGCAGATCATCAGACAGATACCGAAAAGCTTGGCCGAGGTGCGACGGTACAGGATGGACAGCGCAGCTTGGTCGCCTTCAGCTATGTGTTGCAGCAGATCATGAAGTGTTCGCTCAGTCATCCGTCGCCATTCGCCAATATCTGGGCATAAAGCGCAGGATCAACATTGCCACCCGACAGGGTGATGGCTGTGTGATCGGTCAACGGCACCTTGCCTGCCAGCACCGCCGCCAGCGCAACCGCGCCGCCCGGTTCCAGTACCAGATGCAGCTTGGCAAAAGCGACGCGCATGGCGTGTTCCACCTCTGCCTCGGTAACGGTGATGCCTTTTGCGCCGCGCTGATGCAGCACCTCAAAGGTCAAAGGGGATACACGCATGGTCTGCAAAGCATCGCACCGCGTTGGCGGCGGGTTATCGCTAACGGGCACAATCTCGCCCCGTTCCAGAGAATGGCGCATATCGTCCCAGCCCTCCGGTTCTACGACGATCACCTCTGCTTCCAGATTGGCCAGCGCACTGCCCGCAGCCAGCCCACCGCCGCCGCAACAGGCGATAAGTTGATCGGGCGCATGGCCAGTCCGCGCGATCATCTGCTCGCGTATCTCAAAACCACAACTGCCCTGCCCTTCGATAATCCAGGGATCATCAAAGCTTGGCACAATGGTCGCGCTGGTCTGCTCCGCTATGTCCGCCGCCATGGCTTCGCGAGAGCCGGTCATGCGGTCATAGGTGATAACCTCGGCGCCCATTTGCTTGGTCGCCTGCATCTTCGCTGCAGGAGCATCGCTCGGCATGATGATCACCGCCGCGATACCCAGCTTCTGCGCGGCCCAGGCAACGCCCTGGGCATGATTGCCGCTGGAAAAGGCGACGACGCCCTTCTCCTGCTGCTCATCGGTCAGATCGGTCAGCCGGTGCCAGCCACCGCGTATCTTGAAGGCGCCTATGGGCTGTAAGCACTCCGCCTTGCACCAGATGGTATAGCCGTCAACCTCCAGAGGCATTAGCGGCGTCAGCGGCAATATTGCGGCGATCTTGTGTGCCGCGCGCTCCACCCCTTCAGCAGAAGGTTTGCGGTCCGGACGCAATAAGTGGCTTGGTGCAGTCATATCTTGCCTCTATATGGTGCGCGCAAACAGCTTTCCATCATCATTTTCAGGAGCAGGGATTTGGGCAGGATATTGGTCATTGGCGCAGGCGGTGTTGGATCGGTCGCGGTGCACAAAATGGCGCAATTACAGGCTGCAGGCCGCGATACCTTCGCACATATCGTGCTGGCGAGCCGCACGCTCGCCAAATGCGAGGCCATTGCCCAATCGGTCAAACAGCGCACCGGCGTCACGATTGAGACCCATGCGCTTGATGCCGACGATGTTCCTGCGACGGTGGCGCTGATTAACCAGATCAAGCCCGATCTCGTCTGCAATCTCGCCCTACCCTATCAGGATCTGGCAATTATGGATGCCTGCCTGGAAACTGGCGTGCACTATATGGACACCGCCAATTATGAGCCGCGCGACCAGGCCAAGTTCGAATATCATTGGCAATGGGCCTATCATGACCGTTTCAAACAGGCGGGGATTATGGCGCTGCTCGGCTCGGGTTTTGACCCCGGCGTGACCAGCGTTTTTGCTGCCTATCTTAAAAAACACTATCTCGACCGCATCGACACGCTCGATATTCTCGATTGTAATGGCGGCGATCATGGCCAGTATTTCGCCACCAATTTCAACCCGGAAATCAATATCCGCGAAGTCACCGCCCCCGCGCGGCACTGGGAAAATGGCGAATGGGTCGAGACCCCGGCGCTAAGCCATAAGCAGAGTTTCGACTTTGAGGGCGTCGGCGAGAAGAACATGTACCTCATGTATCATGAGGAGATTGAGAGCCTGAAAACCCATATCCCGGAGATACAGCGCATCCGCTTCTGGATGACCTTTGGTGATGCCTATCTCACCCATCTGGAAGTGCTGCAAAATGTTGGCATGACCCGGATTGATCCGGTGCTTTACGAGGGCAAAGAGATCATCCCGCTACAATTTTTGAAAGCGGTTCTGCCCGAACCCGCCTCGCTCGGCGAAACCACCAAGGGCAAAACCAATATCGGCGATATCGCTACCGGTATTGCCAAAGATGGCTCGGAAAAGACCTATTATATCAACAATATCTGCGACCATGAGGCAGCCTATGCCGAAACCGGCAACCAAGCAGTGAGCTACACCACCGGCGTCCCGGCAATGATAGGTGCGGCGCTAATTCTCGACGGCGTGTGGTCAGGGGAAGGCGTATTCAACATGGAGCAGATGGACCCTGATACGTTTATGGAGATGCTCAATCAGCATGGCCTGCCCTGGCAGGTGAAGGAACTGGATGGACCTTTAGCGTTTTAGGAGGACCGTTGGCGCATGCCCATAAAGGATAGCGCCAATACCAGCGTCGACATCACCAGCACCAGCATCGCCGTGCCAAACCATCCGGCAGCGGCATAAACCGCGGTCCCGGCCCAGCTAGCAAGACCTCCACCGATAAACATCAGCATGATGTAGATCGTCATCAGCCGTGTGCGGATTTCGGGCGTTTCGGTGAGGAAAGAGGCGCGGCCGGCGATATCGATCACTGGGCCAACAATATTCAAGATCACTATCGGCACGATCAGCAGCCAGATATTGCCGCTGGAAAAGAACAGGAGGGCAACCCCCACCATCTGGACCATCGCCATCATCATTCGCGCGCGGGTGGCACCAACACGATCGCTCCAGCGGCCGAGCATTGGCGTGCTGAACAGATTGACGATGGCAATGGCGGTGAGATAGCCAACCACATCCGACCCATAGCCGATGGTCGGCAGATGCAGGCCAATGCCCATCCATAGCGACAGGAAGATACCGAAATTCAGCCCCTGTATCGTGCCGGAGAGCAGCACATGCTTATACTGCCATGCCATCGGCAAGGTCGAGGCCAGAAGCGCGCCATAGGAGATATCGGTTGTCGCGACACTGTCGGATCGCGGCTGGCGCATAATCATCGGCAACAGTACCGAGAAGACCAGCATCAGCACCGCCGCGATATAATAGACATTGCGCCAGCCAAAATACTCGCCGACCAGCCCCGCACCCAGTCGCGCGCCCAATATGCCGAGGATAATCCCGGTGGTGAGTACCGCCATGGCATGGCCCATTTTCGCCGGATCGGTGCGCTTAGAGACATAGGCCGGCACCAGATAGGGCGTGATGGTGAACAGTCCAAGCAGCATTGAACCGATAACGAACAGCGCAAAATTGCCCGCCAGCGCCATGATGACGACCGAGATAAATTGCGCAGCGGAAAACCATGCCGCGAGCTTGGCATTGCCGAGCCGGTCGCCTAGGGGCAACAGGAAGAAGATGCCCACCGCCAGCGCAATCTGGTTCAGCGCCGGCACTGCGCCGATCAGCGCTTTTCCAACGCCGAAATCCTCAGCCACCATTGCGACTATGGGGTGGATATAATAGGCATTGGCGGTGACGATGGCGCTGGCAAAGGCGAGCAGATACAGGCGGGTACCGGACAGCAAGGCGCTGTCTTGCGGCGCTTCCTGATTGATGGTCTGCGCGTTACTCACCTTGTTACCTTCACCTTCCGCTGTGATTGCTATGACGCATTGATAAGGCTTAGTCGATAATTACGTTGCAATTCCGAACTGATTTGGATGGCCGCGCCGCTTGACACACCTCCCCCGTTCGTGTCGAGCGAAGTCGAGACATGCTTAGCAACCCTCGACGGCCTCTCGACTTCGCTCGAGGCGAACGGCTTATTGCGATATGACTAAAGGAAAGCCATGGAAACCAAAGCCGGAGACCCAGGCGCTTTTGCCCATTTTGATCTGCACCGCGTGCCCTCGCCCGCCTTTGTCATCGATGAGGCGAAGCTGCGCGCCAATCTGGAGGTGCTGGCGGATATCAAGTACCGCTCCGGCGCGCATATCCTTTCGGCACTCAAGGCCTTCTCGATGTGGGAAGTTGCGCCGCTGATCGGCGAGTATCTCGATGGTGTCTGTGCCTCAGGCCTTTGGGAAGCGCGGCTGGGCTATGATAAATATGAGGGTGAAATCGCCACTTATTCGCCAGCCTATAAGGCGACAGAGCTACCCGAAATTGCCGCAATCTCGGATCATCTGATCTTCAATACACCCGGCCAGATTGCCGCACATAGTGCCCTGATCCGCGGCCTGCGCGATGGCGGCGAGCAGTTTGATATCGGCCTGCGCATCAACCCGATGACACCGCTGGGTGAAGTCGCCAAATATGACCCGTGCAGCCCGCATAGCCGTTTGGGTTTCCCGGTTGATCAACTGAATGAAGCCCATTTTGAAACAATAGACGGCCTACATTTCCACACGCTGTGCGAGCAGAATTTTGAGCCGCTCTATGAAACATGGGAAGCGATTGTGCCCTATATCGCCGACCATGTTGACCAGCTGAAATGGCTCAATCTTGGCGGCGGCCATCATATCACCCGCGATGATTATGACCGGGAAGAGCTGATCGCGTTTCTGGAAGATTTACGCGAGACATCAGGGTGTGAGGTATATCTCGAGCCCGGCGAAGCTGTCGCGCTGGATGCCGGGATATTGGTCGGCGAGATACTTGACGTATTCGACAATGGGATGCCCGTTGCCATCACCGATGTCTCAGCCACCTGCCATATGCCTGATGTGATCGAGGCCCCCTATCGCCCCGCCATGCTGCATGAACAGCGTGATGGCGAAGCGGTGCGTCTAGGTGGGCCGTCCTGTCTCGCAGGGGATGTTATTGGCGACTATCGCCTGCCCGGACCCGCTAAACCCGGCCTGCGCTTCGCCTTTCTCGATCAGGCGCATTATTCGATGGTAAAGACAACCACGTTTAACGGCGTTGCCCTGCCCTCGATCTGGTTGTGGAACAGCGAAACCGATGAACTGCGCTGTGTGAAAGAGTTTGACTGGACGACATTCCGGGACCGGTTGAGTTAAGCAAAGGCAGTAGCCAAAGATTATTTCTGCGCCAGTGCAACTTTCCAATTCTGCACGCGTTTGCCCTTTACATTTTTTCGCGCTGACCATATAGCGCCCTTCCGCTGCCCCCATCTATTGTTATGGGTGGACTTCCAAACCGCAAGGCAGCGCCTGGTTTTTACTGATGTTTTGGGGGTCCCTTGAATTGTCCAGCTTCCCAGATGCCACAGCGCTGATTGACAGGCTCCAGCCTGACCAGCCCGTAACGCTCAACCGTCCGCATGCGGCACACCGTGCCGCGCGCCATTTTGTCGAGCATTTTCCCGGTAAGTCGCTCTATGCGGTCAAAGCCAATCCGTCGCCCGCGTTGCTCAAGCATCTCTGGGACGCGGGCATTACCCATTATGATGTCGCCTCAATTGCCGAGGTGCGGATTGTCGCGGAAACACTGCCTGAGGCGGTATTGTGCTTTATGCATCCTGTTAAGACGAGCGAAGCGATCCGTGAGGCTTATTTAACCCATGGTGTGCGTATCTTCTCGCTGGACAGCGAAGATGAGCTGACAAAGATCCGTGAGGCTACTAATGACGCCGATGATCTGACGCTCTGTGTGCGCATTCGCGTATCATCCGAACATGCCGAACTGAGTCTGGCGGCAAAATTCGGTGCTGTCGGCGATGAAATCACACCGTTATTGCAGGAAAGCCGTCAGGTCGCCGATACGCTTGGTATCTGCTTCCATGTTGGCAGCCAGGCGATGACTCCGCATGCCTATGTGCAGGCGCTGGAGCGCGTTCGTGCGGCAATTGTCGATGCATCGGTGACAGTGGACATTGTAGATGTCGGTGGCGGTTTCCCGTCGCTCTATCCTGATATGACCCCGCCACCATTGCGCGATTATTTTGGGATTATTGACCGTACCTTTGAAAGTCTGCCGATCAGCTATTCAGCGGAATTGTGGTGCGAACCGGGTCGCGCGCTTTGTGCGGAATATAACAGCCTGATCGTTCGTGTCGAACGTCGGCGCGGCCATGAGTTGTATATCAATGACGGCGCCTATGGCGCACTGTTCGATGCCGCGCATATTGGCTGGCGTTTCCCGGTAAAGGCGCTGGGCAATGATGATGACCATTATACCGAGTTCAGCTTTTTCGGCCCGACCTGCGATGATCTCGACCATATGGCCGGGCCATTCTTGCTGCCCGACAGCATCAAGACCGGCGATTATATCGAGATCGGTATGATCGGTGCCTATGGCGCGGCGATGCGCACCGCGTTTAACGGCTTTGGCGATACACTGCAGTTCGATGTTGAAGACGAGCCCATGGCCAGCCTCTATGATGGCAGCCAAACCGGTCCCCTCTCGGCGGATAATGTCATCAGCTTTTCGCGGTAAAGCGCCGCCACTCGATAGGTTGCATTTGACAATCTATAGGCTTTAACGCAGTCAGGACTCCCATTCCTTTCGGAGTTCCCGCCTGATGAACACAGCTCTGCTTCTTCCAGCCACCGTGCTCGTTCTCTGGACCATTGTCATGCTGTTCTGGATGGCTGGCACTCGCATACCTGCGCTCAAGAAGATGGGCATTGATATGGCCGCAAAGCCCGGCGGGCGCGGGCCAGATGTCGACCCGGTTTTACCACCACAGATTGCGTGGAAATCGCATAATCATACCCATTTGATGGAACAGCCAACGCTGTTCTATGCGACGGTTATCATTCTGACGCTTTCTGATGGCGTATCTGAACTCACTATCGGCGTAACCTGGGCCTATGTCGGCCTGCGTATCATTCACAGTCTGTGGCAATCGCTCGTCAATACGGTGACGATCCGTTTCATGCTGTTTCTGGCGGCAACACTCTGCCTGATTGCGCTGGCTTTAACGGCATTGCTCAACATGCTGTGATGGCAATCCAGGGTCAGGACCTATGAAATCCGTGGAGCGAAGTTTGAAGCAATTTGCCCTTGTGCAAGGAAGGAAAGCGCAGTCGATAGTGGTTCTATCGCAAGCTTTTCTGACGTGGCACAGGGGCAAATTGGTCAAATCCCGAAGGGACGCCAAAATGACTTCCATCTCGATCAAAAATACGCTTGGAAAGGCAACCAGCCTTCCCGGCGCGTATTTTCGTCCGATATGTTCGTCATTTTGGCGCCTCGCCCGCGGATTTCATAGGTCCTGACCCTACAGGACTATAGGAGAAAATAATGTCCGGATTTATCCTGCAACCGGTGGTGGCTCTGCTCGCTTGGAGCATGGTGATGTGGCTGTGGATGTATGCCACGCGTCTGCCCGCCATGAGCAAGGCCAATATTGATGCGGCCAATCTGGTCGGCACTACCGGCGCTGATCTGGAAAAGGCGTTGCCTGCGGAAGTCCAGTGGAAAGCCCATAATTACAATCATTTGATGGAGCAACCGACGCTTTTTTATGCCACGGCGATTGTGCTTCATCTGCTTGGCTTGGGCACCGGCCTTAATCTCATGCTGGCATGGGGGTATGTCGCTCTACGGATCGTGCATAGTCTTGTGCAAGTCACGGTAAACCGCGTTGTTGTGCGCTTTGCTGTGTTTGCGCTGGCAAGCCTGTGTCTGATTGCGATGATTGTGCATGCAGCCATTGCGGTATTTATTTCGCATGGCTGAGACGTTTCGGTTGTTGAGGCGTAACATTCTGGTTCATCAGGCGAACACGGTATAGAGCTTTTAAAGCACGCATAAATTCGCCCAAAGGATCAAAGATGCCCAAGACTCTTACCGCCGCCATTGTTCAGGCTGCTCCGGTTCCGCTCGCCATTGGTGATGGTATCAGCCAGCTGGCCGCACATATCGATGAGGCGGCAAAGAATGGCGCGCAGTTAATCGCCTTTGGTGAGACTTTTCTCGGTGGCTATCCGCTTTGGTTGGATGAGGCCAGCGATGCTGCATTGTGGGATCATCCGGGCACAAGGGCATTGCACCGGATTATGCTAGAGAATGCGATTGTCGAGGGTGATGAACGGTTAGAGGCCGTGCAGGAACTAGTAGACCGCCATGACGTCATGGTGTCGGTTGGTGCACATCAGCGAATACGTAGTTCTTTGTACAATAACCAGATGCTGTTTCGACCGGGACAGGCTCCGCTTAATCACCGCAAGCTGGTGCCTACCCATGGTGAACGGCTAATCTGGATGCGCGGCGATGGATCGACGCTGGATACGCATAGTGCAGATGATGGAACTATTGTTGGCAGCCTGATATGCTGGGAGAATTGGATGCCATTGGCCCGCGCGGCGATGCATAATCAGGGTGAACAAGTGCATATCGCGGCCTGGCCGACGGTACGTGATAGCTATTCCATTGCCTCGCGCCACTATGCTTTTGAGGGACGCTGCTTTGTGTTGGCCGCAGGGACGGTGCAGCACCGCGATGATGTTCTGGAAGGCCTTGAACGGGCAGGCGGCGATGCCGAAGCGCGCTCTTTGCTGGAGCAAATGCCCGAAGGCCAGATACAGCGCGGCAACAGCCAGATTATCGCGCCAGATACAGAGATACTCGCTCAAGCCGGTAGCCAGAGTGAAGTGATCAGCGCCGAACTTGATCTGGATCACATCGGTGAAGGCCTGGCGTCACTCGATGTTGATGGCCATTATTCAAGACCGGATGTTTTTGAACTGAGCGTTAATCGGCGACCGCAAGATGGTGTTGTCTGGCAGGGTTAGCATAGACTTGGTGATATATTTTACCGTTCGGGCTGAGCTTGTCGAAGCCCAGTACTTCTCTTGCAAGAAAAGACCAGCCCTTCGACAAGCTCAGGGCGAACGGGCTTGAGATCGTGTAAAGACGCCTACCAACTCAACATGGGTGGACCAGAGAAACTGTCCCACAGGCTGCACCTGCTGCAAATCCCAGCCTGCATCGCAAAGTACTCTAGCATCGCGGGCGAAGGTTGAGGGATTACAGCTGACATAGATGAGCTTTGCCAGATCGGACTGAGCAATCGCCTGGACCTGTTCCTTCGCCCCTGCGCGCGGTGGATCAATGATAACCGCTTCAAAACGCGATATCTCCTGCGCTGACAACGGACGGCGGTAAAGATCGCGATGCTCGGTAAAGATCGGTAGCCTCGACCTGCCCGCTGCAGCCTTGAGCGCCAATATCGAATCGCGCCCAGCCTCAGCCGCATAGACTTTTCGGCCCTTAACCAGATTGAGCGCAAATGTTCCAATGCCGCAGAACAGATCGGCGATAATTTTGGCGTCCCCCAAGCCATGACGCACCGCCTCCACCAAAGCTGTCTCACCTTGCGTGGTTGCCTGCAGGAAACTGTTTGGTGGCGTATTGACGGCATGGCCATCAAAGCTGACCGTCACGGGTTCTGGCTCGTATAGTGTTTCCCAGCCATCACCGCGATCAATCGCCAGACGTGCCAGTTGTTGCCGACTGGCGAAATCACTCAGTTTTTCGTATTTTTCTAGACTGTTTGGATCGATATTCTTGATTGCGCAATCAATGCCTTGATCAGCAAGATTAAGATAAATTGTCAGATTAAGCCGTGGGTCTTCCCAATCCTGCAAAAGTGTTCGCAGTGCGGCAACGCAGCTAAGTAAATCAGGATGCAGAACATCACATTGCAATACATCCACCACACGATGCGACTGGGCCGTATTGAACCCCAGATTGAGGCTCTTGCCATGGCGAATGGCCCGCAGCGATGTCCGTCTGCGGCTAAACGGAGGAGAAATATGGGGTTTAGTTATCGCAATATCGCTAAGCTTTTGCGCCGCCAGGGCCGATGCTACTCTGTCACGCAGGAAACCCGCATAACTCGCCTCATCCACATGTTGCAGCGAGCAGCCGCCGCACAGGTCATAATGGCGGCAGGACGGCGTGACATGATACGGACCATATTCCAAACCGCCATCGTCCCGAACCCTGTCTCCCGGCGCTGCACCCGGAATATGCTGTCCTGACGCAGTGACACCATCGCCTCGCGCGGCGAGGCGAACAATCAGGCGGTCATCTTCAGTCATATGTTGCTGTCTTCATCCAGACAGGCTTGAACCGCCAGTGACAGAGTATGACTTAGCTGCGATGCCGTAAACGGAGGCTGCAAGAGCCGTGCGGCATGGCTGTGCAGCCACTGCCCCTGTTGTGCGGCCTTGAACGGCGTACTGCGTGCCGTTGCCAGTCGCGCCGCAATAGCGCCCGACAGGACATCGCCCGTTCCGGCCACAGAAAGCCAGTTGCTGCCAAAAGCATCAATATTCGGTGCTTTCTCAGGTGCAGCAATAACACTGAGCGGTCCCTTATGCACAATGGTGCAGCCTAGCCCATCAGCCAGTACCTGCGTGCGTTCGATTTTGCCGAGATCATCATTCGCCTCATCCGTTGCGAATAGCCGCCAAAGAGCCGTAAACTCGCCACTATGTGGCGTCAGGACGGCACGCGATGCAACATTCTCCAACGCTTCCTGTTCAAGAATATAGAGCGCATCGGCATCTATCATCAGCTTGGCATCGGCATCAAGTGCGATAGCCAGACGCTGGCGCGCTGTATCATCGCGGCCCAGACCGGGGCCGATCACCACTGTGTCAATGCGCGGATCTTCCAGCAATTCGCGCAAGGACTCATTGTTCCGGATATCCCACCAGATAATATCCGCCGGAAGTTGTCCGGGCGCCTGCCCATGTCCGGCAATCAAAACATAGCCTGCGCCTGCGCTAGCAGCCGCTTGAGCCGCCAAGATCGCTGCACCCGTCATGGCCCCAGCAACCACAACAACCATGCCACGACGATATTTATGGCTATCGGTTTCAGGTGCCGGGAGAGTTGGTTTTGCCAGAGTCACTGGCACCGTATCTGGTACAGCAATAGGCAACGGTACCAGTGAGAGCTCGCCGCAAATATGGGCGCCATAGCCCTCAAAATGCGCATATTTATAGGCACCAAGCGCAATGCAATGATGATAATGCACCATCGACTCCCGGTCCGCGCCGCTATCGCTGTCGATGCCGCTGGGCAGATCAATGCCGATACGCCGCTGCGCCGCTTTCAAAAGGGGGCATGCGATAAAGATCAGGTCTGGTGCAAGATCACGATCCTGTCCTGTACCGAATAGTGCATCGACGGCTTGAGACCTTGGCGTTGCCTGATCTAGCGGCACCGTCTCACCCTTATAGCGCTCAGCGGCCCATTTTGCAGCAGTGCTGGATGGTGGACGCATAGCTGCGACCTGCACATCCACGCCTTTTTGCCGCAGATATTCAGCGATAACATAGCCATCCCCGCCATTATTGCCGGGGCCGCACAGGATTAGCGTCGGGGTTGTGCCGCCAATCCGCCAGATCAGTTCGGCAGCGCCCTCGCCTGCCATCTGCATCAGCTCTTCAACAGATGTCCCGCTGTCGAAAACCGCCTGTTCAGCCGCCTGCATCTCGGCCACCGAGAGAATGGCACGGCCAGCAAGATCACGACGCAGATGGTCAGCTGGCATTTGTGTCCGCAGCTGTGTCTGCAACGCGCGCAGGCAGCTGATAGCGGTCATCCTCGACCTGCACCTCGATAAGACCGTCATTGACAATGGTGACTTTGGCTTCATCCGCGCCATCGGCCGATACCAGTGCGCGACCGTCGGTTACCACATCAAAGCGGCGAAAACCGCCATCGGGATGGCGAAAGATCATCTGGTTGCCATCATCATTGCTGACACGCTCAACATCGCAATTGCGGGTAAAGTCCTCCGCCCCGGCCAATGCGCAGGCCAATGTGCCGTCATCCCGGTTGACCAGTTGAGCGGCTTCTTCCTCTGGGTCAGAGCATCCTGCCATTGCAGTGCATGTAATCAGAAGGATGGAAAATTTAATATTATAGTGCATTATTTGACAAACCTCTGATCAAATATCAGCAAAAACATGTCGCTCTTCTGCGGCGCCTGGATGTGTTACCGCGCCATTGGCAGCGGGTCCAACATTTTGCGCATAGCGCCATATCGCACCAGAGCCATAGTCATTGGGGTGTTCAGCCCAGCTTTGGCGGCGTTTTTCCAGTTCGGCTGCATCGACATGCAGATCAATCGTCCCGGATTCAGCATCAATGCTGATGGTATCGCCGTCCTTTACCAGCCCGATCGGCCCTCCCATCGCCGCCTCTGGGCCGACATGGCCGATACAGAAACCGCGCGTCGCGCCGGAGAAACGGCCATCGGTTATCAACGCGACTTTTTCGCCCATGCCCTGCCCATATAGCGCCGCTGTTGTCGCCAGCATCTCGCGCATACCGGGGCCACCGCGCGGGCCTTCATTGCGGATGACGATGACGCAGCCTTCGGCGATATCGCGCGCTTCCACAGCAGCAAAAGCATCTTCCTCACATTCAAACACCCGGGCCGGGCCGGTGAAGCTCAGCCTTGTCATACCAGCGATTTTGACAATGGCCCCATCGGGCGCCAGCGAGCCTTTCAGACCAACAACACCGCCTGTCGGAGTGATTGGCGCCTTGACGTCATACACCACCTTCTGATCGGGGTTCCACGTCACTTCCTCGATATTTTCACCCAGCGTCTTGCCGGTCACGGTGATGCAATCAGGGTGCAGCAGATTTTCATGCATCAGGCTCTTCATCACCATATAGACGCCGCCCGCCTCATGCAGATCACGCGCAACATAGCGGCCACCCGGTTTCAGATCGGCGATATAGGGGGTATCGCGGAACATCGCGGTGACATCATCAAGACCAAAATCAATCCCGGCTTCATGCGCCATGGCCGGCAGATGCAGCCCGGCATTCGTTGAACCGCCCGTAGCGGCGACAACGCGCGCCGCATTTTCAAATGCCTCACGGGTGCAGATATCGCGCGGGCGCAGATTGTGTTCTACCAGCGTCATCACCTGTTTGCCAGCAGCGCGGGCAATCTCCTCACGCGATTTATAGGCTGCGGGGACCATATTGCTGCTCGGCAGTGACAGGCCAATCGCCTCACCAACACAGGCCATGGTGTTGGCAGTAAACTGGCCGCCACAGGCGCCATGTCCGGGACAGGCGACCTTTTCCAGCGCGGTCAGTTCTTTGAGGGGACAATTTCCGGCAGAATGCTGGCCTACTGCCTCGAACACATCAACCACGGTCACATCCTCGCCGCGATAGACACCCGGCAGGATCGAGCCGCCATAGACAAAGATCGCCGGAACATTGAGCCGCAGCATCGCCATCATCATGCCGGGCAGGCTCTTATCGCACCCGGCAAAGCCGACCAGCGCATCATAGCAATGGCCGCGTACCGAGAGCTCGACCGAGTCCGCAATCACCTCGCGGCTGACCAGCGAGGCCTTCATCCCCTGATGCCCCATGGCGATACCATCAGTGACGGTAATGGTGTTGAACCGGCGCGGCATACCACCGCCTTCATTCACGCCTTCACGGCAGATATCTGCCTGGGCATTCAGCGTCGTGTTGCACGGTGCACTGTCATTACCGGCAGAGGCTACACCAACAAAAGGGCGGGCAATCTCTTCTTCGGTAAGCCCCATGGCATAGTAATAGCTGCGATGCGGTGCGCGTTCCGGTCCCACCGAAACATGGCGGCTTGGAAGGCTGTTTTTGTCAAATCTATTGCTCATATGAGGCTTCTTACGAAAGATAGTTACGAAAAAATAGAGTCAAAGTGCAGAAGTGGACGATTTATATCTGCCCCTTGAGCGCGCTCAATATCACCTTGGCCATGCCGCCTACGGTTTCCGCCATAGCGGCGCAGCTTTGATCATCCGCCAGCAAGTCCTGCCGCATCTCCAGCCCAATATTGGCTATGCCACGGTCATCGCCATGGCGGTTGATGGTGCTGTTATAGATTTTGCCCGAATAAGGCAGCTGATCACCCGCTGGAATATCGCACGCATAGAGATAGTCGAGCGCGATCTGCCCTGCCCGTGGGTCATGATCATACATGATGCCGAAATGCCAGGGCCGCGCCTGATGGCGCTGGCTGTCCAGCTTCGGCGCGAAGCTGTGGAGGAAAATTAACAGCTTTGGTTGGATAGATTCAATGATCTCACCAACACGGGTGTGATAGCTGTCATAATAGATTTGCAGCCGACACTCATGCGCGGCCTCATCAATCTGGTTGCCGGGTATCTCGACCGCATCGCTGGCATGGGGAATAACATCCGGGTCATCGCGATGACGGTTCAAATCGACTACCAAACGCGAGGCTGTGGCATTAGCGACAGCGCAACCAAATTGCTTGGCCATTAATGCCGACACCTGCGCTGTGCCCAGATCAACTGCGCGGTGCGTATCCATCACATAAGGCGCAAGGCCCAGATCAATGCCAGCGGGCACTGTGTTAGAGGCATGATCGCCGATAATCAGCAGCGATTCCAGCGGTGCCCCCTTTTGTGCTGGCATGAAATCGACCGGATCAAAAGTCATAGTTGAGCGTATGGCTGGCAAGTGTCCAATAGTCTGGGAAGCGCGCTTCTAAAAAGCGCTGCGCCGCATCGCGCGTGGCTCTATCGGCATAAACGGCAAAGCAGGTAGCGCCCGAGCCGGACATGCGGACCAGTTCCGCATCGGTATCGCCCAAAGCATCCAATATCCCGGCAATCTCAGGGCAGATTGCAACCGCAGATGGCGTCAGGTCATTGCGCATCTCTTGCTGCAATGCTGTCAGAGAACGCGCTTCCGGTAATGCTCCCTTATCGATACCATCCCAACCCTTAAAGATCGCCGGAGTCGACACCGCTTGCTTGGGATTCACCAGCAATATCGGCGTATTATCGGGCAATATGGGCGCACTGAACGTTATGACGTCACCCACGCCCTGTGCTTCGCAATAGCGACTATAGACGCAGACCGGGACATCTGCACCCAGCGCCAATCCGAGTTTCGCGAGACGTTCCAGTGACCAGTCCAGCCCCCAAAGGCGATTGAGCAGTCGCAGGGCGGCCGCCGCATCTGCGGAGCCACCGCCAATGCCTGAAGCTATGGGCAAGTTCTTTTCCAGAACGATATGCGCCTTCCCAGCACAGCCTGCATGCTTTGCCAACAGCCGCGCGGCGCGCAGGACAAGATTATCCTCATCCACCGCCAGTTCATTGGCAAAAGGCCCGATAATCTCGAATGACAGCGCATCCGCCGCTTGCACGGTTAGGCGATCACCATGACCCAAAAAGCAGAACAGCGTTTCCAGATCATGATAGCCGTCATCACGCCGCCGCCTAACATGCAGCGCGAGGTTTAATTTCGCCGGTGCTATCTGGCTAAGCTCAGATGGCATCACATATTGGGATAGTTGGGCCCACCCCCGCCTTCGGGCGTTACCCAGTTGATATTCTGGGTAGGGTCCTTGATGTCGCAGGTTTTGCAATGGACGCAGTTCTGCGCATTGATCTGGAACCGTTTCGAGCCATCATCCTCATCGACCACTTCATAGACACCCGCCGGGCAGTAACGCTGTGCCGGTTCATCATAGAGCGGCAAATTATGCGCAATTGGGATATCGGCATCTTTCAGCGTCAGATGGACTGGCTGATCTTCCTCGTGATTGGTGTTGGAGAGGAAGACAGAAGATAGACGATCAAAACTGATAACATTATCCGGCTTGGGATATTCAATCTCATGCGCATGTTCCTGGCGCACCAGATAGGTGTGATCGGGCTTGTGGCCCATGGTGAACGGCATTTTGATGCCCAGATGCTCGGCCCACATGGTGACCCCGGCAAAGAGTGATCCGACAGCATCGCCAAATTTCTTTACCAGCGGCACGACATTGCGCACCTTGCTGAGCTCGGTCTTGACCCAACTATTCTCAAACGCTTCGCTATATGCGGTCAGTTCATCGCTGCTGCGCTGTTGGAGTATCGCTCCAAAAGCCGCTTCTGCCGCCATCATGCCTGATTTCATGGCGGTATGCGTGCCCTTGATCCGCGGCACATTGAGGAAGCCGGCGGAACACCCAATCAACGCACCGCCGGGGAAAGTCAGTTTGGGAATGGATTGCAGGCCGCCATCATTGATTGCACGGGCACCATAGGAAATACGCTTGCCGCCTTCGAGGATAGCACGGATTTCCGGATGGGTTTTCCAGCGCTGCATTTCTTCAAACGGCCTTAGATGCGGGTTTTTATAGTTGAGCCAAGTCACAAAGCCGAGTGCCACCTGACCATCGGCCTGATGATAAAGGAAGCCGCCGCCATTGGAGCCTTCGCTGAGCGGCCAGCCTTGTGAGTGGATCACGCGGCCCGGCACATGCTTTTCAGCCGGAATATCCCAAAGTTCCTTAATACCCAGGCCATAAACCTGCGGCTCGCTATCAGCGTCCAAGGCGTAATGCTTTTTGAGAATCTTTGTAAGATGTCCGCGCACACCCTCTGCAAAGAAAGTATATTTTGCGTGCAACTCAAGGCCGGGCTCATAATCAGGCTTTTTGCTGCCATCACGGGCAATGCCCATATCGCCAGTGGCGACGCCTTTGACTGAACCATCCTCATTGTAGAGAATTTCCGCAGCAGCAAAACCAGGGAAAATCTCGACGCCCAACTCTTCCGCCTGTTCCGCCAGCCAGCGGCACAGATTGCCAAGCGAGCCGGTATAGGTGCCCTTATTGTTCATGAACGAGGGTAGCAGGAAGTGCGGAATTTCATATTTCTTGGTCTGGGTCAGAATCCAGTGCTGATTATCCGTCACTGGTGTCTGCGCCATCGGGCAGTCTTTTTCGCGCCAATCGGGGATCAGCTCATCGAGCGAGCGCGGGTCGATCACAGCACCGGACAGGATATGCGCGCCGATTTCCGAGCCTTTTTCCAATATGCAAACATCGATGTCATTGTCTGCTTCAGCGGCAAGCTGTTTCAACCGGATCGCCGCCGACAGCCCCGCAGGGCCGCCACCAACAATCACCACGTCATAAGGCATGGATTCCCGTTCGCTCATATGTACTCCTGTTCGCCGTCTCTCCTCGGCGATAATCATAGACCATATATGTGGTGCGCATTTACGCTCAATGCAATTGCGCTCAATCCAGTAATCCGATAGCGAAAAGCGGCGCATTGACCAAGGGGCTTGTCATTTGCCCTACGGCATCGCAGCCTCGAAGCAGAAAGAAACCGGTTCAAACAGCAAAATGAGCGACAATTCTGCCTCCAATCCTCCTGATGCAATGTCTACAGAGACGCTGAAAAGCTATTGGGAGTGGTGGCAGGAGCTGGGTGTTGATCAGGATTACGCTGAAACACCGCAAGGCTGGCTGGAGACAAAAGCTGCATCTGAGCCTCCAAAACACGCACCTTCGCAATTACGACCTGTCACAAAACCAGCCCCCAAAAGTGAAGAAGAGCCGCCAGTAAGTCCTGTCATTGCATTGCCAGATACGCTAGAAGATTTACTGCAATGGTGGCCGGATAGCGATGCGCTCAAAACGGCGACTGGTATCGGCGCGCGCATCCCTCCAACCGTGCAACAAAAACCGAAACTACTTATCATCAGCGACATGCCCGATGAAGATGATGGCGAAACCCTGTTCTCCGGCAAGGCAGGGATTATGCTTGATGCAATATTGCATGCCATTGGAATCTCTCGGAATCATTGCGCTTTTGTGACTATATTGCCGCAATATTGCGTCGATGCTGACGCAGAACTCACCACAAGACCGTTCTGGCGCAAACTGGTCGCACATCAGATTACATTGCTACAGCCAGAATATGTGATGCTATGCAGCAAGACCGCAAATATGGCTGTGACCGAAAAGGACCTTGCTGAAAATCGCAGGTCTTTACGTTTTATTAACCATAGCAGCGGCAATATTCCGGCAAGCGCCAGCTTCCACCCGCGTTCATTGGCCAAAACACCGGCCATGAAGGCATCAGCATGGAGAGACTGGCTCAGGCTGAAGGGATTGATGAATGGGTAAATCGCTGATGGGATTAGGTCTGGCCGCTTTTATGGTTTTGCCTGCCTCCTCCGCCTTAGCTGCCGGTCCTGCAACGACCAGCTTTGATTATTTTGCTGAACATAGCCAAGCGCAGGATAGCGCGAACATCTTGTCCCGTTCTGAACGCGAACGCGCCCGCGATTTCTTTGCCGCGTTGGACCGTAAAGATTGGAAACGTGCGCAGGAACTTACCGATGCAGCCGAAGATGATCTGCTTTCGCCAATTTTCCGCGCCGAGCTTTACCTGGCCGCGAATTCACCACGCGTAGAGCGCGAGCCACTAACCCGTCTACTACGTGATGCACCGTATATTCCCCAAGCTAATCAGCTGGGTCGCCTCGCCAAGCGTCGCGGTGCAACTGACATCAATCTCTATGATGCGCGCCGTAACCTTTCTTATCGCAAAGGCCCACCTGTTCGCGGCAAACCACGCTCGCTAAAAGGCGGCAACAGTCTGCATGCGCATCATGCCGGTGCTATTCTCGACGCTATCAAGGACAGTGATCCTGATCGGGCCATGCGCTATTTTGAGTCGGTTGATGATGGCATTGATGATGCCAGTCGCACTGAGTGGCTGCAACGCATCTCTTGGTCCTATTATATTGAAAATGAACCCCAAAAGGCGCTGGATATTTCGTCACAGGCTATCACAGGTTCTGGCCCATGGCTCGCCGACAGTCATTGGGTACACGGCCTCGCGGCATGGCGTCTGAAGGATTATGCGCGGGCGGAACATTCTTTCCACCGCGCCGGTACATATGCCAGCAATCCCGAACTGAAGAGTGCAGGCTATTATTGGGCATCGCGCGCGGCAATGCGTTCTGGGCAACCTGCGAAGGTAGAGGCCGCACTGCGCGCAGCGGCACAGCAGAAAGATGCGCTTTACAGCCTATTGGCACGCGAGGCTCTGGGCATGCCGCTGGCCAGCCAGACCGTCACCACCGACCTGACCTCGGACGAACGCAAGGCACTGCAACGCAGCCCCAATGCAAAAATGGCGCTCGCTCTTTCCAGCCTGGGTCGCGACAGCTTGGCCGATGAGCTTATCCGCCATGAAGCGCGCCGCGCCAATGGTCTGGACCATGACATATTGGTCAAAATCGCCGGACAAATGGCGATGCCGCGCCTGCAGGCCTGGCTCGGCCATTATGCGCCTGATAATGCCACGCCGACCGATCTCGCCAATTTCCCTGCACCATCATGGACCCCAGTCAATGGTTGGAAGGTCGATCCGGCGCTGGTTTATGCGCATGTCTGGCAGGAATCAGCATTCCGCACCAATGCGGTCAGCCCGGCCAATGCCCGCGGCCTGATGCAATTACGCCCCGGCACCGCCAAGGATATGGCGCGCGCCTATAGTCTCGACGTCTCCACCGCTGACCTCAACAAGCCGGAGGTCAATCTCGCACTGGGTCAGCTTTATCTGGAGACCCTCAGTAAGCGCACCGAAACACAGGGTCTGCTGCCCAAAGTGATGGCGGCCTATAATGCCGGCATGGTTCCCGTTGGTCGCTGGAACGATACAATTCAGGATCAGGACGACCCCCTGCTCTATATCGAATCCATTCCCTATTATGAAACCCGTGCCTATGTCGGCATCGTGCTGCGCAATTACTGGAAATATGAAGCCCAGGCCGGCATTGCCTCCAAAAGCGCCTATGGCATGGCGCAAGGACTATGGCCGCGCTTCCCTAACCGCAATGGCAGCGAGTTGGTGCGGCTAAGTAAGGTACATAGCGGTGGCGATTGACGAGAGCCGCACATTTATCCCGATCAATGTCGCGCTGTTGACCATTTCTGATACGCGCACTCCCGACACCGACAGTTCAGGTGACATATTGGCCGAGCGTGTCAAAGCGGCTGGCCATCATCTGCAAGCCCGCGCCATTGAGAAGGACGACAAGCAAAAGCTGGTCGCGCGGCTGCTGAACTGGATTGATGACCGCGAAATTGATGCAATTATCAGCACGGGTGGCACTGGCCTGACCGGTCGCGATGTAACCCCTGAAGCGCTGGAGCAGGTCAAAGAGAAGGATATCCCTGGCTTTGGCGAACTGTTCCGCTGGCTGAGCTATGAGAATATCGGCACCTCGACCATCCAGTCGCGCGCCTGTGCGGTGTTGGCGCGAGGTACCTATATCTTTGCCCTGCCGGGTTCTAATGGCGCGGTTAAAGATGGCTGGGATGGTATTTTGCAATATCAGTTAGATAGTCGCTACCGACCCTGCAACTTCGTTGAACTGATGCCCAGATTGATGGAGAAATAGCAACAGGAGTAGCATTTGTTCTTGTTTTGTTTCCCTTTCCGTTCTATCCATTGGGCATGGCGAAGGCTGCCCCCAATTTCTCCCCCATAAGCGCTTCAGAAACAGGTGAAGGCACAGTTGCGCCCGGACCAGATGCCAACCGACATGTGTATAAAGGCCGAGGTGCGGCCAGCAATATCGCCTCATCCCGTTTTGACGACAAACAAGCGGAAATGGATGGCGACTGGCGCGATGAGCAGGAACAGATTGACGGCAAACAACCGCGCCCGCGCACCCAAGTGCATGTCGAAAAGCCGCGCACTATAATCACCCGCAACAAATCGCCCGATATCCCCTTTGATCGCTCGATCAACGCCTATCGCGGTTGTGAGCATGGCTGCATCTATTGCTATGCCCGCCCGACACACGCCTATCACAACCTGTCGCCTGGGCTGGATTTTGAAACCCAGCTTTTTGCCAAGCCCAATGCGGCTGATCTGTTGCTGAGCGAGCTTGCGAAACCCGGCTATACCGTGCAGCCGCTGGCGATCGGCACCAATACCGATCCCTATCAGCCGATTGAAGGCCGCTATCGCATTACCCGCTCAATACTGCAGGTCTGTCTGGATACGCTGCATCCCATTGGCATCACCACCAAGTCCAATCGTATCACTGATGATATCGACCTGCTGACGAAATTGGCACGCAGACAGCTTACCGCTGTGGCCATCTCCATAACCACGCTGGATGGCAAGACCGCACGGATCATGGAGCCACGCGCGCCCTCCCCATACAAGCGTCTGGATGCAGTACGGCGGCTATCGGCGGCGGGTATCTTCACCAACATCAATATCGCCCCGATCATCCCGGCGATCACCGATCACGAACTGGAGGCTATCGCTATGGAAGCGGCCAAGGCCGGGGCCAAAGGCATTGCCGCCATCCCGGTCCGCCTGCCGCATGAGGTTGCACCCTTATTCGAAGAATGGCTCGACGCCCATTATCCTGACCGCGCCAAAAAAGTGATGAGCATAATCAAATCGCTCCGAGGCGGCCGCAAAAATGACCCACGCTTCTTCAATCGCTTTCGCGGACAGGGACCATGGGCGGAACTACTGGCCACACGCATGACAGCGCTGCGTTACAAATATGGCATGAACAAAACCCGCTACGCTCTCCGCACCGACCTGTTTACGCCCCCACGACATCATGGCGCGCAAGGAGATTTTGGGTTTTAATCGGACACGAGCCTGTCCAGCCACTTGCTTGCTCTCCTGGAAACAGACTTGCGTGTCTCCGCTGAAAGGCGTTTCAGATGCGGGATAAGCCATTGCCGAAGTTCATCATTCGATTGGGACCATTTTCCTAAAGTTTCCATGCTATTATTCAGCACTATCCAGTCCTGATGAGTGGCAAGATTGCGCTGCATAATAGCCTGCGCCTTAGCATGTTGCGATGCCGACATATCTTCGCGCAAACAATCAAAAAGCTGAGCCAATGTCCATTGCGCTGAGGCTTGATCGAGTTCGCCAATTTCCTCCAAAAAGCGATCAATATAAGGGACAAGCAGATTATGTCGCTCCTTCTCAACCCGTTTCATGGCATTGGAAGTCCGCAATCTGACGACTTCATCGCTACTTTTGTAGCAACCAAACAGCTCGTCAAAACGGTTCGGTGCGACGAGAACGTGCTCGACGACCTCTATGGTTCTGCCCAATGAATTGGGATGCCCACCTGTGAGCATATCCTCAAAGGCTTCGGACAACAGCTAGCCCTCAACCGTCGAGAGCACATGGCCCTTGAACTGCTCACGCAACGCGGTTTTCAGGATCTTGCCAGTCGCGGTGTGCGGCAGTTCATCGACGAAGACCACATCATCGGGCATCCACCATTTGGCGATTTTGTCCGAGAGATAGCCTTTAATCGCATCAGGCTCCAGCGTCGCGCCGTCATTGGGAACAACGATCAGCAATGGCCGCTCGTCCCATTTCGGATGCGGCAGGCCGATGGCCGCAGCTTCGGCCACGCCATCCATGCCCACAGCGGCATTTTCCAGTTCGACCGAGCTAATCCACTCGCCGCCAGACTTGATGACATCCTTGGAGCGGTCGGTAATCTGCATCACATTGTCCGGATGAATCACGGCGACATCGCCAGTATCGAACCAGCCATCCTCGGTGAGCGAATGCTGCTCGGCCTTGAAATAACGCTTCACCACCCAGGGCCCGCGAATTTGCAGCCTTCCGCTGGACTCACCATCACGCGGCAGGACATTATCCTCATCATCAACCACGCGTAGCTCGACACCAAAAGGCACCCTGCCCTGTTTGGTGACAATATCGAGCTGCTCATCCAGGCTAAGCTCACCCCAGCCCGGCGAAGGCGCACCCATGGTGCCGATGGGCGAGGTCTCGGTCATGCCCCAAGCGTGATTGACGCGGCAGCCCATTTCCATGATTCGCTCGCACATGGCGCGCGGTGCTGCCGACCCGCCAATGGTCACCACCTGCAAATGCTCAGGTTGTTCGCCGGTCGCATCCATATGCTGGAACATAGCGAGCCACACAGTCGGCACTCCGGCACTGTGCGTCACCTTTTCACGGTTCATTAGCATGGTAAGGATCGCCGGATCATTCACCGCAGAATATACAAGTTTGACCCCGGTAACCGCACAGGCAAAAGGCAGTCCCCAAGCCGCAGCGTGGAACATCGGTACCACCGGCAAGGCAACCGAAGCAGGCGACAGATCAAACACCGCCGGCTGAACCTCGGTCAGCGCGTGGATCATGGTCGAGCGATGCTCATAAAGCACGCCCTTGGGATTCCCGGTGGTACCACTGGTATAGCAGAGCATACACGGATCACGCTCATCGCCGGTTGCCCAGGCAAAGTCATCATCCTGGGTGTCCAGCAGCGCCTCAAAACCCTGCACATCGGACCCGGCAGGTGGATCATAACAGACATAATGCTCAATGGTGGTCCATTTGTCCTTCATCTTGTCGATGATCGGCTGGAACATCGCATCATAGAGCAGCACCTTATCCTCGGCATGGTTCATGATATATTCGAGCTGATCCTCGAACAGCCGCGGATTGACGGTGTGGATCACCCCGCCCATGCCAATCGCGCCATACCAACTCACCAAGTGGCGGCTATGGTTCATCGCCAAAGTAGCTACACGGTCACTTTTCTTAAGGCCCATGGCAGTCAGCGCCTTGGCCAGACGCCGCGCATCGCGAACCACCTCACCCCAGCTGCTACGCGTCTCGCTGCCATCGACCCAATAGGATATGATCTCCCTGTCGCCATGCTCACGCTCGGCATGGTCGAGCAAATGCATCACCCGCAAATCAAAATCCTGCATCGCACCCAGCATCATCGTCTCCTTAGATTATGTTGTGATTTTGAGCTGCACTGTATCGCTTATCCAGCGTTGTGCAAGCCATGGCTGTCACGGTAACTTCATCGCAGGTTGAAAAGAAAATACCACCTTATAGAGGCGATCCAACGCGTTGAGGTCAATGGGATAGAGCTCAAGCATCCGGCTCCAGCATAGCTGCGACAGCTTTGGCCCATTCAGCTGAAAGTCGCTCATTGGATATCTCAAACACATCTTTTGTGACGCAATATCCTTCCAGCATAGGCAGGAGGACCATGACTGCGCGCTCAATTTTTGAGGCCTCGATTTCAGGTGGCACAATGGAGGCAAATGCGGTCCGATAGAATTCGGCAAGCCGTGCATAATAGGCATTGAGCACTTTTTTCAAATCCGGTGAACGCACCGATTCTGCCCATAATTCTTTAAAGATAGAAGCGCAGGCATCGAACTCCGGATAATGCAAAGCCTCCATAAAAAGCGCTTTGAGCTTCTCAACCAGAGGTTGATGGGCGGCCGAAAGTGGTCGGTCGAGCTTGGCCTCATAAGGCTCCAGAAACTTTAGCAACAACGCCAGCATAAGGTCATCGCGTGTCGGATAATGATATTGCAGATTGCCCAAGCTGATTCCTGCTTGAGCAGCAACCCGTCGCATGGTCATCCCGGCATTGCCCACCTCCAGCAATAGCGTCTGTGCAGCTTCCAGAATGATAGTTTTTCGGTCCGCTATAACCACATCCTGCTCCTCGGTTTCGATATTGATAGCATTGCTGATCTAAACGCCTTGACATTTTGGGTCAATTGACCCAATTCGCTGTCATTGCATAAGGTCAATCGACCTATTGGAGATGGTAAATGCGTGCGCTTCTCAACCAGGACAAAAAGCTCAAGCTCGTAGACGATTTTGCTGAGCCCGAGCGCCGCAAGGGCGAGGTTAAAGTCCGCGTGCACTATGCCTCGCTTAATCCCACAGACATCGACATAGCCAATGGCGACTATGACCTTTTTCTTCGTTTGTACCGGGTCAAATCACCGATACGAACCGGGCTGGAATTTTCCGGCACCGTCATTGAAGCGAGTTTGCACTTCAAACAAGGTGATCAAGTCTTTGGCTATACCAGCGTATTAAAGGGCCCGAAGACCCACCAGGAAATTCTCAGCATCCCCGAAGACTATATTGCCAAAATGCCGCAAGGACTCAGTTTTGCCGAGGCTGCCGCTTTTCCGCTTGGGGCACAAACCAGCCTTGTTGCCTTGCGTGATGTGGCAAAACTGAAGCCAGGCCAATCCGTTCTTATCAACGGAGCCAGCGGCGGCCTTGGCGTCTTTGCGATACAGCTTGCCAAAGCCATGGAATTAGAGGTCACAGCAGTGGCTGGTACTGATGCACAAGACGCAATGGCGGCGCTGGGGGCAGACTATATCGTCAACTATAAAGAGACCCCGCTTGCAAGGCTGAAAGGGTCTTTCGATAGCGTGCTTGAGCTGTCGAACAAATTCGCACTTCGCGATTTCAAGCATCTTCTTGCTCCACGCGGCATGTTCATCCCTGCCGATCCACTAAAGCACCTGTCCGGCTTTATGACCAACCCTTTCCGCAAACAAAAGCTGGGCTATCTGATGGTCGATCGCGGTGATCGGGAACTGCTTACCGATCTGGCCAATCGTGTCAGCAAAGGCGAGCTGGACGTCTCCTATTATCGCGAATTTGCGCTTGAAGACTATCAAAACGCCATTGAAGCGCTGGAAACCCGCAGTACGCTTGGGAGGATCGTGCTGCGGTTCGACTGAGGCACTATCCTCATGGTAGCTTCGGGACTTGGTCAAAAGCCAACAAAAGGTGACACAGGGTTACAGTGTGTCACCTTTGGCTGTTAGCGAGGTGCGGCTGTCTATCGCTTTGGGGAATCAGCATTTTGTTGCGGGATTATCCTTTCTTTGGTGGGTGACAGTTTTTGCGGAAACTGCGCAAAAGAGTTTCTCGCGAAGGCCGCGAAGATTATCAAGAACACTAAGGGATTGTGCGAACCGCCCCCTCCTCCTTCAGGGGAGGGCAGTGAGACTTAGCGCCGTAGCTTCAGCGAAGGCGGTTAGTCGCAGCGGGGTGGGGGTTACCCACTTGCTCCTAGACAGCAATCAGACCACCCCCCTTTAAAGTTCGTCGGCCCCGCGCAGGCGGGGCCTAGGCTTATTCTCACGCAAAGACGCAAAGACGCGAAGAGGTAGCGCAAGAAAAACTCTCTTTGTGCCTTAGCGCCTTAGCGCGAGTTTCTAAAAGAAGACTTTGCCCGCCTCGGCAAAGCCGAGTTTATCCTGAGCGCCTGCCTTGCAGGCAGTCGATGGGCGGGGCCGACGAAAGCGCAATACCCTACTAGAACGCCATATCTATTCTCACACGGAGACACAGAGGCGCGAAGGAGCTTCCTCTCGATGCAATCTCTTAGTAATCTTCGCGGCCTTCGCGTGAAACAAAAGGCAATCAGGAACCAAACCATGCAGTTACGAATGTCAGGCGCACTCGCTTAAGTTCACAAAGTTCACACCTATAAAGCGCAGAAAAGGGTGCTTGCGTAGGATATTGCCAACAGCCCCTATCCTATCGCATAGTAAAATCGCAAAACCGGGATTGAGAAAGAGTCGCTACAATCATAACCGCATCTTTTGATGTAGGACAGAGAGGATCAGTAAAGTGGATTTGAGGATTTAGAAGACTGTCGCCGTAGTTCCATAACTGCAGTTTAGCAGGAAAGTAGTTTTGAGTGGTACATGTCTGATTGGCCGACATATATAGCGATAATTCTGATTGGTGCCTGGGTGTTTGCACTTTCAGAGGACCTTTGGCTCAACAAAGTGCTCGGTTATCAGATACGAGCTGAGGCTGAAAAACTGAAAACTTCTCCCATCCCTGCCCTTTCATTCTTCGATCAGAACACTAGGAAAGGGGATTTCGTCGCAGTCGCTTTAGGCCTCAGCCTTATAGTAATCTCATTTCCTTTTGGTCCAAATGCCTTTGTAATGTGGCTGTTTATAGCCATCGGCGCCACAATCATTGTTCATTACATTTGGCGAAAATTGAATTTGTACAATGAGGCAGTTCGCAAAATACCCCTCAGCTAAAGCTGACGTAATTTATTCAGGATCACATAAGACAGGGTGACAGCTGACTGAATTCCAGAATAATTACCCAGCAACCGCCTCAGGCCGCGCTGATCGGATCGCCGATAAGCTAATATCCCCGAAACCCGGCGTCCGTTCCAGTTCCTCGACCAGCTCGCTATCCAAGCGGAACCGCCGCCCCAACACCATTTCCACCGGCGGCAGATCAGGCTGGATCAGCCTTGCAGCAACCTCGCCGCGCCCTGCCCCGCGTTTTTGCAAGATGGCAGCGAGCATATTCAGCGTCGCCGCCTCGCTGGTCTCGAAGATGAGTTTCAACCGCGCCGCCGTTTGCAACCCATCCAGCGGTTGCGCCGAGCGGACGGTGGCGCGTGGGGGTTGGTCGGGGCTGTTGCTGTCGAGTTCTACATTGAGCAGCACACAGGCGCCTTCCTTGGACCATTTGACAAATTGCGGCACCAGATGCTCCTCAAAGCAACTAGCAGAAAACTGCCCTGAACTGTCCGATAAATCGAGCATGACGAAGTCTTTACCGCGCTTGGTCTGGCGGCGGTTTGCACCTTCGACCAGCACCGCCAATGTCGCCGGGCGGCGTTCGCCTTCCTTCAGCGATAGGCCCTCAATTACCGCTGCAAAGGGCCGCGCGCCATTGGCGCTGGTGACGACTTCATAATGACTGACTGGATGCGCGGAGAAGAAGAAACCGAATGCTTCCTTCTCCTGCGCCATTCGTTCGCCGGCGGACCAGTGCAGACTGTCATCCAGCTTGAGCGTCTGGCGCGTCGCGCTGTCATCCTCACCGAACAGCGCCGCCTGCCCGCTGGTGCGCGATTCCTCGGCGGCGCTTGCTATCGCCAGCACCGTATCCGCCAGCGCATGGACGGCGGCGCGATTGGGTGCGATCTGGTCGAACGCCCCTGCCCCAGCCAGACTTTCAAGCTGGCGGCGGTTGACCAATGTCGGGCTGATCCGTCCGGCAAAATCGCCCATATCCTCAAACCAGCCTGCATTCTCGCGCTCGGCAATAACCGCCTGCATCGCCTTGGTGCCGACATTTTTCAGCCCCGCCAGCGCATAGCGCACCGCCAGCCCATCACCCTCTTTCTGCACCGAAAATTCGGCTTCCGAGCGGTTGATGCATGGCGGCAGACAGGCAACATCATTCTTGCGCATATCATCGACAAAGATGGTCAGCTTGTCGGTCTGATGCATATCAAAGCACATGGAGGCGGCGTAGAACTCCTGTGGGTGATGCGCCTTGAGCCATGCGGTCTGATAGGCGAGCAGCGCATAGGCGGCGGCGTGCGACTTGTTGAAGCCATAGCCGGCGAATTTGTCGATCAAGTCGAACAGTTCGTTCGCCTTATCCGGTGCTATGTCATTATGCTCCGCACAGCCTTTGACGAAAACCTCGCGCTGCGCGTCCATTTCCGATTGCTTTTTCTTGCCCATGGCGCGGCGGAGAAGGTCTGCACCGCCCAGTGTATATCCGGCAAGGATCTGTGCCGCCTGCATCACCTGTTCCTGATAGACGAAGATGCCATAGGTTTCTTTGAGCACATCCTCGAGCAGCGGGTGCGGATAGGCGATGTCTTCCTCGCCATTTTTGCGGCGACCGAAAAGCGGAATATTGTCCATCGGACCCGGGCGATAGAGCGAGACGAGCGCGATGATATCGCCGAAATTGGTCGGTTTAACCGCAGACAGAGTGCGGCGCATGCCTTCGGATTCAAGCTGGAACACGCCAACGGTGTCGCCACGCTGGAGCAGCTCATAGACTGCCGGATCGTCCCAAGTCAGCGCATCCAAATCGACCATGACTCCGCGCCGTGCGAGCATCTCAACGGCTTTGTGAAGCACGGACAGCGTTTTGAGACCGAGAAAGTCAAACTTCACCAATCCTGCGGTTTCGACAAATTTCATATCGAATTGCGTTACCGGCATATCCGAACGCGGATCGCGATAAAGCGGTACGAGAGCGTCTAAGGGACGGTCGCCGATTACCACGCCAGCGGCATGGGTCGAACTGTGACGCGGCAGGCCTTCGAGCTGCATCGCCAGATCGAACAGACGTTTTACGTCCTCTTCGAGCCGATATTGTTCCACCAGTTCCTGCACCGGCCCATGCGAGGAGCCGTCTTTATTGGTTCCGCCCTTGAGTGCGCGACCCAATTTCCAGGGATCGGTCGGGTGGTTGGGGACCAGTTTGCACAGCCGATCCACCTGGCCATAGGGCATTTGCAATACACGCCCGGTATCACGCAAAACCGCGCGGGCTTTCAGCTTACCAAAAGTGATGATCTGTGCCACCTGATCCTTGCCATATTTTTCCTGCACATAGCGGATGACCTCACCGCGTCGGGTTTCGCAGAAGTCGATGTCAAAGTCCGGCATCGACACGCGTTCGGGGTTAAGAAAACGTTCGAACAGCAGGCCGAGTTTGAGCGGATCAAGATCGGTGATGGTCAGCGCCCAGGCGACCACCGAGCCTGCACCAGAACCACGGCCCGGCCCTACCGGAATGCCCTGTTCCTTGGCCCATTTGATAAAATCGGCAACGATGAGGAAATAACCGGGAAAGCCCATATTGACGATGATACCGATCTCATAATCGAGGCGGTCAAAATAGGTTTTGCGATCCTCTTTGCTAAGGTCTGCGTAAACGCTAAGGCGCTTTTCCAAACCTGCAATCGAGTCCTCACGTAGCTGTTTGGCCTCGCCTTCCAGATCACCGGCAAGGCTGGGCAGAATCGGATCGCGTTTGGGCGGAGCAAAAGCGCAGCGTTGGGCGATCACCAGCGTGTTATCGATGGCTTCGGGCAGATCGGCAAAAAGCTCGCGCATCATCGTGCCACTCTTGATCCACGCTTCGGGTGCGCCCTGTTGGCGGTCTTCGCTTTCAAGATATTCACCATTGGCGATACACAGCATCACATCATGCGCTTTGTGGAAACCCGGTTCGGCAAAACAGGCGGGGTTGGTGGCCACCAGCGGGATGTTTTCGGCATAAGCCAGATCGATAAGCGTATCCTCGGCAGCTTCTTCGACCGGATCATTGCGCCGCGCCAGCTCGATATAGATGCGACCCGGCAAATTGCTGGTCAGCGTCGCGAGGTAGCTTTGCGCTGCCTCTGCCTGCTGTTCGGCCAGCAAGCGCGTGATCGCCCCCTCACCTGCCCCCGTCAGGACAATCAGCCCATCGCCATGCTGCACCAATGTATCGAACGAGATATGTGGCGCCTGTTCAATCGGACGATCCAGATGAGCCGCTGAGACCAATGCACAGAGGTTTTGATACCCCGTCTTATTCTGCGCCAATATGCCGAGCCAGTCGATGATTGGCACGCCATTGTCACTGGCACCGGGCCGTATAACCGCGATGCGGGCGCCGACAATGGGCTGGACGCCTTCCTTCAAGCACGCATCGGAAAAAGCCATGGAGCCATAAAGACCGTTGCGATCGGTGATAGCGATAGCGGGGAAACCGCGATCCTTGGCGGTTGTGGCGATGGCTTTAGGATCAATCGCTCCGTCCAACATGGTGTAGGACGAGAAGATGCATAAAGGTACGAAGGGATCGGTGGGCATGCTGAAGGTTATTTGAATTCACGCGATTCTAGCAATAGGTGACGGAAACTACTCACCAGCTAAAGCGAGAATTGCTTTAGCTCCTGTACCCTTTACGTCAGCCCCGCGCAGGCGGGGCTAGGGCTTTCTTTATGACTCACGCAAAGACGCGAAGGCGCAAAGAAGGTTTGTCTTTGCGCGATATCTTCGTGTCTTTGCGTCTTTGCGTGAAATTATAGCCTTGGCCCCGCCTGCGCGGGGCCGACGTAATATTAAGGCTTATTCGCCCTCAGCGATTTTGCTGCGCACGCTTTTCACCGTCGACCATGCGCCATAGACAATCAGCGCACCGAGGAAGAACCACACCCAAAGCGGGATATTCTTACCGGCTATCGCGAGATATACATAGGCGGACACAAAGCAGCTACCAGCGCACAGGACCGGCACAACAATCGATTTACCCGCACGCTTGTTACGCACCAACCAAGCGATCGACAGCGTGAAGAACGGAATCGCGCCGACATAAATCGCGCCGAAAATCAACGGATTGACGCCATATTCCGCGCCAAGGCTATAAAACCATGTCTGTAGCGATTCCCACATACTATTATCTCCTGCCATATTGGCTGGCTATTCGCGGTTGCAACGCGCCAGGTTACGCATCCGTAGCAATTTGGGTTTAGACCCTTACTGTTTCAGCAGGGCTTCAATATCCTTGCGCAGCTGTTCCGGCTTTACCATCGAACCGTGCCGCGCGACGACTTTTCCGGAGCGATCGACCAGAAATTTGGTAAAGTTCCATTTGATCGCCTTGCTGCCCATCAGGCCGGATTTCTGGCTTTTGAGATAGCGCCATAGCGGGTCGGTATCATCGCCATTTACCTCAACCTTGTCGAACAACGGAAAGCTGGTGCTGAAGTTGAGCGAACAAAACTCGGCGATTTCTTCATTGCTGCCTGGCTCCTGATTGCCAAACTGGTTGCAAGGGAAAGCCAGCACCTCGAAACCCTGATCCTTATAGTCGCGATACAGCTCCTCCAGCCCCTCATATTGCGGGGTGAAACCGCATTTGGAGGCGGTGTTGACGATAAGCAGAACCTTCCCAGCATAATCATTCATCGCCATCGTGCTGCCATCGGGCTTGCGCGCTTGCAGATCATATAATGTGGTCATGACAATATTCCTTCATGCAGCCGCACGATGCGGTCCATCTTTTCGGCAAGCCGCTCATTATGGGTGGCGATCAATGCGGCACTGCCCTGTTCGCGCACCAGCTCAAGAAATTGCGCCAGCACCACTTCGGACGTTGCCTCATCGAGATTGCCGGTAGGTTCATCGGCCAGCACCAATAGCGGGCGATTAGCGAGCGCGCGGGCTACAGCTACGCGCTGTTGCTCGCCACCCGATAGCTTGCTGGGCCGATGCTCATAACGCTGACCAAGGCCCAACGCATCGAGCAGGCCATGTGCTCGGGCAGTCGCGTCATCACGCGATGTGCCCTGAATAAGCTGCGGCAACACCACATTTTCTGTGGCATCAAAATCGGGCAGCAGATGGTGAAACTGATAGACAAAGCCTAGCCTGGTCTTGCGCAGCTTTGTCCGGCCATTGCTGTCCAGGCTGCCGGTATCTTCACCGCCAATGATGATGCGCCCGCCAAAGCCGCCTTCGAGCAACCCGAGCGCCTGTAGCAAGGTAGATTTGCCCGAGCCGGAAGGCCCCAGCAGAGCAACAATCTCGCCGGGCTGGATCGTCAGATTGACGCCGCGCAGAACATCGATGGTGATATCGCCCTGGGTAAAGCTGCGAGTGACATCGATCAGCTCGGCAACCGGCTGTGCATTATCAGTCATAGCGCAGCACCTGAACCGGATCGGTGCTCGCCGCCTTCATCGCCGGATACAACGTAGCCAGAAAGCTGAACACAATAGCCATCACGACAATCACCGTAACCTCGACCGGATCGGTCTTGCTCGGCAATTCGGTGAGAAAGCGCACCGAAGGGTCCCAGAGATTCTGCCCGGTAACGAATTGCACGAAATTGACCACCGACTGGCGGAAGAACAGGAAGATAAAGCCCAGCCCCAATCCGGCAATCGCGCCCAATATGCCGATAACCGTGCCGATAAAGATAAACACTTTGAGCAAGGATCGTCGCGATGCGCCCATGGTGCGCAATATGGCAATATCGCGTGTTTTTGAGCGCACCAGCATGATCAGCGACGACAATATATTGAACACCGCGACCAATATGATGATCGATAAGACGACAAACATCGCCACCCGCTCGACCGCGAGCGCCTCAAACAGATTGGCATTGATCGTGCGCCAATCGGCGATAATGCCACGATTGCCGACTTTGGGAGCGAGCGGAGCCAATATCTCACCAACACTGTCGGCATCCACGGTGGTAATCTCGATCATCCCGATCTGATCACCAGTCAGCAGCAATGTCTGCGCATCCTTGATCGGCATGATGACAAAGGCCTTGTCAAAATCATACACGCCGATCTCGAATATTGCACCGATCTGATAGCTGATTTCGCGCGGCACGGTGCCGAACGGTGTAGATCGCCCCTGTGGATTGATAACCGTCATCCGATCGCCCAGCCTGGCACCAAGATTTTGCGCCAGGCGCGATCCTATGGCGACAGTCTCATTGCCAGGTTTAATATTGGCAACCGAGCCCGCCACCAGCTTGTCATTCAGGCTGGCAATATCATCCGCATCATTGCCGCGCACCAATACGGCTTCCACCCGGCCCTCATAGGAACCCAATAACGGCTGTTCGATCAGGGGCGATGCTGAAACAACGCCTTCGGTCTCACGCGCCTGTTTGAGCAGGTCTTCCCAATTATCGAGTCGACCGCCATAGCCCTGAATCAGCGCATGGCCATTAAGGCCGACAATCCGGTCAAGCAATTCGGCGCGAAAGCCGTTCATCACACTCATCACGATAATCAACGCCGCCACGCCGAGCATAACCGCAACCAGACTGATCCCGGCGACGAGAAAGATAAACGCCTCGGATCGCGCCGGCAGCAGGTAACGCTTGGCGATGGTCCATTCAAATGTCGACAGCATGACGTCCGGGTCAGCTCCTGAACGAGGATTCGGATGAGAGGCAGCGTTGGCACGAATGCGCCTAAAGTGCAATTTACTGTTGCCCAATGAACACATTGTGAAGCAAAATGGGCCGCATCGGGCATTTCACACTGGTCAAATGCGTTACTTTACGGAATCTATACCGCACGAGACTTCGAACACGCATTCGAATTTTCGGGGAACGGAAAAGCGGTTTGGGGAAGCTGCTTTTCTACTGATACGATTTCAGGGACTCCGCTTTAGGGCGTCGAGAACGAAATCGTCACGGGACGCCTGGTCGCTCACGCGATCAGGCGTTTCCTGTTTCTGGCAAGGCCAAATAGTTTGGAAAATTTGAATAATCACTGTTTTTCAGTATATTAATTCCTCTTGAAATCATAAAATCTCTCACCAGATTCAGTATGTGCCGCCATGATGGGGCACATATTCAACCAAGTTCACCATGACGCCAAATGGGTCATGGTGACAAAATTGCTCTTAAGAGGATTTGCATAATGACACGTTTTGACTTTACCCCTTATCGCCGCACCACTGTCGGTTTTGACCGTCTTTTCGACCTGCTGGAGAATCACCAGCGCAATGGCAGTGGCGACAACTACCCCCCTTTTAACATCGCGCGGCTTGATGATGGCCAATATCGCGTCACGCTCGCGGTTGCCGGTTTCAAGACCGATGAAATCGAGATTACCGCGCAGCAGAATCTGCTGACTGTGACTGGTCGCAAGGCTGAAGCTAATGGTAAGGATGGCGAATTTCTGCATGTTGGTATCGCCAACCGCAATTTTGAGCGCCGTTTCGAGCTCGCCGATTTTGTCCGTGTTTCCGATGCCCGGCTTGCTGATGGCCTGCTAGCGATTGATCTGGTACGCGAAGTGCCTGAAGCCATGAAGCCGAAAAAGATCGCCATCAATGGTGCATCAGACAGCGATGCTAACAAAATTGTTGACCTCTCAAATGATGAAGGCAGCGATGACAACACCGATAAAGACGCTGCCTGAGCGCTTGCAACTCTCTGAATAACACCATATCCGAGGCGATGTTGCTTTGCGACATCGCCTCCTTACAGCTACAAGATACATAAATGGGGGGCAAAGCCCGAAGGCTTTACCCCCGACGCCCTCAGGACGTCCTTACATTGCCAGACCAGGGTCGCATGGGTCAGGCAATATAATCTCCATCGCTCATGTATCAGGGAATAGCTTCGGCAATCTCCATCAGCATTTCCTGATCCTTGATAAGGATATGTCCGCTGTCGATGCTGATCACATCATGATCAGACCATGCCGAAAGCTGACGATTAATCTGTTCGCGCGACAAGCCGACAAAATTCCCTAACTCGCTCTGACTGAGTTTGAGCTTCAAACGTCCGTCTTCAGCGCCTGACAGCATGAGTCGCAGCAGATAGCGGGCCAGACGTGGACCCGAACGAAAGGCACGATCAGCCTCGACGATCTCGTTGGTCTGACGCAATCGCCGCGCAAGCGCTTTCATCAACTGCATTGCCAGATCAGGATAATTGCTCAAAATCTCGGCGAAAGCATCGCGTGAGAGGGTGAGCATGGTCATGTCGCTCAATGCATCAGCGCTTGCACTGCGTTCACCGCCATCGAGGAAGGCAATCTCGCCAATAACATGTCCGGCTTCGGCATAATCCAGCACGATTTCATGCCCATTGCTGGCGACCATACTGATCCGTGCCATACCGGACAGTATGATATAGAGGATATCGCCTTTATCCCCCTGATGCAGAAGGATATCGCCTTCCGCTGCAGTAACCAGATGACCACGCAAAATTATCGCGGCCAGCGCGTCATCATCGCTGCCTGCAAAAAGGCTATGCTGCGAAAGCAGTTTTTGCAGCTCATGTGCATGCACAGTAAGCGTCCCCAACACCATTTACCCGCCTATCCGTCCCACCGGTGGCGGCTATCTTGTTAGGTCCTTATACGCAGTGATAGATACAAGTGTGAAACAAAAAATGCATTTTACGCTCTTTACAAGCATATAAATGAACTTTGACAGATAATGGGACACAGATTGTTACGCCGATCAGGGGCAAAGATAAGGCAGATGTCCCCGATATCTAATCTGTGATTGAGAACTTAAACCAGCCGACTCTGCTCAACCGCTGCTGCAATGAAGCTGGCAAAAAGCGGATGCGGGGCGAAAGGTTTGCTCTTGAGTTCCGGATGGAACTGCACTCCGATAAACCAGCTAAGGTCAGGCCGTTCGACAATTTCCGGCAATTCACCATCGGGCGACATACCGGAAAAGATCAGACCACCCTTCTCTAACCGGTCAACATAGCCATTATTGACCTCATAGCGGTGGCGATGGCGTTCATCGACGTTACTGGCGCCATAAATATTGGCCACATGGCTGTTTTCCGACAGTTTGGCCGGATAGGCACCGAGACGCATTGTGCCACCCAGATCGCCGCCCTGCTCGCGTTTTTGCAGGCCCTCTTCGGTCATCCATTCGGTGATCAGTCCAACGACTGGTTCTTCCGTTTCACCGAATTCTGTGGTCGAGGCATTGGTGATACCAGATGTGTTTCTCGCAGCTTCGATGCACGCCATCTGCATGCCGAGGCAGATGCCGAAAAACGGCACATCATGTTCACGCGCAAAGCGCACCGAGGCGATCTTGCCCGTACTACCGCGCTCGCCAAAGCCGCCCGGCACCAAGATGCCATGCATTGGCTCCAACTCGGCAGTTATGTCCTTTTCGTCCGACTCAAACAGCTCTGCATCAAGCCAGCGGATATTGACCTTTACCCGATTGGCCATTCCACCATGGACCAATGCTTCGTGCAGTGACTTATAGGCATCCTGCAGGCCGACATATTTGCCGACAACACCTATGGTTACCTCACCTTCCGGGTTAGCATGGCGGTCATTGATATCATACCAGCGGCTGAGATCCGGCTGTTCGCTGCTGTCCATACCAAAGGCGCGCAGCACTTCCTGATCCAGGCCCTCGCCGTGATATTGTAGCGGTACGGTATAGATGCTCGGTGCATCCAGTGCCTGAATCACCGCCTCGGGACGGACGTTACAGAATTGGGCGATTTTGCGGCGTTCACCTTCGGGCAGCGGCTTTTCACAGCGACAGAGCAGCAAATCCGGCTGAACACCCAATGCGGTCAGCTCGCGTACGCTGTGCTGTGTCGGCTTGGTTTTCAGTTCGCCTGCCGCCGTAATATACGGCACCAGCGTTACATGAATCGAGATCGTCTGATCACGGCCTAGCTCATTGCGCAACTGCCGAATCGCCTCAATAAAGGGCAGGCTCTCAATGTCGCCAACCGTTCCGCCAATCTCGCACAGCACGAAATCGAGATCATCGGTGTCGGCCTGGGCAAATTCCTTGATTGCATCGGTAACATGCGGGATCACCTGTACGGTAGCACCGAGATAATCGCCGCGGCGTTCCTTGGCGATGATCGTCTGATATATGCGGCCCGAGGTCACATTATCCGATTGGCGCGAGGGAACGCCGGTAAAGCGCTCATAATGGCCAAGATCGAGATCGGTCTCGGCCCCATCATCGGTGACATAGACCTCACCATGCTGATACGGGCTCATCGTTCCCGGATCGACATTCAGATAGGGGTCAAATTTGCGGATGCGGACCTTATAGCCACGCGCCTGCAGCAGTGCACCGAGACTTGCCGCCATAAGGCCTTTGCCAAGGGAGGAGACCACGCCGCCTGTGATAAAAATATATCGCGCCATGGGAGGAGAGCCTTAGGCTCAATTGGCAGCATCTGACAAGCAGCCGAATCGCTACCAATCAAAAATTTATTGTGGGCAACTGTAAAAAGTGCAGCAGCTTACTCGGCAGCTTCACCTTCAGCAGCACCTGTTTCGGCCTCACCCTCTTCGCCCTGCAGAGCCGCTTCTGCGGCGCCGGAAAGCGGGTCACCGGAGATCGGTGCCGATGGTGCTAACGGATCAGGAGCCGGCGCCAAAGGATCAGGCGCAGGTGCTGAACGATCAAGACTCTGATCAATCGCCTCGCCTGAACCTTCACCAACCGCAAGAACCGCCAGGGCAATACTCAGCGAGACAAACACAACCGCCAAAATCGCAGTGGTCCGGGTCAACAGGTCAGCAGCGCCACGCGCCGAAACCAGTCCTGCCGGGCTGCCGCCTCCGGTCAGGCCACCACCTTCGGAACGCTGCATAAGGATAACGCCAACGAGTGCGGCGGCAACTATTGCCTGAACGACGGTCAGAAAAGTAAACATGCGGTCTCACCAAGTCCTGTAAAAGCCATAGGGCAGCGCATTATATACTGTGCGCCCCTCTGCATTGGCAGCGCACATAGCGACTTCGCCCGACTGTTTCAATATCACTGCGCGGAAGTGTCTGCAAAGCCAGCTATTGCGCAGCGGCGGAGATAATCGGTGCAAAAGTCTCTGCTTTCAAACTGGCTCCGCCAACCAGTGCGCCATTGACATCATCAATTGCCAGAATTTGCGGCGCATTTTCGCCTTTTACCGAACCACCATAAAGCAGACGCACGCCAGCGCCTGCATCGCCAAATCGTTCGATCAATTGTGCCCGACAGGCGGCATGCATCGCGGCAATATCCGATTCGCCCGCAACCCGTCCGGTGCCAATCGCCCAGATCGGCTCATAAGCTACAGTCAGCATGGTCGGATCAATATTGCCGACCAACGATTCCGCCAGTTGCTGGCAGACATAGCTTTCCGCCTCACCTGCATCGCGCACCTCCAGCGGCTCGCCGATGCACAATATTGCCTCCAGTCCCGATTTTTGCGCCGTTGCAGCCTTCTCGGCAATCATAGCGCTAGGTTCACTCTGATCCTGACGCCGCTCGCTATGACCAACAATTGCCAGCTTCGCGCCCACTTCCGCAATCATGGCAGCCGAAAGACAGCCGGTATGCGCTCCGGCTTCGGCCTGATGGCAATCTTGTGCCCCCGCTTTGGCATGGCTCAGTTCATCCGCCATTGGCGCAATCAGTGTTGCCGGTGGACAGATAGCGACATCGACCTCTTGATACTGGCCTGCTGCCTCATCAATGCCCCAGGCCTCATCAAGCGCGTCAAACGAGCCGTTCATCTTCCAATTGGCGATAATATAAGGCCGCATAGTCTTCCCAATCTCTTGCTTGCACCCGGCATCAAATGCCGGAAGATCAATATGTCGGCGCTATATCAACGGCATGATTTTGCGCAAGCCATCACCGCTCTTGCGATTGTGCAGGCCAGACTCTAAAGGCTTGAGCAAACAAGATGTCCCGAAACATCCCTTAAACATATGGCGTAGCGTATAATGATCGGTTTCTTTCGTTCCATTTTCCAATCCAAGATCGGCTTGTTCCTCACCCTCGCCTTTGTCGGGTTAATTGCCATCGCCTTTGCCAGCAGCGATGTCACCGGCGGTACATTTGGCGGCATCGGCAATAGCCAGACCGCGGTAAAGATTGGCAAGCAGAGCATTTCCACATCAGAGCTTCGCACTGCAGTGGACAATGCCTTTTCCCAGGCACGTCAGCAGGATCCGACACTTACCATGGCAGCCTTTGTCGATGCAGGCGGTGTCGACGAGGTTATTGATCAGCTTGTGAACAGCTATGCTATTGCCGAATTTGGTCGGAATATTGGCTTTGGCGCCGGGAAAAGGCTGGTGGATGCCGAGATCACAAAGCTTGGCGCTTTCCGCAATGCTGCGGGCAATTTTGATGAGGCAACCTATCGTCGCGTTCTGGCTGATAATAATATCAATGAAGAGCGGTTCCGTGAGCAACTGAAGCGCACCCTGCTGGCGGAACAGATTATCGATCCGATTCAGATTGGCACGAAACCGCCGGAAAATATGGTCCTGCCCTATGCTTCATTGCTGCTTGAGGGACGTCGCGGGCGTATTGCCACTTTGCCCTCTACTGCATTTATGAGTGATGATCCGGTAAGCGATGAAGCGCTGAAAGAATATTATACCAGCAACTCCAAGCGCTTCACCCTGCCAGAACAGCGGACCATCCGTTACACGGTGTTTACCAGGAATCAGGTGATTGATGACGTTAGCGTCAGCGAAACCGAGCTAAAGGCCGCATTTGAAGAGCGTCGCGAGGAATTTGCTGCGCGTGAAACCCGCCTGTTGCAGCAGGTTATCCTTCCAACTGAGGATGGCGCCAAAGCATTGATGGACCGCATCAATGGCGGCGAAAGCATCGTGGATGCAGCCGAAGCGATCGGCCTTGCCTCCAGTGAGATTGGACAGATCACCAAAGGCGAGTTTGCCAGCGAAACTTCCAATGCTGTGGCCGATGCTGCCTTTGGCACCGAGCTTGGCGAGATGGCCGCCATCAGCCAGAGCCCGCTAGGATGGCATGTTATCCGCGTCACCGACATTCAACAGGTCCCTGAACGCACATTGGAGAATGTGAGCGCGATATTGGAACGCGACATTATGGAAGAAAAGTCGCGCGAGGCACTGTCTGACTTTACCGTCAATGTCGAGGATCGGCTTCAAAGTGGCGCATCACTCAATGATATTGCCAAATCGGAAAATCTGAAGATAACGACTACACCGCTGCTTATCGCCAATGGCAATTCGATTGTTGATCCTGAATTCAAGGCAGATGTCATAGGTCGTACTGTGCTTGAGGATGCTTTCAATATGGAAGCTGCTGGAACAGCGCAGATTGTTGAAACCACGCAAGGTCTGGAATTCGCGATATTCGATGTTGGCGAGATCAAACTGGCAGCGCCACCGCCATTTGAGACGGTCAAGCAAGACGTTCTGACCGTGTATCGTATCGACAAGGGTTCGGAAAAGGCGGAGAAAGCCGCCCGCGATATCGCCGCCAAGACGGAAAATGGTGAGGGGCTTAACAGTGCCGTTGCCGCGTTGGATGTGCGCTTGCCGCCGGTAGAAAATGTCGGTGCTCGACGCGCGCAACTTAACGCTGGTGGCCAGCGTGTTCCGCCTCCACTGGCACTGATGTTCAGCATGACAGAGGGCAGCACCAAGGTATTGGAAGGGCCGAATAATCAGGCTTGGTTTATCGTCCATCTGGAAGCCATCGATCGCGGCGATGCCAGCGAGCGCCCTGCTCTGACCCAACGCGTGGCACAGGACTTCAAGGCGGTTCTGGCGCGCGAATATGCCGATCAGATGGTGGCTGCTGCCAAATCCACTATTGAAGTGAAGCGCAATGAGGCAGTCATTAAGTCGGTCATCGACGATCTGACCGGTGCCAACCAGCTGCGCTGATGGATCAGCCGGGTCGAAATAGTAACGATCAGGAGAAAGCAGCGCGCGCCAGACTGGAAAGCGGACAGTCCGCCCTGCTCTATCGTCGTCTTGTTGCTGATACCTACACCGCCGTTTCGCTGGCGATGCGGTTGTTCCAACCTGATCGCGGCGACTTTCTGTTGGAATCGGTTGAGGGCGGTGAGACACGCGGGCGCTACAGCCTGATCGGCCTAGACCCGGACCTTGTCTATCGTGCCGAAAATGGTCGAGGTTTTGTCAACCCTAAGTGGCAGCAGAAACGCGATGCCTTTGCACCGTGCCATGATGGTGACGAACACAGCAATGCCGTCAGCGCCCTGAAAACACTGGCCCGCCAGTGCCAAATGGACGTGCCCGAAGAACTACCTCCGGTTCTCGCCTTTCTGGTCGGCTATTTCGGCTATGAAACAGTCGGTCTCGTCGAGAAGATACCGCGTGCCAAGGATGCACCATTAAAGCTCCCGGACATGATTTTCGTCCGTCCTTCTCTGCTGATCATTCTTGATCGCCTGAAGGATGAGATGTTCTTGATCGCGCCGCTATGGGCAAAGACCAGTGGCAACACAGACCATCATATCACAAAGGCAAAAGAACGTTTGGACGAAGTTGAGCGCACTTTAGCCGAACCACAGGGCTTCGACGCTCCTACAGAAAGCGATGCTGCCTTACTGTCAGAGATTGCACCCCAAGCCGTTATAGCGCCCGAACGCTATCGCGACATGGTGCTCAAGGCCAAAGACTATATCCATGCGGGCGATATCTTTCAGGTGGTGCTGGCGCAGCGTTTCACCGCGCCCTTCCCGCTGCCGCCGATGCAGCTTTATCGCTCGCTGAGGCGTATCAATCCTTCGCCTTTTCTCTTCTATCTCGACCTACCTGATTTCGCATTGATCGGATCCAGCCCGGAGATATTGGTGCGCGTGCGCGATGGTGAAGTGACGATCCGCCCCATCGCCGGCACCAGACCGCGCGGAGCGACGGCGGCGGAAGACCGCGCCCATGCCGAAAGCCTGCTTGCCGACCCCAAGGAATGCGCCGAGCATCTGATGCTGCTGGACCTCGGTCGCAATGATGTCGGCCGCGTTGCCAAAGCCAATAGCGTCAGCGTCACCGACAGCTTCACCATCGAGCGCTATAGCCATGTGATGCACATCGTTTCCAATGTTGTCGGCGATCTGGCCGATGATATGGACCCGGTTTCTGCGCTGCTCGCGGGCTTTCCCGCAGGCACGGTAAGCGGCGCGCCCAAAGTCCGCGCCTGTCAGATCATCGCTGAGCTAGAACCTGAGCAACGCGGCGCTTATGCCGGTGCTGTCGGCTATTTTGCGCCTGATGGTTCTGTCGACAGCTGTATTGTTTTGCGCACCGCCGTTGTCAAGGATGGGACGATGCATGTACAAGCCGGAGCCGGTATCGTCGCCGATAGCGACCCGGATTATGAGCTACGCGAATGTCAGGCCAAGGCAGGTGCACTGTTCGCCGCCGCCAATGACGCGATCCGCGGGGCAAGAGAGGGAGGCTTTGGTCAATGATCCTCATGATCGACAATTATGACAGCTTCACCTTCAATCTGGTGCACTATGTCATGGAATTGGGCGTCGAGGTCCGGGTGGAACGCAATGACGCGCTGACAGCCGACGCCGCCATGGCGCTCAATCCGCAGGCGATTATCATCTCCCCCGGCCCCTGCACTCCCAATGAGGCGGGCATATCGCTCGATCTGGTCGCCGCCTGCGCTCACAAAGAACTGCCGCTGCTCGGCGTCTGTCTCGGTCATCAAGCCATCGGCCAGCATTTTGGCGGCACGGTTGAGCAAGGCGGCCTAATGCACGGTAAAACCTCACCGATGGAGCATGATGGCAGCGGGGTTTTTGCTGGCCTGCCCAATCCATTTATTGCCACCCGTTATCACTCGCTGATTGTGGCGCGGGACAATCTGCCCAATTGCCTGCATGTGAATGCAACAACAAAGTCAGCAGATGGCGGTGAAAGCCTGATCATGGGTTTCCGGCACAAAAGCCTACCCATCCATGGCGTGCAGTTTCACCCGGAAAGCATTGCCAGCGAACATGGCCATCAGATGCTCGCCAATTTCCTTGATATTGCAGGGATAAACCATGGCGGTGTGCCCAAAGCACCGAAAGGCGCGTTGGCATGAGCAAAGCCGTTTCGCTGCTGGATCAGCCTCTAATGCTGGAAGATGCCGAAGCGCTGTTCGGCGCTGTCCTGGATGACCAATATAGTGCCGATCAGGTCAGCGAGATATTGGTCACCCTTGCTGACCGCGGCGAGGCTGCATCGGAAATCGCCGGAGCGGCACGCGCCATGCGGGAGCGCATGGTGCCACTCCTCAATGCACCCGAAAACGCGATTGATGTCTGTGGCACTGGCGGCGATGGTAGCCACAGCCTCAATGTCTCGACTGCGGTTTCGCTGGTGGTCGCCGCCTGTGAAGTACCCGTCGCCAAACATGGCAACCGCGCCGCCAGCAGCAAATCGGGCGCGGCAGATACGCTCGAAGCGCTGGGCATCAGGCTCGACCGGACACCAGAGGAAAACAGCGCCCTGCTCAACGATCTGGGCATCGCCTTTCTGTTCGCGCCCGCACATCACCCAGCGCTTGGTGCCATCGCTCCAATCCGCAAGGCACTAGGCCGCCGCACCATCTTCAATCTGCTCGGTCCGCTGTGTAACCCAGCACGAGTCCGCTGCCAGTTGATCGGCGTTGCCCATCCTGATCTGGTACCGGTTTATGCAGAAGCAGCGCAGATGCTCGATTATGATCGACTGATGATCGTCTCGGGTATGGAGAGCTTAGACGAAATCTCAATCGCCGGACCGACCCTGATCCACCATTGGCAAGATGGCCAGATGACCGAGTGTATGTTCAAGCCTGAAGAACATGGCCTAACCCTGTCACCACTCTCCGCCATACGCGGTGGCGATGCCGACTATAATGCTGCGGCCCTGCGCGGCCTGATGGCAGGCGAGAAAAGTGCCTATCGCGATGCGGTTCTGATCAACTCAGCTGCTGCGTTGCAGATTGCGGGCGAAGCCGAAAGTTGGACCGAGGGACTGGAAGAAGCCGAAGAGGCGCTCGACAAGGGCCTCGCCAATGCCCTGCTAAACTGCTGGATTGCGACATGACCAACCGCCTGAAACAGATATGCGACGACAAACGCACCTATGTCGCCGCGCGCAAACAGGCCTTTTCCATTGCTGACAGAGACGCCGCCATTGCTGCGCAGACCACCTCACGTGGTTTTGCCAAAGCCATGCAGGACAAAGTCGCCGCCGGAGGCTGGGCGCTGATCGCCGAAATCAAACGCGCCAGCCCGTCCAAAGGCCTGATCCGCGAAGATTTTGACCCGCCAATGCATGCCAGCGATTATGAAGCTGGCGGTGCCACTTGCCTCTCGGTGCTCACCGATGTCGCCTATTTCCAGGGCGCAGACCATTACCTTTCAGACGCGCGTAATGCCTGCTCGCTCCCTTGTCTGCGCAAGGACTTTATGGTTGACCCGTGGCAGGTTGGCGAAGCGCGGGCACTCGGAGCAGATGCGATACTGATTATCGTCGCCGCCTGTGATGATACGCTAATGCAGGATCTGGTCGTGGAGGCCAAACGCTTCGATATGGATGTGCTGGTCGAAGTGCATAACCGTCCTGAACTCGACCGCGCGCTAATGCTTGATACGCCGTTGATCGGGATAAACAACCGCGATCTGACCCGCTTCAAAACAGATTTGGCGACAACCGAAATATTGGCACCTCTGGTCCCCAAAGACCGGTTGGTCATCGCCGAAAGCGGTATTGCCAGCCATGAGGATTGCCAGCGACTGGCACTTTCAAATGTTCACGCCTTCCTGGTGGGTGAGACCCTGATGCGCCAGCATGATGCCGCTCAAGCCACCCGCGATCTGCTGCAAAACAATTGAAAATTGACGCTTTTTAACAACCATATCCAAATCCTACTTGACTTGATCACTTTTGTTTCATAATTGTTCCCTATTCGTTTCAATACGGAGAGACCAATGCTAACCCGTAAACAGCACGAACTGCTTTGCTTCATTCAGAAACGGCTCGAAGCCAGCGGCGTTTCGCCATCCTTTGAAGAGATGAAAGAAGCGCTTGATCTCAAATCCAAATCCGGTGTGCACCGTCTGGTCAGCGCCTTGGAAGAACGCGGCTTTATCCGCCGCCTCCCCAATCGCGCCCGCGCACTGGAAGTACTGAAATTGCCTGAAGGCGGAACAGCGACCCCTGCCCCTTCCGTCACCATGGGCAGCGCAAGCCGCAATCTGGTCGGCTCGAATGTTTCAATCCCCGATGCATCCAATGATGTGCTGGAAATTCCCCTGCACGGCCGCATCGCCGCAGGCGCACCGATTGAGGCGCTGGAAGGCCAGTCAGTGCTGCCCGTCCCCGCCGCCCTGCTCGGCAGCGGCGACCATTATGCGCTGGAGGTTTCCGGAGACTCCATGGTCGAGGCCGGAATTTTTGACGGTGATTTCGCCCTGATCCGCCGTACCGATACCGCGCGTGATGGGCAGATTGTCGTAGCACTGGTGCGCGGCGAGGAAGCGACGCTGAAATATCTGCGGCGTGACCACAATACTATCCGCCTTGACCCGGCCAATGCCAGCTATGAACCACAAATATACCGCGCGGATGAAGTGCAGATTCAGGGGCAGTTGGCGGGGCTATTGCGGCGGTATAATTAAGCTTTTCGCTCTGAGCGGGCATTAATTGAGCAAGATTATCCCGTTCGTGTCGAGCGTAGTCGAAACACCAACTGCAACGTGTATAGGCCTCTCGACTTCGCTCGAGGCGAACGGGGTCTATAGGCATACTGGAGCATTCAACGGCTCCAGCCATGGTCGGATCGATCATCGGCGACATGATCAATACGCGCATGATCAAGATAGATGGCCACCCCACCACTTTTCCCGAGATAACGCCGATCCAGTTTGCGCCGGCGCGGGCGGCAACTGCCGGGTAGAAAGCGTCCGGCAATGACAATATCACTCCGCGCACAGGCGGCAGCAAGAGCACGTTTGGGCACATATTCGTTATTGCGGCTGACCAGTATTACCCAGTCGCGGTTTGAACGAGACAGCACAAAGCTGCAAAACTCTTGAGAACATTGTGCTTTCGACCATTGATCTATCCCCACAGGCTTATCTTCAAACGCGCCCTGCTCGCGCATCATATCGGTGGTGAAGGATTCCGAGTTAGGCTTCAGCAAAACAAAATCGCCACCACCTGATACCATATTACGCACTGCTATCTGCCGCCCATCATTGGCAATCAGCAGATCGGGACGCGGTGTTGTTAGCATCAGGGTAAATGCAATCATCGCTGGGATCACTCCAAGCAAACGCAAAGGACTGCGCAACAGAAACAGAACAAGCCCCGCCACCATTGCCAGCAAATAGGTCGAAAGGCTAATCGCCGGAAAACGGACAATCGCACCTGGGCTTTCCGAAACAAAATGCGCAAGGCCCAATAGAAGACCAATGGCCTTGCCACACAACCACCAGAACGGTGCACCCAGGCCTATGCTGTCCGCCAATAGCGCGATGGCTTCCAGCGGCATGATGATGAAAGTGGTTAGCGGAATGGCGATAATATTGGCGAGTGCGCCATAAATCCCGGCTTTATGGAAATGGTAGAGCGCAATCGGCATTAGCGTAATTTCGATCACCAACCCGGTGAGAAACAGCAGTGCTGCAAAACGTCCTATGCGCTGTATAAGACCAAATTGCTTCTCATCACGCTCAGCCGACAAGCGCCGCATAAACGGTGCATCATAGAGCGCAATGATCGCCACCACCGCGGCAAAGCTGAGTTGGAAACTCGGTCCCACTAATGTTTCGGGCCAGATTAGCAATATAACCAGCGCGGCAAAGCCGATCAGCCGCAGCGAAAGGGGATCGCGTCCCAAAACCAGCGCCAGCAAGATGAGTAGTGCGGCAATACAGGCGCGTATTGTAGGCACTGCGCCGCCGGTGAAGATGGTATAAGCTATTCCCGCTAATGCCCCGGCAAAAGCCGCGACCACAGGCAAGCGCCAACGCAGCGCTAAAGTCGGCGATAGTGCCAATAGCTTGAGCACCAGCAGAAACACTGCACCGATCAGCGCGCTGACATGCAGGCCACTTATAGCCAGCAGATGCGCCAATCCGCTGCGCCGCATCGCCTCGGCATCGGCTTCGGCAATGCCGCCGCGATCGCCGGTGGCTAAAGTCGCAGCAATCGCGCCTTCTGATCCGGGTATTTCTGCCTGGATATGCTGCGATAACTGGCTACGCAGGCTAGCGATACCGCCCTGTCCGCTGCTTTTAATAATCTCCGGTGCAGTCAGCGCACTGCCGGTAGCGCCCAGCCCGGCAAACCAGGCGCGGCGCGCGAAATCATACCCGCCGGGCAATGCCGGTTCACCCGGCGGCATCAACCGCACTTTCAGCTTGATCCGATCACCTGTGAAAACCGCAGTTGTTTTGTCTTCAACCAGACGCAATGGCACATTGATCCGCACTTTTGACGGCAGACCTTCAGGCTGCGCCACCTTCAAAACATAGCGTTCCATGCCGCGCGCCGCCAAACTCTCGCGCTGGACGACTTGGCCTTCCACAGTGCCGATCCATGGGGATGCCAGTGGCGGTTCAGAGATCAGCTCCGACTTTGCCCAGATGGTCAGCGTCCCCGCTGCCACTATTAACAACCCTGCACCGCTCCAGCGCAACGCGCGCGCAGCTACCGGCCATCGCAACGCCAAAAGCCAAAGCACCAATCCAGTCAGCACCGAACCGATAATCAACCCAAGCCATTGCTCACGCAAAGGCAGCGCAAACCACGCCCCGATCCCTGTCGCAAAGGCCAGCGGAATGACCAAAGGCCATTGTTTTGCATCCTCTTTTGCCCATGCCAAAAGCGCTGGCCGTAGCGTCCGCCAGCGATGCGCCAGATCGGCCCATATCGGGAATTGTCGGATCGCAATCGCCATGTTAGGGAGCCCCCAATTCTCCAACACCTTTCCGCCATTTCAGGCCCAAAACGATCATGAAAGGAAGTCCGCCAGACCGCAAGGGTCAGCGGCATCAGGCTATGACCAGTCCGGTAGTTACCCGTTTCGCTCCCTCGCCCACTGGCTTTCTGCATATCGGTGGCGCGCGGACCGCTTTGTTCAACTGGCTTTTTGCCCGGCATCATGGTGGCAAGGCGCTGCTGCGGATAGAAGATACCGACAAAAAGCGCTCCACCCAGGAAGCGATTGACGCGATATTGGACGGCCTTGACTGGCTAGGCCTCGACTGGGACGATGAAACCGTATTCCAAAGCCAGCGCGCCGAACGTCATGCCGAAGTGGCGCAACAGCTGCTCGACAGCGGCAATGCCTATAAGTGCTTTGCTACGCCTGAAGAGCTGGAGCAGATGCGTGAAGAGCAGCGCGCGGCGAAAAAGCCGATGCGCTATGATGGCCGCTGGCGCGACCGCGATCCGTCTGAAGCGCCGGAAGGTGCGCCTTATGTGGTGCGGCTGAAAACGCCGCAATCGGGCAAGCTGGAGATTGCAGACGCGGTGCAAGGCACAGTGAGCTGGCAGGCATCAGAACTCGACGACTATGTCCTGCTCCGCTCCGATGGCACGCCGACCTATATGCTCAGCGTTGTTGTCGATGACCATGATATGGGCGTTACCCATCTGATCCGCGGCGATGACCATCTCAACAACGCCTTCCGTCAATTGGCGCTGATCCGCGCCATGGGCTGGCCTGAGCCCGTCTATGCGCATATCCCGCTGATCCATGGCAATGATGGCGCAAAACTCTCCAAACGCCATGGCGCGCTGGGTGTGGAAGCCTATCGCGATGAAATGGGTATCTTGCCCGAGGCGCTGTTTAACTATCTGCTGCGGCTTGGCTGGGGCTATGGCGACACCGAGAAGATCAGCCGCGAGGAAGCAATCAAGCTGTTCTCACTCGACAATGTCGGAAAATCTCCCTCACGCTTTGATCCGAAAAAGCTCGCCAATCTCAATGGCATTTATATTCGCGAGGCCGATGATGCGCGTCTGGTCGAGATTGCTGCACCGATGATTGCCAATTCTGACCCGGAATTGCTGCTCAAGGCCATGCCAGTGCTGAAAGAACGCGCGCGGTCGCTGCATGAACTGGCCAATGGTGCCAGATTCCTCTTTGCTCAGCGGCCATTGGCACTCGATGAGAAGGCGCAAAAGGCGCTGGAGTCGGCGCCAGAGGGTATCATAGCCAAAATCAATCAAAAATTGGCCGCTACTGACGACTGGACGCTGGAAAATCTTGAGATAATCGTTAAACAGCTAGCCGACGATGAAGGACTTGGCCTTGGCAAGGTCGCGCAGCCCATGCGCGCTGCCCTGACCGGACAGAGCAACTCGCCGGGTATCTTTGACGTTCTGGTCCTTTTAGGCCGCGATGAATCCCTGGCGCGTATCGCGGACCAAATGTGAAAACGCTTTTGATATATTATGAAGGAGAATTTGCGTGAGCGATAAGAACGCAACGGTAAATCTGAACGGAGCCAATCTCGACATGCCCGTGCATCAGGGCAGTGTTGGCCCCGAAGTTGTCGATATCCGCAAATTCTATGCCCAGACCGGGGCATTCACCTATGATCCCGGTTTCACCTCGACTGCAAGCTGTGAATCGGGCCTGACATATATTGATGGCGGTGAAGGCGTTTTGCTCCACCGCGGTTATCCCATTGGCCAGTTGGCCGAGCAGAGCAGCTTTATGGAAGTCGCCTATCTGCTGCTGAATGACGAATTACCATCACAGGACGAGCTGAACGACTTCACCTATACCATCAGCCGCCACACCATGCTGCATGAGCAGCTGATGCAATTCTATCAGGGTTTCCGCCGTGATGCCCACCCGATGGCGATTATGTGCGGCGTTGTGGGCGCGCTGTCGGCTTTCTATCATGACTCCACCGATATTGCCGATCCTGAGCATCGCCGCATCTCCAGCCACCGCATGATCGCCAAGATGCCGACCATTGCCGCGGCGGCTTACAAATATTCGATCGGTCAGCCTTTCCTCTATCCGGATAATTCACTGTCCTATACCGGCAATTTCCTGCGCATGACCTTTGGTGTTCCGGCAGAGCCTTATGAGGTTCACCCGGCGATTGAGCGCGCTCTGGACCGGATTTTCATCCTACATGCCGATCATGAGCAGAATGCCTCGACCTCGACCGTCCGTCTCGCCGGTTCATCAGGTGCCAATCCATTCGCCTGTATCGCGGCGGGCATTGCTTGTCTCTGGGGCCCGGCCCATGGCGGTGCCAATGAGGCAGCGCTGAACATGCTGCGCGAAATCGGCACGCCCGACAAGATTCCGCACTATATTGAGCGCGCCAAGGACAAGAATGACCCGTTCCGCCTGATGGGCTTTGGCCACCGCGTCTACAAGAATTACGATCCTCGTGCGACAGTGATGCAGGAGACAGTGCGCGAAGTGTTTGATGCGCTGAAGGTCACTGATCCAGTCTTCGAAACCGCTCTGCAGCTTGAAGAAATGGCGCTGAACGACGACTATTTCATTGAGAAAAAGCTGTTCCCGAATGTCGATTTCTATTCCGGCGTGATCCTGTCGGCGATTGGCTTCCCGACCACCATGTTCACCGCCCTGTTTGCGCTGGCCCGTACGGTGGGCTGGGTCGCACAGTGGAATGAAATGATTTCGGATCCCGGTCAGAAAATCGGTCGCCCGCGCCAGCTTTATACCGGCCCGACACAGCGCGACTATGTTCCGATAGACAAGCGCTAAAAGTCACTTCCGTTCGTGTCGAGCGTAGTCGAGACACTGCATCGGCGCGCTACGGCCTCTCGACTTCGCTCGAGGCGAACGGATTGGCATTAGGTTTCTTACTCGCGTCAGGTGCCCGGTAGTTCCAATATAAACCGAGCGCCCTGACCGGGGGCGCTATCGATAATGATATCGCCCTGCATCGCGCGCGCCAGTCGCCGCGAGATATAGAGGCCCAGCCCACTGCCGCCATCATCGCTGCGGCCAAGACGCTCAAACTTATCAAAGATGATCGCTTGCTCTCCCTTGGACAAGCCGCTGCCCTGATCCGACACGATCAGACGCGATACATCGCCATCATCCTCAGCACGTAACCACACCATAGAGTCTTCCGGGCTGTAACGAATGGCATTGCCCAGCAGGTTGAGGATAATCTGTAGTATCCGGCGAAAATCACCACGGCACATCACTGTCTCTTCTTCTTGAGGATAATCGAGGCGGATATGTCGTGCTGTCGCTCTCACTGCCAATAAGCCACTGGCACGCCGGGCAACATCAACCAGGTCAACATCGTCAATATCGAACTGCTCTTTTGGATTATCCACCTCTTCCAGCGCCGAGGCATCATCAATCAGCGACAGCAGATGCTCGGCGGCATCGGCAATATTACCGGCATAGCTGACATAATCGCGGCGCAAAGGGCCATTGGCGCGATCGCGGATGGATTCCGCATTGGCCATGATCCGGCCCACCGGACCACGCAATGCTGGGGCTACCTTGTCAGCGAACAGCCGTCTGTCTTTTGCTTTAGCACCATCCATCGCGTCACCCACAGCTAAGTCAGACCTTTGGGTTAGGCTAGTCCCGGATGTTCCGGTCTCTGGCAGAAGCAGCCACTCAAACACTTTCCCATCGCTTTTGGGAAAAATCCGCAAGGTCCATTGTTGCTCGGGCACTGCAACAGATTGCATGGTCGCACCGTCCAGCATCTGCCATGCGGGCCATTGCTCACGCTGATATAGCGTTATCAGATCCTCATCTCGCGCCGGGCGCAAGATAGTGTGCCATGGTTGGCCCGCAGCAGCATCAAGGCGGGACAGTCTTTTGTCACTCTGGTTGTTCGGGGCCGGTGGTATATGAATCGATATGATATGATGATCAGCACTGACATCCAACCATGCCTCGGCCACCAGTCTGAGAGCGAATTGTGACGGGATCGGACCAGCTTCCAGCATGCGTTGCTGCGAGCTGATCTGGCTGAGATGAATCATGGTGTCACGTTCACCTGGGTGCACTGAGGCCCAAGCGGTGATATCGCGCCTGCCAGCAGGAAAGCTGACCTTGCGATGCAGTTTCATGTCCAGGCCACGCGCGGTCGCTACCAGTTGAAGCAGTGCAGGCAGCGCCAGACAGCCACCCTCTTCTCCACCCTGCATCAGATGATAGTCAATCATCGCCGGATCGCCGCCTATGACATTGTCATCTTTGTCGAGCAGCAAGCTGCCCTGCATGGCTGATGCTTCCGATGAAGAATGAAGATCATTCATTAGGTCATGGTCCATGGCCAGCGGTCAAATACTGGCTCTCCGGCGATAGTATCATTATCCGACCAGGCTGACAGTTCCTTATTTGCGGCAACAGGATCATGATAAGCGATCATAGCGGCAAATTGCTGTGCCTTAGCAACGGATGAAAACCAGAAAGGCGCCATAGGCGTCTCTCCCATAATCAGCACTATATCCTGTGCCTCAATCCCGCCTGAGCGCAGAGCAAGAGCAAATAATGCCGGATTGTGCATGGCGCTGGCCAGTATCAGCGCATCATAAGGAATATCTAGGTGCGCTGCCAGTTCGAGCAGGAAGATCGTCGCTCCATGTTCACGCCATGAAGCATGGTTGGGCGCAACTGACGGGCGGCTATCGATAAACATCGCGATCTGCGCCAGACGCGCCTGTGATTCATCATGGTTGGCCAAAAGGGTACGCGTCGCCTCCTCCAGCGCCGCATCCAGACCTTCATTATGTGAGCGCATTTTCTTAGCTAGGCGCAACACTATGCGTCGCCACTGAATTGCGGAAAACTCGCGGCTATCAAGGCGCATCATTTCCGCATTCTTCAGGAAACGTGACTGGACGTTGATCAGTGGCTGATAATCCGCTGCTGTTTCGTTTTCAGCACTCTTCCAAATTTTGGGATATTCCGCCACGCATTGCGACGCATCAGCCCAGCTCTGCACAAGCTCCGCTTCCCATGCTCTACAGAAAAGCAGCAATAAAGATGCGGGATCCATAAACACCGAAGCGATCAGGCTGTCATTATCGGGAAGGTGTTCACGCGCGACCATCTTGCTTACAGCGCTTGGTGCTTCTGCTTCATCGGCGACGTAGATAATATCTGAACAAGAGCGCAATATATCATCCATAAAGCCGTAGAGCCGGGCATGCATCTGGTCCGAGATGTGGAGGATATCTGTTCGAAAAAGCGCCAGTTGCAGCTCACTGGCGATAAAGGCCGGATCTGCCGCAGCAACAGGTTTGCGCGGGGTTTTTTCGGTGTTTCCGGGCTTTTTGGGCTGGTCCAAGCTCATCATGCAGCGATAACAGCTGTTGGTTAACTAAGCGTTATCCTTTGCTGTCATTTCGGATCAGAAGCATGACCGCCTGAACGAGTGTGAGGCCGCCAATGGCTATTGCCAATTGACCCAGAGTCGCGGCCGTCACAGTGACTATCGTCAATAGTAGCGGGTCAAAAGCAACAGATTGCCATTTCGGCAAAGGGATAAAACGACTGGAAATACCTTGCAAAAACAGCCATATAAGAGCGATATATACCATCACTGGAAGCGCGACATGCGGATAAAGGGCAATGGCTATTGCTAAACTGGCAAGAACGACCAGCAGTTTTGCATGATACCGCACAGCGTATAAGTCTGGCACCGGCTGATCAACCAATCGGGCAATCCGTATTACCACATATCCCGCATAGCCAACAATGGCCGCCGCAATGGACCATTGCGCAACGAAAAGACCCATCATCGCCATAAGCATTATCATGCCAGAGATCAGAGCCCATGATCCACGTTGTCGGCTTGCCCATATCCAGTTGGAAGCAAGACCCGCCAACGGTGCGACCAGATAGTTACTTAAGGGATGCGGAAAAGCGATATCCTTGTCACGCGATTGCACCAGAAAACCCTGGCGAAGATGATCAACAGCATCATCGCTCTCAACCGGACGCACAGAACCATTGCTAATCATCTCGCTGGACACGGCAACGGATTGCACCGCGTCGCCCATGGCACCGCGCAGTAATACCGATTCCAGACTCCACTCAGGCGGAACATCGGTAAGGCTATCAAGCTGATCGCGGCCTATCAGAAGCAGACCTGCCCAGACATGATTAAGGTCCAGCCTTTCAAAGCCGCTCTCAGCATCATCCGCCTGCGCCACCAACACGGACGAATTGTCATGCTTCAGAAAATCATCAAATAGATCAAAGCCATGATAGATGCCGTCACCAATCACCAGCAATTCATCGTCAGGCATGACATTTGCCAGCAGATCACCGAAATGGCGGATCGTGATCCACTTCATGCCATGATCCTGCGCCATTTTCTCATGCCGCATCAGGTCGCCCGGCACAGTATCCACATGGCATAATATGGTCTCAGCACCAGCATGTTTGGCCAAAGTAATCTGGTACGCCAAAAGGCTGTCATTGCCGATGCGGAGCAAGCCACAATAATTTGCGCTGTCACCCAGCGCGCTGCGGCATAATGAGATCAGCGCTATGCGCATAATGCAATTGTCCGAATGATTCTGTCTTTATCGGCGCAACGCTATGCCACAGGGATTGCCCTAGCAACAGCACCTCAGGCTTGCTTATGCAAGCCTCTGTGAACGAAAGCTTATTCTGTAAGCGAGGCGTGCAGATGGGCGCAATAATCGCGTAGCTGATTGACAATTACGGGGTCACCGGGTGCGCTATGCGATGCTTCTTTCGCCAATATCGCCAATCGATCTACGCCGAAGCTCGCGGCCAGGCCTTCCAGTCGTGCCGCCGCCATATGCCAGTTTCCGTCGCAACGCGCGCGCGACAGCAAATCAACCTGATGCGCAACGCTTTGCGCCAAAGCCGATTGCAATTCTTTCAGGAGCGCAGGGTCATCTCCGATCGATGAAGCGCGCAAGAAGCTGAGATCAGAATCATGTTCTGCCATAATGCCCAGAATAATCGGAAGATATTAAGCAAAACTTGCAGCCTGCACTTCTTTGCAAGCGGCACTTTCAAAGCCACCAAATGTGACCAAACAGCCTGTCCCATAAGGCTTGTGCTTATTTTACACTGCGCGTAAACTATTAACCATGTCTACTGACCGCAAAATTTATACCATTGGTGACTGCGCCGCAGAAGGTGATGATATCGCCAGCGCAGATCAGGCCATGGAAGCCGCCGAAAATTCTGAAATGGAAGATGAAACCAGCGAGCTGGATGATCAATGGCATGACGCGGAAGAGGAAAGCTCTGTGGGTGCTGCTTCCGATACATTGACCAGAACAACCACCATCACCTGCGTGTTGCTGGCTCTGGCTTGGACCGCGGCCTATCTCTGGGCCAATCAGAGCCTTTGGGCAGATGGTCTGTCGCTGCAGGATGTCACTATATTGATCGGAGGATGGTCCGGACCAGCATTAATCCTCTTGGCTATATTCATGCTGGTCAGCCGCAGGCGGCGTGCCGACGCTCGCTATTTTGACCAACAGGTAACAGGCATTGCCGAGGCCAGCCATTTGCTCGACGAGCGGCTGCGCACGACAAATAGCGAGCTCAGCATGGCGCGCGAGTTTATCAACAATCAGGCAACACAGCTCGATAGCCTTGGCCGCTCGGCCATTGAACGCCTGACCGAACGTGCCGAAAATGTGCGTGACATGATCGATGGCAGCGACAAGTCCATGCAATCCATTGCCGATGTCAGCACTATCGCCTCAAATAATCTCGAAGAATTGCGCAAGCATATGCCGGTGGTAACGACATCGGCCAAGGATATGGCCAACCAGATTGGCAATGCCGGACGCATGGCACAGGGCCATATTCGCGACATGATCTCGGGTTTCAAGAAAATCAATGAATTCGGCCAAGCCAGCACGTCTCAGGTAGATGACCTGAATGAGCGTATTTCGCGTGCTCTGACACAATGGGAAAATCACATCAGCGCGCTTGAGATCAGTAGCACAAACACATCGCAGCAACTTATCAACAACAGTGAAAATGCAGCAAAAACACTGAATGACCAGCAACAATCCAGTGAAGACCGTCTCGAACAATTTCGGGAACGCTTTGCCGTCAGCCTGAATGACGCTGCTACAACATTGCAGCAAAATATAAGCAATTATGATGAGGCGATAAAAGCTCTTGCACAGCAACGCGAGGTCGAAGGTGATGCCATTGCGGCAATGATCGACACCATGGGTGCCAAGCTGACGGACATACGGTCAGATATCAGCACTATGGATAGCGATGCCAGTCAGAGCACGGCGCAGATCGCTTTTGCCATATCTGCACTCAACACCGAGATAGCCAGTGTCGCCGAAGCACTTGAGAAATCGCATTCGGCGAGCGAACAACTTATGTCTCAAGGTGAGATGCTCAGCCAGCGCACAACCGCGCTGTCGGATGAGCTGGGCAATGAATTGAGTGAGAAAGTCTCGACACTGTCAGAAACGCTGGAACGCGGCGAAAAGCATGGCCATAAATCGCGCAAAGAGCTTGAGAAAATGGTCCAATATGGACAGGATTTAGAAAAGCTGCTCGAAAACAACATGCTGACGCTGACCGATCAGGAACAACATGTTCAACGTATAAATGGCGATTTTACGGATTTTATCGCACGCAACACCGACGCCCTGCAAAACGCCGATGCAACATTGCAGTCACTCGGTGCGCAAATGGACAATGTCTCCGAAAACAGCACCGTCAAATTATCCACAGCCTTCCAGAATATCCGGGATAATGCCGAAGAGCGACTGAATGAAGTAGAGCAGCGCTTGAACGACGTTATCGCTATGCTGACGGCGACCATGGGAGAACGCAGCGAAGCGGTTCTCGAAACAGCCATGCGCAACAAGTCAGAGGAAGTCATCGGCAAGCTGCAACTGGCGCTTAATCAAGCACTGGGCGCTACTCGAGAAGCTTCAACCAACCTTGTTGACCAGCTGGGCAAGGTTGATGCTCTCACCGCCAATCTGGAAAACCGTGTTGAACATGCACGCGAACGTGCCGAGTTGCAGACCGATCAGGAATTTACCCGCAATCTCGCCTTGATCACAGAGTCACTCAATTCCGCATCAATCGACATTACCAAGATATTGTCCGATGATGTTACCGACACTGCCTGGGCCGCCTATCTTAAAGGCGATCGTGGCGTGTTCACCCGGCGTGCGGTGCGGCTGCTCAATACTGGCGAAGTGCGCGAAATTGCCCAACATTATGAACAGGAGCCGGAATTCCAGGCTACTGTTAATCGCTATATCCATGACTTTGAGGCGATGCTGCGCGATCTGCTATCAACCCGTAATGGCGAGGCTATCAGCGTGGCGCTGCTGTCATCCGATATGGGCAAACTCTATGTTGCGCTGGCTCAGGCGATTGAGCGCTTCCGCTAACACCAGCCTGTTATCAGTAAAGCAGTAATTGGGTTCGCTGGCTGATACTCATGCTGGGGGCATGGGCAAAAACGTCCACATCGTTGGTGGTAACCCAGCCATTGACATAGTTGAGATAGAACAGGCCGAAAGCAACGGCGGACACTATGGTCGCCCGAATAGCAACAAGCCCAGGACGAAAATTACCCGGCGCACTATCCGCCTGCCCAGGCACTTTGGCCATTCCAAGCTCATCATGCGTCTTAATGCCAAATGGCAGCACGACCATGAACGCCATAACCCAAAAAAGCAGATAAACCGCAATGATCGAGGTCCATTCCATGGCCCGTCCTTCTGTGCTCCCCTTACTGGTCTAGGCTTGCTCGATAATGAGCACCTTGACGACCGGTTTCTTGCCTGTCCAGCGCGTCGCTACCCGACGCACCGCTAGACGAATATCTTCACGCAACACATTGATATCGCCAGTTTTGGCTACACCCTTGCGACTGAACAGTTTTTGAACCGCCTCATCGGCTTCCTCAAGAAACAAATCCTCATCTTCATCCAGAGGAACGCCAAAAGGCATGATCTCGACATTACCGACGCGCCGGTTTTGCTCATCCAACGCGATGGCAACACTAATTGTTCCGTTATACGCAATTTTCCTGCGTTGGTTCATGGTCTGACCATCGGCAGGCAGGATGACATCTCCATCCAGAATGAGCCGACCGCTGCGCACCTGATCCACACGCTCCGGATCGCCGGGGGCTAGGCGGATCATATCACCATTGGTCTGCACCACTGTTTTGGCGATGCCGCACTCCTCACCAAAGCGCGCCTGTTCGGTCATATGCCTCAACTCGCCATGAACCGGGACCAGTATTTCCGGCCGTATCCATTCATACATCGCCGCTAGTTCGGGCTTTCCGGGATGCCCGGAAACATGGATATGAAACTGCTTTTCAGTAATGATGTTCACGCCCTTGGCCACCAGATTGTTAATCAGATGGCCGATAGACTTCTCATTGCCGGGGATTTCCTTGGTCGAGAAAATCACCGTATCACCAGCGCTGAGCTTGATCGGATGGCTGTCCGAAGCCATGCGGGCCAGCGCCGCATTGGTTTCACCCTGCCCTCCAGTGGCTATCACCATGGTCTGACTGCGGTTGAGACTGTCAACATCACGAAAATCTATGGTTTCCGGAAAGCCCATCAAATAGCCATTGGCTTGCGCATTTTCGAGAATGCGGTGAAGCGAACGCCCAGCCAGACTCACCGTCCGTCCTGTTTCCTTGGCAATCTGGCCCAGCGTATCCATACGCGCGACATTGGAAGCGAAGGTGGTGACCACCACCCTGCCCTTAATCCCGGCAACCAGATCAGACAGCTCGCGCCGCACATCGCCTTCTGAGCCGGAAGCGTTTGGATTAAACACATTGGTGGAATCGCAGACCATGGCCAGCACGCCTGCATCGCCAATGGCTCGCAATTCGGCTTCAGTCGATGGCGTTCCGATCAGCGGCTCGTCATCCAGCTTCCAGTCGCCAGTATGGAAGATCTTGCCATGCGGTGTATCGATCAGGAGCGCATTGCCCTCGGCAATACTGTGCGCCAATGGCACATAGCGGAAGCTGAACCGATCGATGGTGAAATCAGTATTTTCTTCAATGATATGGAGATCGAGTTCGTCCTTGAGCCCCGCCTCTTCCAGCTTCCTTGTAATCAGGCCCGCGGTAAAGGCAGTGGCGTAAAGCGGCACGCCCAGATCACCGGCCAGATAAGGCAAGGCGCCGATATGGTCCTCATGACCGTGCGTCAGCACGATGGCGAGCAGATCCTCCTGACGCTCCTCGATAAATTCCAGGTCAGGAAAAACAAGATCAACACCGGGATAATCGCCGCCAGAAAAAGTCATGCCCAAATCGGCCATGACCCATTTGCCCTGGCAGCCATAAAGATTGGCGTTCATGCCAATTTCGCCTGACCCGCCAAGGGCCAGGAACAGTAATTCGTCTTTGGGTTTCATAAAATTCTCGTCAGTCTGCGACTCTCGCCGCGAGCAGAGCCAAGCCGTACATGGTGAGGTCCGGCTCTATGGAATCAAAAATATCGGTATGTTCGTCAAACAGTACAGCCAAGCCGCCGGTTGCGATAACCTTGGCTGGACGACCGATCTGCGCTTTCATCCGGGTAATAAGCCCTTCCATTAGCGCAACATAGCCCCAGAAGACACCGATATGCATCTGATCCTCGGTATTGCGGCCGAGCACATTGCCGTTGCTGCTTTCCGGCGCCTCAATTGCGATACGCGGCAGTTTGGCGGCAGCATTGACCAACGCATCGAGTGACAGGTTGATGCCCGGCGCGATAATGCCGCCCTTATAAGCACCGGTATAATCAATAAAGTCGAGCGTTGTGGCGGTGCCGAAATCGATAACGATCAGATCACCCTCATGCCGTTTATGTGCACCTATGGCGTTGACCGCGCGGTCGGCACCAAGCGATTCCGGTTGGTCGACGTCAACTTCAATGCCCCATTCGGTCGACCCCTTGCCCGCAATCAGCGGCTTAAGGTCAAAATATTTTTGCGACAGCAGCGACAGATTATGCAGCGCGCGCGGCACAACGGTGGAGATAATCACCCGCTTGACGGCGCTACGGTCAAAGCCCTCCAGCTGGAAAAGTTGTTGCAACCAGACTGCATATTCATCCGCTGTGCGTCGCGGATCGGTCGATATGCGCCAGCGGGTCTTCTGTTCCATATTGTCATAAATGGCGAACACCGCATTGGTATTGCCCACATCAATTGCCAGCAGCATCAATCATTTCCTGTCTGAACCAGCAGGTCGACATCACCTGCATTGACCATATGGGTGTTCCCGTCACCATCGCGCAAGCGTAATGCCCCGTCCGGGGCCAGTCCGTCAAATATTCCGGCGAGCTTTTTACCATCCGAGCCGGTCACAGAAAGGGCTGTACCACGCGGATGAGCGCAATTCTCCCATTCCTGGATGATTGCGCCCAGCCCACGCTGTGGATCACGCCAGAGCTTGAGCGTTGCGGCAAAGCTTTCCGCCAGCTTCTCGGCGGCTAATTCGGCTGTAGCCGTCTTACCGCCTTTTAGATCGTGCAGCGCTATCGTTTCACGATCTGGCAGATCGGGTGCGCTGGTAATATTCATGCCCAGCCCCGCAACTACGGCGTCGCCGGTACGTTCGAGCAATATCCCGCCAAGCTTGACGCCATTGACCAGCAGATCATTCGGCCATTTCAGCATCGGCACGCTATTGCCGAGCCAATGTGCCGCCGTGGAGTGAAAAGCGAGCCCTGCGACTAACGCCAATGTAGCAGGCGACGGATCGTCGTGGCGAAGGCGCACTATCGTGCTGATATAGAGATTGCCCAGCGGGCTGGCCCAGTTGCGCTGCAACCGCCCGCGCCCAGCCTGTTGTTGCTCAGCGCGTAGCCATATTCCTTCCGGCGCACCTTGTTGCGCGCGCTGCAACAGGTCGGCATTAGTCGATGTAGTAAGCGCAACCGTTTCGATAGAATGAGCGATGTTACAACGCCCAGAACAATGCGCGCGCCGCGTCATCAGCATAATAGCCAATGCCTGCGCTGAGCAGATAGCCGAGCGGCGAGATAAATGCCGCGAGCAACGTAATGATGATCATACGCTCTGGTGCGACGCGGTCGGTTGCAACAACATCGGTAGGCGCATCAAAATACATCACCTTGATGACTTTAAGATAGTAAAAGGCGCCAATAACTGAGGCGGCGATACCCAATGCTGCCAATGGCAACAGGTCAGCCTGCACCGCCGCATCAAACACCAGAAACTTGCCGTAAAAACCGTAAAGCGGTGGGATACCGGCGAGCGAGAACATAAACATCGCTAAAGCTGCGGCAAGGCCGGGACGCGTTTTGGAGAGGCCCGCAATATTGGGCAGCAATTCCACCGCACGGCCTTCCTTGTCCTGTAATTCGAGAACACAGAGAAAAGAGCCGAGCGTCATCGCAACATAGATCAGCAGATAAACAATCGCGCCGCTGGCCCCGGCTTCAGTCGCGGTGGCCAACCCAATCAGGATAAAGCCGACATTGTTGATCGAGCTATAGGCCAGCAGACGTTTGATATTGGCCTGACCGATGGCACCCGCTGCCCCGAGGACAATCGAGCCCAGCGCCACAAAGATAATGATCTGCTGCCAGACATCGCCCATGCCGCCAAAGGCTTCGGCTAGCATCCGCATAGTCAGCGCGATCGCGGCAACCTTGGGGGCGCTGGCAAAGAAGGTGGTGACCGGTGTCGGCGCACCTTCATAAACATCGGGCGTCCACATATGGAACGGCACAGCACTGATCTTGAACGCCAGGCCAGCCAGCACGAATACCAGACCGAAGAGCGCACCATTGCTGATGCCATCGCTCATCGCCTGCTGGATGCCGATAAAGCTGGTGGTGCCAGTAAAGCCGTAAAGCAGCGACATGCCGAAGAGCAATATACCGCTGGCAAGTGCGCCAAGGACGAAATATTTGAGACCCGCTTCGCTTGACCGCTCATCCTGCCGCGCGATACTGGCGAGGACATAGGCGGCAAGGCTGTTCAATTCGAGGCCTATATAGACGGTCAACAGATCGACCGATGATACCATCATGCCCATGCCGATAGCGGCAAAGACTACCAGCAACGGATATTCGCCGCGCATCGCCTTGCGCGCTTCCATCCAGCGCGGCGAGACAATCAGCGTGACAATCGCTGCGCCATAGATCAGCAGCTTCATCAGCGAGCCAAAACGGTCCATGCGATACTGGCCATAAAAGGCGTCCGCGCCTTCGGAAAAGCCGTCACCAGTTAGGAAATCAAGTGCAACCGCTGATGACGCGACCAAAGCTGTGACCGACAGGATGCTGGCCAACTTGGTGACCCGCTCACCGCCAAAGGCAACGAACAGCAGCAGAGCGAGACTGGAAACAGAAAGAATAAGTTCCGGCGCAATAAGCTGGAACCAAAGCGAATAGTTCATCAATGCGCCCCTTCTTCACCATGATGGTCACCACCATGGTCCTCGGCTGCTTTGGCTGGTGCCGCGCCCATCACCAGTTGGGCATCACCCTCCGGCTTGGCCCGGGCAATGCGCGCTTCCAATGTAGTGATGTCATTACGCATCGGCGCGAGGAAGCTCTCGGGATAAACCCCCATCCAGAGAACCACCGCAGCAATTGGAGCCAGCAGCGCCATTTCACGCGCTGACAGGTCCGGCATGGCCTTCACATCATCTTTGGTGAGATCGCCATAGGCAATGCGCCGGTACAGATAAAGCATATAGCCTGCCCCGAGAATGATACCGGTGGTGCAGACCAACGCGACAAGGCTGGACACCTCATACACACCCAGCAGCGACAGGAATTCGCCGACAAAACCGCTCGTGCCCGGCAGGCCGATGCTCGCCATGGTGAACAGCAGGAAAAGGATCGCATAGCGCGGCATGTTGATAGACAGACCACCATAACGGTCAATCTCTCGCGTATGCAGACGGTCATAGATCACGCCAACGCAGAGGAACAGCGCGCCGGAAACAAGGCCGTGACTCAGCATGACCACCATCGCGCCTTCGAGGCCCTGACGGTTAAACGCAAACAGACCGATAGTCACGATTGCCATGTGAGCGACCGAGCTATAGGCAATCAGCTTCTTCATATCGTGCTGCACCAGCGCAACCAGCGATGTGTAGACCACAGCGACCATCGACAGGCCAAAGATCAGCCAGATAAAGTCAGCCGAGGCTTCGGGGAACATCGGCAGCGAGAAGCGGATAAAGCCGTATCCGCCCAGTTTCAGCAACACGCCTGCGAGGATTACAGAGCCAGCAGTCGGTGCTTGGACGTGCGCGTCGGGCAACCAGGTGTGTACTGGCCACATCGGCATTTTCACCGCAAAGCTGGCGAAGAAAGCGAGCCATAGCCAGGTTTGCGCCGCGACCGGGAAGTCATAGTTGAGCAGCGTCGGAATATCGGTCGTGCCCGCCTCATTCACCATCCAGAACATGGCGATCAGCATCAGCACCGAGCCGAGCAGCGTATAGAGGAAGAACTTATACGAGGCGTAGATGCGGTTATCGCCACCCCAAATGCCGATGATGAGATACATCGGGATCAGGCCTGCCTCAAAGAAGATGTAGAACAGGAAGATATCCTGCGCCGCGAAGACGCCGATCATCAGCACCTCCATCAGCAGGAAGGCGGCCATATATTCGCCCACGCGTGTTTGTATTGCCTGCCAACTCGCGCCGATACAGATCGGCATCAGGAACACCGAGAGCATGATCAGCATCAGCGAGATGCCATCAATGCCGAGCGCCCAGCTGAAACGGTCGAACAACGGCGCGCTCTCAACAAACTGCCATTGCGCGCCGCCAATATCGAAGTTCATCCACAGGATGATGCCAAGAACCAGATCAACCAATGTCGCCAACAACGCCACCATACGTGCAGTCGAGGCAGGTACATACAGGCAGATAACCGCAGCAATCGCCGGGACAGCCAGCATCAACGAGAGAATGGGGAAGCCGAGATCATTCATGTCAGTTCACCATCACCCAGCTGATTGCGGCGACAAGGCCGAGCAGCATCACCAGCGCGTAGCTGTAGAGATATCCCGATTGCATTTTGACCACCATGCGGCTGCCCATGCTGACCACGCTGGCCGCGCCATTGGGACCGAAACGATCAATCGTGCCCTGATCGCCCGCTTTCCAGAACAAGCGGCCAAGCGCAAAGGCCGGTCGGACAAAGATCAAGTCGTACAGCTCGTCAAAATACCATTTGTTGAGCAGGAAGTTGTAAAGCCCGCGCATCCGGCTCGCCAATGCCTCGGCTTTGCCTTCGCCAGTCATGTACATCCAGTAAGCGGTCGCAAGGCCGATGAGCATCGCAATCGTCGCCGAGAGTTTCACCCAGAGCGGCACCTCATGCATATCGTGCATCAGCCCGGCATTATAGGCGAGCGAGCCGTTCCAGAACGTGCCCTCCTCGATAAAGGCATGGCTGAACACATAACCGGCAAACACTGCGCCGACGGACAGCACGGCGAGCGGTAATAGCATGACCCAGGAGCTTTCATGTGGATGATAACCACCGGTCTGGTCCGCGCCTGCTTCTTTGGGCGTTTTGTGGACGCTGTGCTGAATATGCTCGGACTGGATCCAGCGCGGCTTGCCCCAGAAGGTCAGGAACATCAGGCGCCAGCTATAGAAACTGGTGAGCAGCGCGGCGGAAACACCGATCCAGAAAGCAAACTGCCCTGCCCCGGTGCCGCTGGCAAAGGCGGCTTCGATGATCGCATCCTTGGAGTGGAAGCCGGCAAAACCGGCGTGCAGCCAATAGATACCGACACCGGTAATCGCCAATGTGCCCGCCATCATCGCCCAGAAGGTGATTGGGATATGTTTGCGCAGGCCACCATAATAGCGCATGTCCTGCTCATGGTGCATCGCATGGATCACCGAGCCTGCGCCAAGGAACAGCAGTGCCTTGAAAAAGGCGTGTGTGAACAGGTGGAACATCGCGACATTATATGCGCCAACACCCGCGGCAAAGAACATATAGCCGAGCTGTGAACAGGTCGAATAGGCAATTACCCGCTTGATATCGGTCTGCACCAGACCAACCGTAGCGGCGAAGATCGCGGTGCACGCGCCGATCACTGTCACCACTGTCATAGCGACATCGCTGGTTTCAAACATCGGCGACAGGCGGCAGACCATGAAAACGCCGGCGGTCACCATGGTCGCGGCGTGGATCAGCGCGGACACCGGGGTCGGCCCTTCCATCGCGTCGGGCAGCCAGGTGTGCAGGCCAAGCTGTGCCGATTTGCCCATCGCGCCGACAAACAGCAACAGGCACAGTACCGTCATCGTATCGAGACGATAGCCGAGGAAACCGATGGTCGAACCAGCCATGGCTGGCGCGGCTTCGAGAATTTCGGGGATCGACACCGTCTGGAACACCAGAAACGTGCCGAAAATGCCAAGCATAAAGCCCAAATCACCGACACGGTTGACGACAAAAGCCTTGATCGCGGCCGCAGAAGCACTGGGCTTTTTGAACCAGAAGCCGATCAGCAGATAGGAAGCCAGACCCACACCTTCCCAGCCAAAGAACATCTGCACCAGATTGTCCGCCGTCACCAGCATCAGCATGGCAAAGGTGAACAGCGACAGATAGGCGAAGAAACGCGGCTGATCCGGGTCTTCCTCCATATAGCCCCAGCTATAGAGGTGGACGAGAGAGGAAACGCTGGTGACCACCACCAGCATCACTGCGGTCATAGTGTCGACGCGCAGCGCCCAGTCAAATTGCAGCGCGCCCGAGGACACCCATGTCAGCACCGGCGCGACATACGCTTCGGCATCGCCGGTGAGAAAGCCGATAAAGATTGGCCAGCTGAGCGCGCAGGAGACCAGCAGCGCGCCGGTGGTCACCACCTTGGCGGGAATATTGCCAATGGCCCGGTTACCCAGCCCTGCGATAATGGCCGCGATAAGCGGCAGGAAGACGATCAACTGAATGTCCACGAGGTTCAGCCCTTCATCCGGTTGACATCATCAACAGCGATGGTGCCGCGTTTGCGGAAATAGATAACGAGAATGGCGAGGCCGATAGCTGCCTCTCCCGCTGATACGGTCAGCACGAACATGGCAAAGACCTGGCCGGTCATATCGCCGAGAAAGGCGCTGAAGGCGACGAGGTTGATATTGCATGCCAGCAGGATCAGTTCGATCGAAAGAAGGATCACGATCACATTCTTGCGATTCAGGAATATGCCGAGAACGCCCATCACAAACAGGATGGAGCTGACGACAAGATAATGCTCGATACCGATCATCTCATCCTCCCCATTAATGGGGAGGTGGCTCGCCGTAGCGCCAGCGAAGGCAAGACGGAGGGGGCCCTCCACTTGCGAGGTGCCGGGTGGATAGCCCCCTCCGCCGCTTCGCGGTCCCCCTCCCCGCAAGCGGGGAGGATATTCTCGATGCCGATCATAGCGACACCCCCTTGCCGACTTCAGGCTGGGTATTGCGTACAGCTTCTTCAGGGCGCCGGCTTACTTGACGCGCAACATTTTGCGGCCGCACGCCAGCACGCTGGCGAAGCGTCAACACAATCGCACCCACCATAGCAACCAGCAGGATCACGCCCGCAGCCTCAAACAGGAACGGATATTTGCCGTAAAGCAGTTCGCCGACAGCCTGGGTGTTGGTTGCACCGTCGCGTGCCGGATTAGCCACATTATCGGCCAAAGCAACACTGCCCGCCTGATAGGCGCCAATGCCAAGGATAAGCTCTGCGAGAAACAACAAGGCCAGCGCCAGGCCAAGCGGCATGTTCTTAATAAAACCGGCGCGCAGTTCGGCAAAGTCAATGTCCAACATCATCACAACGAACAGGAACAGCACTGCAACCGCACCGACATAAACAATCACCAGCAGCATCGCGATAAATTCCGCACCCACCAATACCATCAGGCCAGCAGCGTTGAAAAACGCCATAATCAGCCACAACACACTATGCACCGGGTTGCGCGACAGGATGACAAATGCTCCGGAGGCAATCAGGATCGCAGCAAACAGGTAGAAGGCAAATATCTGTATCAAATCCTGATCCCTGTGGGCCCCGGACCCGGCCCGAGGCGAGGTCTTTTCAGAGCGGTAATAATCGAAAGTGAAGCACCGGTCTGGTGCCAAATGATTCTGTTGCGCCGCGTTTAACGATAGGGCGCATCGGCTTCAAGGTTTGCGGCAATCGCCCGCTCCCACTTGTCGCCATTCTCCAGCAGCTTGTATTTGTCGTAAATCAGTTCCTCGCGCGTTTCCGTCGCATATTCAAAATTCGGCCCCTCAACCACAGCATCCACCGGACAGGCTTCCTGACAGAAACCGCAATAGATGCACTTGGTCATGTCGATGTCATAACGGGTGGTACGGCGCGAACCATCCTCGCGCGGCTCGGCCTCAATGGTAATCGCCTGTGCCGGACACACCGCCTCGCACAGCTTGCAGGCAATGCAGCGCTCCTCGCCATTGGGATAACGCCGCAACGCATGCTCCCCCCGGAACCGCGGCGAAATCGGGTTCTTCTCATAGGGGTAATTCACCGTCTTCTTCGGCTTGAAAAAATAACTTAGCGTCAGCGCATGCGCCTTGATAAATTCGTAAAGCGTAAAGGCTTTGATGGTCTGAATCATAACCCAACCCTTGTGTACATGACATAACCACTCACCAGCACCACGAACAGCAGCGACAGCGGCAGGAAGATTTTCCAGCCCAGGCGCATGAGCTGGTCATAGCGATAGCGCGGCACCGTCGCCCATATCCAAGAGAACAGGAAGAAGGTGAGGAACATTTTTAGGAACAGCCAGAGGATGCCGGGCACCGCATAAAGCGGCTCCCAGTCAAAAGGCGGCAGCCAACCACCCCAGAACAGGATGACATTGAGCGCGCACATCAGCAGGATATTGGCATATTCACCGAGCCAGAACAGCGCGAAGCTCATCGAGCTATATTCGGTCTGATAACCGGCAACCAGCTCGGATTCCGCCTCGGTCAGGTCAAATGGCGCACGCGCTGTTTCCGCCAGTGAGGAGATAAAGAACACCACCCACATCGGGAAGAGCAGTAGGTTAAACCCATAGGCGTTGACAAAGCCCAGCCCATGGCCGCGCTGCGCCTCGATAATGCCGTTGAGATTGAAGGTGCCCGAAAATAGCACCACGCAGATCAGCACGAAGCCGATCGAAACTTCGTAGCTAATCATCTGCGCCGCAGCGCGCATGGCGGAGAAGAAGGGATATTTCGAGTTGGATGCCCAACCGGAAATCACTACGCCGTAAACGCCGAGCGAACTGATCGCCAGCACATAGAGCAGGCCGACATTGATATCCGCCAGCACCATCTCCGGGCTGAACGGGATCACCGCCCAGGCCATCAGCGCCACGGTAAAGGTGATGATCGGCGCCAGCAGGAACAGGCCCTTATTGGCGCTGGACGGAATAATGGTTTCCTGCAGGAACACCTTCAGGCCATCGGCAAAGCTCTGCAACAGGCCGAAAGGACCGACTACATTGGGGCCACGGCGCAGCGAAATCGCGGCAATCACCTTACGATCAAAATAGATGATATACGCCACCGCCAGCATCACCGGCAATGCGATCAGCAAAATGCCCGCAATAGTGGCGATGAACCAAGCGGCTTCATAGCTAAGGCCGAAAGATTGGAAGAATTCGGTCACTTATGCTCTCCCCGATCTTTCCCCAAAACCGTTAGGGCTGAGCTTGTCGAAGCCCGTTTCTCAGTATTGCGCCAAGACGAGAGACGCCCTTCGACAGGCTCAGGGCTAACGGTATTAGTTTGAGTGCGCCTCATTCCGCCGCCTCCAGCATTTCATCAGCATGGAGCAATTCGGCTGAACACCGCTGCATCGTCTGGCTCGCCCGGGCAATCGCATTGGTTAGGTAGAAATCCGCAATCGGATAGCGCACCATGCCTTCAGGCTTGTCGTCCAGCTTGGGTGGCGCCCATTCAAATGCAATCACGCCCTCATCGGCCAGCTCCGGCACAGCCGCCACCATAGCCGCGCGGCATTCGGCAAAGCTGTTGAATGGCAGGGTATGACCCAGCACATCGGAAAGCGCGCGCAGGATCGACCAGTCTTCGCGGGCATCACCCGGCGCGAACACTGCCTTGTCAGAGAATTGCACCCGGCCTTCCAGATTGACATAGGTGCCATTCTTTTCCGGATAGGCGGCGGCGGGCAAGATCACATCCGCCGCATGCGCACCCTTGTCGCCATGATGACCGATAAACACCTTGAAGCTGTCTTCAAAGGCTGTGAAATCGACCTCATCAGCACCCAGCAGGAAGGTCAGCTTCGGCTTGGCCGCGACAATATCCGCCATACCACCCAGCTGGGCATAGCCGAGCATTAGCCCGCCCATACGCGCGGCAGAGAAATGCAGCACGTTAAAGCCGTTCCAGGCGTCCTGATCTTTGGTCGCGGGGCGGACCATGTTGAACTTGTCCGCCAGCTTGAGCGCCGCACCATGCGCGCCGTCAATCGCCAGCGCTGCACCACCGACAATCACCGCCGGACGCTCCGCAGCTTTCAGTGCATCGCTGAGTTTTTTCGGCAGGCGTTTCAGGATTTTAAGGTCCTCGCCCAGCCATTCCACCTTATAGGTCAAATCAACTTCAGGACCGATGGCAAAGACCTTCGCGCCGCGCTTGATCGCCTTGCGGATGCGGGTATTGGCGAGCGGCGCTTCCCAGCGGATATTGGTACCGATCAGCAGGATCGCATCGGCGGTTTCAATGCCATTGAGGCCAGAATTGAAATTGACCGCCGCCATGCTGGACACATCATAGGCCATGCCGGTCTGGCGGCCTTCGAGCAGACTTGAACCCATCGCCCCGACCAGCTCACGCGCGGCAAACATGGTTTCGCAATCAACCAGATCACCTGCAATCGCTGCCACGGAAGACCCGGCATCTTTCGCCTTTTTGGCAATCGCCTTAAAAGCCTCGTCCCAACTTGCCTCAACTAGCTTACTGGATTTGCGGATATAGGGCTTGTCCAGACGGCGGCGCATCAAGCCATCAACGGCATAGCGCGTCTTGTCGGTCGCCCATTCCTCGTTCACATCATCATTGACCCGCGGCAATACGCGCAGAACTTCGCGGCCCCGGCTGTCAAAGCGGACATTGGTGCCGACCGCGTCCATCACATCTATGCCGAGCGTCTTTTTCAACTCCCATGGACGCGCCTCAAACGCATAAGGCTTACTGGTGAGCGCACCGACCGGGCAGAGATCGACGACATTACCCGACAGCTCAGACTGGACCGCATGTTCTAGATAGCTGGTAATCTGCATATTCTCGCCGCGACCAATGGCGCCGATATCCTCAACCCCTGCCACTTCCTCGGCAAAGCGCACGCAGCGGGTGCAGTGGATGCAGCGAGTCATGATCGTCTTGACGATCGGGCCCATATATTTTTCGGTGACAGCGCGCTTATTCTCTTCATAGCGCGTCGAACCGCGACCATAGGCCATGGCCTGATCCTGCAGATCGCACTCGCCGCCCTGATCGCAAATCGGGCAATCCAGTGGATGGTTGATCAGCAGAAATTCCATCACGCCTTCGCGCGCTTTCTTGACCATCTCGCTATCAGTGCGGATTTCCTGTCCTTCAGCAGCCGGCAACGCACAGCTCGCCTGCGGCTTGGGCGGTCCGGGCTTCACCTCAACCAGACACATGCGGCAATTGCCGGCGATACTGAGGCGCTCATGATAGCAGAAACGCGGGATTTCCTTGCCCGCAAGCTCACAAGCCTGAAGCACAGTCGCGCCTGCGGGAACTTCCATTTCTACGCCATCTACGGTGACTTTAGGCATTATTGCCCTTTCTCCCATGCTTAACACCGACCGCCATACCGCCGGGAATATTGGGGTTTTCCGGGTTTGGGACCAGCTTTCTGTGCAGAGGATGTATAATTACGTCCATATCTTCCATCGGAATAGCGCCAAGCAGCGGTTCATCACCCATGATCAGCGCGCCGGTAAAGGCATTGCGTTTGCCAAAACGGACGCGCACCGGACCAACATAGGGAACCAGCTTGCGCGCTCCATCCGCCAGTGTCACCTCACGCTGCTCAAGCTCTTCAAGCTCAAGCTGGTTTGCAACATGCTGCGGGATAACAAGCCACATCGAACCACTGTCAACCAGTGCGTTGACGGTGATCGACCCCAGGTCGTTTCTGGCTGAATTGGCCAGTTCTATTTCTGCATGTACTATGCCCATATCATTCCGCCGCCTCCATCATTTCCTCGGAACCACCGCCCTGACGCTCACGGATGCGGCGTTCCATTTCGGGGCGGAAGTGGCGGATTAGGCCCTGGATCGGCCAAGCCGCAGCATCACCAAGGGCGCAGATGGTGTGGCCCTCGACCTGTTTGGTGACTTCAAATAGCGTATCGATATCGGCAATATCAGCGTCACCGGTGCGCATTTTTTCCATCACGCGCCACATCCAGCCTGTGCCCTCACGACATGGCGTGCACTGACCGCAGCTTTCATGCTTGTAGAAATAGCTGATACGGCTGATCGCCTGAATAATATCGGTTGACTTGTCCATCACGATGACCGCCGCTGTGCCGAGACCTGAGCCCAGGTCTTTCAGCCCGTCAAAGTCCATCGGAGCGCCCATAATCTGCTCGGCCGGGATTAGCGGCACCGAGGAGCCGCCGGGGATCACCGCCAGCAGATTGTCCCAACCACCGGTAATGCCGCCGCAATGCTTCTCGATCAGGTCCTTGAACGGAATGCTCATTGCCTCTTCGACAACGCATGGCTTGTCGACATGACCGGAAATCTGGAACAGCTTAGTGCCATGGTTATTCTCACGGCCAAAGCTGCTGAACCAACTGCCACCGCGGCGCAGGATCGTTGGCACCACCGCGATGCTCTCAACATTGTTGACCGTGGTCGGACAGCCATACAGCCCTGCTCCAGCGGGGAAAGGCGGCTTGAGGCGCGGCTGACCTTTTTTGCCTTCCAGGCTCTCAATCATCGCGGTTTCTTCGCCGCAAATATAGGCCCCTGCCCCGCGATGGACGAAGACGTCGAAATCATAGCCGGATTTAGCAGCGTTTTTGCCGAGCAGCCCGGCGGCATAAGCCTCTTCCACCGCCGCCTGCAGCGTTTCTGCCTCGCGAATATATTCGCCGCGAATATAGATATAGGCCGCCCGCGCGCGCATCGCGAAACCGGCGACCAGCGCACCCTCGATCAGCTTGTGCGGATCGTGGCGGAGTATCTCGCGGTCCTTGCAGCTGCCCGGCTCAGATTCATCGGCATTGATAACCAGAAAACTGGGACGTGGGTTTCCCTTGGCATCTTTAGGCGCTTCTTTGGGCATAAAAGACCATTTGAGACCGGTCGGGAAACCTGCACCACCGCGACCACGCAAGCCCGATGCCTTGATTTCGTCGATGATCTTGCCATTGCCGAGCGCAATCAGGTCTTTGGTCTTGTCCCAATCGCCACGCGCCTGCGCTGCCTTCAGGCCCCAGTCCTGAAAACCGTAGACATTGGTAAAAATGCGATCTTTGTCTTGGAGGAAATCGAAGCTCATTTGTTATTCCATTTCCGAATGACGTGTTGCAAGAACCCAGCGACTCCAATCATAATGCCCACAGAGCCAAGTCGGAGCTGCTCGTCTTGGGAATAATCATACCAGACCGAGTAAGCCGCAAAACCAACGAAAGAGATAGCTATTACAGAAAGCAGAACAATCGAGAGTTTTTCACCGGCATCGCGGTCAGTCCAGTTAATCGGCTTCGAAACGGTCATCACCAATCTCCCCACCGGACTTTTTGCCAAAGGCACTAAAGGCGCCAAAGAAGAAGGCAAGGATCAGCCAGACAACCCAGCTGCCCCCCTGCAAGAATTTCACAATCGCCAAGATCAGAAAGATCAAGCCTATAACCGGCATGCCGGTTTTGCGTACCTTATCCATCACCACTCTCCGCGGTAGACGTGGTTGGCACCATCGATGTACGGGCCTTGGCCCAATCGCTTCGCACCAGGGTGACATTTCGGACCCAGTCCCGAAAACCGTATGCATTAGCAGAGATGCGATCTTTGTCTTGGAGGAAATCGAAGCTCATTCTTCGTCACCACTTTTCAAGGCGAAAAACACCACGGCTAAGGCCATAAAAACGGCTCCCAGTGCAATCCATACAGCCATTACCACTCTCCCCGATAGTCGTGATTGGCATCGACCATATCTTTCAGCGTCGTCGGCCCACCTTCAGGCTCGCTAGACTGGCGCCCCTCTATCTGGCTACCGGTTTTGGGTTGCTCGCCATTGGCCAGTGCCTCGAGAATGGCGGTCGCGGTGTCATAGTCGAGGTCTTCATAATTATCGTCATTGATCTGGAACATCGGCGCAGAGGAGCAATTGCCCATGCATTCCACCTCGGTCAGGGTGAACATACCATCAGGCGTGGTCTTGCCCTTGACCATACCCTTATTCTTGCACGCCGCCATGACGTCATCCGATCCACGCAGCATGCACGGCGTGGTGCCGCAGACCTGCACATGATAGCGGCCGACCGGCACCAGATTGTACATGGTGTAGAAGGTCGCGACCTCATAGGCGCGCATAAATGGCATATCGAGATAATCAGCGACATATTCGATCACCGGAACCGGAAGCCAGCCCTGCGTCTCCGTCTCTGCTCCCACCTGACGCTGCGCCAGATCAAGCAACGGCATCACTGCCGAGCGCTGCCGACCTTCCGGATAGCGCGCAACAATTGCCTTGGCCTGCTTGTCATTTGCAGGCGTATAAGCAAAGCCACCCCAGCGGGCGCGGACTTCGGCTTCATCGGGAATATCAGCGTTACCAGCCATTGCGTATGCTCCGCCAAATTTTTTGGGAAATTGTGAATACAGCAAAGCCAATCAGACCCAGTATCGCTATAAGAAGAATAAAATTCCCTATCTGATTATAAGGCTGGGGCAGCTCATTGACCCAGGCCATCAAATATATTGCTAAGAAGGCTAAAGGGATCGCCAATATCTGTAGAAGAACGTGGCCTGAAAAAATGGCTGCACCTTTGCCTAGTTTGTTTGTCATGCTCACCGGTCACACTCCCCGAACACAACGTCGATCGCGCCGAGAATGGCGGTGGCGTCGGGCAGCATATGGCCTTTGCACATGAAATCCATTGCCTGCAGATGCGAAAATGCCGTCGGGCGGATTTTGCAGCGATAGGGTTTGTTGCTGCCATCGGCGACGAGATAGACGCCGAATTCGCCCTTGGGGCTTTCGGTGGCGACATAGACTTCGCCGGCAGGCACATGGAAGCCCTCAGTGTAGAGCTTGAAATGATGGATCAGCGCTTCCATCGATTGCTTCATCTCGCCGCGCTTGGGCGGTACAATCTTGCGGTCGGTTGAGGCAATCGGGCCTTCGGGCATTTGCTGCAAACATTGCCGCATGATGCGCGCAGACTGGCGCACTTCCTCAACGCGGACCATAAAGCGATCATAACAATCGCCGCGCGTCCCTACCGGCACGTCAAATTCCATCCGGTCATAAACATCATAAGGCTGCGACTTGCGCAGATCCCAGGCGATGCCCGAACCGCGGATCATCGGGCCGGAAAAGCCCCATTTGATCGCATCATCCTTGCTGACGGTGGCGATATCGACATTGCGCTGCTTGAAGATACGGTTGTCGGTGACAAGACTCATCGCGTCTTCAAACAGCTTGGGGAACTCGTCGAGCCAGTCAGCTATATCGGTGAGCAGCTTGAGCGGCACATCTTGATGCACGCCGCCAGGACGGAACCAGGCGCTGTGCATACGCGCGCCAGAGGCCCGCTCAAAAAACTCAAGGCACTGCTCGCGGATTTCAAAAATCCAGATATTCGGCGTCATCGCGCCGACATCCATCACATGCGCACCGATATTGAGCATGTGGTTGCAGATACGCGTCAGCTCGGCGAACAATACACGCAGATACTGGCCACGCTCGGGCACCTCCAGATCGAGCAGCTTCTCGATCGCCAGCACATAGCTATATTCCTGCGCCAGCGGCGAGCAGTAATCGAGCCGGTCAAAATAGGGCAAAGCTTGCAAATAGGTCTTGTATTCGATCAGCTTCTCGGTGCCGCGATGCAGCAGGCCGACATGCGGATCGACACGCTCAATAATCTCACCATCCAGCTCCATCACCATGCGCAACACGCCATGCGCGGCAGGATGCTGCGGGCCGAAATTGATGGTGTAATTCTGGATTTCCAGATCGCCGACCGTCGGATCGGCGGCATCGGCCTCACCCAGCATTTCTTCGATATAGTCCGCCATTATTTCGCGTCCTTATCTTTTGCATCGGCCTCGTCACCCTCGGCCTTCTCATCGCCGGGCAGCACATAGTCCGCGCCTTCCCATGGCGAGGTGAAGTCAAAGCTGCGGAAGTCCTGCGCCAGTTCGACTGGCTCATAGATGACGCGCTTGGCTTCCTCGGAATAGCGCATCTCGACATAGCCGGTGAGCGGGAAATCCTTGCGGAAAGGATGGCCCTTAAAGCCATAATCGGTGAGGATACGACGCAGATCAGGATTGCCACTGAAAATCACGCCGTAAAGATCAAAGACCTCGCGCTCGAGCCATCCAGCCACGGGCCAGAGATGGGTCACGCTTGGGACGGGATTATCTTCATCGGTGCTCACCTTGATGCGGATGCGGTGATTGAGCGTTAGGCTGAGCAGATGATAGCAGACCTCAAATCGCTCGGCGCGATCCGGATAGTCAACACCAGCAATCTCCATTAACTGCTGATAATCATGCTCATCGCGCAAAATTTGCAGCACATCGGCCAACGCATCGCGCTGTACAATCAATGAAAGCTCGTCCTTGGCTTCGATCACGTCAAGCAGTTGCGCACCGAGACTGGCTTTGAGCGTTTCCACAATGCCGTCACGCGGCGCGATATGAGGTGCACTGTGCGCCATGGATTACCGCTCCAACGTACCAACGCGGCGGATTTTGCGTTGTAGCTGCATCACGCCATAGAGCAGCGCCTCTGCGGTCGGCGGGCAACCAGGCACATAAATATCCACCGGGACAATCCGATCACAGCCACGCACCACCGAATAACTGTAATGATAATAGCCGCCGCCATTGGCGCAGCTGCCCATTGAAATCACATATTTCGGGTCCGACATCTGATCATAAACGCGGCGCATGGCCGGCGCCATTTTATTGCACAATGTGCCAGCAACAATCATCACATCTGACTGGCGCGGCGAGGCCCGCGGTGCAGCGCCAAAGCGTTCCATATCATAGCGCGGCATGTTGACATGGATCATCTCAACCGCACAGCAGGCGAGCCCGAAGGTCATCCACCACAAAGAGCCGGTACGCGCCCATTGGAACAGTTCTTCGGTCGAAGTGACCAGAAAGCCCTTGTCATTCACCTCGGCATTGAGATCTTTGAAAAAGGCCTCATCCGGCGGAGTGTTCTCAGCGAGGGGAGCATTGGGGGAAATATCATTCATCGCTTGGTCCTTACTCCCATTCCAGCGCGCCGACTTTCCAGGCATAGGCAAAGCCCACGATCAGCTCGAACAGGAACACCATCATGGTGAGCCATCCGGCCCAGCCAATTTCCTCCAGCGACACCGCCCAGGGGAAGAGATAGGCCGCCTCAAGGTCGAAAATAATGAACAGGATCGCCACCAGATAGAAGCGCACATCAAACTGGCTGCGCGAATCCTCAAAAGCCGGGAAGCCGCACTCATATTCGGTGAGTTTATCAACAGTGGGATTATGGGTGCCGGTGAGACGCGAAACGCCCATGGGGAGGAATACGAAAAGCACCGATATTCCAACGGCAATTGCGCCAAAAAGAAGAATTGGCAGATACTCGATCAGATCAATCACACAGACACCATCATTCTGCTTTTGTTCACCCCAGGGGTAAGTGAGGTCGCGAAACTGACGCGCTTCTAGGCGAGAGGTCTAAGCATCGCAAGGCATAGACTCGGTTTTTTTGCCATTGCGAAAGCATAGTGAAAAACTATTACGCTCAATAGCTTCACACAAAACCGCCCAAGCCAGAATATTGCGCCGCACCATCAATGATTTGATTAGCATAAAGCGGCTTAAATTGGCATTAAAAAGCGCAGAAATGGTGCAGTCGCACAATCAGGAGCAAATCAGGCGTTGCGCAAGGCTCCGGCGACAATCTTGTGCATGCGGCTGTGTAACTGGTCATTGGCCGCCAATATCTGCCGCTTGCCCATGGCATCGGGCGTGCCGCGATAATCGGTGACAAAGCCTTTGGCCTCACGCACCAGCAATATGCCCGCGGCAACGTCCCAGCTATTGAGACCACTTTCCCAAAAGCCGTCATATCGACCAGCCGCAAGCCAGGCGAGATCGAGCGCGGCGGAGCCATAGCGGCGGATACCGGCAACTTCCGGACCGATAGCGCCGAAAATCCGTGACCATTCAGCAAAATCACCATGGCCCATAAACGGAACTCCGGTAGCAACCAGCGCCTCATCCAAGCGCTTGCGTGCTGAAACCCGCAATCTGCGATCCCCCAGCCAAGCACCCTGATTGCGTTCAGCCCAATAGCTTTCATCCGTCAGCGGCTTATAAACCAGCCCGGCAATCACATCGCCCCAGCCGGAACCATCCAGTTTCGGTTCCTGCGCGGCAATGGAAATCGCGAAATGCGGGATGCCGTGGAGAAAATTGGTAGTTCCATCGAGCGGATCGATAATCCAGCGCGGGCGTGTCGGGTCCCCTTCGATGATGCCACCCTCTTCCAGCACAAAGCCCCAATCAGGCCGCGCAGACAGCAATTCATCATAAAGCGTGCGTTCGGCGCGCTGATCTGCCTTGGAAACAAAGTCCGCCGGCCCCTTTTTGGAGACTTGCAAATGTTCCACTTCGCCAAAGTCGCGGCGCAAGCGTGTCCCTGCCTTGCGCGCGGCGCGCTCCATGATACGCATCAAGCCGGATAATGCTGGCATCTACAGTATCTCCATTCGTCTCGAGCCCTTCGACATGCTCAGGATAAACTTCGTCGCAATGCGACGAAGTCGAGAGACCCCTGGCTCAGGCTTTGCCGACATAGGTGCGTTCATACACATCGACGACGATACGCGTACCGCTTTCAATGTGCGGCGGCACCATCACGCGGACACCGTTATCGAGCACTGCTGGCTTATAGCTAGAAGATGCAGTCTGGCCTTTGACCACAGCATCGGCTTCGACAATCTCTGCCTCAACCTGATCGGGTAGCTGCACAGAGATTGGCTTTTCCTCATAAAGCTCAAGCATAACATCCATGCCATCCTGCAGAAAAGCCGCTGCATCGCCCAGCAGGTCAGTCGGCAGCATGATCTGCTCGTAATTTTCCTTGTCCATAAAGGTCAGCATGTCGCCATCAGCAAACAGAAACTGAAAGTCCTTGGTATCCAGCCGCACCTTCTCAACAGTGTCAGCCGAGCGAAAACGGACATTGGTTTTGCGACCATCGACCAGGTTTTTCATCTCAACCTGCATATAGGCACCGCCCTTGCCCGGCTGGGTATGCTGGATTTTCGCGACTTTCCAGAGACCGTTCTCATATTCCAGGATATTGCCGGGGCGAATATCGACACCGCTGATTTTCATGAAGTTTCTGCCTGTTTGCTCGTTGCCTTAGCGTATGTCCGCGCGTCTATAGCGCCACCGTCACATTGGCAAGCATTGTCAACTCTGAGTGTGTCAATCGGAAGAAAATTGCCAAAGCGAAATAATCTGTCCGTTTCATGCAATTCATCACAACGCGACTCTGTTAGAAGATTATACATGATGACGAGGGACACGATCATGCACATACGACCAGACAAGAAGAGAAAGACGATCAAGGCTGCTGGCCTGTTCGGGAAGGTTACGCCGCGGATGGCATTGCCCGAAGCGCTGCCTGCGGAAAAACCGGTGCCAGAATGTGCCGCTTTTGAAGAAGATTTCGCAAGCTATCTGAAACGTCTGAAGCATTCCGCAAAGCGTAAGAACGGCACAGTAACCGCCTAAGTCGACGATTTGAGTAATCAGCCTTCCGGTTTGGGCGGCGGATTGGACGCGATGGTTTTGGCAAAACGCTCCACTGCCGCTGCTGGGCCTGCTGGATCATTCCAGACCGCACCACTCACCGCCAGAAAATCTGCCCCAGCGGCTACTATAGGTCCGGCATTCTCCGGTGTAATCCCGCCAATGGCGACACAGGGCAGTTCCACCATCAATGACCACCATTGGATCAGCTCGGTCGATGCCCGATGCTTGGTTCGCTTGGTCTGGCTGTCAAAGAACGCACCAAAAGCGACATAATCCGCGCCCGCCTCACCTGCATCCAGTCCCAGATCGCGACTGGCATGGCAGGTCACGCCAATTTGCACATCCTTACCCAAAGCCTCACGCGCCTCGGCAACCGTTCCGTCAGACTGACCAAGATGCACGCCGTCGGCACTAAGCCGTTTGGCCAGGGCAATGTCATCATTGACGATGAAGGCGCAATCATGCTCGTCGCAGATAGCCTGTAATGGCTCAGCAAGCCGCGCTGCCTCATGCTGCTCCAATCCCTTTACCCGAAACTGACACGCCGCGACCTGTCCGGTTTTCAATGCCGCCTCAAGCTGCTTTGGGAAGTTGCCGCCTACATCGAGCGGCGAGATTAGATAAAGCTGGCATGGTGGTAGGCTCATGCTGGTTTGTCCTCTGGAAGTGTTCGGTCGTTATTCAGAGCAGCGTGAAATGATGGCAAATCGTCCAGACGATGCGCGATTGCATTGACTTGCTTACTGCGAAAAAGCCTCTGTTCCATAATGGGTTGTTCCAAATCAATGATGATATTTGGATATGCAAGCAATGCCATGTTCACCAACCCTTTGGCCTTTAGATCATCGCCAGTCCAGCTTTCCCGCAATCCGGCAATGTTGCTGCGCGCAATAATAAGCTCTTTGGCAGTACCTACGCGCATAACCACCTCTTTAGGGCTTAAAATAACCGGCTTCTTTGGCATTGAGAGCAAAAAACGGACAAGCCAGATCATTGAGATGAACGTCAGCGCTGTGGCCACATAGGCAACCCAGATATTCCAGAAAGACAGCAGGAAATGGACGACCAGTAATTCGATAGCACTTAGCGCTAATATAACCCAAATCATTGGGGCGACAGATTTGTGATACGCAAAAGACTGAGTGCCAGACATGCCTATATTGCTATCGCCGTGAGCCATTTGGCCTTCCATTCACGTCATTGCCTTTATGACTCTGACATGGGTGCCCTATTTCACAATGGCAATCAAAAAGCCGTCCCAATGCTTCTCGCCGACGGTCTGGATCGCCGTTGCCTCAACATCGTCACTGGCGGCTATCTTCTCATAAAGCTGTCGTGTTCCGGGTACCTTGGGATCAGTGCTTTGTGGATTGAGTATCTCGCCTTCGCGGACAACATTATCGAAAACGATCATGCCGCCAGAGCGCACCAGTCGGCAGCACCAATCGAGATAGACCGGATAGTTTTCCTTATCGGCATCGACAAAGGCGAAATCGAAGAGACCTTCACTCTCTGCAAGTTCTGCAAGGGAGTGCGTGGCCTGCCCTATTTTTACTTCAACACTGGGCAGGACATTAGCAGAAGCAATATTCTCTCGCGCCACTTTGGCGTATTCAGGCTCTAACTCCAGGCTGATAACTCGGCCGTCTTCGGGCAATCCTCTTGCCAACCAGATCGTCGAAAAGCCGCCCAATGTGCCTATCTCCAGCACATTCTTGGCGGCTACACCTTTGACAAGCAGTTCGAGCATGCGCCCCTGTGGCGCGGAAACATCGATAGGTGGCAGACCCGCGTCACGGTTCCGCTCCAGAACTTGCTGTTGGACCGGATCATCACCAATCAGATGATCAGCAATGTAGCTATCAACCTCAGACCATCTGGCATCGTTCATTGCTGTAATCCGCAATCAGGTCGCCGAAGCTTCGTAAATCTCGTCAATTGCGCCACCCAGCGCTGAGTCAAAACCGCCATCGTCCATATCATGCCGCAGATCCTGCAGAAGCGCGCGGGAGAAGCTGGCGATCATGCCTTGGTTCTTGGTAAGCTCGCTGCAGGCCTCATCGCGTGAAAAACCGCCTGACAAAGCAACGACGCGCAGCACATTGGGGTGCGCCACCAAGTCGGCATAGAGATTAGCTTCAGCCGGGATAGACAGCTTCAGCATCACCTGCTCGCCTTCGGGCAAAGCATCAAGCGCGGATTTCAGCTCATCATGCAGGATCGCATCACATTCGGCGCGGCTTTCGCTTTTGATATTCACTTCAGGCTCGATAATCGGCATCAAGCTATGCTTGCCAATTTGTGAGGCAACAGCAAATTGCTGGTCAACAATCGCCTTAATACCGCTGGGTGACGCCTGATGGATAACCGAACGCATCTTGGTGCCGAAAATACCTTTGGAAACACCGCGTTCGCAAAGCGCATCCAGTTCGGGCATCGGCTTCATTAGCTGCACGCCATCCGCTTCGTCTTCCAGACCCTTGTCAACCTTGAGAAACGGTACAACGCCGCGTTCCCAAAGCTTTTGCGGCACCGGTGTACCATCGGCGTCGCCATCCATGGTGCGCTCAAACAGGATCGCGCCGATCACCTTCTCGCCATTAAAGCAGGGCGCGGTAACAATGCGGCTGCGCATATCGTGGATAAGCGCGAACATTTCCTCGTCATTGCTATAGGCATCTTCTGAAACGCCATAGCCGCGCAGCGCCTTGGGCGTGGAGCCACCACTCTGGTCAAGCGCGGCGATAAATCCGGCGCTCTTTGCCATTTGTTCCATCATTTGTGCGTTAGCCATGGTGATCCCCTTCGCTCATATGCCTGTTTTTGCAATCAATGTCCCGCAATCCGCCCAAGCAATCCGGTAATGCGGCACGGTTACCCCTGTCAGAACCTTGTCCTCTTCCGCCGTAATCTCGCCCCCCATGGCCAGATACAGCGCCTTGGCGCGGTCATTGCCAATCACAACATGGAGTTCAATGCCTTTGCGACCGTTTTCCACCGCCTGCCTTGCCGTTGCCCCCATAAGCTGGCGGCCAATGCCTGATGACCGATGTTTTTGCAGCACATGCAGATTGTCGAGATAGACGGGCTCGCCATCCCATGCGGCAACAAAGCCTATGATATTGCCATCATCCTCGGCGACCAGGACGATATCTTTGTCTTTGATCTCGGTATCCCGCCAGCGTTTTTGCATGATATCCGGTACTTCATTATCAAGGATATCCGCAGGCATTTGCTGGCGATAGCTTTGCTGCCAGCTCACAGCATGGATTTCGGCTATCACCGAACGGTCGTCATCCTTGAGTGGGCGGATAATCATTGCTTGAGCGCGGCTATACCGGGCAATTCGCGCCCTTCCATCCATTCGAGAAACGCACCGCCTGCGGTCGAGACGAAGGTGAATTGCTCGGCCACGCCCGCCTGATTAAGCGCCGCCACAGTGTCCCCGCCCCCAGCGATGCTGGCCAACTGGCCTTCCTGTGTCAGTGCCGCGGCTGTCTGCGCAAGGGAGACGGTGGCAGCATCAAAAGGCGGGGTTTCAAACGCCCCCAAAGGACCGTTCCATACCAATGTGCGGCAGGTTTTCAGGACATCCGCCAGCGCTTCGACTGCGGAGGTACCAATATCGAGGATCATATCATCCGCGCCCACCTCATGCACATTGACCGTGCGATTGGGTGCGTTGGTGGCAAATTCCTTGGCTACAACAACATCATAGGGAAGATGGACCGTACATCCGGCACTATCAGCCGCCTGCATAATCGCATTGGCAGTATCGGCCAGATCATGCTCGCACAGCGATTTGCCGACATCGACGCCTTGCGCCGCCAGAAAGGTATTGGCCATGCCGCCGCCGATAATCAGATGATCAACCTTGGCGACCAAATTGCGCAGCACATCGAGCTTGGTCGAAACCTTGGCGCCCCCGACGATCGCGGCAACCGGATGTTCTGGATTACCCAATGCCTGATCAAGCGCGTTTAGCTCAGCCTCCAAAGCGCGACCGGCAAAGGCAGGCAACAGATGCGCCAGACCCTCGGTAGTCACATGCGCGCGATGCGCGGTGGAGAAGGCATCATTGACATAGAAATCGCCAAAACTGGCCATTTGATGCGCCAGTTCTGCATCATTCTTTTCTTCACCGGGATAAAAACGGCTGTTCTCCAGCACGATGATATGGCCGCCCTCGACAATATCGATAGCATGTCGCTCAGGTGAAGCGAGGAAACCGACCGGACGGCCCAGCACATTGCTTAAGGGCTCTACTACGGGCTGGAGCGAATATTCGGGGTTGGCCATGCCTTTAGGGCGACCGAAATGCGACAAGAGCAGCACCTTGGCACCGTTATCGGCCAGTTCACTCACCGTCGGAACCAAAGCGCGCAGCCTTGTATCATCGGTTACGACACCATCGGCCATCGGCACATTGAGATCAACGCGCACCAAAACTGGGTGCCCGGCGACGGCACCGATATCATCGAGCGTCTTGAAATCAACCATAGTCCTCTCCCCCGAAACTCTATTCCGGAGGCCTTACAGCAATCCCGCCATCACGCCTGCGGTATCAATCATGCGGTTGGAGAAGCCCCATTCATTGTCATACCAGCTAACCACGCGGACAAGCTTGCCTTCCATGACAGCTGTTTCAAGACCATCAATGCTGGAGCTATGCGGGTCGCCATTATAGTCAATCGATACAAGAGGTTCTTCGCTATAGTTCAGAACACTTTTAAGCTTACCTTCGGCAGCAGCCTTCAACGCGCCGTTGATTTCCTCAACGCTGGTATCACGCGACGGCGTAAAGGTGAGGTCAACCAGGCTGACATTCGGCGTCGGCACACGCACCGAGGAACCATCCAGCTTGCCGTTCAGTTCGGGCAGCACCAAACCGACCGCACGGGCAGCGCCAGTGGTGGTCGGGATCATCGACATCGCAGCACCTCGGGCACGACGCATATCCTTGTGGATCTGGTCGAGAATGCGCTGATCATTGGTATAGCTGTGGATCGTGGTCATAAAGCCGCGCACAATACCGACTGTATCATGGCAAACCTTGGCCACCGGCGCGAGACAGTTAGTGGTGCAGCTGGCATTGGAGACGATAAGATCATCTGACGTCAAGACGTCATGGTTGACACCATAGACCACGGTTTTATCAACATTTTTCGCAGGAGCCGAGATCAACACCCGCTTCGCGCCAGCATCGATATGCGGTTGCGCCGCTTCCTTCGACTGAAAGAAACCGGTGCATTCCAGAACGATATCGACGCCCATTTCTTTGTGCGGCAAATTGCCGGGATCGCGCTCAGCAGTGACACGAATACGATGGCCATTGACCACCATATGGTCTCCATCATCATGCACATCACCAACAAAAGAGCCATGCACCGAATCCCGCTTGAACAGCAGCGCATTGGATTTTGCATCGGCCAGGTCATTGATCGACACCAGCTCAAGTCCGCTGTCCGGGCGGGCCAGAAGGGCGCGGGCCACGAGCCGTCCAATGCGCCCAAATCCGTTGATCGATACCTTGACTGTCATGTCTTTGCTCCTGCTAACATTCTCTATGGAACCGCGCTTATTGCGCGTGATCCGCTTACTCTTTGCCGCCTTTTAGTCGGCCAATTTGTCGATAATCTTTGTGGTGATCGCCTCTGCATCAAAGCCGAAATGCTTGAACAGATCGTCGCCCGGTGCTGAAGCCCCGAAGCTGTTTATGCCAATGGATAGGCCATCGCGACCGATATAGCGTTCCCAACCCAGAGTCACGCCCGCCTCGATCGATACAATCAGCGCCTCGGCAGGCAATATCTCATCGCGATAGCTTTGCGGCTGCTCATCAAAATGGCGCCAGCTTGGCATAGAGACTACATCACAACCGATAGACTGCTTTTCCAGTTTTTCTGCGGTTTCCAGCGCCAATGATACCTCAGAGCCGGTCGCGACCAACACCGCACGCCGCGCATGGCCTGCACTCTTGATGCGATAGGCCCCTTTGGCACAGCGATTTGTTTCGGATGGTTCCATACGGAATTGCGGCAATCCCTGACGGGTCAGAGCCAATATCGTAGGCTTATCCTTGTTACGCAGCGCAATTTCCCAGCATTCCGCCGTCTCCACGACATCAGCAGGACGCAACACATCGACATTGGGCATCATGCGCAGGCTCATCACATGCTCGACCGGCTGGTGGGTTGGGCCATCTTCACCCAGCCCGATGCTGTCATGCGTCATCACATAGATAACCCGCTGCTTCTGGATCGCGGAGAGGCGAATGGCTGAGCGGCAATAATCTGTAAACACCAGAAATGTGCCGCCATAGGGGATTAAGCCGCCATGCAGAGCCATGCCATTCATCGCCGCAGCCATGCCGAATTCGCGGATACCGTAATAGACATAGCGCCCCGCCGGATTGTCAGCGGTAAAAGCGGTCATATCGCCGGTCTTGGTATTGTTGGAGCCGGTAAGGTCTGCCGAACCACCCATGGTTTCGGGCACATTGGCGTTAATCGCAGACAGCGCCATTTCGGACGCCTTACGTGTTGCAACCTTTTGCGGTTCCTTGAGCAGCGCATCAATATGGCGGTTCAGACCGATACGCTCAGGCAAGTCGCCTGCCATACGCCGCTCAAATTCTTGCTTTTTTGAATCATTTGCGAGGCGTTCTTGCCATGCTTTATGCGTTTCCTGATGCCGCGCACCCGCCTGACGCCAGCTTTCGAGCACATTGTCCGGCACAGTAAAGGCGGCATGCGCCCAGTCCAGTTCGCGGCGGGCGGCGGAGACTTCATCCTCGCCCAGAGGCGCGCCATGGGTAGCAGCTGTACCCTGCTTATTGGGCGCGCCTTTGCCGATAATCGTTTTGCAGGCGATCAGCGAAGGCCGTGCATCACCAATGGCTTCATCCATTGCTGCACGTATCGCAGCAGGATCATGGCCATCACATTCAACGACATGCCAGCCTGATTCCTGATAGCGCCCGGTTACATCCTCACTGGTGGAAAGATCGGTTGCGCCATCAATGGTAATCTGATTGTCATCCCACAGCACATTGAGCTTACCCAGACCAAGATGCCCGGCAAGACCAACCGCCTCATGGTTGATGCCTTCCATCAAGCAGCCATCACCGGCGATTACCCATGTGCGGTGATCCACCAGATCGGTACCAAATTCTGCACCGAGACGGCGTTCGGCGATTGCCATACCGACGGCCATGGCCAGCCCCTGCCCCAGCGGGCCTGTCGTTGATTCTACACCTGGAAGCTCAAAATTCTCTGGATGTCCGGCACAAGGGCTGCCGAGCTGCCGAAAATTGCGGATATCGTCCATGGTCGGCCGCGCATAGCCGGTTAGATGCAGCAGCGAATAGATCAGCATCGAACCGTGACCCGCAGACAGCACAAAACGGTCGCGATCTGCCCAATTGGGATCAGCCGGATCAAATTTCAGATATTCCTGAAACAGCACGGTGGCGACATCGGCCATACCCATGGGCATGCCAGGATGCCCGCTTTTGGCGCGTTGTACCGCGTCCATGGAAAGGGCGCGGATGGCGTTGGCGCATTCTTGAAAACTGGGGGTTTCCTGTGCCTCGGTCTGTGCGGTCATAAAGCGAAAGGGCTTTCCTTGCATCGAAACTGCAAGCGAAAATGCAGCATCGATTCGTGACAGATGCCGCTCCTTTGCGACTCCTAGTCGTGCCCGTCAAGACGCAGAACTATTGCTACTAACAAGGATAGATCGGCTATATCTCATTACAGACCTCTGGAAGCATTGGACTTTGTCCTTTCCAATGCTATCCAAGCGATATGAGCGAAGACAGTCTAATTCTTGCCATAGGGCGGCTCGAACGAGCGATCAGCCGTTTGGAAAGCAATGTTCAGTCCGCTGTTACTGCGTCATCCGAACTGCCTCCGACGCCAACTTCTAACGAAGATCATGTATCGCGCGAGGAATATAACCGGCTGCGTGAAGCCGCAGAGGAAGCGGTGAGCCGGATTGACCGGATCATCAAGGCAGAAAGCACGTAAAATGGCCAATCTGACACTGGAGATAGGCGGTCATAGCTATTCGGTAACCTGCCCCGATGGCGAGCAGGAGCACGTCCTGTCATTGGCGGCCATGGTTGATGAGCAAGTACGCCGCGCCTCATCGGGCGGAACAGGCATGACCGAAGTCCGCGGCCTGTTATATGCCGCGCTGTTTCTGGCAGACACATTGAAAGAAAAAGACACACAGCCAGCCGCAGAACCTGCTGTTGAAGACGATAATACGCCCCAATCCGCTTCTCCATCGGTGCCTGAGGGCGCGATTCAGGCGTTGGAAAGCTTGGCCGAGAGGATCGAAACGCTTGCTACCTCTCTTGAGAAGACGGAGCCGAGCGCCTAGATAGGCAAGTGGCGGGACTGCCGCGCACGAGCTGAAGAGAACATCCCTGAGGCGATACATCTTCCTAAGGGAGCCGTCCCTGTTTGGGCCCTGGCCCAATGCACATGGCGCCCACCTGACGTTTTGGCGTCAGAGGATATTCCAGCAAACGACGCACGCGGTTCCGCCACCTTGTTCATAAAGATAGCAGGATAGCGCGTTTTGAACGACATCAGTACCGAGAAAGCAGCTTTGCGCGCGATGCTCCGCAAGCGGCGGAACAGCTTTTTCGCTGCATTGTCGCCATCTGCGAAAGAGCTATGCTTTTCTGCGACGCCCGGTCCGGTACGCGCCATATTCGATGACACCAAAGTGGTAGGAAGCTACCATGCTATAACTTCAGAAGCGACAACAGAAATCTACCATAACCTTCTTGTTAATAGACGAAAATCTGTATCACTTCCCTATTTTGATACTCGTGACGCCGAAATGGTTTTTCGCCGCTGGCGCCCGGGTGAGCCACTGGAACGCGGCCCTTTTGACGTCATGCAGCCACTGGGCGATACACAGGAAGTGACGCCAGATTTGCTGATAGCGCCGCTTGTCGGCTTTGACAGCAAGGGAAGGCGCCTCGGCCAAGGCGGCGGACATTATGATCGCTATTTTGCGCGCCACCCGGATGTCTTGCGGATCGGTCTGGCCTGGTCAGTACAGCAATATGAGGTCATTCCGATCGAGGAGCATGATCAGCTTCTCGACTGCATCATCACTCAAGAAGGCGTAATCACCCCCGCCTCATCGCGCCTGCGCGTCTATGCCGCGGCGCCAACACAGGAACAGCAATAAGATGAAGCCAACGCTGCGCAAGCCCATGGGCATTATCGCCATATTGCTGATCATCGCGATCTGGTCGGTGATCGTCATCAATGTCGCCGATGGCATTGTTGGCTGGCCGATATTGCTGCAGATGCTGTTTTACCTGATTGCCGGTATCGTTTGGGTATTCCCGGTGCGGCCCATCCTGACATGGATGGAAACGGGAAAATTTGGCCAATAATCTGGGCCAATCCACTTTCGTTATTGCTGCTGTGAGGAAAAGCCATTTTATCGAAAATGGCGCGAGTGACGGGACTTGAACCCGCGACCTCCGGCGTGACAGGCCGGCGCTCTAACCAACTGAGCTACACCCGCATTTGTCTGCGACATTTGCGTCGGAAGCGCGGCAGTTAAAGGAGGCTTGCGCCCCTGTCAACTGCCCTGGGTGACTTTTCCTGCATCCGGCGCATTTTCTTGTTTCGCCGGGGCAGCAGGCGGTGGAGGCGGTTTGTTCTCCGCCCCCTGCCCTCTGGTCAACGTCCCTGATTCAAATAGGAAACCAGCAATATCCGGCTTGCCCGCCGCCGCAATGATGGTCTGAATGATAATCAGCAGCGGCACCGCCAACAATGCGCCCAAAGTGCCCCAGATCCAGCTCCAGAAGCTGAGGGAGATCAGGATCAGCAGTGGATTCATTGTCAGCCGCCTACCGAGAATCATCGGCGTGACCAGATTCGCTTCAACTGTGTGAAAAGTAATCTGAATAATCGCAGGTAGCAGCGCCCAAGTCAGATCATCAAAGGTCATCAACCCGCCCAGCGCCAGCATGACTGCGGCGAGTACCGGACCCAAATAAGGTATGAAGTTCAGCAGAGCGACAATCCCGCCCCACATGGCCGGGGATTCCATGCCGATAAGATACAGCACGAAGCCGACCGATATGCCGAGCAGGATATTAATCAAGGTGATTGTGGTGAGATAGGCCGAGGTTGCCGAGACAACATTCTGGATTACGCGTGCTGTCGCCATCGCCGCGGTAAAGCTGCCACGGCTGTTGATCGCGCCTGTCCGGATCCGGGTCCAGCCCGACAGGAAAAAGAAGATAACCAGGATCGCGAACACCATCTGGATGCCGACGGCAGGGGCAGCGCTGATAAAGACATCTATCAGAGATGTGGGTGACTCTGTTGTTACCTTCTGCACCTCGGCCACCGCTTCAGTACGCATCATGGTAAGCGTTTCATCAAGATAGCGTTGGGCATCGGCGTATAAATCGATAAGCGGCTGCAAATTGCTGGTGATTTTGGGTATCCGCCCCGGCAGGTTGACAAACCATGTCGTGGCCGGGACGATAATCAGCGCCAGCGCTCCATTGGCCACCACCAGAAAAGCAATCACACAAATAAATGCCGCCAGCGCCGATGGCACGCGACGCCGCTCCAGCCATTCGAGCAAAGGCACCAAGGCTATGGACAGAATGAGTGCAACCGTAAGCGGTAGAAAAAACTCGCTCCCGGCACGCAAAGCGAAAGGGGCGCCAAGCAGCAGGCCGGTGCCACCAATGATGGCAACAGACGCCAGCAGGCGGTTGCGTTCAGTCGATTCAGGAACTGGAGAGTTGCTATCCATAGGCTGTGTTTAACCCAACTGTGGCGACTTGCCAATTTTACCTTCATTTACCGTAATTGCTTCACAATTAAGTGCATCCATAATGGATTTTTTCAGAAAAAAATAAATATTTCAATGTTTTGCAAATTCTCCATCTCTCTATGGTTTGCGCGGCGTTAACCGTTTTTTGTAGTTTTGTTGCGATAAGCCCCGTGAACCAATTTGAGAACAGGGCTTATGAAAAACCATATTCCTACCGCTTTTGCGCTGAGAAGCCGCGCTATAGCCATGGCTGCGGCCAGCGGCATAGCTATGACCATTGCTGCGCCTGTATGGGCGCAAAGCACAGGTCCGTCTGCCGGTACTCTGGCAGGAACGCCAATCGAAAACACTGCGACCGCGAGCTATGATGGCCCAAGCGGACGCATTGAGCAGGACTCCAATACTGCAACGATCATCGTTGATGAAATTCTCGATGTGGATGTTGAGTCGGCAGATCCCGGTGACGTTGGCACCCAGCCCGATGCTACGCAACAGGTACTGACCTATACGGTTACCAATACTGGTAATGGGCAAGAGGCCTTCACCCTAACTCCGGATACCGCCCGCCCTGGCGATGATTTTGATCCGGTGCTGGTGCAAATCGTCCTCGATACCAATGATAACGGCGTATTTGATCCCGGGGTTGACGAAGTCTATGCCGCAGGCTCCAATGATCCTTTGTTGGCTCCAGACGCCAATATCACCGTATTTATTATCAGCAACATTCCCTCCGACCCTGTGGATGGCAATCGTGCTGAAGTTACGCTGACTGCAGAAGCCGTAACCGGCACCGGCACTCCGGGAACGACATTTGACGGCGCTGGAGATGGCGGCGGCGATGCTGTGGTCGGGACAACCGGTGCTGATGATGACGCAGCCGGTTTTTTTGTGGTTCAGGCAGCCAGCGTTGCGCTCGCAAAATCGGCGGCTGTTGAGGATCCTTTCGGTGGAACCACTGTCGTGCCGGGTTCAATCATCACCTATACATTGGTGGCAACGATTACCGGTAGTGGCACTCTGCCCAACCTCCTTGTTGCTGACCCGATACCGGAAAACACCACCTATCAGGCCGAAACCCTGACGCTCGAAGGCACAGCGCTGACCGATAGCGACGCTGATGCGGACGGCGGTTCCTTTGATGGCACCGCGATTGCTGTCGAACTGGGCGACCTTACCGGCGATCAGACCCGCACAATCACTTTCCAGGTGGAGGTGGACTAATGCGAGATTTAGTCATCTCTCTGATAAGAAATATTTTTCTTATTATCATGCTGTGTGTCGGCGCCATGACGCCCGGATTTGCGAAAAGCGCGATCGAACTTGACAGCGAAGTCTTTGTTGAACGGATCGTACAGCGTGGCGGGCGTGAAGCCATCCGCCTCGAGAAACCGCAACGGGTTCTGCCCGGCGATGAGCTGATCTTTGTGCTGCGTTACCGCAATGTCAGCGCAACACCGGCGCGCGATTTTGTTGTGACCAATCCATTACCACCGGCAGTTGCTTTCCGTGAAACGCTTGATGGGCGCGAACAGGTTTCCATCGATGGCGGTGAAAATTGGGGCAAGCTCAGTTCCTTGCAAGTGCCGATAGGCGAAGGCCGTTTCCGTGCCGCACGGCCAGATGACGTCACCCATATAAGATGGACAATTTTACAAGATATAACAATGGGTTCTGAGGGGAAATTAACCTTTCGCGGTGTAGTCAAATAGCCGCGAATTAGTCGTTAGTGGGGCAACCAACGACTTAAGAATGAGAGACAGGAGACCAGTATGAACAGGAATTTACGCCTTGTTGCTGCCGCTTCTGCCATAGCAATGGCAGCGGGCATCAGCACACCGGCTTTCGCGGAAGGAACAACCGCGGGAACCAGTATTAACAACACGGTGACCGTCGACTATCAGGTTGGCGGCGTTAACCAGACTCAAGAGGATGCTTCAGACACCTTCGTAGTTGACCGTAAGATCAACCTTACCGTTGCTGCTTCTGATACTGCGACGACAACGGTTGCACCGGGTCAGGATGGTACTGATTTGACAGTCAATCCGCCGGTCACAACCTTTATTGTCACCAACACCTCAAACGAAGTGCTCGACTTTGAGTTGAGCGCTGCCAACCAGGGTAATGGTGCTGCACCAAATGGCGGCAATGACAATTTTGACGTCAGCAACTTCCAGGTTTTCGTTGATAGCAACGGTAATGGCGTGTTCGACCCTGCTGTCGATACGGCAACGTTCATCGATGAGCTGGCAGAGGATGGCAATATTGCCGTCTTTATAATTGGTGATATCCCCGATACGCAGGTCACCGATGATGTGTCTGCTGTTATCCTGACTGCTACCGCTCGTGAAGGCGGCAGTGCTGGCGGTTCGGTTGGCGCGACAATCACCGAAAGCACGGGCGCAGATACCGCTGGTGTCGATACCGTATTTGCCGATGCTGCGGGTGATACCGACGGCAATCGCGATGCTGCGTTCAGCGCCACTGACGATTACACCGTTCAGGCTGCGGCTATCACGGTTGAGAAAACCAGTGCGGTTCTATGGGATCCGCTTAATGGTCTGACTAACCCGAAAGCTATTCCGGGTGCGGTTGTCGAATATTGTATCGCTGTGTCAAACGCAGCTGGCGGTGCGAGTGCGACCAATGTCAGCATTAGCGATAACCTGAACAATACCGGCAATGTGACGTTCTACAGCGCGGCGGCAACACCGCCTGCGAACGGCACTAGCGATGCTGCTCCGGCGGCAAATGGTGTTGTTTCAGCCAATGCCTGTGATGGCACCGGCACCAACGCCGATGCATCAGGCCTTGGAGAATCTGGTGGTATCGTTTCCGGTAATCTGGGCACGGTTTCCGCAGGAGCTACTGAAACCCTCTTGTTCCGCGTAACGGTGAACTGAGGATAGAGTGATCCGGGTGGTTGGAAGGAGAAAAACCCGACTGACCACCCTCTCCTGCTCAGATGAAAACCATATCCACCCTGTTTAAGCCCATCGCGATGGCGATTGCTGGCTTGGGCCTCGCTTTGCCAACGGCACAGGCGATGGCCCAGACCATCAGCAATACCGCCTCGGTAGAGTGGGACAGCCCCGGCGGACGCGTTCAGCTTCCGTCGAACAGGGTGGATTTTGCCGTTGAAGCACCGCCTGAAGACCCGATCACGATTACCACATTCCAGTTTGATGATCCGCCGGGCGCTGTCCAGATGGACCTGCCACCGACGCAATGCCAAACAAATAATGGACCACTTCCAGTCGAATTCTCCGGTGTTTTTTCCGGAGTTGAGACCAGTCCAGCATCGCTTGTTCCACGCACATCGATTACGCCGAATGAACCGCTGATCATTCTGCTCAATGCACCAGCCCGCAATGTTGACCCCAATTTGGTCGAACGCTTTGATATTGAGCTGGTCACCAAGGCCGGTGACCGCGAGGTTATTTCAGTCACTGAAACAGAAGCCAATAGTGGCGAATTTGTTGGGTATATCAACACTATAGCGGTTCCTCCTGCCGCAGTTGAGCGCGATTGTGTGCTCTCGGTTGCGCCAGGTAGTACGCTTCAAATCGACATATTGGACGATGTTGGCGGTAACTTGCTCAGCACATTGGATGTCGAAATTCTGACCGACCCCTTTGGCGTTGTGTTTGACAGCTTTGATGGCACCCCGGTTTCAGGCGCGCGCGTTACACTGATCAACAATGCAACCGGTCAGCCTGCTGAAGTATTTGGCAATGACGGCGTTTCTACCTTCCCATCAACTGTTATCAGCGGATCAACTGTCACCGATAGCAGCGGCGCGACATATAGCTTTGATCCGGGCCATTATCGTTTCCCCTTTGCGCGACCAGGTGACTATCATGTGGTTGTCGAGCCACCTGATCCCTTTACCTTCGCTTCAGAGCGTACGCCACAAGAGCTCGCGCCGTTGCGCCGCCCTGATGGCGATCCTTTTACGATAGTGGATGCATCCTTTGGCGGTGTAACGACGTTGGAAGACCCGGCACCGATCCGTTTTGATATTCCGCTTGATCAGTCCGGCGCGGCAATTTCGCTGGACAAAACTGTCTCTGCAAATCTCGCTATCCCCGGTGATGTGCTGCAATATCGTATCACTGTCACCAATAGTGACAGCCAGCTGGTAACCGGCGGTATCACCATTAGCGATGAGCTGCCGAGAGCTTTGCGGCTGCGCGCCAACACCATTCGCTATAATGGTGAGCAAATTGCTGCTGACATTACGCCCGATGGCCGTCGTTTCTCGGTGATTGTCCCGGCGCTCGCACCTGGAAGCAGCGCGTTGCTGACCTATCTCACCGAAGTGCGTCCCGATGCCCTTCCGGGAGATGTAGTAAACCAAGCCACAGCCAGAGATACCCGCGGCGCGGAAAGTGGCATTGCCGAAGCGTTTACCCGCATTGCGCGTGATACTATCGCCGATCGTTTCACCATAACCGGCCGCATCACCGATGGCGCTTGCACCATTGATCCGCGCGGAGCCAATGGCATTGCCGGTGTCCGCGTTATGATGCAAGATGGCCGTTTTGCCATTACCGATCAGGACGGCCGCTACCATTTTGAAGGCGTATTGCCTGGCCTGCATGTGGTGCAGGTTGATCCCTCCACCTTCCCGCTGGATATGGAGCCGACAGACTGCGCGCGTAACACCCGCAGCGCAGGCAGCAATATTTCCCGCTTTGTCGAGGGTCAGGGCGGCATGCTCAAACGTGCTGACTTCCGCGCTCGCAAAACGGCTGCGCGCGAAGCGCCTAAGACATCTACACCGGTTAAAGTGCGTCCGAAAGTACTGACCGATCAAGAAGCCGCAGGCAGCGAGCGTGACTGGTTTGCTGACCAAGAGGCCGGCATTGACTGGCTGTTCCCGCAAATCGGGCATAACCCACGTTCCAAGTCGGTGCGTGTTGCTATCAAACATATGCCTGGACAATCGGTTGACCTCACGATCAATGGTAAGTCAGTCGATGCGCTGACCTATGAAGGCGTTCGCAAGAGCCCGGACGGTCGCTGGATGGTCAGCCTGTGGCGCGGCATTGCCCTGCAGGACCGCACCAATGTGCTGCGCGCGCGCGTGCTTAACCGTGGTGGCAATGTGGTCAAAGAACTGACCCGCGAAGTGCATTATTCGGCAAGCCCGCTTAATGCGCAATTCCTCAAACAACAATCGGTTCTGCTTGCAGATGGTGTCACACGCCCGGTTATCGCCGTCCGACTGACTGACCGCGACGGCAAGCCGGTGCGCAATGGTGCAGTTGGCGATTTCACCGTCCCTGCCCCCTATACCCCTGCGATTGAGGTGGATGCGCAACAGGCACAGCAGCTTTCCGGCCTGGAACGTGCACGCCCGGTATGGCGCGTTGAGGGCGATGACGGCATTGCCTATATCGAACTGGCACCGACCACCGCTTCGGGCACCGTCTCGGTTGATTTCAACTTTCAGGATGGCGAAGTTAGCCGTCCACAGCGTATCGAAACCTGGTTAGAGCCGGGTGATCGTCCATGGACAGTTGTGGGTTTTGCCGCCGGTACCGTTGGCTTCAATACCCTCGACAGCCGGTTGGAAGCGCTGGCCGACGATGACGACAGCATCAATCTCGATGGTCGAGTAGCGCTCTATGCCAAGGGTAAGATCCTCGGCAAATGGCTGCTGACCATGGCCTATGACAGCGACAAGGAACGCGATGAGACCGATTTTGGCGGCGTCATCGATCCGCGTAGCTATTACACCATCTATGCCGACCGTTCTGAGCAGCGTTTTGATGCGGCCAGCTTGCGCCGCCTGTATATCCGGCTTGAGCGTCCACAATTTTATGCCCTGTTTGGGGATTACGATACGGGATTGGGTGAATCGCAGCTGTCCCGTTATCAGCGTGCGTTTAACGGTATCAAGGCCGAATATCGCTCTGATCAGCTATCAGCCACGGTCTTTGGAGCCGATACGCCTTTCCGTTTCCGTCGTGAGGAAATTCAGGGCAATGGTCTGACCGGCCCCTATGCGCTGTCAGCCCGCGATATCATTATCAATTCAGAGCGCATCGTACTGCAGGTGCGTGATCGCTTCCGTTCGGAACGCATTGTCGATGAGCGTCAGCTGACCCGCCATATCGATTATGACATCGATTATATCGCCGGTACGCTGCGTTTCCGCGAGCCTATCCTCAGCCGGATCAATCTCGATCCGCAGTTCATCATCGCCGAATATGAGGTGGATGGCATCGGCCAGCGCGCCACCAACGCCGGCGGCCGGGTAAGCTGGCGCAGCAAGGACCAGAAACTGCAGGTTGCTGCTACTGCCATTCATGACGAGACTGCAGATACCAATACCGATCTTGGCGGCGTCGATCTGCGCTATCGTCCAGACCTGAAAACCGAGGTTCGCGCCGAATTTGCTGTAACCGATGGTGAGAGCGATATCGCCAGCGGACAAGCAGATGCTGGCACCGCAACCGCATGGCTGGTCGAGGCAGAACATCATGGCAAGGATTTTGATATTCTCGCCTATGTCCGTCGGCAGTCCGACAATTTCGGCTTGGGCCAGCAAAATGCCGTCGAGAGCGGCACGCGCAAATTCGGCCTCGACAGCCGCTATCGCTTTACCGACAAGCTCAGCCTCGCCGCCACCGGCTATCAGGAGGATTTCCTGATTTCTGGCGCCCGTCGCCGTGCCGGTAGTGCCGAACTGGAATATCGTGCTGACAAGACCTCTCTGCGCGCAGGCGTCACCCATGCCGAGGACCGTTTTGCCGATGGCCGTATCAATCGCTCGACTATCGCCACTTTGGGCGGTTCGCAGCGGCTGCTCGACAATAAGCTGGAGCTGGACGCGCAAACCTCTTTCGCCATTGGCGGACAGGATGAAAGCGCCGACTTCCCGGCACGGCATCGTCTGGGTGCGCGCTATGCCATCACCAAGGATGTCCGCGTCCTTGGCAGCTATGAGATTACCGATGGCGAGGCTTTCGATGCGCAAAACGCGCAGCTTGGCTTTGAGATCACACCCTGGGCCGGTGGCCGTTTTCTTGCCACCGCCAATCAGCAGGATATTTCCGAATTTGGCCCGCGCAGCTTCGCCGCTTATGGCTTCTCGCAATCGCTCAAACTGAGCGAAAAATGGTCGGTCGACTTCTCGCTCGACGGCAACCAGACGCTGAATGGCGATATTGATCCGGCAGATGTGATCAACCCGCTACAGCCGGTTGCCAATGGCGGCTTCCTGCCACAAACGGGTGGCCTGACCGAAGACTTTATCGCGGTCACCGCAGGGGCAACCTATCGCAACAAGAATTGGAGCTGGGCAAGCCGTGCCGAATATCGCGCCGGTGATCTGGGCGACCGCTATGGCATTACCAGCGCTGCGCTGAAACAGATTGGCAATGGCAGCAATATTGGCGGCCTGTTCAGCTATTTCCGTGCTGAGCAGGATGGGGGTCCAAGCACCGATACCATTGAGGGCGAATTGAGCTGGGCGCATCGCCCGGACAATAGCCGCTGGTCCTGGCTCGAGCGTCTTGAGTTCCGCGAGGACAGCGTGCGCAACGCCGTAGCCGGTGAGGCCGGACCGATTGGTGGTGCGCTGCTGACGGTTGACGGCAATGTCACCTCACGCCGCCTGATCAACAGCGTCAGCATCAACTATACCCCGATTGATGAACGCGATGGCCCACTCGGCAGCCGCGACCGCAGCTTTGTCGAACGCGGCGAATACAGCATCTTCTGGGGTACACGCTATGTATTCGACCGCTTTGGCCCGGATGATGTCGAAGGCTGGAGCAATGTCGTCGGCGCGGATTTCCGCTTTGATCTCAGCGACACTATCGACGCGGGTGCTGCGGGTACGGTGCGTATCGGTACCAATGCCGACAGCATCGCTTGGGCTGGCGGCCCGACAATTGGTGTAACACCGTTCAAAAACGGTTATATTTCAGTTGGCTATAACTTTGTCGGCTTTGAAGACCGCGACTTTGAAGAAAGCCGCTACACCCGCAGCGGACCGTTCATCACTTTCCGTCTGAAGTTTGACCAGCAGAGTCTGGGTGGGCTGTTAGGGCGTTAGGGAATTACCTTCCCGTTCGTGTCGAGCGTAGTCGAGACACGATTCTCGGCTCGCAATGGCCTCTCGACTTCGCTCGAGGCGAACGGATACTGGATGCTGTGCTTAAAAGCTATCAGTCGGCAAAGATAAACACCGGCGTTTCAATCCGTCGTTTCAGATCCTGCACAAAGCTGGCCGCATCATAGCCATCGACTACGCGATGGTCGCAGGAGATGGAGAGGTTCATCATCTTGCGGGTGGTGATCTCGCCATCAATAACCACTGGACGCTCGACAATCTTGTTCGGCCCGATAATCGCGACTTCCGGGCGATTAATCACAGGTGTCGTGCTGATACCGCCCAATGGTCCCAGTGAGGTCAAAGTCAGCGTACCGCCCGACAATTCATCACTACGCGCCTTTCCAGTGCGCGCCGCTTCTGCGAGGCGAGCAACCTCGCTCGCCATATCCCAGACGGTCATGCTTTCTGCGCCGCGCATCACTGGTACCATGAGGCCAGCATCGGTCTGTGTCGCGATACCAAGATGCACCGCGCCCGAACGGGTAACGACATTGGCTTCATCATCATAGCGCGCGTTAAGCATCGGATAATCGCGCAAAGTGCGGCACATCGCCTTGATCAGCAACGGTAGTGCAGTCAGCTTCGGACGGTCGCCGCGTCCCGCATTCATATCCGTGCGCATGGTTTCCATGGCGGTGACGTCAATCTCGTCAACATAGGTGAAATGCGGGATATTACGCTTCGATTCCGCCATATTCTGGGCAATCCGCTTGCGCATGCCGATGACCTTAAGCGCCTCATCCGGTGCGCGACCACCTTGGGCCGCACCGCCGCCATAGCTCAGAAATGCATCGAGATCAGAATGGCGAATACGACCATCAGCCTGCGGTTTGACCCGAGCAAGATTGATACCCAATTCGCGCGCACGTAGGCGCACAGCAGGTGAAGCAAGCACCTTCACATCTTCTTGCGAATGCTCAACAACCGCCGGAGCGGGTGCTGGTGTTGGTGCAGGCTTCTGAGCGGCTACCGGAGCAGGCGCTGGCTCTGGCGCTGGCGGCGGTGTATCTGCGACAGGCTCAGCTGTTTCTGGCGCATCTGAAGGCACATCGCCTTCGACCTCTATCTCTACCAACATGCCGCCAATAGCGATCACATCGCCGACCTCACCCGCAGTCGCAACAACTTTGCCAGTGACAGGCGATTCAATCTCCACCGTCGCCTTGTCGGTCATCATATCGGCAATCTGGTCATCCTCGGACACCGTATCGCCAATCTTCACATGCCAGGCGACAATCTCAGCCTCGGCAATGCCCTCGCCGATATCCGGCAGGTTGTATACAAACTTGGCCATGGGGATCAGTCCTTTAGCAGTGTCTCAATCGCTTCGCCGATACGGATCGGACCAGGAAAATAAGCCCATTCGAGCGAATGCGGATAAGGCGTATCAAAGCCGGTGACGCGCTCAATCGGCGCTTCGAGATGATAGAAGCAGCGCTCCTGCACCAGTGCGGAGAGCTCGGCACCAAAGCCACTGGTGCGGGTTGCTTCATGTACGATCAGGCAGCGGCCCGTCTTTTTCACCGACTCTTCAATCGTCTCGATATCGAGAGGCACCAATGTGCGCAGATCAATAATCTCCGCATCGACGCCATGATGCTCTACCACCGCCTTGGCGACATGCACCATGGTGCCATAGGCAAGAATGGTAAAAGCCTCGCCTTCGCGGACAATTTTCGCTTTGCCCAGATCAATGCGATAATAGTCTTCAGGCACGACAGAGTCCGGATGTTTCGACCATGGCTGCACCGGCTGGTCATAAAAGCCGTCAAACGGGCCGTTATAGATACGCTTGGGCTCGAAAAAGATCACCGGATCATTGTCTTCAATAGATGCGATAAGCAGCCCCTTGGCGTCATAAGGCGTTGAAGGAATAACGGTTTTCAGACCGGCGACATGGGTGAACAGGCTTTCCGGCGACTGGCTGTGCGTCTGGCCACCAAAAATGCCGCCACCAAAGGGCGACCGCACCGTCATCGGCGAGATAAATTCGCCGGCCGAACGGTAACGTAGTCGTGCCGCCTCGGAAATCAGCTGGTCAATGCCGGGATAGATATAATCGGCGAACTGAATCTCCGGCACCGGGCGCAAGCCATAGGCGCCCATCCCTACCGCAGCGCCGATAATACCACATTCGCTGATCGGTGTATCAAATACGCGAGTTTTGCCATGCTTTTCCTGTAGGCCGGCAGTGCAGCGAAATACCCCGCCAAAATAGCCGATATCCTCGCCCATCAGGATCACATTGGGATCGCGTGCCAGCATGATGTCGAGCGCGTTATTGATCGCCTCGATCATATTCATGCGGGTTTCGGTTTCTTCGGTGGCGGGAGCCTTGGCTTCGGTCTTTTCCATGTCGCTTACTCCGGCCATTTCTTGGCCCTTTCGCGGTTGGCCTGTTCGCTCTGCTCTTTCAGGTGCCAGGGCAGTTCCTCAAAAACATCCTGGAACATGGTCTCAAATGGCTGATGCAAGCCATGGCCGAGAATGCCGTTCTTCTCGGCTTCCTTGGTCGCGGCTTTCACCTCGTTGGCGAGCCGTTCATCCATAGTGGCATGGCGTTCCTCATCCCATTCGCCGAGCTGGACAAGATGCTGTTTCAACCGGTTAATCGGGTCACCCAACGGCCATTCCTTGCTCTCATCGGCGCTGCGATAAGCAGAGGGATCATCGGACGTGCTATGTCCTTCGGCGCGATAGGTGAAATATTCAATCAGCGTCGGCCCCTGATTAGTGCGCGCGCGTTCCGCCGCCCATTGCGTTGCGGCATAGACCGCCAGTGCGTCATTGCCATCAACCCGCAACCCGGCCATGCCATAGCCGACAGCGCGTGCGGCAAAGGTCGTCCGCTCCGCACCGGCGAAACCGGAGAAACTGGAAATCGCCCATTGGTTGTTGATCACATTGAGGATCACCGGCGCGTTATAGACGGCGGCAAAAGTCGCCGCGCTGTGAAAATCACCCTCAGCAGTAGACCCCTCACCGCACCATGTCGCGGCAATGCGGGTGTCACCCTTGATCGCGCTCGCCATTGCCCAGCCAACAGCCTGCGGGTATTGCGTTGCCAGATTGCCCGAAATGGTGAAAAAGCTATGCTCGCGCGAGCAATACATGATCGGCAATTGCCGACCTTTGAGCTTGTCGCCTTTATTGGAGTAAATCTGGTTGACCATCTCCACCAGCGGATAACCACGTGCAATCAATACCCCCTGCTGGCGGTAGCTGGGGAAGACCATATCATCCGAGGCGAGTGCAAAAGCCGCACATACCGATGTCGCCTCTTCGCCACGGCATTTCATATAGAAGCTGGTCTTGCCCTGACGTTGGGCACGAAACAAGCGTTCGTCAAAGGCCCGCACCAGCGCCATATTTTCCAGCATTTTGATCAGGACGTCAGGCTTCAGCTTGGGGTTCCAGGGGCCGACTACCTTGCCCTCATCATCCAATACGCGCACCAAATCATAGACCATTTCGCGCATGTCATAGGGTGTAGCGCCAACGTCCGGACGCGGCTGTTTGCCAGCAGGCGGAATTTTGACATTGCTATAGTCCACGTCATCGCCGGGACGAAATTGCGGCTCCGGAACGTGCAGCGATAAAGGCGGCAAATTCGGCTTTGCGCTCGCCGGTGCTTCATGGTCGTGGTCAGCCATGCCCTCTCCTGCCAAATGACCGCCCGGCGTCTTGTGCGCACGGTGCGGATACAAAGGAATGATGTTGCGCTATAAATTGCGCATTTGTATCATAATATTATAAAACCGATTTTAGGGCAATAGTTCTGCCCCAAAAAGGCTAAACCGCAACAGGTGCAGCGATATGCGCTTGTGGCGCGTAATCATGCACCACAAAATCTCCAATTTGGTAACTGAATATGTCCGAGGGCTTGCGGACAATTTCCAACATCGGATGCCCCGAAGGCGTCCGTGAAAGCTGTTCTGTCACCAGTGATTCGTGATTTTCATAGAGATGCACATCGCCGCCGCTCCAGATGAGTTCACCGGGAGCGAGGTCAGTTTGCTGCGCCAGCATATATGTCAGCAGCGCCGCAGAAAAGATATTGAACGGCACGCCCAGTGCAACATCGCATGAGCGTTGATAGAGCAGACAGATCAGCCGACCATCGGCGACAAAAAACTGATAAGTCTTGTGACAAGGCGGCAGCGCCATCTGATCGAGTTCGGCGACATTCCAGCCTTCAAAGATATGGCGGCGTGACCCCGGATTATCGCGCAGACTGGTCACCAACTCAGCGATCTGGTTAATGCCCTTGGCGCGGCGGCGATAAAGCCCCTCACCTACCTCCGGTGCGGCATCATAGACCGGCCAGTCGACCCATTGTTTGCCATAGACCGGGCCCAGATCGCCCCATTTAGCAGCGAAAGCATCATCTTCGATAATCTTGGCCTCAAAATCGTCGCGGCTAATATCCTCGCCTATGGCCTCGCGATATTTGGCGAGCGGCCAATCGGTCCAGATATGCACCTTCTGCTCGACCAGAGGCCGGATATTGGTATCGCCAGAGAGAAACCACAGCATCTCACGCGCCGCTGTTTTCCAATAAACCCGCTTTGTGGTGAGCAGAGGTATCGCGCCATCCGCCAAAGAAAAGCGCATATTCGCACCAAAGACCGCCCGCGTTCCGGTGCCGGTGCGATCCCCTCGCCGTACACCATCGCTCCAGATGGTGCGCATCAGGTCAAGATACTGGTCTTCATAATGCATGTGGCAATCACGGCTTTCTTTGCACGGGGACTCACAAAAGTGTCTCGCCAGTGCCTAAGCCAAAACCGGAAACAGCGCCAGACAGGCAAGCCATTTATCCCATAGACAGAGGCCCCGAACAGCCCCCTTGCATCCGCCAAAACCCTTGCCTATAGCGCTCGCCTGCCTTCCATCGCTGCTTGCGATGAAGAACCGTCGGGGAGTAGCTCAGCCCGGTAGAGCACTGTCTTCGGGAGGCAGGGGCCGGAGGTTCGAATCCTCTCTCCCCGACCATTTTTCGATTAACAGCTTTTATTCGGCAGCTGTTTTCTCAAAAATCAATGTTGCCGTCACAGGGACTGCTGGGCTGATTGACGGCAGGCCTGCAAGTTCGCGCAACTGCTTTAGCCCATCACCAAGCGCAAATTGTTCTGCATCTAAGATTAATGGCTTGGCGGTTTCCACCAATACACGATTTTCGGAGATACGGGTTACAGCGAGGTCGCTGTCAAAATCGGCTTCGACGCCGTGCAAGGAAATCGACAACTCTGTGCTCTCAATCTGCTGCTCACCGATATCAAGGGCCTGGAAACTTTGTGGATCAACTTGTGCGGTGATGGTGGCGTTGGGGAACTGGTCGGCCTGAAACAGTATTTCGCGCATCCGCTCATCGCGAATCTCGATAGCGGTATCGACGCTGTTAAGATCGACACTGATCTCGGCCTTACCTGAACCATCAACCGCGCCGCTTTCTGTTCCGAAGCTATGCGCCTCTCCAATATTTCCCGCTTTGATGGAGACAAAGGAAATCTGGGAGATTTCGGGAACCAGTGTCCAGTCACCCGCTAATGCTTCCGGCTCTTCCGGAGGCGCGCTGCAGGCTGCCAGCAGAGTCAATGCAAATATGGCAACCCCATGTTTCAGCATCGCTTTATTCCCTTCGTCTTTGACGTTCAATCATAGCATATATGCAACAGAATGCCATGTTGTGTAACTTGTTCCATAGACTACCATAAACACAAAGAAAAAGGGGCAGTGCCGAAGCACCGCCCCTTCCTGCTCTCCTAGGAGTGAGAGCAAGGGTAAGCAGATCAATTCAGCGTAAAGGTCGCGCCTGCGCCCCATGTCGCTTCGTTGCGAGCCGGATTATAGCCAAAGCCGGCATTGATGCGGACATTCTCCTCCTCATTGGTATAGCCAATACCAGAGGCGACCGAGATCTGACCCAGGAAGCCGCCGACACCGGCACCGATGGACAATTTGCCCGGACGGTCATCATAGCGGATCTGCGAATGCGCCATGACCGAAGCGATACCGGCCTGTGCTTCCTGACGATAATCGGCGAGGTTGAACTCGAGATCGTTCAGACGGCCATCGATCTGTGTCGCCAGTTCGAAGACCCGCGCATCGGTGTAGTCATTGGCTTCTTGTACTGCATCACGCAGTTGACTGACATTGACCGCATCATTATCGGCAACACCATTGGCGACATTGCGGATGATAACCGGACCATCCAGGCCTGCGCTCTGGCCCAAGGTGATCTGGTTGATCGGATCGCCGTTCATATTGGTGTCATAGCGCAGCGATGTCCGCTCCAGCACATCAATATCAGCCGTGTTGGCCGCAATCTTGACGTGGTTGTTGAAGATATCCTGTGCATTCTGGTCAACCTGCTGATTGGTGGCAAAGAGCTGAGAGCCATTCACCGCTTGGTTGGAGGTTGCAGAGACCTCACCATCAGCAACATTGGACAGGGTCCGGCTTGTCCCTTCTGAATTGGCGAAGGATACATTAGTACCCATGGTCTCCGCACCGACAGTAATGTCACCAGTTCCGGGAGCACCACCTTCCTGACGTACCAACCCAACATTGCCAGAAAGGATGTTATCAATATCCGTCCGGTTATTGGTGATATTGGTTGTGTTGTTGTCAATATCTGTGCGGTTATTCGCGATATTGCTCGTGTTAGTATCAATATCCGTACGGTTGTTCGCAATGTTCGTCGTGTTGGTATCGATATCCGTGCGATTGTTTGTAATGTTCGTCGTGTTAGTATCAATATCCGTACGATTGTTGGCGATATTGGTCTCGTTGGTCGTGACCCGGTTATCCAGATTGGTGACATTCTGATTGGTCTCAAACAATTGAGAGCCATTAACCGCGTCGCTAGACGTATCGCTGACCTCACCATCGGCAACTCCAGTAAGCTGACGCTCACCATCGGTGCCAGTAAAATCAACCTCGGTACCACCAGTATCCGCACCTACTGTTATGACACCTGTTCCCGGTGCACCACCAACCTGTTGAACCAGCCCGATATTACCGGCCAGTATGTTGGTGATATTGGTTGTATTGTTATCAACCTGACCGGTCACCTCTTCAAAAGCGGTCGTCACATTGTCTGCCGTGCCGCCATTGGGTGTGGTGAATATCGGCGCAGTATAGCTACCATCCGGGTTGATAACCGTCTGGCCAATAACCGTATTGATATTGGTAGCCTGCTCTCTGAGCTGCGCGACATTGACCGCCTCATCATCGGCAGAACCATCGGCGACACCCTGAATACGGCGACCACCTACTGACACAATGCCATTGGTTGGAGCCGCATCTGCGGTGGCATAGGAGGTTCCGGTTGATGCTGTGGTTATGCTGTTTGCACCCAGAGCAACATCGCCTGCTGTAGCATTAGCCTGTGCCCCAAAACCGATGGCTGTGGTGTTGTCGACACTATTGGCAATGGCATTCTCACCCAGAGCCGTACCACCAGTTGTACCGTCAGCCACGCCGCCGGACACACCGGCCATGGCACCATCACCAATAGCGGTGCCATTGGCCGCCATAGTGCCTGTACCCATAGCCACTGAACCGAAGGACACGGCGCCGTTACCAATGGCAATCGCATTGACGCCACTGGCGACGCTGCTTGTACCAATGGATATAGCGTCAGCCTCGCTAGCCGATGCCTCATTGCCCAGAGCCAATGCACGATCACCCGATGCAACCGCACCGTTACCACCGGCAGATGCATCCGTTCCACTGGCAATCGGGTCTACCGAATTAGCAAAGTCCTCAGTAACAAAGGCACCAACACCATTGGTAATGTCCAGGCTATTTTGCGTGACATCTACCTCGATAGCATCAAACACTTCCTGTGCCGTGCCATCATCAATGTCCGTGGTGGTTGTGCTGCTGGTATAGTCAAAGCCACCAGCAAAGGTACCGGTATTGGCATCATAGGTGACATCGCCGCCAAGCACATTACCAGCCAGCGTATTACCTTGTTCATCCGCCTTGTCATCGGTTGCATCAATAGCAGCAGCAACATTGTCCACGCTGGTCGAACCGACATTGAATGTCGGTGCAATGCCATTGAGGACATCTCCCGAACCCAAGGCGTCATTGACATTGGTGCCTTGAGTGAAAAGCTGTGCACCGGTTACGGCCTCATCGGAAGTCGCAGAGACTGTTGCATCAGCAACGCCGGATAGCGTGCGGACACCATCAGTCCCATCAAACTGTACCTCGGTACCGCCTGTCGCCTGACCTACAGTGATCGGATTGGCATTGGTAGGACCGGGAACACCCGCCTGTTGTACCAGACCGACATTACCATTGACGATGTTGGTGATATCCTGGTCTACCTCGGTAATGACATCCTGCACATTGTTATAGGTCGTGCTGTCATAGTCCAGACTTGCGGTCACCGTGCCTGTAGCCGGGTCATAGGTGGAGGCCGCACTGAATGAGGATGCGGTGGTGTTGCCCTGTTCGGTAACAATCACATCCTGTGCTTCCAGCGCACCCTGCACCGTAGTCTGAGCTGCTGTGCCCACCGTTGCCAGTGTGGCACCTGTCGGATCACCATTGGCATCGAGCAGATCATTGCTGCCTAGAAGTGCATCAATCTCGTCTGCCTGGTTACGCAATTGGGCAACATTGACTGCCTCATCATCGGCAGCGCCATCGGCAACACCCTGAATGCGGCGGCCACCGACAGAGACTATACCATTGGTCGGCGCTGCTGCGGCAGTACCATAGGCCGTTCCGGTTGAGGCAGATGTGGTCGTACCCTGACCCAGAGCGAGATCGCCCTGAGCTGTCGCGCTTGCGCCATTGCCCAGTGCTACTGACGATAGCCCCTGTGCCTGCGCCCCAGAACCTATAGCCGTCGCATTATCCGCGCTGGCTAACGCGCTGTCTCCAATAGAGACAGCGCTATTAATGTCCAGCACGGTCCCTCCAGCACCATTGGTCCCGGCATTGTTACCAAAAGCGATATTGTTATTGCCCGAGACATTATAGCCTGCATAACTGCCACTAACGACGTTACCGTTACCCGTGACATTATAGCCTGCAAAACGCCCACTGCTGATATTGTCGTTGCCAGACACACGGTAGCCAGCAAATCTACCCATAGCGATATTATCATCGCCCATGACACTAGACCCCGAATCGCTGCCGCTGGCAATGTTGTTGGCACCCGTGACATTGACGCCTGCCGCAAACCCGCTAGCAACGTTCGCACTGCCCGATACAAGAGAGCCGGCACCACTACCGGTGGCAACATTAAAGCTCCCCGTGACAGCACCACCTGCAAAGCTCCCGCTCGCAACATTAGCGGACCCAGAGACATTCTGACCTGCGAAGAAGCCGATAATGGTGTTGTCATTGCCAGACGACCCTGCGCCTGCCCCTCTGCCAATCGAAATACCACTATCGCTGGCTGCTATGGCACCATTACCAAGAGCCAGCGAGCTCTCGCCAGATGCTACCGCGCCATTACCACCTGCCGAAGCATTTGTACCGGAAGCAACCGGAACCGTGCTATTGGCAAAGTCCTCGGTCACAAATGGACCGGCATTACTTACTCGGTCCTCCAGGCTCTGCAGCTGGCTGACATTGACAGCATCCGTGCCTTGCGAACCGGCAGCGACATTGGTGATGCGGCGCTCATTGCCGGCAGAACCAACCGAAACCTCACCTACCGGCGTTTCACCCGCAAGCGGGGTCACTGTGCCTGGATTATAGGCCGTATTGCCCTGCAATGTGGCAAGATCGGCACTGGTCGCCGCACCAGAACCCAGCGCTACCGAATTGGCATATTGCGCATTGGCCTGATCACCCAGCGCCACTGCGCCCACATCGGTGTCCGCACCGCCAGCATTGGCTTGCGAGTTGTTACCCAAAGCGACCGAGCCTTGGCCGATTGCGGTGTTATCCGCGCCCATAGCCACAGCACCGGTGCCGGTTGCTACATTGGGATCACCAATGGCTACCGCACCATCGCCGCTGGCAGTATTGCCCGCACCGATGGAAACGGCCTGACCATCCTGGGCAGTAGCGTTGAGGCCGATAGCAACAGAGCCATCGGTCAAGGCACGTGCGGTGTTACCGATAGCAACGGTATTGTCTTCACCAACTTCACTGTTGGTGCCCATCACAACCGCATTGGAAACCTCATCGGCAACGATCAGACTGTTACCAATGACCTGAACATCGGTCAAAGACGCCCCAAGGCTATTGTTCGAGCCAAGCACGATCAGTCTTTCGGCATCCTCAATCGCACTATTACCGCGTCCAATCGCCAGAACATCGGTGCTGTTAAACATATCACTTTCAACAGCGATAAAGCCATTGGTAACGTTTTCGACTGTGTTATTATCACCGAAGACCACTGAATCGTCAGCATTGGTGGCTGTGACGTTATTGCCAAAGACCACAGCATCTTCACTGTCTGTAACCTCGCTCTCAGATGCAATCACCGCAACCACATCATTGTTGGTCAGAGTGTTATCAAAACCGATAACTGCACCATTGCCTCCGTTAATGCTGCTATTAGGGCCCAATGCTATGCTCAGCGGCGCATCATTTACCGTGGTCTCGAAACCTATAGCAATGCTGCCAAAGCTGCTGGTGCCGGTACCTGATGTATCGGTTACCTGTGCACCATCGCTCAAAGCGAGCGATGATAAGCTCTGTGCCTGCGCTTCAGAACCAATGGCTGTTGAATCATTGGCGCTACCCAATGCTCTATCACCAATCGCGATTGCACGATCAACGACAAGTTGCGGTCCAGGTGGAACATCAATAGTGGAGCCTAAGGTACCGGCCCTGTAACCAAAGGCAATATTGCGATTACCGGACAAGTTCTGACCAGATTCTCGGCCTGCAGTCAGGTTTGCATCTCCAATTATGTCTCGGCCAGACTGGCTACCAAAAGCAACATTATAGCTGCCGCTTATACTACGACCTGCGCTAGCGCCTATGCCAACATTAGCAGTGCCAGTAAGATCGCGCCCGCTGCTGGGACCATTGGCGATGTTATTATTGCCCACAACATCCCGGCCTGCACTAGCCCCTATAGATAGGTTATTGATACCACTCACATTCCGGCCAGCACTGGTACCGGTTGCAATATTGTTGTTGCCATCAACATCCCTGCCGGAATTCAAACCAGTGGCGATGTTGCCGCTGCCAATAGTGTTAACACCCGTCCCACTGCCGATAGAAACACTATTCGCAGCATTTGCAACAGCGCCATTACCAATGGCCACGGCATTGGTTCCATCAGATGTTGCACCATTACCCAATGCCAGCGAGCGATCACCAGCGGCAGTTGCACCATTGCCGCCTGCGGATGCATCTGCACCCGATGCTACCGGTGCCGTAGAATTTGCAAAGTCCTCAGTAACAAAGGCACCAACACCATTGGTAATGTCCTGGGTATTTTGTGTGACATCTACCTCAATAGCATCAAACACTTCCTGAGCCGTGCCATCATCAATGTCTGTCGTAGGAACAGTGCTGCTGGTATAGTCAAAGCCGCCAGCAAACGTACCGGTGTTCGGATCATAGGTAACATCGCCGCCAAGCACATTACCTGCCAGCGTATTACCCTGCTGATCTGCCTTGTCATCGGTCGCATCAATAGCATCGGCAACAGTGTTTACTGTCGTAGAACCAATGTTGAAGTCTGGCGCGGTAAAGGTACCTGCGGAGACATCAACGGTAGCACCGCCACCAAGGGCAGCAGCCCCGACATCTGCTAAACCCTGCGCTGTGGCATCAAGCTGGGCAACATTCACCGCTTCATCGGCTTCTGCGCCAGCAGCGACGCCCTGAATACGGCGACCGCCTACAGAGACCACACCGTTGGTCGGTGCAGCCGTGCCCAGGAAATAGGCATTGTTGGTCGATGCAACAGTGCCCGTTCCCTGACCCAGCGCAACATCGCCGACATTATTAGCTTGCGCGCCAAAGCCTAGAGCAGTGCCGCTCTCAACATTAGCAATTGCCGTTGCACCCACTGCTGTCGCCTGAAGTGCATTGGCACGACTTTGCGTACCAACACCGGTCGCATCAATCGCGTTAGCCTGCGTTCCGGCACCCACAGCAACCGCACGCGTGTCATTGGCACGAGCAGAGGCACCTATTGCTGTTCCATCAGTTCCGTTCACTTGCGCATCAAAGCCAAAAGCAGATCCGTTTTCGCCAAATATCTGCGAATCTTTACCTATAGCTGTCGACCGAGCGGCAAAGGCACGCGCATTAAAGCCAAGCGCCGTCGCATCTTCTGCGGTTGCACGGCTGTCATTACCAACGGCTGTTGCTTGCAGGGCATTTGCCTCAGCGCCAAAGCCCCCGGCAACCGCATCGGTACCGGTATTGGAAGGATCAGCATCACCTGCTGCATTCTCGGAAACAAAGGGGCCAGATGCACCAGAAGCAACCTGATCCACAACCTCTGCTACCGCAAAGAGCTGTGAACCATTGACTGCGTCGGTTGATGTAGATGAAATTTCGCCTGGAGCGACATTAACGATCTGGCGTTTTTCGGAACCACTGCCGACAGAGACGACAGCGAAAGTCTGTGCTGCACCTTCAAACCCGCTGAAAGTGGTGTTGCCAATGGTTACACTACTGACTTGCGAAGCCGCTTCCGTGGCGGATCCCGAACCGATAGCAACAGCCCCGGCATTATTCGCCGTTGCATTCAGGCCAAAAGCCAATGCGCTCGGCGATGTGGCATTGGCACCTGTGCCAATAGCAACCGCATCACTGCCGGCAATGGAGCCACCCGAGCCGATCAGCACACCATTAGTAGTGCCCGCTGCAACCGTACCGCCATTGCCAAAGACGGCCGTTTCTTCGATACCATCGCCGATGGTGTTGTTGGAACCGATAATGCCGCTATTCAAGGCATTCGTCACCGAAGTATCATTGCCAATCAACAACAAGTCATCGCTATCGGTGACCGTATTGCCAACGCCAGCGACCAGACCACGGTCAAGATTATCAACTGTGTTGCCCGCACCAATAACAGCAATGGTGTCGTTATCGGTCAGAGTATTGCCTGCGCCAATGGCGACGCCATTGCCCCCGGTTATGGTGTTTTGCTGACCAAGCGCTGTGCTCGTTAAAGCATCAGTGACGACATTGCCTGCACCAATCGCAATACTGCCAGTGCTATTTGTGCCTGCTCCTGATGTATCAAGAACCTGAGCTTCATCGCCCAAAGCCAGAGAACTATTGCCCTCAGCCCGAGCATTATCACCGCCAGCCGAAGCATCAATGCCGCTGGCAACCGGAGCCACCGAATTGGCAAAATCTTCGGTAACAAACTGACTACCAACGCCATTGGCGACCTGTGTCGCCAATTCAAACAGCTGTGAGCCGTTGATTGCGTCAGTGGAATCACTGGTTACTCGGCCAGGGGCAACATTGGTGATCTGGCGCTGAGTCGTTGCTGATCCAACCGAAACTACACTCGATGCCGTGCCTTCATAATTGGTCGCATCCAGCACAGTCACGCCACCAATCACCGTATTGGCGACGGCATTGACGATGCTATCCTGACTGCCCGCGCCCAGCGCAACGCTGCCATCGGTGGTGTTGGCAATAGCATTCTCGCCAATGGCTGTATTGTCGAGCGTCAAAGCAACAGGCGCTCCTCCGCCATCGGTGCCGGCAATCGCGCCGTCACCAAAGGCAGCACCACCACCCGATGCTTGCGCGCCCGTACCGACAGCCTGAGAACCCAGCGATATCGCATTAAGACCTATGGCGATAGCACCAGCGCCCGTTGCCTGTGCGGATGTACCGACAGCAATCGCATCATCTGCGCCAACCGAGGCTTCGCTACCAATCGCTACTGTACGATCAACATCGAGCGGTGTGCCAAAGACACCGCTACCGGCATTGTAACCGCTGGCTACATTGCGATCACCGGAAACGAACTGACCAGCGCCACGTCCGCTGGCAAGATTGTCAGCACCAGTAACGCCCAGACCCGAACCTCGGCCAATGGCGGTATTATTTGAGCCCAGAACATCGTCGCCCGAGTTGGAACCAATGCCGACATTGTCGTCGCCTTCAACATCGCTTGCGGCAAAGGCACCTATGCCGACATTGTTGTCGCCATCTGCCCTGTCACCTGCCTGTTCGCCAATGCCGATATTCTGATCGCCAGTAACCTGCCGTGCGGCGCGCTGGCCTATGGCCACATTATCGTCTCCGCTGACTTCAGTACCCGCAAACAGACCCGTGGCGATATTTCTGCTGCCGGTAATGGCTATGCCTGCCCCTTCACCAATAGCGATATTGCGTCCAAGAGTTCCTGTGGTGCCAGCAACGGCATCTTCACCAGCGGCTCTACCAATGGCAATGCTATTCGAGGTTCCTGCTTCGGCTCCATTACCGATAGCGAGGGAATTCTCACCAGCAGCATCGGCGGCAGTGCCGATCGCAACCGCATCATCACCGGTTGCGCTGGCATCTGCATCCGTCGGCAGCGTTGAATTGGCTTTAAAGTAAGGCAATTGCGTGGAGCCGTTGGTGATGTTGGTGATATTCGTGGTGTTGGTATCGACCTGGGTCGTCACCTCCTGAAATGCCTCGGTAACATCATCCGCAGTGCCACCATTAGGCGTCACGAACGTCGGTGCGGTAAAGGCACCAGCAGCATCAAACACATTCTGACCGATCAGCGTGTTGATATCAGATGCCTGATTGACCAGCTGGCCCACTGTGGCTGCATCAGTGGCCGCGGCGCCATCGGCAACATTAGTCAGACGACGCTCATCGCCTGAAGTGCCAAAGGAGACTTCAGAAGTAGGAGCCGTGCTAGCTGTACCATAGCCTGCAACCGTGGGAACCGAGCCGCTGGTCTGGCTGCCCGCACCTATGGCGACGCTGTCGGCATATTGTGCATTGGCGTTACGTCCAAGCGCGGTCGCTCCGAGACCGGTGGCGTTTGCATCCGTGCCCAAGGCGGTACCTGCCTGGTCAACGCTGGCATTCTGACCCACAGCTGTGCCGTTCTGACCGTCAACACTGGCACCCTGACCAATGGCAGTTGAATCTTCATTATTGCCGGTTGTGGCATCGACGCCAATAGCCGTTGAATTGGCACCACCGGCCTGAGCACGGAAGCCGCCTGCTGTCGTATTGTTACCGCTGGTAACAGGTGCCGTGGTCAGACCTGTTGTTGACGAAGTGAAAGGCACACCCGCTGCCGTAGTGGCAACCGAGTTAATCGCTGCCTCAATCGACGTGAAGCCAGTGCCGTCAACCGTAATGACATCACCGCTAGTCGCCACACCTGTTGTATCGTCAAAAGCATTATTGGTCGGCGAGATAAAGCCGTCCAATGCCTCTAGACCGGTCCGCAGCTGATTGACATTGGCTGCATCGGTGAGATTCACACCATCGGACACACCTTGCAAACGGCGGCCACCAAAGGCGACAACCGAACCCGGTGCCGCAGCTCCGGTGCCATAGGCCAGGCCGCCAACGGCTGCGGTGTCTGACCCTGAACCGATAGCGACATCGCCATTCTGGTTATTTGCCATCGCGCCATTGCCTATCGCGATCGTATTGTTGTTCTGTGCGGTCGCACCATTGCCGGCGGCAAAGCTATTATTGCCATTTGCCGTCGAGCTTGGCCCGATGGCGACCGAGTCATTGCCGACAGCCGCCGCACCCGGACCTGTCGAATTGGCACGGAAATAAAGTGTGCCAACCGCTTCAATCGCGTTGAAAGCATCGGTGATATTGTCATAATTGACGCTACCGATGCTGAAGGTCGGATCGGTATAGGTACCATCAGTGTTGATTATCGTCTGGCCTATAACTGTGTTCAAATTGGTGCCCTGTTGCTGCAACTGCGCGACATTGACCGCATCAGTGCCAAGAGTACCAGCAGCAACACCCTGAATTTGACGATTGCCGACAGCGACAGCAGATGTCGCACTGTTAACAACGCCGCCATAGCCGGTATTGCTCACCGCAACGGTGGAAGAACCAATACCCAGCGCAACATCACCTGAAGCAGCTCCAGCGCTGGCTCCATCACCCAAGGCTACAGTATTATTTTGCGTCGCCTGAGCACCATCACCAATGGCAATTGCGCTGTTATTGGTGGCGTTGGCATTATTACCTATGGCGATGGAATTGGCAGAATCGGAATTCGCGCTGCTGCCAATAGCAATGCCCTGATTGCCGCTGGCATCTGCGCCATTACCTATCGCCACACCGTTATTGGCAGTGGCATCCGCATCATCACCCAGGGCGACCGAGCCGTCATTGGCATCGGAATCATTACCAATAGAAACGGAACCGGTACCATCGCTGTCTGCATTGTCACCAAGGGCAACCCCGCCATCGCCATCGGCATTGGCAGAAGGACCAACTGCAAGGCTGCGGTTGCCGCCTGCAACCGCGCCATCGCCGCCTGCAGAGGCATTGACACCCGTAGCCAAGGGCGCAACACCGCCGGTCTGTTCGGTGACAAACTGGCCTGCATTGGAGAGTTGCTGGGTAAGTTCAAATATCTGAGAGCCATTGATTGCATCAGTCGAGGCCGCGGCAATCTCACCAGCGGCGACATTGGTAATCTGGCGCTGTTCATTCAGGCCGGTTCCACCAACAGAAACGACGCTGGTCCCCGCACCGGCAAAATTGCTTGCATCCAGTGTGACGTTACCCGCAGTCACATCATTGACCGTGCTCGGCCCCACACTCGCGATAGAGTTCGCACCCAATGCAACATTGCCTGCTACTGAGTCAGCAACCGCACCGCTGCCCAGAGCGGTGGTGTTGTTGACGCCATTGGCAATCGCACCATCACCAAAGGCCGCGCCACCCATTGTGCCATCAGCAGCAGTACCAGCACCATTGACACCGGCGCGCGAACCATCACCGACAGCAGTGCCGCCGCCGCCAGCCTGTGCATCGGCGCCACCGGCAAAAGAGCCATAAGCAATCGCGCCATCGCCAATAGCGGTGGAAGATGCGCCCTGCGCCTGTGCTCCGGAGCCGATAGCTACGGCATCATCTTCGCTGGCCAGAGCCTGTTCACCAATGGCAATCGTGCGATTGACCTGCAGCTGCGGCGTCCCGCCGGGATTACTCCCCGCTTCGTTACCGATAGCAATATTGCTGTCACCGAAGACATTGCGTCCGGCATCGCGGCCGCTGGCAAAGTTATCATTGCCCTGAACATCCTGGCCCGCGCTGTAGCCGAAAGCGATGTTTTCATTGCCGGTTACGTTCCGGCCTGCATAAGTGCCGCTGGCGACATTGTAATTACCATCAATTCCATTGCCCGCCTGGAAACCCATTGCTGAATTGTAGCTTCCCTCTGCAGTAGCTGTACCTATGCTGTTCCCGGCAAGTTCACCGATAGCAATATTGTTATCACCTGTAACATTGCGGCCTGCATAATTGCCGAGAGCAGAGTTACTATTACCATCAATATCCTGACCGGCTTCAGTACCCTGCGCCTGGTTACCACCCCCAGTAACACGCAAGCCTGCTTCACGGCCCAGAGCCGTATTGCCATTGCCAACAACAAATCTGCCTGCATTATCGCCAATCGCGAGATTGCGTCCGTCGTTCGCTCCCCCGGCTCCCGTGCTCGAATAACCAGCGCCGGAACCGATCGCGATGCCATTGTTGGAACCTGCATCAGCTGCGGCACCTATAGCGATAGAATTATCGGTACGGCCGATTGCCGCATTACCAATCGCAATGGCATTATCCACATCGAGCAGAGTGCCGGGATTTGTACCACTTCCCGCGCCCGTGCCAAGGGCAACATTGTCACTACCTGAAACAAACTGTCCTGTATTCAGACCGCTAGCGATATTGTTGCTGCCATTGGTAAAGACACCTGACCCATCACCGGTAAAGATATTGTTGTTACCCTGAGCCAGAAAACCTGTTTGAAAACCAGAGACGATGTTGGAATTGCCGACCATCTGGACGCCAGCCTGATTACCGGTGGCGATATTGTTGTCACCTTCCATTAGGCCACCCGACAGAAGGCCTACAGAAATATTATTGTCGCCAACGACAGCGCCACCAGCATCAGGACCTAGAGCAGTATTATTAGAACCGGTAACGCCAAAGCCGGAGCGATACCCCGCAGCAAGGTTACCGCGAGCAGTGCCGTTAGTGGGATCAGAGACGTTGCTCCCTGCCTGACGGCCAACGGCTACATTGGTACTGCCAGCAACATTGTTGCCTGAGAGGTCACCGATAGCAATGTTGGCTTCGCCGGTAACATCCTGACCTGCATTAAAGCCAGTTGCGATATTCAGGCCACCCGAAACGTCGGTTCCCGCCTGATAGCCGGTAGCTATATTGCCGGTACCCGTGCTGCCAGTGCCTGCACCGGAACCAATGGAAACTGCATAATTGCTCGTCGCCAGGGCATTGCCACCTATGGCAATTGCACTATTGCCGATAGCACCTGAATTTGTTGAGGTGTTGCCTGGCAGGGAGCTGTTGACATTAAGATAGTCGATCGCACCACCAGCAACAGCTTCAATCGCCTCATTGGTCGCGAAAAGCTGTGAGCCATTGACCGCGTCAGTGCTGGTATCAGCCAGTTCACCGGCAGCAACATTGGTGATCTGACGCTCATTGCCTGCGGAACCCACAGAGACCACGCTGCCCGGCGCACCGCCTGCGAAAGTATAGGCGACACCATTGATCGTTGTGCCTGTCGTGGGATTAGCCGCAGTCGTTACCGAGTTTGCGCCCAGCGCGACATCATCACTAGCACTTGCTACCGCCTGATTACCTAACGCCAGTGCGCGCACACCATTAGCACTAGCTCCGTCACCAAACGCAGCCGAACCATTACTGGTGGCTACACTTTCGCCACCAATCGCAATGCTGCGGTTATCAAGGGCAGTTGCATCAGAACCGATAGCAACCGATTGCACGCCGACGGCACGGGCACCAAAGGCATCCGGATCACCAGCGCCATCGGCATCGCCGCCAATCGCCACACTGCGATCACCCTCGGCACGCGCTTCCTCGCCGATCGCAACCGAACTGGTCAGGCCGGTAAAGGAATCGATGCCAATAGTGACATTTTCAATGCCATTTGACGTCGAATTGGTACCGATGGCCACGCTGTCACGTGCAGCAGCGGCTGCGGTGGCCCCAACACCCAATGCCAGCGAACCAACACCCTCCGCCCGCGCGCCGTCGCCGCCCGCAGAGGCATTGGTGCCCGATGCTACCGGCGCCGTTGAAGTTGCAAAACCTTCGGTCACGAATTGGCTGCCCTCGCCGCTGGCGACCTGTGTTGCCAGTTCAAATAGCTGCGAACCATTGATCGCATCGGTGGAGGTTGCGGTTACCGAGCCGGGCGCGACATTGGTGATCTGGCGCTCGCTGCCCGCAGAGCCGACCGATACGATGCTGCTCGCCGTTCCTTCATAGTTGGTAGCGTCCAGAGTAATGCCGCCAATAACTGTGTTGGCGACAGCATTGGGAGCAGATTGCGCCAGCGATCCCGCACCAAGTGCGACATTGCCTGCGGTTGTGTCGGCAATAGCACCGCTACCCAATGCTGTGGTGTTGGCCACGCCATTGGCAATCGCACCATCACCAAAGGCCGCGCCGCCCGTGGTGCCATCTGCGGCGGTACCTGCGGTATCAACACCCGCGCGTGAGCCGTCGCCCACTGCGGTACCGCCGCCGCCAGCCTGTGCATCGGCACCACCGGCAAAAGAACCATAAGCAATCGCGCCATCACCGATAGCGGTGGAGGAAGTACCCAGCGCTTGGGCTTCGCGGCCTATTGCGGTCGCAGCCTCAGCTGTCGCCTCAGCATCTGCACCGACAGCTAGCGCGAAATCCGCCGTCGCTTGTGCACCGGTGCCGTCACCATCAGCACCTGTACCCGTTGCATCCGCATCACCACCAATGGCAATTGCATTGACGCCATTGGTGGTCGCATCGCCGCCAATCGCCAAAGACAGTGCGCCGCTGGCTGATGCTCCCGTACCATCAAAATTGGGATCATTACCAATAGCGATACCATAGGCATCAGCCACATTGGATTCAACGCCCAGAGCCAGCGCTTCAAAAGCATTTTCTGACACAGCGGCATCGCGACCAATAGCTATAGCACTATAGGTGCCATTGGCGATATTGGCGTCCGGACCTATCGCAATCGAACCTCCATTGTCAGTGCCAGCAATGTTTGTTCGGGCACCGATGGCAATGGATTCTTCCGCATTGCCAGCCTCAATATTTGCAAGCTCACCAATGGCAATGGATCGGAAACTGTCCGCAACTGACTGACTGCCGATAGCTACCGTGCTGCTAGCTCCAGCGTTTGCATCAAAACCCAAGGCTACTCCATCATCACCAATCGCATCAGCATTTCTGCCTAAAGCTATGCCATCGGACCCGGAGACAGAGGCATTGTCGCCCAGAGCAACACTTCCCTGACGCTCAACGGAGCTGTTGTTGCCTATGGCTATCGATCCATCAGATGTAACAACCGTACCGCCAGGGTTTGGAGGATTAATGATCCGCGCGCCGGTACCAAAGGCGATCGCATTGGCTGATTCACCTTCAACAACAGCACCATCGCCCAAGGCAGTGGAACCTACACTTTGGGCCTCTGCGCCATCACCAATGGCTGTAGCGGTATTGGCAGAGGCGACCGAGCTGGTGCCGATGGCGATGGAATTCAGGCCTGAACTGATCGGACCGGAGGCCAGAATGCCGGAGGCTGTACCGATCGCAATCGAGCGCTCTCCTGTGGCATTTGCCTGACGGCCCAGCGCGGTGCTGGAAAATCCAGTCGCTACAGAAAAACCGCCAACCGCAACCGAACCCACTTGCTGTGCAACAGCGTTGCCGCCAACAGCGACGCCACCGAGAGAATTGGTGAC
>JBCDIZ010000002.1:0-364109 GCA_038748365.1 Pseudomonadota bacterium
ATCTCTGGGCCAGCTGGACGGACGGGTGGCTACGCTGGAAGGACAGATAGTCGCCGCCTTTGATCTCGCCAATACTGTCGACAGGGATGCCCAGCGCGGCATTGCGGCGATTGCGGCACAGGCAAACCCGCATTTCCCGAGCGAGGTCGGCAAGACAAGCTATGCCAGCAACTTCGCGGTCTATCGCGGTGAGGTGGGCGTATCGCTCGGCCTGATGCACCGCCTCGACAGTGAAACACCCTTCGCCATCACCGCTGGTGTGAGCTACGCAGGAGGCAACTCCACAGCAATCCGAGCAGGCGTCGCCGGGGAGTTTTGAATAAGCTAGTAGAGCAACACTGTGTGGGGCCAAAGCGCCATGACCGCTTAAAGCCAGATGCAAGCTAAAAGGGGACAGTCTGCAAACGGCCCAGTTCGAGCCATGTTGTCATGACTGATTCTGAGGGTGGAAGCCGAAGGTCTGCTTACAGAATTCGAAGCAGTTAAACTGGTGTAGATCCCAAAATACGTGGATAGCGGCTAGTGATCCGATTGCCGCCACCAAGCGACGCCGAGTCCGGAAAGAACCAAACTGATAAACTAAGAATCTTTTTCTCTGTCACGGGTCCACTTTAGCGTGCACCAAAGACGATGCGAAACGACGCCTTAGAATTCCTATGCCAGACATGATGCGATAAACCGGTGTACGTTTAGGGAACGGTTCAGAAAACGACTTGACACTTAATGTCCGAAGTCTTGGGATGCGCTCAACAAACGCGGGAATTTCGTCTATAGATATCCCCCAAGGCATTTCTGGCGCACGATAATCCTTCGTGATGTCCAGGCCCCTTTTGGTCTTCTGTGATATCGCTGGACCTATCGTATCAAAGAACAGCTCGGCGCCGGAAAACCGCTCAGCGATCGCCGTGAGTAATCTGATGACCTCATCCTCATGGAAGTACATTAGCAAACCGGCGGCAGAAACAAACACCGGCGCGTCGCAAGGAATAGAGTCCAACCATGCGAGGTCCTGAACAGACTTCCTGATGAAATGTTGTTTATCGTGAGATGGAAGAAAGCTCTGTCGTAGTGAGCTGGCATCAGGCAGGTCGATACTAAACCATTGAAGAGGCGTCTCCTGCAGGCGCCACAATTGTGTTTCCAGACCCTCTCCGAGCGCAACGACAACAGGCTCATAGGCATGCTTTTCGGAGAAGCTCTTTATGAGATCGTCCGAATAACGCGCTCGAACTGCATGCAGGACATTAGGGCGACCGAAATGCGCAGCGAATGGATAGTCGATCTTCTCAACAAGCTCTAAACAGAGAGAATCCTTGAGGACGGTTTCGGGTCGACGGGCCTCGGATGCCCTGTTCCACAGCGGCCATAGCATGGTTTCCTGCACACCTTTAAGATCGACACTGTGCGCAACCGCATTGGCGTTGGGCGCGACCATCATAGGAACCTTCCATTGTCAGTTCGCACTGTGGTCTTAGCCACTATCCACACCGACACTGTGCAAGGGATAACTAAAGCCACTGTGCTTGCCACATCCCACCATCCATCGCCGATCAGTGCAAGGATCAAACCGATGATTGTGAAAGCAAAGAGTACGGCAGGAGCGCCCCACTTGTGAGCTAAGGGAGACGGAAGGGCAGTCATAAGAGTTGTCCGCGTCTGGTTCGCTCTATGACTGGTTCAACAGTTCTCTTTTTCCACCAAAGCACCAACCCGGACCATAGGAGGACCAGTGAGCCGATCCCAAAAACCAGCCAAATGACCTTCAAGGGAAAGCCACCATAATCTCCAAAGTGAAGTGGTTGGGACAGGAGTGTGATAGCAAGGTACCAAGGCAGTTGAGGGGCTGCGATAAGCTCTCCGGTGTATGCGTTGACTATGGCCCCGTAGTAGAGCCGCGAGGTGACTGGGGTTTCGCCAACGAATACGACAACATAATGCCTATCGCTAGTAAGCTCCGACCCTGGCATGGCCACGAAGAGCATGCGACCGGCACCGACGGCACCTTGTGCAACGGCAACCGCATCATCAATCGACGAGAAACGCTTTTGATTTGTAGGTAATGGCGTCTCATCAAGGTCAACGATTTTTTGCATATCGTTGATCAGCCAGAACTGTGTAATGGGAGCGGCAAGTGTGTTGATTATACCTGTTACCGTTACGACGAGTAACCATCCGGCAAGCACAATTCCAAGTGCGTTGTGGAGGTCGAACCATTTGGTCCGCGAACCCCGGTCGAGCCTGATTACGGCGAAGGCGCGGCTGCGCATAAATGGAGAGTACAGCACAATTCCGGATATCAGAGATGCAGCCAAAAGGAGCGACACTAAGCCCAAGAATAGCGCGCCTGGCACACCAGCATAAAGCTCAGAGTGCACAAGGAACAGGAACCCCATTATCCCGTCGCTTGTGCGAAATGCACCTAGTGCATCTCCTGTCGAATTCTCAATTCGCAAGAATTCGGACGACCCAATTGGACCATCAAGCTGTTTGCCCATTGCGAAACTAGTAACACCTGGATCTGCATCGTCCTGAAAAAGCAATTGGAGATTTGCTTCTGGTCGATTAAGCCTTGCGGTCTTGGCCATTGCATCCAGTGAAACCTCAAGCGAAGGGTCGATCTCCTCAGCGATTACCTGGTTTCCCAACGCCCGCTTGAGGGCATCAATCTCTGCCGAAAAGATCAGAGGTAGACCAGTAATGCAGGCAAGCAACATGAAAAGCGTTGTGAAAAGACTCGACCATTTATGGATGAAATACCATCGCCGAATGGAACGGCTGCTGTTCATTGCCCACCGAACCTGAGCATAGCTCCAATGCCGTATAGTCTTGGCCTTCCGGGGAAACCAAATGACATGTTGGCTCCGGTCGCGCTCGGCCCAATGAAGAAGGCACTATCGGCATAAACCTCATCAAACAAATTGTCTGCAAATACATAGACGGAGAGCGCTTCGCTTTCCCATGCGATGCGCGCATTGAAAATGCTGAATGAGTCCAGTTTCAGTATGTTCTCCGCTTCAGTCCTGCGCGACCCCGTGAACTGATATTGTAAGTTTGCAGTTATCGTTCCATCCGTTTGGGCCAGTCTAAGAGGAAATTCGTACTGTGCACCCAAACTGTATGACACGCCCGGCGCGAAGGGGACTTCATTTCCTGAGCTGACGCCGATAGCTTCAGTGTCGGTTATCTCGCTTTCGAGAAGCGCCAAAGTACCTGTGAAAGTGAGCTGATCGGTTGGCTTGATGGCCATTTCAATTTCCGCGCCATAGGTCTCTGTGTCGAGGTTTTCGACGACACCCTGAAAAGGAACGAGTTGAAAAACTGGAATGTGTTCATCTGTGGTATCATTGAAGAATATCGAAGCCCCATAGGATATATGACCATCCAGGATTGTGCCGCGCGACCCAATCTCGTATGTCCAAGTAGTAGCGCTGTCGAACGTGCCATTCGGAAATCCGAATGCGAGATCGGTATCAATTAGTTGAAAACCGCCGGATTTTGCGCCCCTGGCGACTGTTGCGAAGAGGCTTGCGGCGTCAGTCATATCATATGTAACTGATGCCCGACCGGTTATCAGTGTGAAACTTCGCTCCCCGGTATCGAACGAGTCGAACCCTATGCCCGACAGGTCATCAAAGCTCGCGTCAAACGACTTGTCTTCATAAGTGACACGCAAGCCGCCTATTAATTGCAGGCGTTGGGTCAGAGGAACAGTTGCTTCGGCGTAAGCCGCATAGGAGTCGGTAGAGAAATTGTTTCTAAATTCTCCGAACAGGACACCAGTTGTGTTGGATAGCTGATCATAATTCGCTTCGGTCGTAAGGAACTCAAGGCCCGCAATCCAGACGAGCCCTGCCGCTGTTTTGCCAGTCAATCGCAATTCCTGAGAGAACTGAGTGTTTCCCTGCATGATTGAACGAAAGTCCGCATTCGGATCATTGAAAAAGATTGGCGGCAAACCGGTCAAGGCGCCAAATACAAGACCGTCGGAATCGTCCACCATCAATTGACCATCATAGTGCTCGATAGCTGTGATGCTCGTCAGCTTAACTGAACCAAAGTCATGATTGATCCTAAGACTAGCTCCGAAGGTTTCGAGCGCAAGGTCAGTAGGTGTATCGAGTGATAATCTTGGAAACTCGGCATCCTCTAAGAGTAAACCCTGGATCGGCTCTTCGTCGTAATTGCCGTATCGAACGCCCAAAGTCGCTTCTGTGTTGTCGCTTGGCGTCCAAGCCAATTTTGTATTGGCATTCAAAACAGCTTGGTCACGAGCAAAGCCGCCCAGATTAACGTCGGGAACATCACCATCCCGGTCCGAGTACTCGAGAGCCATCCGGATCGCCAAAGTGTCGCTTAAAGGCCCACTTGCTAAGCCCATGGCGCGATACTGGCCGAGGTTGCCAACCTCAAAGCCGACTGCGAACTCTCCTTCTTGAGAAGGGCTCTTCGTAGTAATGCTAATAGCACCGGCTTGGGCATTGCGACCGAAGACTGTACTTTGAGGACCGCGAAGCACCTCAATCCGCTCAATGTCGAAGAACTCAAGATCAATCGCACCGAGAGGTAGAGGCACTCCATCAACAAATACTGGGACAGAAGAGTCCTCAAAGGACAAGGGAAGAAAGCTGCCCACACCGCGTATGTTAGTCGTATTTGCGGTCCGCACGCCAGCCTCTGTAAAGTTCAAGCCCGGGGTCTCTTTCGCAAAGCGCCTAGTTTCTCTAATGTCGCTCGGGTTTTCGATAAGTGTTATACCGAAGGGAACACGTCGTAGCGGCTCTTCAACCTTCCGTGCAGTTACAACAATTTCCTGACCATCTCTTTGGTCAGATTCATCATTCGCGTCTTGTGACTTGGCGGGACTTGCAAGAGTGCTCGCCATAATAAACGCCGATAATCCAAACCAACGATAATTTACCGATCTTGAAGTCTTCCTTCTTGAACCCATTGCGATCCGCCGAGCCCCCTTGCTACTAATTTGCATTCGCAAAATAGTCCGGCGTTTCGGAAAGCCCATTTGAATTGCTTAGGCATTCTCTCCTAAAGCTTAGGAATTCTGTCCAATATGTTAGTCTGTTAGGCTACTTGGTGTCGTACCAAACCGCCTTTTAAATGCTTGACTAAAGCTGCTAGGATGGCTGTAACCAACACGATAAGCAGTCTGGCTTGCCGACCATCCCTCTTTCAGAAGGCCCTCATAAGCGCGCAGCAGCCTAACCTCTCTAAGAAAGGCTCCTAATGTGTGCCCGTAGGTATCGGAAAACTTTCGCCGAAGCGAAGTTGCACTCATCCCGGCAAGCGCAGCCAACTCATCAATTTTATGGCTTTGCTCAGGATAATCAATCAGGAGTTGTCTAACCCGCTCTAGTTGGAGTCTGCTCGTGGACGCTGCTTCAGAGGACTCACATCCAACACAAAGAGCCTCAAGGGCCTCGGTGAGAAGCCCAATTGCGCAACTTTCGATACGAAGGTCGTTTAATGCATCTTGGTGCTCGGAATTGAGCAAATCCAGTGCGGCGAGACGCGCTCGGGGACTGGGTACGAAAGGCTTCACTGCCCGCTTGGATTGTGCTTCCCTCACCAAGCTTGCAAGCCGCGTATCGGTTAGCTGTTCTGGCAAAGCGATAATACCAAAGGTCTGAAACCGCTGTCCGTTGTGAATTCGTATCTCAAAGTCGGACACCTGATCGGTAGCCATAACTGCCGCATCTGCAAGATCTGGATGAAATGGTTCAATGAGTGTTGAGTTCACGACTGGCCTGTCTGTACCAAGTGGCAACCGTAGCATTAACGAGGCTGGAAAAGACCCTAGGAAATGATGGTCGCGGATGGCTGTCACCGTCTCCATGGTCACGATTAGACCGTTGGCAAGATTGTGGACGAGGGCATTCCCCTGGAAGTCAGAATCTGTCGATTGAGCATTGTCGCAAGAAGAACCGAGGTCTTCTCTAACGATGCTGACCGCTTTCTCTACTTCACTGTATGCAGGACTCGATTCTTCGAAAGCTTTAGCCATCACGTGTTTGTAGGTGATTGATCAAGAGTCTCAACTATATCATTGGCGAATTGTCCGAGAATTGCATTCGAAATTTCTGATACATGGGACTTCGTCGATTGCTGATCAGCCCCCTGACATAGGCACGCCCAGCCTTTGACATAATGAGCGGCCGATTTTCTGTCTGCTTTTCGGGAATCCTAGAGACATTCCGATAGCTATAATTGGGTCGAGTGCTGACTGTCCGTTCTCCCAGTAGAAATAAGCCAAAACCGACATTCCGCTTCCGGCCCAAATGCAGCTCCCCTTCAATCAGAAACAGCTTTGAGCGGTCCGGTTCCTCCTTGATCGTTGGCAGTAGATTAAACCGATGCTCTTTAATCCCGCCCTATATTTGGAAAGGTCAAGTAAGCGGCAATCCATGCTCTCAAAAAGTTACGTTGGTCGTAAACTCCAGATAGCTGATGTTTTCTGCAGGGCCTGTCTCTTCGATGAAGCGACCCGGTGCAGAATAGGTACCGATCACCGCGAATTGAAGGTTTGGAGTAACCTGCCACTTCGCACCCGCCGTGACAGAAGTGTTGACAAAACGCGCATCGGAATCACCGGGCTCGCGGAACAGGATGAAGGGCGGGCCATAAACCCCGTCCTCTTCTTCTAGGCGCCAGTGGAAGTTCACATTCGCGAACAGTTCGAGATCAGGATCGGGGAACGCCCTTATCGAAGGATTGATGTTGGTGAAGTTACTCGGTCCCAGGATCGCTGCCTGTGAGAAATAGTTCCCACGCGGAAACAGCGCATCGAAAGTGCCGAGCTTGCCATCACCGTTTTCGCTATCTCCTGAAGCGATATTCGCCGACAACATAATCTCGGGTTTCCAAGGTGCACCTTCTAACCTGAGACCAACATTGGCCGCGACCGACCAGGCTGAGATATCGAGATCCCCGTGATTGCCGAATTGATAGAACCCTTCAGCGTTCCAGAAGACCCTGCCATTATCGCCAAACCAGCGCGCGCCGATCGTGTAGCGGTCCTGCTCTGCAGTTCCTTCTATCGTGCGGCGTGCATCAAAGCCTGAATAGAGGAAGTACGCGTCAAATTTCCCGAGCGGAGCTGGCCCCGTCAGGTAGACACCAGCAAGCGTATCGCCCTCAGCGACTGGATCGTTGAATGCGCCCTCAGGCTGCACTACCACTTCGCTCAGCGCCATTGCCTGGAGTTCAAAATCACCAAGCTGGGCGATTCCACGGATGCCATCCCATGTGCGTTTGAGGTTCGTCCCGTCGCGATTGCTAACAAGACGATAGGATCCAAGTCCCACTTCCTGCCGTCCAACCCGGACGAAAGCGTTCTTGGGGCCGAACTCAAGGTAAGCTTCCTGAATGTCGAGGTCGTTGCGCTGGATTGGCTCGAACGCCGGGCCTTCAAGCAAGCCGCTTTGCAGCGTTACGCGGGCACGTAATTCGGGCGTGATCTCCGCATCCGCTGTCACAGCAGCGCGCTGCGCCAGAAACCACCCATTGTCGGGATGGTCCGGGTCAAAGTTGAAGTTGTCGAGATAGGTTAGCCGCTCGCGCAACTGGCCGCTGAGCACGATCTTCGGGGCAGAACCGCTGCCGCTCGGTTCGTACTGATGTGCGGTCTGCGCCTGCGCCGCACTGTACGGAAGCAGGACCACAGCCGCCAATGATATAAAACGCAGGCGCATGGTCGGTATCTCCTCTTTAAAAGGAAAGTCTCGGCTTCAGCCGTTTGAAGAAGGGGGTAAGAACGCACGCCAAGTCACTGACGCACGACCAGAACAGCCCCGATGATAAGGATTACACCACCCAGCAATCTCTCGATCGATGCCGGCTTTGGCACCTGCATAATCCCGAAATGGTCGAGTGCTATTGCCGCGATGATCTGACCGGCAATGACGAGCGCAATCAGTGAGGCGGTGCCGATTTGTGGCACCGCGAGAATGGTGACAATAACGAAGAAGGCACCGAGTAGCCCAGCGCTCCAAGCAACAGGAGGCACGTCCGAGAACCGCCCCAATTCGGGCACCGCAGCGCGAGCGGCCAGAATAGCAAGGAACAGACCAAGCGTCCCCACGACAAAAGAGATTGCAGCCGCCCATAAGGGGCTGCCTAACGGTGTGGCCACACGGGTGTTCAAAAGCGGTTGAAGCGCCAGTCCCACGCCCGCGAGGATCGGCAAGATGAGGAAAACAGCCTGCTTCATGGCACAGCTCCTTTTACTGCTTGTTTGAAAGGCGAAGAGCGGAAGCGCCTCCTTCAACAGGTATCGAAGAAGAATTGGGGAAAGGCGCTTCCGCCCGGCGAAGGGAAGACTGCTCCGCCGCCATAAGAGCCGAATATCGGCTCGATTAGTGAACGCTTAGGCCACTACCGGATCGAGGCGCTTGCCACCTGCGACACGGGCGGGTGCCTTATGCACATGAGTGTAAGCGTAATCGATACCCATGCCATAAGCGCCGCCATGTTCACGGAAGATCGACATAAGATCATCATAGGTGTCGCGGCGAGCCCAATCGCGTTGCAGTTCGAGTGCGGTCTGGATGGTGGTCATGGGTACAACCCCGGCCTGAACCATCCGATCCATGGCGCGATCATGCGCTTCGAGTGACGTACCGCCCGATGCGTCGGCGACCATGTAGATCTCGTATCCACCTTCGGCCATTGCGGAAAAGGCGAACAGATTGTTGCAGACCTCGGTCCATAGCCCGGACACGATCACCTTTTTGCGACCTGACGCCGCGAGCGCGTCACGCACCTTTTGATCATCCCAGGAATTCAGCGAAGTGCGCTCAAGGATATCTTTTTCGGGAAAGACATCGAGCAGTTCGGGATAGGTGTAGCCGGAGAAGCTGTCTGTCTCGACCGTCGTAATGGTGGTCGGCAGATCGAAGAGCTTGGCCGCCTTGGCCAGCATCACCGTATTATTCTTCAGCGTCTGGCCATCGATCGAGTCCACGCCAAAGGCCATTTGTGGCTGGTGGTCGATGAAAATCACTTGAGCGTTTTCGGGGGTAAGCAGATCAGTTTTTGCACTCATTGTACTACTCCAATTTACAGGCATATTTCTGGCGAGCGACGAGGATTGTCGCTGACCGACAAAGGACCACTTCTGGACGATCCGTCGCTGGTTTCCTTCGTTCGGTGCCAGCCAGATGTGATTGCAAGTGTGCGATTGCTTCCAGAATTGATTGGTGCTTTATATCTATGTGCGAAAAAGTGCCTTAAGAGCCTTGAGCAACGCAAGAGTCATGGTCATCTGATGACGCATGAATACCAAACCGAACAATCAAGAACTCTCCGGCAAGGAGCAATTTTCCCTTCAGGGCGTGGGTAATCGCATAGTCCCTTTCAATGCGGAGCCAGTCGAAGCGCTTCCCGAATTGGGCGGCGTTGCGCACGCTGAAGGCATTAAACTCGTTCTGCACCCGCCACTCGATTTCGAGTTAGCCTACCGCGTCCCACAATATCTGATCTTCACGCCCTATGCGCGTGCAGTGCTCGATCTCTCGATTGATGATGCGCCCGCGCGCAGGCAAACATGGTCGGCAGGCTCAGCTTTCGTTGCTCCGCCTGATACAACGGTGAGGGCGCGTATGCTGGAACCGGTCGAGTTTCTGTGCATCATTGTGGACGCGGAGAAAGCAGAAGCCGTGTTCGAGCGAGTTGCAGCCGGACGGTCCTGGGCACCCGACGTGATAACAAATCTGTCCGATCCGGGGTTCGCCATCATCCAGCACGAAGTGCGTCGCTCCTTGCTCGGCGATCCACTGGTAGAACCCGCGTATCTTGGAGCGCTCGCCGATGCTGCGCTTGCACGAATTGGTTGCCAGTATTCGGGAATGCCGCTGACAACACACGGGCGCGAGACACTAGCACCCGCTACACTGCGTCGCATCATCGAGCACATCGAAGAATATTTGGGTGACAAGATCGTCGTTGAAGATTTGGCCAAGGCTGCGGGTCTCAGCCGCTCGCATTTCTCTCGGGCCTTCCAGAATGAAACCGGCGAAGCGCCACAGGATTTCATCATATCGCGCCGTTTGAGCCGTGCCCGTGAGCTGCTTTCGGACAGTGACCGGAGCATTGCAGCCATTGCCGCAGCAACCGGCTTTTCGAGCCAGGCGCATCTCTCCACCGTCTTCAAAAAGCGGATCGGCACAACCCCCGCCCGCTATCGTGCGAGCTTTGGCAAGGAACAATAGACTTCGGAGCATTAAAACATGTTTCCGCAGTTAACTCGACGAAAGATCGTGACAACTGTATCAACGCCTTACAGACCGCTTTTAGCTGCCTTGATCTAAGAGCGGTCAGTCCGCTAACGGCTCAAAGAAGCTGAAGCTATCGACTTGGAGGGCTAACCCGCAAAGTAAGATCCAGAATTGATTACAAAAGTGCACAAAGACAATCGCACACCGCGCTTGCAAACGTCGAGGTTTTCTCATTATGTTTACTTGAAGAGCAATTTGGGGGATTCGATGGGCTTTGCAAAAGCGCAGAAACTAATCGCTCAGCGGGCTGAACAACGTCGCGCTGTCATAAGCAACGCCCAGTCGCTTAAAGCAGCCTCAGGCGAGGTTCCGGTTTCCGACGTAAAGGCTCTGCCGCACGCACAGGTCTCTGGCTGCTCGCCGGACACGGATTTTTCCGCCAAGGTCAGCGAAGGAAAGCGGATCAGCCAAGATATCCGCAAGGTGCAGGATGAAGTTGCCGCCCTGCAAGCCGAACTTTCCGAAGCCCAAGCCTTCAAGGCCAAGTTGATAAAGTATGGAGCGATTGGCGGAGTGATCCTCGTGCTCATCATTCTCTTCAGCGTAATGCTCTAAATCTCTGGGTTTGAAAAAGGATATGCCATGCCGCGTTCCCCTGATGCTGTAACCGCTGATCTGGCCGCTGCGCAGGAGCGGCTTCAACAGCTGGTCACCAGCGGGTCCGAGATAGCCGGAGAGCTGCAGAACGCGGCCACCGCTATTCTGAAGGGCGGTGCGCAGCGGCTCAACAACGAGGCGACGAGCTATCTGACGGCCCTGTCCGAACAGCCCGATTACTCCGTCTTGGGCTGGGACCATCCAGCCTGGGAGACCTACACGCCATCGCAGACCCCCTCGCTTGACTACGTGCGGGTGGGGGAGCGCCGCGAGACCCAACTGATTGACGGGGAAACCGGTCTGGCTGAACCGGTGCCTTCACATCTTCTTGCGCAAGGTGGCGCTTTGGTGATCCAGCATTCCGGCAAGAACGCTGGGACTGCGCGGCAGATCATGCAGAGCGTGTTGCTACGTGCGGCATTGCAAGCGCCCGGCGCTTTGCGTTTCACTCTCCTTGACCCCGCAGGAGCGAGCGAGGCGTTCCCGCTGCTTCGTTTTCTGCCCAAGAACGCCGTGCGGGACACCAATCGCGACGCCTCAAACGTACTCGCCGAAGCCCTGCAGGACGTGCGGCGCATCAACGAGCGTGTCCTTGGAGAAGCGAACGACTTTGCAAGCCTTGATGAAACCCAGCGGTCTGGTGAGATGTTCGAGATGATCGCGCTGGCTGGCTTTCCCAAGGCATATTCACGCGATATCCGCGCACTTGAATCGCTCGTGACGCTTTCGAAGGCTGGCGCGCGCACAGGACGTCACCTGCTTATTGAATGGGACGCGTCGCAAGATCTGCCGCACGGGTTTGACCAGAACGAATTGGCCGTCGCGTCCATCATTGATATCGATAATCTTAACTTCAAGCCCGATCCCGCGCCTGACATTGCTCTTCACAAAAGCCTAGTTGAAAAGGCATTCGCTTCGACCAAGCGGTCAAGCTCAGGGGACTGGGACGCAACCGTTCGACCTAAGGCGATGCTGAAGGAAAGCTCGCTTGACCGGGTGCGTACGCCGATCGGCGAACGCCTCAATTTCTGGCTGGGCGAAGATGAGCGCGGAAAGCCAAGCGCGCACGCCATGATTGCGGGCCAGACCGGCTCGGGCAAATCCTATCTGCTACACGCAATCATTACCGGTCTGGCGGCGCGCTACTCACCCGATGAACTTCAACTAACGCTGATTGATGGTAAGCAAGGGGTAGAGTTCGAGGTTTATCGCGCTCTGCCCCACGCCGACATCATCTCGCTCCAAACCGCTCCGGCGCTTGCACGCAGCGTGCTCGCGGACTTTGTGACGGAGATGGACGAACGCTACGACACCTTCCAGCAGGTCAAGAGTGTCAAGTTGTCCGATTACCGCGAGAAAACCGGCGCTGTGATGCCGCGACGGGTGTTGGTGGTCGATGAGTTCCAGCAATTACTGGATGGGGATCCGGAGACTGGCGCGGACCTTCTCGGAAAGCTGCTCGAAAAAGGGCGCGCAGCGGGCATGCACGCGGTGCTCGGCTCGCAGATGTACGAACAGCCTGGCCTGCCATTCGCGCTTATGACTCATGTTCACACATTTGCGGCCATGTCGCTCAACCAGAACTATGTTCAGGGGCTCCAGACCTTCGGACAAGAAGGCAAGCGGTTGATCCGCGACCTCGCGCAGCAAGGCGAGGTAGTACTTAACGATGAAGGGGGGCGTGACGGGGCCAATGCGCGCGGTGCGGTGGCGCAGTTGCGTCACGCAGATGGCCGCAGGATGCTTCCCGATATCGTTTCGGAAATCCGCGAAGCGGTGCCAAGCGCGCCGTCGCCGCGCGTGCTGTCAGGGCGAGAGGGGGCTCTGCCATCGACGAACCCGCATCTTCACACACCCGATGAAGCGGTGCGCGATCCTGATGCGCTGCAGGCTCTGGCTCGGCGCCCCACACGCAATGGCGGCTTCGGGGTCGAAAACTGGAACGCGAGCGATCGACCTGTTGCACTGTGGCTGGGACGCAAATTTGACGTGCGCGATCATGCCCTGTGCGTGCTGCGCCGTGCCCCGCAGCAAAACCTTCTGGTAATGGGGAGCCAGGCTGAAGCCCGTGGCCGCATGCTGGCGACGGCCTTGGCGGGAATTGGAGCCACCGCTTCGCCTGATACAATCTCGGTCTCGTTAATCGATGGTCTTCGTGACGATATGCCCGGTGGCGGCATGCTGGCGGCTGGCCTCGAGCGTCTCAAGAATGGCGGCTTCGTTGTCGAGACGGTAAGCCATGAACTGATCGGTGAGCATTTGAGCGCGCTGGCTGAGCGCGCCGGCAATGTCGACCCAACAGGCCCGAGTCATATCTTGGTCATCAACGATGTTGATTATCTCTATGACCTGCATCGCGGCCTGGATATGTTCAGTGCACCAACTGATGGACCAACCGCCGATTTGCACACAATTCTCTCGCGCGGGCCACAAGGCGGGTTGCATACCGTGCTTTCGCTCTCGGGTCTGAGCAGCATGACCCTGGCGTTTACCCCGGGGCGCGAGGCTATGCTGTTCAACCACAAGGCGGTGCAGCAGATGAACGAGGACGATTCGATGCAGTTGTTCTCCTCGCTGGTCGCCTCGCGTCTGTCCGAACGCGCGGACCATCCAAACGCGGCGCTATATGTCGATCAGATCGCCGGCCCGCGCGCAGCCACCCTGTTCCACAGCTACACCGCGAGCGAGGACCTCGGCGCTGCTCAGAGCCTCACCATGTTGCGCGAAGCCCTGGATACCATTATTTTTGCAAAGGATGTTGCCCATGTCGCTTGACGAGACTCACGAGGCGCTCACCCACTTTGCCCGCCAGCTTGGCCAGTTTGACGAGCGACTGCGCGCCAACCGGGCTCAGCTGGCTGAGCGGCATGCGGCGATTGACGCGCTTTGGCGCGACAGCTTGCGCGGGCAATTCGATCGCGAAGTGGAGGCGCTCGATACCGAGCTTAAGCACTACGCAGAGACTCGTTCCGAGCGTTTCGAGGCCTTCCTCAACCAGAAGATTGCGCAGCTGCGCGACTATCTGCACGGTTGACGCGCCATGGATGCTAGCCGCCTGAAAATTGGCCTGACCGATTACATCGCCGCGCTCGAGCGCCAGCTAGTAGAGATGCGCGAGCAAGGCGATGCGCTGCGCTCGACCTGGACGCGCACGCGCGAGGTGTATCGCGGCGAAGGTGCAGAGCACTTTGCCGCTGCGTATGATCGCTGCTCGCAGATGCTTGCCAATTATATCGAGACGATCGAACGGATGCTGCCCATCCTCAAAGATCGATTGGCGGCGCTGGAACGGTTTGATTCCTCCGCCAATCCGGGAGTCTAAGCCAGCGTGGCGCATGATCCCCGAGTTGTTGTCGGCATTCTGGAAGACGCCGGGCGTGTCATCTTACGCTGGACTACGGAGATGGAAAGCCTTGCCGCTGAAGCGCGCGCTTCCGGTACACGCGCGTTAGACACTGCCACCGAAACCCATCGACAAGCCCGCATCGCAGAGCAATGGGCCAACGAAGCGGCCCAATTGGCACGCGATCTGGCAAATGCAGTGGACGTGGTCGAAAACGATGTGCGCAGCGCTGAAGCGGAGGCGCATAGCGCGGTAAACGAAGCGCAAAACGCCGCTCGGGAAGCAGATCAGGCGGCACGTAATTGGCAAGCGGCCTATGACACTGCGCGGGCTGCATACCAACGCGCCGTTGCAGCCTTCAACCACGCGCGAAGCGAGTGGGAGGCCGCGCTGTCAAATCTTGGTAGTGCCAGATTGTCTCTTGATAGCGCGCTTTCAGCTCTGCGCACGTGTCAGGGCCGCATTGTGAAAGATCAGAACGGGCGGCAGGTCCAACCCAATTGCACCGGAGAGCAATCGGCGGTCAGTTCGGCGCAAAACCAAGTGCGCCACTACGAAGCACTCGAGGCGCAGACGCAGATGCAGATGCAGGCCGCCGAAGCGGAGCGCAATCGGCGCGAGGCCGAAATGAACACGTGTCAATCGAAGTTACAAGCGGCAAACACGATAGCGGCGGACGCGGGCACTAACGCGGAGCGATCGAACGACGCGGTGAACTCAGCGCAGCGATCACGGGTGGTGATCGAAGATGCGAAGGATGCGAGCCGAACTGCCATCAAGATGGCCGCTGAGCTCACCGAGTTTGCTGAAACCGCCAATCAACATGCGGCTATTCTCATGCAGGGCGCGAGCGAGATGCCGCAGCGTGCCATACGGATCACAGATCTGTCACATCAGCAGACTGATCTGCGCGCTCGCGCTCAGGCCCTTCTGACTGAACTCGAAAACCGCTTGCGCGCGTTCGACAACCCGGGAGGAGTGGGCCTGTGATCAATGCTGCCCATGAGTTCGATCGGCTCGCCAATGTCTTCGAAGATAACCGCGCGATCGCGATGCACCGCACACGAGCCACCCATCTCAATTTCGAAGACGTTGTGCATTTGTGGGGCGACAGCCGGGCTCGTGATTTCTCGGCAGCCAACCTCACCCCTATGGGCGAATTGATGCCCCCGTTTAACCGCGAAATGGCAGAAGCGGCCAATCGCTTGCGCCAGCTTGTTGGCGAAGCGGAGCTCACCGAAGGCGCCATCCGGCGCGTTGCAAGCGAGCGCGACGCAGTGAGTGAGGCTGTACGCGATGGCGAAAGCGAACTTAGCAACGCGCGCTTCTACTGCTCTGAAGCAAGGGAGATTGCAGCGTCGGTGCGAACCAGAAGCCAGCAAATTGCAGGCGCGGTTGCGGCGCTAGGATCGCCGCCAGCGATAAGCTAGAGCGGGTTTACCCAGTCTACAGGCAAAAGTTTGATGTAGGCCGCACTCTGGGTCGCGAGCCGAACATCAGCTTTGAAGAACTCCACCCTTCAAAGCTGAATGTCCGCTTCCGACCCAATTGCGGTATTGGGGGTTGCCGATGGCTATTGTGCCATCACCGCTGGCCACATTCTATAGCCAATGAATATTGCCTCCCATTGCTTGCCTCAGTCATCGCCCGATGCCGTGCTTTGCGAGCCGACGGCAACCGTATTACTACCAGTCGCGCTTGAACTAGCCGCAAAATACTCCAGCTCCTCGCGATTGGTTTCAGCGATGACCTGCGCTGAACCGCTCTTCGCCATATCTGCGGCTGTTTGTGCTGCGGCGGAGTCAGCAAGTGCCTGTGTCGCATCGCCTTACCCGACAGCGGACAGCGCCTGTGTTGCAACCTCATCAAGACTGCAAGCTATACGATCGGATCCGAACTAATTCAGTTAAAACTACGGTATTCGCTATTTGGCGCATTCCTTTATGTTAATATCCAATAGTCAGGTCCATGATAGGCTCGACCGGTTCACCAGCCATGTATCTAATCAGGTTGCTCTCGAAGCGGTCGGCGGCTCTGAAGAACATCTTGTCCTGTGCTTTGCCTGATAGGTGCATGGACAGATGCGCATTTTTCATCGTCCAAAGTGGGTGATCGTCTGGCAATGGTTCAGGCGTGGTCACATCCAGAAAAGCGCCCGCGATCTGCTTGGCTTCCAAGGCTTCGATGAGAGCCTCTTGGTCAATCACCGCGCCTCTGGCGATATTCACAATAACGCATTCGCGCGACATGGACGCGATCTCTGCCTTGCCGATCATCTTGTCTGTTTCTGCCGTTGCCGGAACCGCCAGAATAATCCAATCAAATTCCCCGATGCGATCGCGCCATTGATCCGGCGTAAGCGTGTCATCGCCGCCCTTGCGGCGCACGACGGTGACATCGACCTCGAAGCCTTCGAGCCGGGGCTTTATCAGCTTGCCGATAGCGCCATAGCCCAGAAGCAACGCTTTGCTTCCCGCCAGTTCCCGCTTTCCTGGGGAATCCGCCAGCCATTCGCGTCGGTCTTCCGCCCGAACCACTTCCTGATACCCCTTGGCAACCGTCAGCATCCCCATGACCACATATTCAGCGATCGTCAGCGCATTAATACCGGCTCCGTTCGTGACCGTGACATTACGTTCACGCAGAAGGTCCAGCGGTGCAAAATCAAGCCCTGCATAAATTGAGTTCAACCATTTCAGATTCTCAGCACGGCGGATCGATTCGAGCATCGCCTCCTGATCATACATATCGAACCAGCCAATTTCAGCGCGCGGTGAAAGCTCTAGGGCTTCCTCTGGTGTATGGAACCAGTGGGTTTCGAGACCCTCAGGGATCCGGGGCTCCAGCAAAGGGCGTATAAGTGAAGGGAGAACAAGAACCGTCATGCGAGATTCCTTGCGAACGATGAATGAAGACTAGGCCTAGAAAAATCCGGCTTGGATTAAATATCCAAGCCGGATTAGAGGGGAGATGAGGAAAGCTTAAATTCCGTATAGTTTCTTCACATTGTCATGGGTCACTTTACGACGCACCTCCTCACCATGATCTGCAAACATTTCGTCAAGAACATCGGCAGAGCATGGGAATGTTGAGTCGGTGTGCGGGAAGTCAGAACCCCACATCAGGGTCTCCACGCCAATAATATTACGGCTCAAAAGTGCGGGTTGATCATCTTCAATAGTCGCCAGGAACTGTCGCTGCCATGTTTCAAAAACAATATCCTCATAAGGAATATGGCCGGGGATCGAGCCAGCATCCCGCTGCCACGCCTGATCAAGGCGATCGAGGAAGTGCGCGACCCAGCCGGCGTTGAATTCCGCCAACACAAATTTGACATTGGGGAAGCGTTTGCAGACGCCGCGCACCATCAGATCGATAACTGTTTCATGGATAAGGGACTGGGAATTGGCATATACTGCCAGCTTATCCCGCTTTACCGCTTCCATGACGTGCATTGGCGCAAATGAGAAGCAGCCCACATGCATAGAAATTGGCGCACCGCTTTCCTCGGCCAGCGCCCAAATGGGATCATAAATGTCATCCGCATAGCTCGTGCCCTCAGGAGCATTTGAAGGTATGATGACACCTTTATAGCCAAGCTTCAGAACCCGCTTGAACTCCTCAACCGCAGCTACCGGATTTTGCACAGGAAGCGCCGCAAGCCCGTAGAGCCTGCCGCTTGATTGACCGCAAAAATCGGCAAGCCAATCATTATAGTTGCGTTGCAGTTCGACCAGCAGATCGATGTTCGGCACACGAAACATCGGGAAATATCCGGGATAAAGGACCTCGGCCGAAACGCCATCGGCGTCTTGGCACTCTCCACGACGCGAACCATCCTTAAGGCCCGGATGCAAAGCGCTGTATCCGTTTTTGATGTAGTTCTGGATCTCGGGATCAGTAACTTTCCCTGCTTTTGGTTTGTGCCCTGGGCGTCGTTCTACCGGCTCTTCGCGATCCAAGCGTGTTGCGGCCAGAGCCATGTTGGCGATCGGCACTCCGCCATCAGCTTTGTTAGGGATAAGGATCACATCGCCGCCTTCATCCTTTGGCACAACGCGCGGCGCATCATCTCCATATTTGTCGACGAGACCTGCGAAAACATCAGGCATTTCGACAACATGCGAATCGGCAGAAATGGCTTTCATTTTTCAAACTCTCCTATTGAAAAGACCATAGTTGAACGGAATTAAATAAAAGGAACATGTTCTTTTTTATTGCCTGAAGCGCAGGAGGCTGTCAATATGGTGATCAGAAGCCGGGACAAAGAGCTCTTAAAGAGTCGACTTCTTGGTGGGGCATGTCGCTAAGCGATGCGCCAAATGATGGAGAGAAAGACGAAGGCGTCTCAAAAAGACGCTGGAGTCGGTCGCTGAGCTTGTGCACCAACAGGATTGGCGATCAGCCTAAGGTAACTGAATGTCTGGCCAGATCGGTTTTAAGACAAAGGTCGTATATGGCTTCGGCAATGCGTCCAACGGAATTAAGGAAAGTGCGTTCAGCTCTTTCCTGATCTTTTACTATGTGCAGGTCGTCGGGGTTTCGGCATCGCTTGCAGGCTTTGTGGCTTTGTGCGCACTAGCGGTTGATGCAATAAGCGATCCGGTGATCGGACACTGGTCCGACCGGTTCCGTTCGCGCTGGGGGCGGCGGCACCCATTCATGTACGCTTCAGCGCTTCCGCTCGGGCTTTCGATGTACTTCCTCTTCAGCCCTCCAGAAGGGCTTGAAGGTTCTGCTGCGTTTTTGTGGATGCTCGTCTTTGCGGTTTCCGTGCGGTTGTGGATTTCGTTCTACGCGATCCCTTCAAGCGCCATGTTGGCTGAGATGACTTCGGATTATCATGAGCGCACCCGCATCGTGAATTTGCGTGGGCTGTTCTCGTGGAGCGGCGGCATTGGCCTGTCCTTTATTGCTTATCGCATTCTCTTTCAGCCAACAGATGCCTATGCGGATGGCCGTCTAAACCCTGAGGCCTATCAGACCTATGGCCTGCTCGCCGCGTTCGCAATAATCATATCGATATTGCTGAGTAGTCTTGGCACGCATCATCTTATCCCAATCCTCATCCGCCGTATGCCCGAGCCAGGAGCAATCCGTGGTATCTTCACTGAGTTCCGATCGATCTTCCAGACCACGGCATTTCGAATTCTGTTCTTGGCCACCTTGATTGGCTCCGTAACCAATGGCGTTTTGGACACCTTGCGCCTTTTCGTGAACACCTATTTTTGGGGCTTTAGCAGCGAACAGCTGTCGCTTCTGCTGTTCGGAATGATTGGCGGCATGGTCACCTCCTTCCTGTGCCTGAGATTTCTTTCGCACAAGACCGAAAAGAAGCCTCTGATTCTCCTTTTCATGGCCATAACGGTCGTCGCCTGGACGCTACCGATTGTGATGAGATTGGCTGGATTGCTGCCGGAAAACGGAACGCAAGCGCTTTTTGTGATCATATTTTTGGCGACAGGAGCGCAGGCCTTTGGCGGTTTCGGAGCAATCGCAATGGCTGCCTCGATGCTCGCTGATGTGGTGGATGTTCATCATCTCAGCTCTGGGTCACGGCTTGAAGGAATGCATTTCTCTACATTTGCTTTCTCAGCAAAGGCAACGACCGGGATCGGTGGGTTTATTGCTGGTATCGGTCTGGACCTGATCAGCTTTCCTGCCAAGGCTGAGCCTGGGCAGGTGCCTGCAGACACCATATTTGCGTTGGGCGTGATGAACGCTTTGGTCGTTGGTGTGACCTTGTGTCTCTCGCTTCTGTTGCTGGTGCGTTACCCGATAGACAAGAATCGGCATTCCGAAGTGCTCGCTGCGCTCAGGCTGGAAAGGAAGCTGTCGCAGTGATTCAGCAGCCTTTGCCCGTTTATCTTCGATCAGCCAGCCCGCGACGGACTCATTGCTCCTGCTGCGCGATCAGTTTGTTGGTCGCAGGTCAAATGCTCAAGCCGCAACCGCCCGCGAGGGGAGAACACGCACCTATCACGGCAGACGCTGGGCCATCCAAAGAACGGCCACATCATTTCGTTTTTACCAAATGAGCGCGAACCGACGCTCAACCAAGAGAGAGGCAAGAATAAGATGAGAAGAACACGTATCAAACGGTTGCTGTTGGGGTGCAGCGCCATAGCTTTTGCCATGCCCACTAATGTTTGGGCTCAAGACGCTAATGAGGATGAAGATCTCGAGCTGGATTCGGTCATTGTTGTAACAGCTTCGAAGCGAGAGGCGACGCTTCAAGAAACGCCCATCGCCGTGAGTGTCGTAGGTGCCGAGAAAATTGAAGATGCGCAAATTCGCGACCTCCTTGACATCCAGAACCTGGTTCCTTCGCTACGCGTCGACCAATTACAGGACTCGGCTGGGACCAATTTCATCATCCGCGGATTTGGTAATGGTGCTAATAACGCCGGTATCGAACCTTCCGTAGGTGTCTTCGTCGATGGGGTGTTCCGGTCACGATCCGCCGCCGCGATTAGCGACTTGCCCAATCTTCAACGGGTTGAGGTTCTGCGCGGGCCTCAATCCACTCTGTTCGGCAAGAATGCTTCAGCCGGTATCATCAGCATCGTTACCGAGGCACCGCAATTCGAACTGGGCGGGTCGTTTGAGCTGTCTTACGGCAATTTCGATGCCGTAGTCGCCAGAGGCTATCTAACCGGACCAATCACCGACAATGTGGCGGCAAGCATTGCTGTTAATCTCAACCAGCGTGACGGATTTGCTGAAGACCTCTTCCTTGGCTTTGACAACAATGAGCGCAATCGTTGGGGCGTGCGCGGGCAATTGCTGATCGAGCCGAGCGACACTGCGAGCATTCGGATCATAGGTGATTTCGACCGGATTGATGAGGTCTGTTGCGCCGTTACAAATATCGTCGACGGGCCAACCGGAGATATTGTTCGCGCATTGGGCGGCACCATTGTATCGAACGACAGGTTCAGCAGAACCAGCGCTGCCAACTTCGCGCCAGTCAACGAAATCGACAATTTTGGTGTCTCGGTCCAGGGCGATTTTGAGACTGGTGATATCACTTTCAGCGCGATTGCAGTCTATCGTGGCGTTCGCTCGTTCAGTGATAGTGACTCTGACTTCACCAACTTGGACTCCATCGCGAGCAGCGCGAATAATGATGACATCGATACCTATACCCTGGAATTTCGCGCTGTGTCAGATTTTGACGGACCGTTGAACTTTCTGGCTGGCGCCTTCCTTTTCCAAGAAGACATCATCACGACAGCGGATTTCTTCTACGGTCCTGATTTCGTCCGGTTTGCCAATGTGCTGACAGGTGGGCAGTTTAGCGCGCTAGAGCCGACGCTGCGCGCCTTGATACCGGATATACCACCAGGGACTTTTGGTGCCCCTGGTCAAGGCCGGACCAACGATTTTGATTATAGTAATACAGCGTTCTCGTTATTTGGTCAGATTGATTTAGAAATTACAGATCGCCTGACCGCCACAGTTGGCGCGAACTTCACGAACGACCGCAAAAGAGTAGTCCAAAACAACCTTAGTACGGATGTTTTCTCAGGGATCGATCTGGTGCAAGCCGGGGTCGCTGCTGGCGTTCCAGCGACGGTCGCCAATAACCCCGACTTCAACCCGTTCCTTGGACTTTCTGCGCTGCAATTCAATCCACCTTTTCTAAACTTCCCAAACGCGGTGGAAGATGGCCGGACCGAGGACAATGACCTATCATACACGCTGCGTCTGCTGTATGAAGCAAGCGACAATATCAGCACCTATTTCACCTATGCGACCGGTTTCAAAGCGTCCTCATTTAACCTGTCGAATGATGGTCGCCCATTCCCGGCTGACTTTATTCCCGGGTCAGACTTTCAGTCGCCACCACCGCCGCCTTCACCGATTCGAGATGCTGGCCTGGCGGTTAACAACCTGACGACCGGCACACGATTTGCCGGGCCCGAGGAGGCGATCCTGTTCGAGATCGGTATCAAGGGGCAGTGGGACCTTGGCGCGATCAACATTGCGATCTTTGACCAAACGCTCAACGGATTTCAGGGGCAGGTCTTCACCGGAACAGGTTTCGTTCTCGGTAACGCCGAACAGCAATCGGTACGCGGCTTTGAGGTTGATGGAACACTGACGCCCGTTGATGGGCTGACGCTGAACGCGGCGGTTACCTATCTTGATGCCGTGTTCGACAGCTTCACCGGCGGTTCGGCCTTTGATCCGGATACGCTCACTGTCGTCCCAACGGATTTGTCAGGCGTGCGCCCTGCCAACATACCTGAATGGTCCGCATCGGTAGGCGCGCGCTACGCATATGACTTCGAAAACGGAAGCAAAATGATTCTCGCTGGCGACTTTTTCTACGAAAGCGACACTCAGATCAGAGACGGCCTGCCACAATTCACGCGTGAAGTGACAGAGTTCAATGCTTCGGTGTCTTACATTCTGACAAACGGCCTGCAATTCACATTATGGGGTCGCAACCTGAGCAACGATGTGCGCAACATTACGGTCTTCCCGACCACGGCGCAGGCCGGTTCGCTTTCCGGGTTTCGCAACCTTCCGCGCACCTATGGGGTGTCGGCCAGGTTCAAATTCTGAGGTGACGTATCGATCTTCAACAGGGTGGGCGTGCTGCGTCCACCCTTTTTTATGTGTGCCTCAGGCCCATAGCGAGCGAGCCAGTTTGAGCAGGTGCTTGTCGACCGGATCAGCTTTGCGGTCGGCCGATTGGACAAGAGAGATGCGGGCGGGTTCTGTTTGAACTTCAAGCGGTATGGAGACCACATGATTGTCCTCACGATCTCCTGCGATACGGGCCGTGACGATCGCAAAGCCGAGACCTTGCGCGACCATAGAACGGGCCATTTCGAGCGAAGATGAACGATAGACTATATTAGGCTTGCTTCCGTGTGACAGGAGCATCTGTTCCACCCGTTCACTTGCGCGCGTATTGACGGCCGAAATCATGGACTCACCGTTGAGATACATCGGCTGGATACTGTCCATTTTCGCCAGCGCGTGATCAGCAGGCAGCAGCACTTGTGGAGAGAGCGCCGCAACAGGCTCAGCCCTTAGGCCGTCTTGGAACTCGGCACCGTATATAAAAGCCAGGTCGATTTCACCATTGAGAAGGCCCAGTTCCAGCAACGGCCCATCACCTTCTACGAGATTCAGATTTGGTGCTGTTCCCAATCCGTTTAATTGGCGAATAATTGGCGGGACGAGATAGGGCGCAAAGGTATGAAAGCATCCTAGCGTCAGCGGTGTCTCTTGCACATCTGATCGCGCCGGACAAATCTCAATCGGCTGCACGCGGGTATAGCCTCTTTTGGCATAGGTAAGAGCGGACCCCGTGCCTGAGAGCCGAATCTCATGCACATTGCCAAAGATCACATAATGCGTGCCAACCTTCCGAATATGGGAAACCCGGCAGTCGAGAGCTGCAAGAGCGTCCTCGATAGCTGGTGAGCCGGTACTGGCTTTCTCCCACGTGGTTACATCAAATTTGTCAGAAATGGTGCCGTTGTATCGGCCCGCGAACACATCGGAGATATAGGCTTGATGCTCACGTAGAATGTTCACGCAGAACACCCCATTGCCGAGAATATGTTGCGCGGTGACACCGTTCTCATGCACACAAACCAGAAGCACCGGGTGATCTGCATCCGCCGATACCGATGCCATGGCAGAAACCGTAACCCCGGCACGCCCCTCAGACCCGTCGGTTGTGACTATGTTGACGGTTGCGGGAGCAAAACTCATCGCTTCAATATAACGTTGTCTTAAGTCCTGCGCATCACGCTGTTCGGTTGTCATCAGGCCCATCCTTTTTTGAACAAGCGTGTGAGTGACGGGTGAGCCGGTTCACCTCACAGGACAGCGCAGTGGCGGCCTGAAACAGGAGATGAACACGGCTCTCGCGTCGCACTAGCAGGGGAGATGAAAACGCTTACCCTTGCTGCGGCATCTGTCCTGTCAAACTGTTTGAAGCGGAATCTGCCTGGCTATCATCAGCAGCTTTGGCTTCGTCATCTGGACCGAACACCTTCTGGTCTGGCAAGAAAGGTGCAATCATTAAACCTGCCATTGTCATGGGATAGTTCGGCGCCGTACCGATCCCGATTTCATCATGAGGGCGCTCGCCTTTCACCTTATGGAAAGTGCCGAAGAGAATGTCCCAGACGATGAACTCACCGCCATAATTGGAATCGCCCACATCCTTATTGGGATAGTGATGGTAGCGGTGATTATCTCCGATCGAAAAAATATACTCCCAAAAGTGAAGGTTGAGATCGATATTCGAGTGCTGAAACATGCCAATGCTTAACTGCATGAAGATGGACACCATGATGATCTCAGCCGATGGCTGAAGCAGCGCAAAGGGAAGGACATAGAAGAATGCTTGTCCGACAACTTCGATTGGATGGCTACGGATTCCGTTGAGCCAGTACAGCCTTTTGACCGAATGATGGGCCGCATGAAAGCGCCAAAGAAACGGATTCTCATGCATGGCGCGATGCAGCCAATAGCGGAAGAAATCCTTGATCAGAAGGAAAAGGAAGACCTGGACAACGCCCGGCAGCTCGCTCGGCCAAAGGCCATGTCCATAAGGCTCCAGAAACTCGACCAGGCTGACAACGAACAGAACGGCCATGAGGTATTTGGCAAAACCATTCCAGAACGCGCCGGAAATCAGCATCATGATATCGACTGACATGTCGTTATCACCTTCGAGCCATTTCCGGCTGTAAGGCATTAATCTTTCCAAAGTCGCCGAGTAGAGCCCCTTGATTCCGAATACGAGGGCAATCAACGCTATCGAGTCAAATGTGGCACCGCGCGACGCCATTTCAAAGGCAACGATGAGTGAGACTGTGATGGTAAAAGGAAAGATGAGATTCTGCAGTACAGTTCTCAGCTTCGTGCCCTCCAGCTTATAGGATAACGTGTCCAAATGCCTGAGTATCCAGGTTAGAGGAGCCACGATCACATAATATCCAATAAGCTCAATCATGTTCAGCGGCAGGCCAACCCATTTCTCCAATCCGCGAGCAATGGGGGCGCGCTCGGTAATCTCAAGATTGCGATGGGATCGGGTCACTTGGTTCGACATAATGCTAAAGCCTCCAGAAGATATTGCACATAAAGCTAGTTTAAAGAACATGTTCCTTTTACTGGTGCTAAAACCTATGTCAAGGTTGCATAGCCACGCTGGTTTTGCGAAGCCAATGGGACTAAGGCCCAGTCACTTCGAAACGAGAATGCGGGACAGTTTAGACAATGCCAAGACCAGCAATCACCCCTGAAAAAAGGGACAAGATGCGAAACCATATTCGCGATGCCTTGGTACGTGTCGTCCGCCGAAACAGAGGAACGGCCGGCGACATCGCCAACTTGAGTCATGTCACGATCCGAGACGTCATAAAGGAAGCCGGGATTTCGACGGGCACCTTTTACAGATATTTTGAAGATCGCTCGGACCTCACCCAATTACTCTGGGTCGAACCGGTCGATGCTCTTAGGGCGGCAATGCGGGCGGATTTTGAAGCAGCCCAGGACCCGGAGGAAAAAGTCCGCTGTCTGTTACAAAACTATGCCAAATTTGCTGTCGAAAACCGCCAGTTCTTTCGAACCATCTTTATGTTTGTTCGTCCAGAAACGAGCGAACCTCCAACCCAAATGGTATTGCACGAGGAACCTTTCTATTCAGGTCTTTGCGAGGCTTTTGTCGAGGGTCAGACCTCTGGTACGTTCAGGGACTTCGACCCAAATGAAATGGCGCAGACCTTCTGGGCAGCCATTCACGGTAGCCTTGCTCTACCTGAAAACCTAGATCGTTTACCATTTGATAGTCCGAAGACGCTCTCAGATCGAATGATCGATTCTCTCATCGAACTGATAAAGCTATCGAACTGATAAAGTGCTAAGCGTAGTCTACTCGATTTCGCTATCAGAGAAAGCTGTGAAGATTCCCTCTGAGTGCATATCGTAGCCGAAAGACCTGTCTTACGCTGCATGATCGCGGCACGCTTTCTAATGTCCGGACCGCTCACCAGATCGCCGATCATGAGCCCGACAAGGTCACAACCTCACAGCTTGCTGTCGATTGCTAGATCGAAAAGGGCCCGATCCCTGATACGTTGCTCACGATCGAGAAAGAATCGAATTGCCCATATCTGCTTCTGATTGAAAGGACGCTTAGGTCCAACCTTGGCACCAAAATTCCAGGGCACTCTGTTCTGAGCAGCGTGATCGTATTGTGAGTGTTATAGCTGCTCTCCTTAGCCGGAATGGCCACGGAGTATGTCCGTTTTGGGGAATTAAAAGATAGAATGCCTATGCCTTACATTGAGGCGCAAAGCGGAAATAAGCAGACTGAGGCTTAAGATCTCTGTCCCTTAAGCCGTTCTATCGAACGATATGGCCAATCCAAGACTTGCATTCGCGTAATCCATGTTCGCCTCTAATGTTATCCGTGGCGTTAGCACTGCTTCTACTACTTCTAGCAATACAAAATATCTGCGTTTTCCTTCTAAATCAGGCTAATGCTGTCGAGCCGATAGTTCCTGCCCGTTTCGTCTGGCACGACGGTAAGCAAGAACTTGTGGCGCACAGTTCCACCAAAGCCATTTTGTGCATCGACATAGGTTTTGATGACAAAGGCGCAACGCCTACCTTCCGGGGAAATTGGGCGTATGGAGACGCCTTGCCCGAGAGCACTTGGGAACCTGGCTGTTGACGGCGATCTTAAATGTTGGCTGATGAAGCGCTTTGCCATTTTATAGGCGGTATGTTTGTCTTCGCACGGGTCCGGGCGAGAACATGCTGTCACTAAGATAGGGCTGTAAGCAGGATGGCAAGTTTTCGCATATGGCTATATCTCAACTGCTAAATGGGTCGTAAATGCCGCGGTCTATTTGACGCATTCTGTCAAGTCTCTGGGCTATGCAGCGCGTCTCAGGGACCAACGATCCGCACAATGTGCTTCCCAAGGTTGGGGATGCGATACGCTGTGCACGCAAAGATAAAGGCTTTTCGCAAGAGGCATTAGCCGATGCTTCCCTGATTGACCGGTCGCATCTCGGCAGGATTGAACGCGGCGAGCGCAATCTTACCGTGCTTAATCTAAAGAAGATTGCTGACGCGCTTGAAGTATAGGCTGCAGAACTTTTGCACCTTGCCCAAGTGTAGTCTTGGATCAGCTCTCTGACCGTAGCAATGAGCCTTGGCGCAATACATACTATGGATCTGATTAAGTGCCCTATAACGCACCGTTACAATTCCTGAGCCCAGGGATCATCGTCGTCATAATATGGTGTATTTTCAAGCGCAGCGATGGCATCGGCTAGTTCTTCTGGCGCTGCCAGCGGCACATCTGGAACCATATCTCGTTGCTGTACCCAATTCAGTAACTGCGACAGCGCATCGACCTGGTCATCATTGCGGGCAAGAGGAAACCCTAAAAGCTCGCTGGTAAAGTCGCCAAGCCAGTGCGCAGCAGAAGGAAGAAATAGTCTTCCTGCCTGTATCATTGCACTTGCGCCCATTGCTCGTGTCAGTTTGTCCCCTTCTGGGCGCCTTGCGATGGGATAGGGGACACCGCGTGTGTCATCGGCGCGCAGCGACTGGATCAGCGCCGTGCCTGATGCTGCATCCTCAATCAATACTGTCGACGCGCCATGTGTTTGGGCCAGTGCGATAGCTTTGGCTTTCAGCGCATGAAACTCCAGTCTGGCTCTGAAGACATCAAGGATGTAGATTGATTTGCCGCGAATAAGTGCCGTGACGCATACCGAGAAGTCACTAAACGGATTGTCTTTGCTCGCCGAATCCCAAGATTGCACAATCTCGCCATAGCTGGCATCCAGCACTTCGCTATCATATGTTTTCAACCATGCAGGATCGATAATATTCCCAACAGTCGGGACCGGTGCTTGCTGATATTGGCTGGCAAAGACCAATGGATTGGCAGCCTTGCGCTCCAGCAGGGTAGCAAGCGACATCCTGGCTGGGTGAAGAGCACATCCTTCACGGCGGCAATAACTGCGACCGTGCGACATTGGGATTGCTTCATCTTTCTCGGCAATAGCTGGAAGACACAGTTCATGCCATTGTCGGTCCTTTTGCAATAGACCGACAAGATCATCTTCATGCAAACGCTGCATGACCACCAATATTGCTCCTGTTTCCTGATTATTGAGCCGCTGAATAAGGGTCTCATGGAACCATGATTTGATCTTTTCCCGCGCATTAGGTGACATTGCATCCTGCGCTTTCATCGGATCATCGACAATGATGATGTCGGCCCCAAAGCCGGTTGTCACACCATCAACCGAGGTGGATATGCGCCCACCGCCTGCTGTTGTGGAGAAGTCCGCAATGGAGCGGCGAGCAAGCATCATGCGTGGAAACGCAGCCTTGTACCAGCGGCTTTGCATGATCTTCAGACAATTGCGAGCATGGTCATCGGCGAGATCCTGGCCATAGCTCACACACAGAAATTTCAATGCTGGATTATGGCCCAAAATCCATGCGGTCCATGCAATGGAAATGGTGATTGATTTCAAATGGCGCGGCGGCATGGTAACCATGAGCCGGCGATTTTCCGCCTTACGCACCCGATTAAGCTGATGGATGATCGCGTCTATGTGCCAATTGTGACAATAGTGTCCTTCCCCGCCAAGCTCGTTAAACGCAAATCGCAGGAAGAAAGCAAAATCTACCCGCAACATTGCAAGCGTCGCATCATTGCTGTCGACTTCAGCCATCGTCTTCACCATTTACTGTATCGGAAGTATCTGGATCACCGAACATGTTCGGATCGATATTGAACTCGGCTGCCCGTTCTTGCAGATACTCGCGCAATATCTCGCGATCGCTCAGGGTGTGATAGTTGCGGTTAGTATAAGCATTTTGCGCGATGCGCTGACGGCGTTCATCGACCATCTCGATCGCCCGGTTCTGCCCCTTGGCAACGGCATTTTCGAGTAGCCTAAGATCCACTGCATTGCTCTTTGTCACCTTGCGCAACTTGCCATTTTCCCGGATCGTCACCTTGCGGTTCAGTTCGCGCAAAAATTCCGTATCTGCATTGGCCACGCCTTTCTTGCGCCGTCCGCGCTTGCGACCATCACCCTTGGCAAAGCGGCTATGCTTAGGTGGTCGGTTGCGCCCAACGATATAATTGCCATCTTCTTGAACATTGCCTTCCTTGTAAGGTTTTCCATCTTTGCGATAGCCTGAAGGTGCTAAAGGCTGGCCAGTCTTGGTGCCGACCATATCCTTGTTATTGCTGCTGTCATTCTTGTCTTTTGTCATGATTATCCCCCTCACGCCTTGCGCCGCAGGGCAGCAACTTCTGAAAGTGGGGTCTTCCCATCGAGCATGGGTTCGCAGTTGGTCGCCTCGCTGACACGGCGCAAGATCACATCGGCATAGACCGGATCAAGTTCGATCCCATAACCACGGCGTTTCGTCATTTCAGCGGCAACAAGCGTTGTGCCTGAACCACAAAACGGGTCAAGCACGATGCCGCCATGATGCGAACAATCGATGATCGCATCAGCGATCATCTGTTTGGGCTTGATGGTTGGATGATCATTGAGATCATCCATGCGGCCTGCGCGAAAAACATTGGTTCCGTGATAATGCCAGACATTGGTTCGGTGCCGACCGCCTAGCCCGATATTGTTGATATGTTTGCCTTGGCTGACCTTAAAGACATAGCATAATTCATGGGCTGACCGGTAAAAGGCACCCATTCCGGCATTCGACTTGGCCCAGACAATAAGGTTCTTAAGCTCTTCAAAGACATCGTCAGCAGCGCAGAGCATATGCGGGGCGCCGCGCCAATCCATAAATACAAAAGCAATGGCCCCAGGCTGGCTATATTCAGCCATGGCTTGAAAGACTGGCCGCAGCAATGTCTCGGCAAACTCTGCCAAGCTCGTCTCGCCAGAGCCCATGACAAAATTTGCATGCCGCACTTTACCATTGCCTGAAACATTATTGGCAATTGCGCAGCCATAAGGCGGATCAGTGAGTATGAGCTGTGCCCGTTCATCATCTGTGAGGCGCTTATATACTTGGGCATCGCTGGCATCACCAACGATCAGTCGGTGATCACCGATCGTGAACAAATCGCCAATCTGGGATATCGGTGCAGACTGATCATCCGGCAGTTCGACACAATCATCCTCGACCTCATCCCCAAGCGTAATCATCATATCGATTTCGAGTGTATCAAAACCGGTAAGCTCAACTTCATAGCCCAATTCGATCAGACCAGAGAGCTCGGAACGCAATAGTTCCTTTGACCAGGATGCTTCTTCGGCCAACTTGTTATCAGCGATGATATATGCGCGGCGGTCCGCCTCGCTCATATCGCCTAAGGATATGACAGGTACCTCGCTTTCGCCAATGCGCTTGGCCGCTTCCAGGCGACCATGGCCACAAATCAGATTGTTGTTAGCATCAACAATAAGTGGTTGCGTCCAGCCTCTCTCTTTGAGGCTGCGCTCAAGTTTCCTGATCTGCTTTCTGGGATGTTTGCGAGGATTATTCGCATAGGGCCTGATTGTATCAATCGACCGATATTCAACGACAAGCTTTGAACTGAAGTTGTCTGACATGTTCATTCCTTTCACCACAAAAAAACTTAACTTTTCGTGGTGGGGAACCTGAATCATCAGATCGGCTAAAGCATCAGCCATGCTGGTAAAAATTACAACAGTTTTCTCAGAAGTTTTTATCCCCAGACTTTGCCCTTCGTAGAAACCGTAATCCGTTTCCCGCAAGCCAGAGCTATGGGAAAATGACAGCAAAATTGCGGATACATAGGGAGCTCGGTTCGGAAAGTTGGGCCGAAACAACGAGAATACAGGCTTATTCCCACTATTTTCCCATATCTATGCGAAAACGAAGCTGAGACCGATTCGCATCAGACTGCGTCCCGCACCACCTTTCTTCAATCCTTGACGCTAATCCCTCAGCGGCACTTCTGGGCGCTTGCGGAGGCGCATCGCCCCTGCGAACTCTTCGCGCTCGATGTCACTCCCTTGCGAGGCAAAGCCTTTCGTCACTGCTATAACTTGAACATTCTGCAAGTATGAACTGCGTCTTTGGAAGCCAACCGATGAAAAAGTGCCATTTTATCTTCCGTTAAGGCTGCAATCAGGCTAGCACTGTCCCCATCTGTGGTGGGCGGGCCGCCCGTGCAAAAAAGTGTCCGTTTACAACCGACCAGGAGATAAATGCTATGAAACGATTTTCGCTCGTCGCCGCTGCATTGGCGAGCTCCGCTCTTATAACCGGCGTTGCGCATGCGCAGCCTGAAACTCTTGCAAACTATGAACTCATCGATCGTGACGATCTTTTTGGCAATCCCGTTGCCAGCCAGGGGCGGATAAGCCCGGATGGGAAATGGGTTAGCTGGATTGCCCCGGATGAGGGTGTCATGAATGTATGGGTTGCGCCTGCGTCCGATCCAAGTGCGGGCAAGGTTATCACCGACGACCGGCATCGCGGTATCTCGAACCACTTTTGGTCGACGGACAGCAAATATGTGATGTTCGTGAAGGACAATGATGGAGATGAGAATTTCCATGTCTATGCGACTGATCCCGGCACTGGCTCGACACGTGACCTGACCCCGGTTGCAGACGGTGCGCGTGCACAAATCCTTGGTGTCAGCCGCGATCGACCAGGCGTAATTTTGGTCGGCTTTAATGAGCGCAATCCGCAACTCACCGATCTCTATGAGGTTAATATTGAGACAGCTGAACGCACTCTGATCGCCGAAAATCCGGGCTATGCCGCATGGATTACCGACAATGCTTATGCGCCACGCATGGCGATGATCCCGCAGCCTACCGGTGGCATGAAGGCCGTTTATCTCAATGACGACTTCACCCCCGGAGAGACATTTGCAGATATCCCGAGCGAGGACATGCTGAGCACAAATATTGCCGGTTTCTCGCGTGATAACAAAAAGGCCTTCTTCATCGACAGTCGTGAACGCAATCTGGCGGCAGGCATTGAGGTGAATCTCGAGACAGGCGAAAGCCGTATACTTGTCGAGCCAGAAAAGGCCGATATTGGTCGTGTTTTTACCGATAATGAAACTTTTGAGCCAATCGCCTATTCAGAGAATTATCTGAAAAATGAGTGGTTTGCTCTGAACGACGAAGCTGCGGCGGAGCTGAAATTCCTGGACGATAATCTCAAGGGCGAGTTCTCCATTACCTCGCGCTCACACGATGATCAGACCTGGATTGTTTATGAAGGCTCGGCCCAGGCGCCTGGACAATATTATGTCTATGATCGTCAGGCAGACAGTTTAACACCTTGGTTCTCTACCCGCCCAGATCTGGCCGATGCACCGTTGCAGAAGATGCATCCGCTTGAGCTCAAATCTTCTGACGGGCTGACCATGGTCTCCTATCTCACACTGCCGCCGGGCAGCGACCCCGATGGTGACGGGCGGCCAAATGAGGCCCTGCCGATGCTGTTATGGGTGCATGGCGGCCCATGGGCGCGTGACAGCTATGGTTATAATACCATCCATCAATGGATGGCCAATCGTGGCTATGCGGTGCTGAGCGTCAATTATCGTGGCTCGACCGGCTTTGGTAAGGATTTCACCAATGCGGCTGTCGGCGAATTTGCTGGCAAGATGCATGATGATCTGATCGACGCCGTTGGCTGGGCCGTCAAAGAAGGCATTGCAGTCGAAGACAAGATCGCAATCGGCGGTGGCAGCTATGGTGGCTATGCGACACTCACCGGCGTCGCTTTCACGCCTGACACCTTTGCGTGCGGCGTCGATATTGTCGGCCCATCAAGTCTGGTAACGCTGATTGAAAGCTTCCCGGAATATTGGAAGCCTTTCCTAGCTGGCACGTGGTTCCGCTATGCTGGCGATCCGTCCGATCCCGAACAGCGCGAAGACCTGTTGTCACGTTCGGCCATCAGCCGGATTGACGATATCAAGGTGCCACTGCTGGTCGGTCAGGGCGGTAACGACCCGCGGGTGACCAAGCAGGAAGCCGATAATCTCGTCGAAGCGATGCAGGCCAAGGGTCTGCCGGTAACCTACATCAATTATCCGGACGAAGGGCATGGTTTCCAGAAGCCGGAAAACCGTATGAGCTTCTTTGCTGCCATGGAGGGCTTCCTTGGAACCTGTCTTGGCGGACGCGTTCAGCCGATCGGAGACAGCTTCGCGGGCAGTTCTGCAGAAATCCTTGCCGGTGCTGAATATGTCGATGGTCTCGACAAGGTCAAAGTGGCTGAAACGACTGGCGACTGATTTCGCGCATATTGATGACTATGAAACGGCGCGATCCCGAGAGGGGTCGCGCCGCTTTCTTTAGGAGCTGACCCTAGAAGCTATACTCGGGTCTTGATCCTAATTTTAGCGAAGAGCCTTCTCGCAGTTATTCCGCGGCAATCAGTATGATCGTGCCGAGATCCTGCTTCTCTTGTGATAGATCGACCGGCTTCCCCTGTTCGTTACCCCAGCGTATATCGCCGCCGGGGCCGCGTATTATGCCGCGCACTTCATATTGGTCTCCGGGAATAAGCCTCGAGTGATCAATGGTGAGGCTGAAGGGAATCGGCACCTGCTGATCTTCTATTTTCACATTGGTGCCGGCAAACAGATTGGCGAGCGGGTCTGCAAAGGAAGAGTCTAGCAGAACCACGGTAAGCTCCGAGCCTGGTTCCAAAGCGATACGCTCACGATAGGTCGCCTGGCCGGTCACAACGGTCTTGCCAGTCGGGTTCTGTGCTTTCGTGTTTTCGGAAGTAGTAGCTGCCGGTTCCTGCACAGTGGCGCAGGCTGATAATAGTCCGGTCGAGAGCGTCCCGGCACATGCCATGCTTATCCAATAGTGTGATCTGCGCATTACCCATTCCCCTTTTGAAAACTGCATCAGGTCGATGATACTATTTTATGGCAATCGTGACAGAGTGTCATTCAGATTTTAAGTGCATTTACTTGCCGTGACACGAGATCAAGGTAATGCCGCTCGACAAGCCAGCCTATCGCTTATATCTGCTTTATAGAGAGAAAAAGGGGAACAGTCTTGGGTTATAGCTTTATCGATCTGCTGATCATCTTCAGTGTAGTGTGCGGGCCAGCCAAGGCGATTGCGATATTCGCCAATGAAGGCGTACATATGACCCGTGAAGAGCGTCGTAAAACGGTCATTACTGCGGTTATTGCCTCTTCAGCTATTCTCTTCACCTTCGCCATATTGGGCCAGCAAATTATCAGCGTCTTCCATGTCTCTGTGCCCGCGCTGGAGATTGCCGGTGGTATCATCTTGTTTGTATTCGCCATCAATCTGGTCCTCGGCGAGAGCCATGATCATGATCCAGCGGTTGAGGATGCCCCTAAAAAGTCCATCGCTTTTTATCCTCTCGCAATGCCTTTGCTGGCAACGCCTCAGGCGATTGTCGCTTTGGTAGTGGTCAATGCCCGTCTGCCTGATCTTGCTGCTAAGGCTGTAGGATTGGCAGCTTTAGGTACGCAGATGGTAATCAATCTAGTCATTCTACTTTTCATTGGCATGGCAATGAAACCGGGTGGTGAAGGGCAGAAGACGGGCGGCGGTGTTACCGAGATTATCATGCGCATCGTAGCCATATTGTTCTGTGGCTTTGCGGTGGAGCTGGTGCTTCTGGGATTGCGGGATCTCGGCATCGTGCCGCCGATCGAACTGCCGCATGGCTGAAGCTGGTCGTCTGATCTAGCGCCGGTTACGTCTTGCGAGGATGATCCGGCGCACTTCGTCGAGGAGTGCGACCATCAAGACCGCATAGACCGATAGCGCGATGAACAGCCCAATGCGGATCAGAAAGTTTGTGTCCGCATCTTTTCCGAAGGTTGAGTCAGAAACGCTGGGGCCGACTACCACGATCATTGTTACAACTACGGCCTGCCAGAAAGTGAAAGGTTGGCGGGTCTTGGTAACGCCATAAAGATTGCGCCCGATGATCAAGCCGATAGCGGTCATGAGAAGAGCAAAAATCACGAGATCAGGCATCAGCCGCAACCCGGTCCAAAGCAGATAAGCCACTAGCCCGCCCATTAAGGTCGAACCGATCAGTTCGCGCGCCTGATATTTGGTTGTGGTGGTTTCCGCCTGGACCGCCAGAAACGAGCCTTTGATGAGCAGCGGCAAATAGGCGGTATTTGTCAATGCCAGGATAATGGCTGGCAATATGATCATCATTCCACGCAGACCAACCCAGCCTATATCGCCGGTAAAGGCTGGCGGCGCAGGCGGTGTTGTACGCTCGGGGAAAAAGGCCTGGACCAGCCAGGCTATAGAGACCGCGAAGATGCTGCCCCCGACCATGATGAAGAAGAAGGCTGGACCCAGTGCCGGGGTCGGTCCTGAAAGCACGGGAACAAATGTCTGGCCAACGATAAGCAACGAAGCGACCGGCGCCATTGCCGGCTTGCTGATCTGAAGCATGAAGGTTGCCGTCAAGCCTATAGCAAGCAGCATCAGCCCCAATATTGGTATGCGAAACAGCAACTGGCCAAGTATCGCACCCCATGCAACCGCAACCAGAACGACAATCAGTAGCTGTGCCACTTGCCCAGGTTTGGGTGCCGGGGCCGGCGGCATAAGGACTATCAGCGCTGTCATCACAAACATATAGCCGAGCGAGGGATACGCCCCATAGCCGACCAGCGTCGCTAGTCCAAAGCCAGCCGCTAGCCGCCAGCATCGCGCCTCTGCCTGAGGCAGAGCACGCGTTTGCCGAATTGCCTTGGCCAGTAGGGAAGGGGACGCCGCAGCCATATCAGAGTATGTACGACAGGAACGCCATAAAGCCGATATATAGCCGTCCGAAAAAGCCCATAGGCCCTGCCTTATCGGTATAGACCAACACGCTGGCCTGGCCGCCGAGCCGCAGGTTGCGCGCCAGATCTTCGTCTACTTCAGTAAACTCGATCACCACCGGGAAACGCTGTTCCGGGCGTAGCCAGTTGCGGCTGTTATTGACGGTTGGCAGAGCACCTTGGGTGGAACGCGGTCCGGCGGCGACGCCAGAACCAACGCTGCGTATTGTACCGCTAAAAACGCTGCCTGGCATCGCTTCGAGAACAATATCGACCGATTGCCCGACTTCGACATTGCCAAGATTATTCTCTGTGAGGTCAGCATCAACCCAGACATCGCGGACGCTGATCAACGTCAGTGCCGGCTGGCCTGCTCCGGCAAAACGACCGGCATCGATATTGAGATCCGTCACCTTGCCATCTGCAGGTGCGCGGACCACTGAACGGTCGATGTCGAGTCTGGCTTTCTCCAATGCACTGCGCGCGGCGCGGATGCGGTCATTGTCGGGGCCTAGGCTGCCACGGGCTATCTCTGCCTGACGCAGCTGCGCTTCGGCAGCATTCACGCGGCTATTTGCTTCGCTGAGCGATGCGCGGCTGGCATCGAGGCGGCGCACCGAAACGGTGCCGGGATCGGCGGCGCGCAGGGCTTCATAACGGTTGGCCTCTTTGCGGATTTTGTTGAGCGAGGCTCTGGCAACGCCGAGATTGGCTCGCGCTACTTCGACAGCTGCGCTGGCCGCCTGTCGATCGCGTCCGACTGCATCCAGATCAGCCTCCGCCTTTTGCTGCGCCAGCTCATAATTGGCGGTGTCAATTTCAAACAGCGGATCGCCCTTTTTGACCAGCTGATTATCCACCACATCCAGCTTGATGATCTCACCAGCGACCTGTGGCGCAATCGGCACGACATAAGCGCCGATACGCGCCTGACTGGTATAGGGCGTCACCCTATCGCCGATAAAATGCAGCAGATAGATAACAGCAACCAGACCGAGCAGCACCATCGCGCCGCGACCTGTCCGGCGCGCGGTTTTTTCCGCTTCGGTTGGTTCATTCACTGCGGTTTCTGCCTCTTCCGGCTGGCTGTCCTCGGCGTCTTGCTTGTCATCGCTCATGGCGCTTCTTCCCCTGCCATATTCTCGATAATATCATCGCCCCAATTGGTACGCTCCTGCATGCGCTCCAGCGTGCTTTCCGGGATGATCTCCTCTGGTGCACGCATCTCCCAGCTACCGGCTATTACGCGGTACAGGCTTATTAGCGCGACCGCTTCGCGTCCGCGGGCAGCGGTCAGGTTGTCCTCCTGCCGCAATAGTACCGCCTGAGCATCCAGAACCCGGTCAAAGGGCGAAAGCCCCTCGCGATAGCGGGTAGTGGCAATTTCCAGCCCACGCCGGGCAATCGCAGCGGACTCGGTCAGCAAGGCAATTTCCTCGCGGATGCGCAAAAGGTTGATCGCCACAGTGTCGGTTTCGCGCGCCGCATCCAACACCGTCTGTTCATAGCGCGCCACCGCCTGTTCCAGTCGCGCATCCTGTGCCCGGATGGCATTGCGAATGCGGCCAAAGTCGAAAATCGGGAAGCTGAGGCTGCCCGCCAGCGATTCCGTCACCGCATCCGACAGGCCGCCCGCGGTGGTGCGGGTAATGCCAAAAGCCCCGGCCAGCACAAAGGCAGGCTGAAGCTGCGCCTTGGTCAGATCAAGCTGTGCTGCTTGTACCTCTATGCCCTGCACCGCGCTGCGCACATCGGGCCGCCGCATCAACATGTCTGCAGGGATGGCATAGAGTGGCAGATTGGCGACGGGGAATTCCTGTCGCGCATCAAGCACAATGTCGCCTGGCAGGCGCCCAGTCAGCACCGCCAGCGCAGCGCGCTCCTGCTCCATTGTCGCCATTAGCCCTGGAATAGCGGTCTCGGTCGCCACCAGTTGTGAGCGCGCCTGTTGCGCATCCAGCTCGCTGTCCTGGCCATATTCATAGCGCAGATTGGCGATATCGGTGCTGCGCTGCTGTAAGGCGGCATTGTTACGCACGATCGCCAGTCGTGCCTCTGCGGTGCGATAATTATAATAGCGACGCGCGACCTCGGCAGATATCAATATCTCGATATCGCGGGCGGTCGCCTCAATCCCGCTAAGCACGGCATCGCCCTGTTCGATCGAACGCCGGATGCGGCCAAAAATGTCAATCTCCCACCCGGCAGAAACCCCGGCATCGACAAAGAGAAAGTCATTATCGACAATGCGCCCGCCCGCCAGCGCATTGGCGGCATAGCCTCCGGTCAGTGTGCCGGTGAAGCTTTGCGGCCGCAAATTGGCGCGCAGACCGGCAGCTTGCGCACGCGCTTCGATGATACGCAGCGCTGCGATACGGATTTCGCGGTTTTCGTTACGCGCGGTGTTGATCAGGTCGAGCAGAACCGGGTCATTGAACTGGCCCCACCAGCCCGTTTCGCTTTGCGGCAGGGGCGCTGCAGCATCCTGCGCTCGCCGCGCAACTTCACTAAGTGCCGGTGTTTCCCAATCGGTGACATTCACTCCATCAACCGGCGCTTCTGTCCGGTTGATGGCACAACCGGTGAGCAACAGCGACAAGGCCACAATGCAGACGGCAAACCGAGGCTGACACGAAAGGGTGGTGCGAAAGCCCATCAGTGGAAATGGCATATTGCAGAAAGGTCGCGCAGGCATGTCCACCCGTTATCCCGCTAGACACTAAAAGAAAAGGATTTCAAGGCACTTTGATAAGTGTGTTTACCGCAGGAAACATCATGAAATGCCACGGATTGTTGCACCGGCTGCGATAGTTGATGCTAGCGCAGATGGCCCGCAAAAGCGGGACATCATCGGAAAGTCGGAACAAATGCTGTTTAGTTGGCCGTTACAGCCAGCGTGATCACATCGGTATATTGGCCTGCAAATACTGTGGTCCGGTCAACGCCATTTACATTACCGGCATTCTGTTCAAGCACGCCATTGACGGTGATAGTTAAAGTGCCAATAACACCATCCAGAAAAGCTCTCGAACCGCCAAAGCTCCGGGTCAATGGAGCAGTTAGACGTAGACGCGAAAAAGCGAGGCCTTCGCCTCCTTCAGATGACAGAAAATACGGGATTTCATTGCCTTCCCCGCCGCCACTGCCGATACGGACCAACACGCCTTCATTGATCGAGGTTATCGTGCGCGTAAAGCCATCGGGATCATTGCAGACATAGGTAATGTCGACCACGCCATCGCTGTCCACCTCGGTGCCGGTAGGCGTCTGGGACAATATACCGAGGTCAATCTCGATATTCTCACCGCGATCAGAATTGGCCTCGCAAATCGGGTCAACTTCAGCATTCAGCGTAAAGTTTACTTCCTGCGCCTGGGCAGCTGCGGGAAGTAAGGCAGCAAGCGCGGCAAATGGGGCGACTCGTTTAATATTGTGGATAGCCACGTGAAACATCTTGTGAATCTCCGTTGGTGATTCGTTTTGCTAAGCCTAGCGAAGCCCGGATATTGTTAAAGAGTGGTTACTCTCATGTCCCGAAATGGACCAATACCCGCTGATTCGCAGAAATCTCTCAGTTTCAATGTATATAATGGTTGACGAAAAGTGAAGGCCCCGAATATAAACATCCATATCGGAGCGGGGGGTCGCTTTGAGTCGTAGCTGAGGCAGGTTTTACCAGAATGTACTTGTGGTAAAATCAGCCATTACTGCGCCTTAACTTCGTTTGGTCTTCTAATAAGGACCGTGAATGGCAGATTAATTTCTGTGTAAATGGAAATGTTACAAAGTATACATTTCCAAGTGTTGGAGGTTCTTTATTGTGAGGGCAATGCTTGCATCTTTTGCTGCAGTCAGCGCACTTGCAATCTCTGCTCCCGTTTCAGCAGAGGAGCTTACCATCACTTTGACTGGTGAGGTTACGCCCATATGCGGTGTGACCAATGATGAAACCAATGCGGCACCCGGCCCTATTCCGATTAATTTTGGAATGTTGTCGGACACGCCTGTTGGGCAGCAGACTGATCGGATAACGAGCCGTTTGTTGATCACCTGTAACAGTCCCGATGGTGGCAGTGTCACCATCAACTCGGAAAATGGCGGCAAATTGTTTCTTGACGGTGTTGGCGGTGAAGCTCGTGAAGTGGGCTACACCATCAGTTCCGTAGGAGGCTTTGGGCTGTTCTTCCCTGAAACCGATCTCGGTGCCGATGTCGTACGCACTTTTCCGGGTGCGGCGCAATTCATTCAGGGACAAAGATTGACGTTGTTTTTCAAAGCCAACGGCGTGGCTGTGAACAATGACGCCAATGCCAATGAGGCCGATCGTACGACCGTCTTCGCTGGCAATTATACTGACGTTGTAACTGTATCTGTAACTGCAAATTAGTGAATGAAACCGGGCTTTGGTTTTGCCCATATTTAAATGGAGAATGATGATGAAAAAGATTATTGCACTTTCTGCTGCTGCTATCGCAATGGCTGCTGTTTCTGCACCTGCTGCTGCTCAGTCTGGTCCTACCGTGGATCACGAACTGCGTGGTGAAGTAGAATCCATCTGCGGTGCTTTCGACTTCCAGGATAGCCCTGTTCTGATCGACTTCGGCATCCTGTCTGACGTTCCGGTTGGTCAGCGTACCCCGGAAATTGTAAATGGTGTTACCATTGTTTGTAATGGCCTGGGCGGTGGTACCGTCAACATCACCTCACAAAATCAGGGCTTCATGTTCCTGACTGGTACAAGTGGTGGTGCTGCACAGCAGGTCGGTTATGTTGTTCGTGCTACCGGTGGTAGCGGTCTGGCCTTCGGCGAAACCAATCTGGCTAGCCCGGTTGCACGTCCGTTCAACGGTTCGTCAGCTTTCGTTAACGGCCAGAGCATGACCCTGCGTTTTGCTGCTGATGGCGTGCTTGACGAAAATGCAGGTGCTGCAAACCAGGCTGACCGTACGACCGTCTTTGCCGGTATCTACACCGACATCGTAACTGTCGATGTAACTGCTAACTGATTATTACATAATCATAATAGCGGGGTGGGAGTGGTATAAATCCACTCCCACCCATTTGCTGTATTTGGCCTCATGGCCTTGGGAAGATGCAGCATAATAATTTGATGGGTCACATATATGCGTGCATTTCGAGCAGCCGTTCTTGCTTTCAGCTTGCTATTGGGCTTGGGTTCTCTTGCTCAAGCGATGGAAGTTCAACCATTGCGGGTCATGCTGGTTCCGGCAGAAGGACGAACCGCGGGAACTATTTCCGTAAACAACACGCGTACTGATCCCCTTCCATATGAAATATCAGTTGAGCGCCGTATTATTGCGCCAGATGGCAGTCAGACATTTACTTCTGCAGAGGATGACTTTGTTGTCTTCCCGCCACAGGGTCTGATTGAGCCTGGCGGTACTCAGGCAGTCAGGTTCCAGTATCTCGGTCCTATCGAACTGACCGAGACTCAGGGCTATGTTCTTCGGGTCAAGGAAGTCCCGGTGCGCGATGAAAATTTCTCTGGCATTCAGTTCGCCTATAGTTTTGGTGCTGCAATTTACGTCAAGCCTGCTGATGCAGAGGATGATATCGACATTAATTCGGTAGCGCGTGATGGCGATGTCATCACGGTCGGTATGGCCAATAGTGGCAATGATTATAGCCTGCTGACAGCCAAGCGTCTGACCTTTGTCATTGATGGGCAGCGCTTCAACTATGGCCGTGAAGAGCTGGCTCAACTTATTCCCAACCCGCTGATTGCGCCCAATAGTGAACGCACATTGACCATCACTATTGCGGATTTGCCGACAGGGTCGATTGAAGAACTGCGCTTTAACTAGGGCAGGAAGATAGGAACGCATTGCTCTTGGGGGAGGAGCTCTATTGTATAGCGCGCTGACAGTTTATGTTTTGCATTCAGTGGGGATCGCTACAGGCCTTCCGCAAAGCACCTATGTCGATCAAAATTTCCCTAAGCCTCAATATGAGTTGAGCGGTTTGGAGCATGATTATGGTCCAACCTATCCCCCTGTTTTCAAGGATATACCGGATGTACCGGACGTTCCCTTCCGGCCATCTGCACCATCCTTATTAAACCGCAAAGGCTTCAGCATCGGAGCGCAGGCGCGGGATAATATCGGATTGGGAATCGCGCTTGCCAATGCTGGTGCCGATACTGGCAATATGAAATCCGCCAATGCGGGTTTCGTCGCTCTTGCAAAGACGGACAATAACTCTCTGACCGGCAAGCGCGGCAAGGTCAGGCGTAAACCGATTAACCTTCTCGAAGCGCTGATTGAGCCGTTCGCTCCTATAGCCCATGCGACCCAGCCTTGGGTAGAGAAACCGCAGTTTAGCAACGCCGGACTCAGCAATGCGCCGATCAACCTGTTTGAGGGCTTTGCCAATCCTTTCGCAACACCAGTGGTTGCCTCGGCTTATGCTGAGCAGAGTGAGGAACAACCCAATGCTGCCGGAGCTAATGAGGCTGCAGTAGAGCAGCCACAGCCGACTGCCCCGCAAGAAGCCGCGCAGACTCAGGTGGAGGACCAGCAGGCTGGTCCTCCACCACCACCAGTCGCGCAGCCGGAGGAACAACAGGCCACGCTGTCGCTGCCGCTAGTGATTGATGGCCGCCGCTACCAACCGGTAACCGCCACTATTACCCAAAGCCGTGCCGTTGCCGTCAGTAGTATTGATCTGGCGCGCGCCACTTCTGATTTGCTTACAGATCAGACATCGACTGCGATCCTTGCACTTGGTGATGGCTTGGTGCCTGTAGAATCTTACGCACCTTTAGGTATATCGGTTAGCCTCAATCCAGCGACATTGGCGATTGAAGTCGGTGTTGATCCCAGCCTGTTGCGTGGCCGCACTGTCGCGGCTTCGAGGGATATTGATTTCACCGGTGTCGAGCGCATTACCCCGTCTGATTTTTCATTCGGTGTAACCGCTGCAGCGATTGCGTCCTCCTCGCTGGATAGTAATTTTGAACCGAATACCCAGATCGACTTTGCCGGCTTTCTTAATATTGGCGGTATCCGGGGCCTCAATATTGATTATGGCGGCAATTTTCAGGTCGCCAATGGCGGTGGTCGCCGGACATTCATACGCGACCGCATTGTCGGCTTCACCGACTGGCCTGATCAGGCCTTTCGTCTTTCCGCTGGCGATGTCATCCCCAATCAATCGCGTCTTGCCGGTGCTTTTGACGTCTTCGGTCTGAATTTTGAGCGCAACTATGAGGCTATTCAGCCTACCCGCAATATCCGCCCCAATGCAGCGCGTTCCCTGCGTCTGGAACGGCGATCAGCGGTTGAAGTCTATGTCAATAATGTTTTGGTTGAGCGCTTTATCGCCGACCCTGGGCCGATTGATATTACCCGCATCCCGCTTGCTGCGTTCAGCAACAATGTTTCGATCGTTGTTGAGGACTCATTAGGGCGCCGCGAGGTCGAGAGCTTTGCTTTCGGTTCGGATATCAATCTGCTTGCCGAAGGGCTGGATCAATTCAGTTTCTCTGCCGGCTTCCTGCGTAACCCCCTCAATATAGGGTTCAGCTACACCGATGACCCCGTCGTCAGCGCCTTTTACCAGCGTGGTATCTCGTCGACATTGACGATTGCCGGACATGCAGTCGCCACCGAAGCAACGCAAAGTGTCGGAGCCGGAGCAGCTATCGGCGTTGGTGTCGGTACCATCACTATGGATGCTGCGCTAAGCGAGGATGAGATACTTGGAACCGGTGTCGCCGCCGGGGCGACATTTCGCGGTTCGCCATTCTTTGGCGTTGATCAGGGCGAGTTTGCGACACTGACTTTTGACTATCGTTCGCGTGAATTCACCTCGCTCGATCAGTTTGGCTTTTTGCAAAACATCAAATTTGATCTGCGTGCCGAATATCAGATCGATGTTGGAGAACGTACAGCGCTTTTTGGCAGCGCCAACTATGTTGAGCGTTACGACATTCAAGATCCCGATGTTTTTCTTTCGGCTGGTTTCCGGCAGAATTTCAATTCCTTCTTCCTAACACTGGCTGCGCGTTATGCAGAGCGGGCCAATGCCGATACCGATGTCGGTGTGCTGGCAACGCTTACTATTCCTTTTGGCACGCGCAACAGCTTTACCGCGACCTATGATACCGCCAGCAACCGAGGCCGTGCCGAATTCCGCCGCCTGCGCGGCCTGACGCTGCCCGAAGTCGACTACCGTATCGGTGTTTCCCGCTCGCCCAATGATAACTCGCTGTTCGGCAGCCTGGGCTTTGCCAATACGCGTTTTGATACCGAAGCGGACGTAACCCAGCGCTTCGGTCGCGATGGCAGTTCTGATGATCGCTTCGGTACTGCGCGTTTCCAGACCGGTATCGGTTATGCCGATGGTGAGTTTGCCATTGGCCGTGATCCGGGACGCGGTTTTGCCATTGTATCACGGCATGAATCGATCGAGGACTCACAAATTGCGGTGCGTACCAGTGCGGCCGGGCGTGAGCTTGCCTTTGCCAATGATTTCGGTTCGGCGATTGCGACCATCAACTCGCCTTACCGGCCACAGGAGGTCACAGTCGATGCCCAGAACTTGCCTATTGGATATGATATTGGAGCTGGCCGCTATCTGCTTGAGAGCGGCGCGCGTTCAGGTCTGTTGATAGAAGTGGGCAGCGATGCCTTCCGCACCGCGATTGCGACCCTATTTGTCGACGATGCGCCTGTGGCTCTGGAATATGGTCGCTATACCAAAGTTGGTGATGAGGACGCGCCGCCAAGCACCTTCTTCACCAACCGTGCTGGCCGCGCCGCGTTTAGCAATTTGTCGCCGGGCGACTATGTGATAGAAATACCGGGTATCAGGGCGCGCGGCACATTTACTATCAGTGAAGAAAGCGAGGCGCTTGTACGCCTTGAAGATCTGGAGTTGGAAAGACAATGAGGTATCAGCTGAACAGGTTTCTTTCGCGAGCACTTATCTGTTCTGGGGTTTTGAGCAGTCTGGCGCTTAGTGCACCGGCTTATGCGCAGGATTGTGGCACCAGTTCGGTAACGGCTCAGCAGGTCGGTGTGGATGATTATGACCCTGGCGATGTGGCTCAGGCTGTTGTTCGGCTCTCTGTGAGGCTTTCTGATGACTGCACACCGCGCAGTGTCGAAATCCAGCCACGCGATACAGTTCAGTTCGAGCTTCCCGGACCCAGTCAGGCACTGCGGTTGAGGCAATCCGATGCTTCGGAAACGATAGCACCGACACCTTCTACCACTTCACTGGCGCAACAATCGCTGCAGAACCTTGCCAATAGCAAGGAAATCACTTTTGATTTTTTTGATATCGATCCTGGGCAATTTGTAATCCCGGGAATCTATCAAACCGCTATAAATGTGTTCGTTGACGGTGAACTCAGCAGTACGGAACAGATTATTTTGCGGGTAAGCCCGATACTCCAGCTTGTCGGTGATGCCGCCAATGGCAATATCGTCATGGATCTTGGAGATCTGAGTGCTGGACCGAATGCGCAGCAATCGATCTATTTCCGTACCAATGCCCGTGTTTCGCTGATGATCACATCAGACCATGGTGGCGCGATGCAGCACGAGTTGGGGAGTAGCTATGGCAGCATTCCTTATGATGCTACGATCAACGGTACTCCGGTTAACCCTTCCTCCAGTCCGGCAATAGATATAACTGCTGTACCAGGGGCCAATCTCAATCAGACGATATTCGGGGTATCAGTACCGCCTGCACAGGACAATTTCGCCGGTCGCTATACCGACGTTTTGACGTTCAATTTTACGGCGAATTAAAGACCGTTCAGTTGAATCTGCAAGCCGCCGGCGAGACGGTGGTTTTCGTCAATACGCATCTGGAACTGATAAAATCCCGGCAGGATTGGTGATACCAGCAAACCCTGTGAACCGGCATTGACCTGGCCAACCAGACCAGATGTGCCGTCAAGGGTTACCGGAACTGCGCCGTTCATATCATTAATGGCCAGACGAAAACGTGGCGCGTTACACACAACGCTGACCTGAAATGCATTGTTCAGCTCCGAACCAACGGCGCGCATATCAACAACGTTGCAGCGTTCTTCAACCATTGCCGATAGAAATATAGTCATTTCCCCGGCATTGGCAGGCGCAGCCCATGCTGTCGCCGCCGCAGCAACAGCTGCACTTTTCAATAGAGTCTTCCGCATCAAAAATTGCCCCCGATTTGGTGTCGCGGGATGCTTTTAAGGCTGTAGTTTTAAGGCATGGGCAAGCGATATGGTTAACAGCAATTTTATCATCCAAGGTACTGATAAAATGCTCTTTATCCTACCAATTTCTGATTGCTACTTTCCTAGACAGCTTTGTATCAAATCATTTCAGCATCATAATATTAAAATGTGCTTATTATTAACTGTCAGAAAATCGCCATTCATATCTATTTCATAATCGATATAAATTAAAAGACGAGGCCGCAGCCTCGCCCTTATTTGGTGCAGTCAAGCTACTTGTTAACCGCTGGCACTTTGTTTCTGAACTGTTAACGGAATATTCGTTTCGGATTTTATGTCAATTGACATCACCACCGATATTGATTGCAATAATCAGCGGTTTGTTGATCAGAATCGTGATCGTACAATCTGACAGGGGGCAGAATGCCGACGCGATTAGGTCTGGATATTGGCACATATTCTATCGGCTGGTGCCTGATTGCTTACCAGTCGGATAATAGCATTGGTGAGAGGATTATTGCTTCAGGTGTAAGGGTTTTTAGCGACGGACGCGACCCAAAATCAGGGACACCTCTGGCGGTTGATCGTCGTGTTGCTCGTGCTGCACGCAGAAGGCGTGATCGCTATCTTGGGCGCCGTACTGCTTTTTTGAACATACTGGTCCAAAATGGACTGATGTCAGCCGAGCGTGATGCTGCAGCGATGGTTGTTCGGTCAGATCCTTATATATTGCGCCGCCGTGCACTGGATGAACGACTCGAGCCTTATGAAATTGGCCGGGCGCTTTTTCATCTGAACCAAAGGCGGGGTTTCTGTTCCAATCGCAAGGCAGAGCGTGCCGCGGATGATGATGGCAAAATCTATCTTGCCGCCGGTAAGCTCGACGAGGAGATGGAAAAGACGGGTGTACGCACTTTGGGAGAATATCTTGCCATCAGGCAAGACAATGGCGAACCTGTGCGGGTTCGTCTGGGCAATGGTTCAGCGCAAGAGAATGGCAATAAGAGCCAGTCTGAAGCCAACGGCTATGATTTCTACCCGCAACGTCATCATATTGCCCATGAATTTGATGCTATATGGTCCAGCCAAGTGCGCTATCACCCTGAGCTGCTGACCGATACAGTATATGCAAAGCTCCATCGCGTTCTATTCTTTCAGCGCCCGTTAAAGCCAGAGACTGTCGGCGCATGTGAGTATATCCCTGAAGAGGAAAGCCTCGCCAAGGCACACCCGCTGTACCAGGAATTGCAACTTTATACCGAGGTCAATCGGCTAAAGATAGCGAACCCTGGGCACTCGGCACGTCCATTGACACTGGAGGAGCGCGACCAGCTTATTGGCAAGCTGAAAACGGTCAAGACCTCGAGCTTTTCGGCATTGGCAAAGCTGCTGCGACTGGAGGTTGGGCAGAGGTTCGCCCAGGCATCGGAAAGCCGCACAAAGATGGTGGGCGATGCCCTGCATGCCGCTATGAGTCATGAAAGCCTGTTCGGTGATGAATGGGCCGGGTTTGATTATGACGCACGATGGGTTCTAATCGAGCGGTTATTGCGCGAGGAAGCCCCCGAGGCGCTACACGATTTCCTGCGCGACAATTACTCTTTCGATAGCGATCAGATTGCCCGGGTTGAGAGGGCGGCACGGATTCTGCCGCAAGGCTATGGCCGTGTCGGGCCAAGTGCGGCTGAACGCATATTAGGCGTCCTGAAACAGGATGTGATTGACTATGATAAAGCGGTAAAACGCATAGGCTGGCAGCGGACTATTCATATAGCGCCAGGTGCTCAGCCTAAGCTGCCCTATTATGGCGATATATTGGCGCATAATATACCTCCGGGGACGCATGACCTGACTGATCCACCGGAAAAGCGCTGGGGCCGCATAAACAACCCGACGCTGCATATCAGCCTGCGCCAGCTGGAGAAGCTGGTGAACCAGATTATCCGAATCCATGGCCGACCGGACAGCATAACCGTTGAACTGGCGCGCGAGCTTAAACTCAACGAGCGGCAGCGCGATGTCTATAAAAGTCGTCTCCGCAACCAGACCGCTATGGCGCGCAAACATGCATCAATATTGCGCCAGCACGGTGTCGAAGAAACCGCGCATAATCATATGTTGCTGCGATTATGGGAGCGGCTCGAACCTGCCGAAAATGGTGTTCGCTATTGCCCTTATTGCGGCAATATGATCACCATGAAGATGCTGTTCAACGGTACGGCTGTGATTGATCATATCCTGCCTTATAGCCGTACACTGGATGACAGCAGCGCCAATATGATCGTGACATATCGCGAATGCGATGATGAGAAGGCCCGTCGCAGTCCATGGGAAGCTTGGGGCAATACGGACCGTTGGGAGGATATCGCAGCGCAGGCCACAACATTGCCCAAGGCACAACAATGGCGTTTTGCTCCTGATGCAATGGATCGCTTGGAAGCAAAGGGCGGTTTCCTGACCCGTCAGCTCCATGACACCCATTTCTTGGCAGAAGCGGTCCGGACATATCTGGGCAGCCTGTATCCGGATTCAGAAGTTGGGTCTGCTCCAGAGACAGACAGGATTTCCGCTTTGGAGAAGGCGCCGGTCAAGGTCATTCCCGGATATTTGACAGACATTTTGTATGATGCATGGCAGCTCAGCGATGCTCTGCCAGATCAGGTCCCTGCAGATCCTCGCGACAGCAATGCTGTGCATATGCCTACTGATCACCGTGACCATGCCATCAATGCTGCGATTATTGCGGTCACAACAATACCCTTATTGCATATGATGGTAGAACGGGCCGCCCAGCGCCAGACGAATGATGCGACGAGGATGTTCGATAATCTACCGCTGCCCTGGCCGAATTTCCGCGATGAACTGGAGGCTGTTCTTAAAAAAACCGTGGTCAGCTATAAAGCTGATCATGCAGGCAAATCACAGTCTGGTACCAAATCCGGCACAACATCGGGTCAACTACATAATGATACCGCCTATGGCTTTACCGGACGCTATGCCGATGATGGTAAAACGCCGATCATGACGCACCGTATTCCGCTGGCACATTTGAGACCGGCTGATCTCACCAACAGCCAGCGCATTGCCGACCCGGTTTTGCGTCAGGCTTTGCTGGATGTCGCGGGCGACCTTGACGGCAAGGCGTTTGAGGCGGCTTTGCACAAATTATCGTCTGAGGGCTGGAAACGGGGTGAAAATGGGCCGCTGATGTTTCAGGGGCTGCGTCATCTTCGGGTGCATGAGCCACTGAACGTGATCCCTGTGCGTGATCGTCAGGGAAGGGCGTATAAAGGGTTCAAGGGCAATTCCAATGCACGCTATGATGTCTGGCGGCTGCCCAATGGCCGCTGGGTTACCAAGTGGAAAGACCGTAAGGGCGAAACCCAGACCAGCATCATAACCACCTTTGATCTGCACCAGCCAGATTTTGATCCGCCGCGCCCGCACCCTACAGCAAAGAAAATGCTCAGCCTGCAGCAGAATGACCTGTTGGCGATTGAGCGCGATGACGGCCCGGTGGAGATTGTTCGCGTTGTCAAATTCACCGCCAATGGCGCGATTACACTGGCGCACCATAATGAAGCCGGCCCCCTGAAGGCGCGCGATGCCAAGCCGCAAGGTGTTGATCCGTTCAAATATATCAATGCCTCTGCCATGGCGTGCAAAAAGATGCGGGCGCGGCAGGTCAGGATTGATCCCTTGGGCCGGGTATTTGACCCGGGTCCAAAGGATTAATCAGGGTTTTATAGACCGCTGAAAGAGCGGGGAATCAATATCGCCGCTCGGGAAGAATGCGAGTAATGTCCAGAAATACGGGCCAGCCGCAACTCTTTATCTCCTTCCGTGTAAACAAGCTAACCTGTGCGTAAGTTGGTGCCAACAACGCCTTAATCCATAACGGATTCTATCTTAACCATAATGGAGTGTGTTCCTTCAGTTTAGCCAGCAATTGAAGCATGGGCGTTCATCACCATATTAACATTCACTAGGTGATGCTGATGCTACACACTTAAGTGTTTGCCAATATGCGACGGAGACCCCCCTGACCGACAGCCCCAAAGATAGCAGAACCAAGCCGGAATCGCGCCCAGAGTCGAGGGCCGTTCCGCGCGGTCGTATTTCGCGGCTGGGGCGCTTTGGCCAATTGGCGGGGGGCATTGCCGGTGGCGTGGTGGCCGAAGGTGCGCGCCGCGTAGCGCGCGGCGAGCGGCCGAAGATGCGCGATATGCTGCTGACACCGGGCAATGTGAACCGCGTTGCCGATCAGCTTTCGCAATTGCGCGGCGCGGCGATGAAGCTGGGGCAGATGATCTCGATGGATGCGGGCGATATGCTGCCCGAGGAGCTTTCCGCTCTGCTCGCCCGGCTGCGCGACAAAGCCTATCATATGCCGCCCAAACAGTTGCAGCAGACGCTCAACGAGCAATGGGGCGAGGGCTGGCGTCGCCGCTTTAAGCGCTTTACCGCGCATCCGGCTGCCGCTGCTTCCATCGGCCAGGTGCATCGCGCGACCACGCCCGATGGTCGCGAATTGGCGATCAAGGTGCAATATCCCGGCATTACCGACAGCATCGATAGTGATGTCGACAATGTTGCGACGCTGCTGCGCGTCTCAGGCATGTTGCCCAAGGAGCTGGATATCCAGCCGCTGCTCGAAGAGGCAAAGCGGCAATTGCATGAGGAAACCGATTATCTGCGCGAGGGCAATGAGATGCGCGAATTTGGCGCGCTGCTCGCCGATGATCCGCGCTTTGTTGTGCCGGTGCTAGATGAGGAATTCACCACCGATCGTGTGTTGGCGATGAGTTGGGAGGAGGGCCATGCGATTGAAAAGCTGGCCGATGCTGATCAGGAGCAGCGCAACCAGGTGATGACCGCGCTGATGGATCTGGTGCTGCGCGAAATGTATGTTTTTGGCCGGATGCAGACCGATCCCAATTTCGCCAATTATCGCTACCGCCCGGAGACAAATCAGCTTGTCTTGCTCGATTTCGGTGCCGCGCGCGAGGTGGATGCGCAAGCGGTGACCAACTATCGCGCGCTGCTTAAGGCCGGGATGGAACAGGACCATGAGGCAGTGCTGCAGGGCGCACTCAATGCCGGGTTTATGAGCCCGCTGGCGGTCGAGCGGCACCGTGATATTATCGACCGCATGGTGAGCGTGATCGTCGAGGAAGCCAATCGCCCCGGCCTGTTCGACTTTGGCGACCGTGCCTTTGTCGGGGTGCTCGCCGAACAGGGCCGCTCCATGGCCGAAGACCGCGCCATCTGGCATATTCCCCCGGTCGAAGCGCTGTTCCTGCAACGCAAGATCAGCGGCACTGCACTGCTTGCGGCGCGACTAAAGGCGAAGGTGGATATTCGTTCTATGGTCGAGCGGTATTTGGTGGAGGAAGATGTTCCATAATTTCCGTTCGCCTCGAGCGAAGTCGAGAGGCTGGTGAGCGCATAGGGCTGTGTCTCGACTTCTTCGTAAGGCGAAGAAGTTTATCCTGAGCGCCTGCCCCGCAGGCAGTCGAAGGGCTCGATACGAACGGAATAAACTATTTTAGATCAGATCTCTGACCATCAAACACGCCGCCAACCCAGAGCGCCCAGACGATAATTAACGGTTGCGCCAGCAGGCGTGGCGCGTGATAGCCCCAAGTCAGTGTTTCACCGCCGACCGAGATACCGGCAAAGGCGTGGTAAAAATTGGCAGGCCAGACGCACAGCGCATACAGCGCCAACCCTATGCCTGCAGCACGGCGGAAGCGGGGGATAAGAAGGCCGATAGCACCCAATATCTCTGCCACACCAGTAAAAGCGATAATGAACTCCGGCTGTGGTACCCAAGGCGGGGTGATCGCCAGAAACGGCTCCGGGCTGAGCAGATGCAGCACCCCTGCGGCAAAGTAGAACACCACCATCAGCCAGCGGCACAGGCTGCGAAAACGCGATCCTTCATGCGTGGCTACCATGGCTTCTCCCCACCTATTGTCTTGCTTGTGTTCTTTCCCAGATGTCGCAGCTTTGTTTAGCGCTCGCAAGCCTTTGCGCGCTATGTTAGGCTCGCCCATGGGCAGGGTGAAACGGATGAGATTATGCGTGGAAACCAAATAAAAATGGCGGCAACCATGGCTGCCATGATGAGCGTATCCTGGGCGGCTCCGGCACAAGCCTCCTATGATGACCAATTTGTCTGTGAGGTGCTGGGCGATGTTCAGCCTGTTATCATCATCTCTGCAGAAGACAGCCGCAAAGCAAAGGTGCAATTTACTACATCCGTTGATAGCGGCGATGGTGATACGATTACTACTGAGATGCAGCAGGTAATCTCGGCGTCTGGTGTGCGCTATGAAGGTGAGGATATCAGCTTTCACGCCAAGGGCAATGAAGGCATCCTGACCAGCGGGACGTTGACGACGGCCTGTCGTTTCGCCGCTGAACAGAGCGAGCCAGGCGATATTGGCAATATCCGCGCCGCAATGGTCGGCCGCTGGAATGGCAAACTCGAATATCGCGATTATCAGAGCGATCAGTGGTTCCCTATTCCGATGCAGATGACGGTCGAACAATTGCCCGATCCGATGACTTTTCTCGCGCTCGCTGCCTTTGATGATGGTGCTGGCGGCTTTGTGCGTACCAGCACCATGACCATGCTCGCCAATGAGGGGAAGACCGAATATCTCACCCAGTTCCGCGCCGGTCGTGTGCCGGATGTCTATGCCAATACGCTACAAGTGGTAACTGCAAGCGATGACACGCATTGGACGATCATCGCCACGCGCGAGGGCATGGATGATGACCGTCCGGCGATGATCAAAGAGACCAGTGTGCGCGATGGCGATACTATGACGACGCTGAAAGAGGTGCATTTTATCGATAATTCCGATAGTGATGACTGGTTGGTCCGCAACCGCATCACGCTGATTTATAGCGGCGCTGAGACAGAGTAGCGACCAACAGCTTTGAAACAGACTGCGCGCTATCATTTTGATCATCCGCTTGCCGAGGTGATTGGCCTGTTTCTTGACGCCGATTTCCTGTGTCAGATGATGGCCGATCTCGGCAATCGGGATATTGAAGTCACGGTCGAACCGCAGGATGATGACCGGGCGTTGGTCGACATGCGTTATACTGTGCCCGCCAATCCACCGGCGCTGATCCGCATGATTACCGGCGAGTGGGTTGATGTGCATCAGCGCAACCAGTGGAGCGGGCTGGAAAGTGGTGGCGAGAATAACGCGATGGTGACCGCCAGGATGACGCTTGATCCGATTGACAAACCAGCGCGCGGTAGCGGGCGATTGCGCTTCCGCCATGATGGCAAGGGCGGGACGCTGTGTGAGGCGGCAGTTGAGGTGACATGCTCGGTGCCACTGGCGGCGAGCTTGGTGGAAACAATGATTATTGAGGACAGCACCGACCTTCTCAAGCGCGAATTTGCTTATATTGATGCAGCTTTGGCGGACAAAGGCTAAGCCATGGCGCGTTATATCCTCCCCGTTAACGGGGAGGATTTGCGATGTACGAAGCGCTCAGTTCCAAGCTGGTAATTCTCACCTTGTCTCTCTATCTCCAACCGCATGATTAACCCGACAGATACCTCCATAAAACCGCTTCCCTTATGGCTCGGCTATGCCGGGCTGCTGCCGCAACTGGCCTGCTTGGTGGCAGTGCTGATGGGAGGCAGCGCTGAATGGACGGCGCAAGCAGTCGCCTTTGGCTATGCCGCTCTGATTTTCAGTTTTCTCGGTGGTGTATGGTGGGGTCAGGCAATGGTGCGGCCGGAATTGCCCAAATGGGTGTTTGTCGTGTCGGTCTTGCCCAGTTTAATTGCGCTCGCGCTCTGGCTGCCCTGGGTTTACGGCCAGCCTTGGCCCGGGCCGTCGATGATTGCACTGGGTGGGATGCTAGTTGCCACGCCATTGGTGGACCGTTCTATCGGCCAGAGCATCGCCTTACCTCCTGGCTGGATGCGGCTGCGCTGGCATTTGTCGCTGGGTCTGGGATTGGTGACGTTTATGATCGGTGTACTTTCAGTGCAGCCTTTAGTGATTGGCTGATGTGTCTGATACCCCTCCACCACCTTCGGCGGTTCCCCTCCCCATCTCTTCGAGACGGGAAGGAAATATCTCCTCCCCGTTGCGTAGCAATGGGGAGGTGGCAGCGCGAAGCGCTGACGGAGGGGTAAATGTGCGATTTATCCTAGTTTTAAGAGCCGTCCGGCAACGACCAATCAATCGCGCCGCGGCCTCTCGCTTCCAGAAACGTATTGGCCTGACTGAAATGCCTGCAGCCGAAAAAGCCACGATGCGCCGATAATGGCGAGGGATGCGGCGCGCTCAGCACCAGATGGCGGCTAGTGTCGACAAAGGCCGCTTTCTTCTGCGCATAGCTGCCCCAGAGCAGGAACACGACTGGCTCTGGCTTGTCATTGACCGCATGGATCACCGCATCGGTAAACTGCTCCCAGCCCTGTCCACGATGCGAAGCGGCGTTATGCGCCTGCACTGTGAGCACGCTGTTGAGCAGCAACACACCCTGCTCAGCCCAATGGGTGAGGTGGCCATGGCGTGGCGGCATTATGCCAAGATCGGTTTCCAACTCCTTGTAGATATTGATCAAAGAAGGCGGCGGCGCGACCCCCGGCGGCACCGAGAAACACAGCCCATGTGCCTGCCCCGGCCCGTGATAGGGGTCCTGCCCCAAGATCACGACCTTGAGTTTGTCGATGGGCGTCAGATCGAGCGCATGGAAATATTGGCTACCTTTGGGAAAGATGCGTTTGCCCGCCTGCTTCTCGCGCTGGAGGAAGCTTTTGAGCGCGGCCATGTAGGGCGCGCGAAACTGGTCAGCCAAAGCCGCCTTCCAGCCTTCCTCCAGCTTGACGTTTTTCAGATCAGCAGGGGCAGCCGCTCCTGTCATTCCGCGCTCTTACCCGCCAGTTGCGCGCCAAGGCCTGCGGTCATCTGGAACAGCATCTCCGGGTTGTTATGACGCATTTCCGCGACATTGCGCTCCATACCCTCAGCGACCAGAATTTCCGGCGTGCCATTTTTGACGCCTTCCAGAATCTGGCGAGCGCATTCCTCGGGGCTCAGGCCATTTTCAATCGCATCGTCCGATGCCTCATGTCGATCTCCATCGCCGGTCAAAGCATTGCGCGCGACATTGGTCTGCACCGAACCGGGCAGGACGGTGGTTACGCCGATATTATGTGCCTGAGACGTTTCGGCCCGCAGCGCATCGGCATAGCCGATCAGGCCATGTTTGGCGGCGCAATAAGCGGTGCGCAGTGGCACCCCGGCACGACCTGCGACCGAGCTGATCGCAATCATATGGCCGCTGCCATGCTCCACCATATGCGGCAGCAAAAGCTGGGTCAGCCAGATCGGCGCGAGCAGATCGGTATCGAGTATCGTCTTATAAACATGCGGCGCAGTATCGACCGCGAGACTGCGCTGGCTGATCCCGGCATTGTTGACGAGAATATCGACATGCCCCTGCCACGCCAGCGCCTGTTCGACCGCGCCTGGCAGAGCATCCCAATCGGTGGTGTCAAAGGTGATGCTAGTGGTATCGGTGTCGAGTTCTGCCGCCAGTGCATCGAGTGCATCCTGTCGCCGCCCGGAAAGGATCAGCTTCGCCCCTTCGGCAGCAAAGGCCCGCGCCAGTGCTTCACCAATTCCTGATGATGCACCAGTGATCCAGATTGTCTTACCGGTAAAATCCATTGCCTGTCCTCTCGTTTCTGTGTTTCGCAGGACTGTGCTGTGATGCTGTTGGGAAGGCAAGGGTTAATCAAATTCCACTTGTGTCTAGGCTGTCCACGAGCACTTGTATCCAAAGCCCCTGCGCGATACAGAGTTTGCCCCTTCCTCCCAAAAGCCTTGCAGGATTTCTCATGACATCTGCCACCCAACCCGTTCCGGTTATCTCCGCCACAGGCCTATTCACACCGGAACAGTCGATCAGCAATGAAGAACTGGTCGAGAGTTACAACCGCTATGTTGATCTGCACAATGAACGGAATGCCGAAGCTATTGCGGCCGGAGAGGTGGAAGCGCTGGAGAAAAGCTCGGTCGAGTTCATCGAAAAGGCGAGTGGTATCAAGGCACGCTATGTCCTCTCCAAAGAACCTATTCTTGACCCTGAAGTGATGTGCCCGCGTCTCCCAGAGCGGCCCAATGAAGAGATTTCCATCCTTGCCGAAATCGGCGTGAAGGCGGCGAAACAGGCTTTGGAAAATGCTGGTCGCGACGCAAAAGACGTTGATGCGGTGCTGGTCGCCTGCTCCAATTTGCAGCGTGCCTATCCCGCGATTGCGGTCGAGATTCAGGATGTGCTCGGCATGGAGGATGGCTTTGGCTTTGACCTTAATGTCGCCTGTTCCTCGGCGACCTTCGGCCTGCAGACTGCGGCTGACTATATCCGTTCGGGCAGCGCGCGCTCAGTGCTGGTGGTCAATCCGGAAATCTGCTCGGGTCATCTCAACTGGCGCGACCGGGACAGCCATTTCATCTTTGGCGATGTCGCAACAGCGATACTGGTTGAGGACAAGGACATCGCTCCCGCCGCGCATTGGGAAATTCTCGGCACCAAGCTGAAGACGCAATTTTCCAATAATATCCGCAACAATTTCGGTTTCCTCAACCGCACGCATCCGGAAAGCCGCGATGATGCCGATAAGCTGTTCGTGCAGGAAGGCCGCAAGGTGTTCAAGGAAGTCGTGCCGATGGTGGCGCAGATGATCCTGGAGCAGATGGAGCGCTTAGGTATCGATAGCACCGATTTGCGCCGCCTGTGGTTGCATCAGGCCAATGCCAATATGAACCGGATGATCGCGGCCAAGGTGCTGGGCCATGAAGCCAGCGCCGATGAAAGCCCGACGGTGCTCGATACCTATGCCAATACATCATCTGCTGGCTCGATCATCGCCTTTCACAAGCACCATGAGGATATTCAGCCAGGCGAAAAGGGCCTGATCTGCTCCTTTGGCGCGGGCTATTCTGCGGGCACGGTATTTGTGCAAAAGGCTGCATGATCGTTCCGAACCCAAAGGGCTCGCAAGGCCGACTGGCCGCCGCGGCTTATTGCCGCGAAGCCAAGGCTGCGGATGCAGCCGCCCGGCGTTTGAGGGGATAATATAAGTGACCAGTCTCTCGGCAAAGATCGTCAATATCATTCTGCGCCTGCGCGGGATCAAGAAGATATTTGAGAGCGAACAAGGTGCGCTGAAAGGTGTGGCGGAAAACCGCAAAAACGGTCCTGCCAAGCCGCATAGCGCGTTGCACAGTCTGTGCGACATAAGCGAGGAAAAGGTGGATGGCCATCTGGTGTATCACCTCACGCCCAAATCCGGAGGTTCGGACCATCATGTGCTCTATTTCCATGGCGGCGGCTATGCCATCGACATCGTGCCCGAGCATTGGAAATATATCGCCAAGCTGATCAAGCAGACCGGCGCATCGGTGACGGTGCCGATTTATCCGCTGGCACCGGAGCATGACTGGAAACCGGCCTATGCTATGGCGGCCAAAATCTATGCCGGGCTGGTTACTGAGACCGAGGCCAAGCATATCTGCTTTATGGGCGATAGCGCAGGCGGCGGCTTTTCGCTGGCACTGGCGCAGATGCTGCGCGATGAGGGGCAACCGCTGCCGGGTCGGATAGTGCTGCTGTCGCCCTGGCTCAATGGTCTCGGTGATGATCCTGAACAGCTAGAGATTGACCGACGCGATCATATTATTGGCATAGGCGGCATAAAAGCGATGGGCCGCTGGTGGGCAGGCGAGGGTGGTGATCCCGCTGCCTTTCCGATCAGCCCGATTAATCATGACATAACCGGCCTGCCGCCCATGGCAATGTGGAGCGGCACCAATGATATTCTTTATGTCGATGCCAAACAGCTAGACGCCAAGGCGAAGGCCGATGGCGCATCGCTAGAGACGCATATCTGGCCCGATATGCAGCATGTATGGATGATCCTGCCGATGAAAGAAGCCGATCAAGCGGTGGCGGAAATTGCTGCGTTTATGGCGAAAGCTTAACGCACCTCAACGGCTTTACCGCTTATACCCGCTTTCTCCAGTTCCGGTCCCAGTCGACCGGTCAGCCACATAGCCCACATTTTGAAATCGGCTGCCAGTGACCAGAGCGGATAGGTGAAGGTTGCAGGGCGGTTGCGCTCAACCCGCCAATGGCTCAACCAGGCAAAGAAATACCCCGCCACGGGCATGGCGAGCAAAAGCAGCCATTGCGCCGTCACCACGGCATAAATGCCAATGGCCACAACTAGCGACGTGCCGATATAGTGATACGCACGGGTCAGCGGCTTGCTGTGCTCCTGCAGGTAAAAGGGCCAGAATTCAGCGAATGTGGTGTAGGTTTTTTCTGCCATAAGCCAAGGTTAGCCTTGCTAGTTAGCTATGACAAGCGCGCTTCTGATCCTCCCCGCTGGCGGGGAGGTGGCTCGCCGTAGCTTTAGCGAAGGCGAGACGGAGGGGGTTCTCCACTTGCGCTGTGCCAAGCGGCCCGCCCCCTCCACCAGCTTTCGCCAAGGCTATAGCTGGTCCCCCTCCCCGTAAACGGGGAGAAAGAGTAGAGAGCTGGATCAGGCCGGTGGCTGTTTCGGCGTTGGCTTATGCACGGGCTTGGCGCGTACCGATGCCGGTTTGCCGTTCGCGGACGCGGCGACACTGCTGCTCGGAAGGGCTGCATCATTGCCGCCCTCGGTTATGCTGCCATTGCCAGACGCGCCGCTACCATTGTCATTGCCACTATCGCTACCAGCGGCGACTAGGCCGTTCAGCGAGCCGCCATCCAGACCAAGCTCTTTCATCAGGCCGTCAATTACCGGCGCCTGGGCGCGATAAGCGAGGGCGGCGCTGACCGCATCGGTGGCCAGATTGCCGCTTCCGCCCGCGATTGCGCCATTGGCTGGGCTACCGTTGCCACCGCCATTGGGGGTGATGCCGTCGACCTGAACGATCTTGATCGAGTCAATGGCTTCCATCGGCTTGGCGGATTCGCGCACGACTTCGGGCAGCACATTGAGCAGCGCCAGCTTGGTCTGCAATGAGATCTGATCCGACGACAGGATGTTCGCGGCCTCATTGACGGCGCGTTGACCAGCGGCTTCGACCTCGAAACGCACCCGTGCGGCCTCGGCGCGCAGCTTCTCTGCCTCGGCCTCACCCTCAGCGGCAAGGCGGGTCGCGGCGGCACGGTTGGTTGCCGCTTCCTTCTCCGCTTCGGCTTCAACCTTGACCTGAATTGCCTCGCGCTCGGCCTGTTTGCTGGCTTCGATCAGCTCAATCCGTTTGAGGCGGTCGGCGACCTCGGTTTCACGTGACGTTGCCACCTGCTCCTCGGCGGCGACCGCCTTGGCCCGGGCTTCATCAGCCTCCGCCTTGGCCTGGCTTTCCTCGCGCGATTTGTTCTGGATCGCGATCTGCTGTTCCTGGCGCGCAATCTCGATCGCCTGTTGCTGCGCGATCTCGGCCTCTTTCACCGCGCGGTCGGCCTCGATCTGTGTCGAGTCAATCTTCTGCTTGGCACCGATGCGCGCTTCTTCGGCCTCACGGTTGCGCACGGCCTGTTCCTTGGCAACATCGGATGCCTGAGCCGCACGCCGCACCTCAACCTCGCGCTCCTGCTCCAGCCGGGCAAATTCATTGTCGCGGCTGATCTCGAAAGAGCGCTGATCGGCTTCGAGATTCTTGGTCTCGATCTGCACCCGCGTTTCCTGCTCAATATCGTTGCGCGCCTTTTTGCGCAGTTCGATCTGTTCGGTGAGCTTGGTCAGACCTTCAGCGTCAAAGGCGTTATTGGCGTTGAAATGTTCAATGCTGGTCTGGTCGAGGCCGGTGAGCGAGACCGACTCCAGTTCCAGACCATTCATCGCCAGATCGTTCGAGGAGACCTGCTGCACCTTCTGGACAAAGTCGGCGCGTTGTTCGTGCAGTTCGTTCATCGACATTCCGGCAGCTACAGAGCGCAGCGCATCGACAAATTTACCCTCAACCAGATCCTTCAGTGATTCCGGATGCATGGTTCTGAGTCCCAATGTCTGGGCAGCCATGGCCAGTGCCTCAGCATCAGGGCGAACGCGAACATAGAATTCCGCTTTCACGTCAATCCGCAACCGGTCGAGCGTGATCAGCGCGTCGGCATTTTTGCGCTCCACCGCCAGACGAACCGTGTTCATATTCACCGGCATTGTCTCATGCAGCACCGGCAGCACCAGCGCGCCGCCATTCATCACCACTTTTTCGCCGCCAAATCCGGTGCGGACAAAGGCCACTTCCTTGGTCGCGCGTTTATAGAGGCGGGTAATAGTGATGATGATGAAAATCAGGGCGGCGACGACTATGACACCGATCACGCCAATATTGATCAACCCTTCAGGCAAGTCACTCATATCTCTATCTTCTCTCTTTCATATCTTTGTGGCGCATATTTGCCCGGCCCGTGGGGAATCGCGCCCTGGGGATCATAGTATAGGGCAGTGTTTTGTAAGCGACATGACGAAAGGTAAAGTCCTGTCCATATCGCGCGACTTTTATCGCTACAGAGTTCCGCTATCGAGGTTCGGCAGCTTCTTGGTACCGCGACTAATGGCGCGGAACAGCATTTTTTCCCGTCGGACCAGCAGAATTTCTTCACCCTGCTCCAGCACCTGCCCGGCATTGTCAGGCTCGACCATCACCAGATGTTTCTGGCCATGCACATCGATCACCCGCGCCCGCGCAGGAGAGCCGGTCTCGGCCTTGCCAATCTCTATGGTCGCAAAACGCCCGATCAGCGCGTCGCGGCTGATCGCCGTGGTTTCATCGCGCGGCAGGATTTTGGCCAGCGGACGCACCGTAGCGCCGGTGAGCGGCAGGGCAATGGCTGTGGCTGCAGGGACGGCCAACCATGGGGTGAGATAGGAACCGATCAGGCTTTCGATCAGCATTTGGCCGATCAGCCCGACCAAGCCGAATATAGTAAGTAAAACGATCAGGAGAATCATCAGCGGTACTTTGCCAAGTCCCAAAAGGCCAAGCAGCCCGTCACTGAAACCGCCTATTTCCCCATCAATATCGATATCGGCGACGTCAATGTCAGCATCGCCAAAAAGATCGCCCAGACCAATAGCCTGGAACAATCCAAGAAGAAGCATGATAAACAGGCTGCCGGTGAAAAACAAATTTTCGGAAGCAAACCAAAATGCGCTCATTATTTCCCCTTACTATAAGATGAATATAGGGTGAATAAATATTATTTCAAGAGAGCACGCAAATAGTTTACAAGAATCTGTATTACCGTCAATCGCATTAATAAATGTGTCAGACTATCCGTCAGAGCTGTCGCCCGCGCCCTGATATTTCAGCTCGAGAAAGCGACCGCGCACCGCCAGCTTGTCAAGCTCACCATTGGCCAGTTGCCGGGTAAAAGTATCAATCTCGTTGCGGATCACGCCCAAGCCATTGACCAGCTGTTCATCCGGGGTCGAGCCATTGCGCTCTTCCTTGCGCAGATGCGGCGGGATTTGTTTATAGCCATTGATCAGCTCGGGCAAATGTTCGCCAACCAGCTTGCGAACTTCCATCGCGGCTGGTTCTTTCTCGTCAAGCTGCTGCAATTGCGGCGCGAGCTGGTCGAGCTGGACGCCGATGCTGTCGATCAAAGGCACGGCGGGTGCGGGCAGGGCCGGGCGTTGATGTTCGAGCCATATCTCGGTCTTGCCCGCCAGTACGTCGAGATTTTCCCTGAACAGGTCCTCCGCCTTGGGGATTGGCATTTTCGGGTATTGGCTGAAGAAAAAAGTGGTCGCCGCAATGGTAAGACCGACGGCCATCACACCCAAAATGCCAATGCCGTCAATAATCGCGCCGATAATGCCCGCACCGACAATCACCACGCCTGCAGCAATCGCAATGCGGCCCGCCTTGCCCCACCAATGCTTGCGCTTCAGTGCCTTGGATTTGGTGCCGATGGAGCGGGCATAGCGCACATTATTGAGCGCATTGCGAGCATCAGCCATGATTTCGTCTGACGTAGCCATCAGCGGATCAATTCTCCAGCGAGGTCAGGATCGACTCAACTTCCGGCGCCGCCGCGGCCTGTGCCTGACCCTCGGCGCGGGCGATATAGCCTTTCGACTTCTCGACCTCATCGGACAGGGTGTTGACCGTTTCCTTCATCGTCTCCAGCGATTTGAGCTTGAAGTCATCAATATGGTCCATCGTGTCATAGATATTCTGGAAGGCGCGTTGCAGCGTTTCCAACGGGATAGTCGATGACGCCGCCTGTTCGTGGATCTGCGCCGTCTGGTTTTTCAGCATATCGCCGGTGCTGTCGATCAAGCCCGCCGTGGTGGTGTTGAGCGCGGTAATCTGGTCGAGCACCAGCTTCTGACCGACCAGCGCCTGCGCCACAGTAACCGCGGTGCGCAGCGCCGACACGGTGGTGGTGCTGGCGCGATCAACGCCTTTCACCAATTCGACATTGTTCTTCTTGACCAGATCAAGCGCGAGATAGCCCTGCACCGTGACCGCCATCTGGGTCAGCAAATCCTGTGTCCGCTGACGCACATAGAACAGTGCGGTTTCGCGGATCGCTTTGGCCTTGGCGGGATCGGTGGCGTCGAGATCATTGGCGGCATCCTCCAGCCGCGCATCCATGGTTTTGGAGATATGGATCATCTGCTCCAACCGGCCCATAGCGGCCCAGAGATTCTGCCGCTCAACATCGATCGCGGCATTGTCCATCAACAGCTCATCCTTGCCGCTGGCCAGGCTGGCGAGGATCGATTGGATATGGCTCTGGCTCGACTTATAACCGTCAAAATAATTGCGCAGCTTGTTGCCAAAGGGGATGATGCCGAAAATCTTGCGCGGCGCAAGCAGATTGCCCTTTTTGCCGGGGTCCAGGTCTTCCACGGTGCGGCGCAATTCCGCCAGATCAGCGCCAACGCCGTCATTCTCATCCATGGCGCGTACCGGACGATCAAGAAAGCGGTTCGACTGACCCGCCGCTTCGGCGATTTCCTTGCGGCCCATATTGGTGAGTTGATCAACGCGCTTGCCAAATTCAGGCGAATTGGCGTCCTGCGCTACCAGGTCGGTGATAAAGCCATCGACCTTCTCTTCCAGCTTGGATTTCTGCTCATCGCTCACCGGAACCAGCCCGGCCGCCTTTTCCGGCGCGACAACAGGAACGGGATCGGGCGCCTGCAGGTCGAGGCTGATCTCGTCGGTTGCCGTGGTTGTGTTCGTGGCCATGTCTTCTTCCGTCCCTCTTTCATACACCCGGTTGCAACGCACAATGCGCGCAAATGAAACACGGTTCAAGCGAAACGCGTTGCAAAATCTTGCACTGTATTAAGGTAGTGATACAGGGTAGGTTTGGCAAGTGCCTAACAATGATGAAGTGTTGGCAGCTGCCGTTCAGAGAAAATCTAACTTACTGAGGTGGTGCTAAAACCGCTTTTTCTCGCACAAAGGCGCAAAGGCACGAAGGCATGCAGTAAAAAAGCATCTTCTTTGTGCCTTAGCGCCTTTGTGCCAGTCAAAGCCTTGTTTCCGCTTGCGCGAGACTAATGGTACGGACCAGGAGAAGCCCATAATTTGAAGGGTTTCGGAGTTAATCGAGTTTCAACACTTTCTTCAGGAACAGCGTCTCTGCCTCGCGCTGGAAGTCGCGATTGGCTTTTTTGCGGAATCCGTGACCCTCGTCCATAGCCAGCAGATACCACGCCTCGCCGCCATTTCCTCGGACGGCCGAGAGAATTTGCTCCGCCTCCGACGCTGGCACACGCGGGTCATTGGCACCCTGAATAATGAACAGCGGCTTGGTGATCTTGTCGGCATTTTTCAGTGGCGAGATACGCTCAAAAAAGGCGGCGATTTCCGGGTCGCGTTCATCGCCATATTCTACCCTGCGCAGATCGCGGCGATAGCCCTTTGTGTTGGTGAGGAAGGTTTTGAAATCCGAGATGCCGACAATGTCGACGCCGCCAGCGAGACGGTCGGCATAATCGATCATGCTGGCCAGAACCATATAGCCGCCATAGGAGCCGCCAAAGACTAGCACGCGGTCCTTATCGAGGTCCGGTTGCTGCTCGATCCAGTCCAACAGAGCGCCAATATCTTCGACCGAACGTTTGCGGTTCAGACCATTGTCCATCAGCTGATAGCTTTGGCCATAGCCAGTCGAGCCGCGAACATTGGGGACGATAACGGCTGCACCCAGCTCACTCGCCCAATATTGATAGGTCGAGGAGAAGCCGGGCCGTGACTGACCTTCCGGACCGCCATGGATGGAGATGATGACCGGATGCGGGCCATCACTCGTGGGACGATAGATAAATGCGGGGATGTCCATCTTGTCGGCATTGGGGAAGGTAAAGTTCACCGGCTCGACAAAGGTTTCAGGATTGAGGCCGCCCACTTCGGCTGCTGTCCAGCGGGTCAGTGATTTGGTTGCAAGGTCAAAGGACCAGGCATCGGCGGGGCTGGTCGCGCCATTAAAGGTAAAGCCAATCTGGCTGCCATCGGGATTAAACACCAGGCCGCCCGCAATGCCTGCTGGCAGGTCGGGGCCGTTGCTGATCGTACCGCTGGCCAGATCAAGCAGCTTGATCGTGCCCAATCCATTCTCATTAATTGTGAAGGCGACAGTCTTCTCGTCGGGCGATACGGCCCAGCTCGATACATCCCAGTTTATGTTATCGGTATAGGATGTGATCGCGCCAGTCTCACCATCGATCCGGATGATATTGTTAAATTCGCCATTGCGTGGCGCGACTGTCAGGACATCGCCATTGGCAAGAAGTTCAGCGCCTGAATAGCTGGTATCCTCATCGGCGTTGATTTCATCAAAACCGCCATCGGCAAGATCAAGGACGAATAACCGGCTCTTTGTGCTGGATACATATTGTTGAACCGCGATATTCTCGCCATCGGCGGACCAGTCGACAGGGATCATCGCACCGCTGCCTTCATGGACAACCTTCAACGATGCCGGATCGCTCGGGCTCGCCATGAGAATGTCCCAATCGGGTTCACCATCAGTGGCGCGATACCAGGCGGCGCGGCTGCCATCATCAGACCAGATGATGCCGCCATTGCGGCTGCCGGGTTCAGTGAATTGGGAAATCTTGCCGCTGGCAATATCGAACAGATACCCCTGATAGAATTCATCGCCGCCAGTATCCTTGCCAAAGACGAACACGCCACCGGCCGGACTGACACTGGCGCCACCAATCGGCTCATCATAAAAGGTCAGTTGCCTGCGCGCACCCAATGGTGCCGCGACATGGTGGATCTGGCTGACTTCGCCAAAACGGGTGGAGATTAATATGCCGTCTTCGGTCCAGTCCTGAAAGCCATGGCCGCGGACATTCTGATATTGGCGCAGCCGCTCGGACACTTCTTGGGGGATATCCGGTATGCCTTCCATCACCAAATTGCCACGCGTAACCCGCTCGCTGCTGCTGGTTTCTTCTGTTTCGGCCTGTTGCGCATAGGCGGTGGCACCAACGGCGGCGCTGGCCAGAACGGCAAGGCTAACGGCAGAGTTAAGAATACGCATTACAACATCCTTCCAAGCAACATTTTACTGTCTTGGAAGCTAGCCATTACGCGGCATATTGCCAATTGGAAAAAGCAATACAAACCGCGATGGTCAGCGATGAACGTTAAGTTAGATCACGCCGCGATCTGATAAGGCTGAATCTCGCCATTCAGATAAAGATTACGTGCCTTTGCTCGGCTGAGCTTGCCCGATGAGGTGCGCGGCAGGGTGCGTGGTGGCACCAGTTCGACAACGCAATTCATGCCGGTGATCGAGCGGACTTTCTCACGGATTTCCTCGCGCAGGCGAGCGCGTTCTGTATCATCCGAGGTGCGGCACTGGACCAGCACCGCCGGGGTTTCCTCGCCGCCAGGTGTAGTGACGGCGAAAGCGGCGATATCGCCAGCCTTAAAGCCGGGAAGCTGTTCCACTGCCCATTCAATATCCTGCGGCCAGTGGTTCTTGCCGTTGATGATGATCATGTCCTTGGCGCGGCCGACGACATAGAGATAGCCATTCGACATATAGCCCATATCGCCGGTATCGAGCCAGCCATCAACGAGGCAGGCGGCGGTCGCTTCCGGGTCGCGGAAATAGCTATGCATAATACTGGGGCCGGAGCACCAGATTTTGCCAATGGCTTTTTCGGGCAGGACAGCGCCGTCCTCTTCGCGGATTTCGACAGTCATGTCCTTGGCTGGTTTGCCGCAATTGACGATGGAGCGATAACGCACCGGATTGTCGTCATTATCGGCAGGTGCGCCGGAGAGGCGGGTTTCTTCGACCAGCTCGACGATAATGCCTTCACCCGGCGGCATGAGCGTCACCGCCAGCGTCGCTTCGGCCAAGCCATAGCTAGGCAGGAAGGCTTTGGCATCAAACCCGGCAGGAGCAAAGGCATCAACAAAATGCTGCATCACATCAGGGCGGATCATATCTGCGCCATTACCCGCTAGCCGCCAGCGCGACAGGTCAAAGCGCTCAGCAACTTTGGACTGGCTGCCAATGCGGCGGGCGCAGATGTCGTAGCCAAATGTCGGCGAATAACTGATCGTAGTACCTTCATTGCGACTGACCATATCGAGCCATGCCAGCGGGCGGCGGGCGAAATGCTCGGTCTTGAGATAATCGGTCGAAACTTGATTGGCGATTGGTGACAGGAAGCAGCCAACCAGCCCCATATCATGATACCAGGGCAGCCAGGAAACACAGCGGTCGCTGTCGATCAGTTCCATGCCGTTGGAATGGGCCGAGAGATTGTTGAGCAGCGCGTGATGTGTCACCGCCACGCCATGCGGGAAGCGGGTCGAGCCGCTGGAATATTGCAGATAGCAGATGTCGTTGGGGTTAGCCTTGGGCAGCTCCGCCTCGGGCGCTTCGCGGGTGGCGAAATCTTCCCAGCTTATGCCGGTGACATCGCATTGCTTTGCCGCTTCGCCGGCCATTTCGTCCAGTTCTGCCGGGAAGAACAGCATTTTCGGGTCACAACTTTTGAGCTGCACCGCCAATTGGTCGACATAGGATTCCTTGCCTCCAAAGCTGGTCGGCAGCGGCAATGGCACTGGCCAGCCGCCAGCATAGACCACACCGAAGAAAAGGGCGGCAAATTCCGCACCGGTTTCGGCGATCAGAGCGATACGATCCTCGGGTTTGATACCCGCAGCTATCAGCCGGTGCGCCATGGTTAGGGCATCATCACGCAGCTCGGAGAAAGGATAGGGCCGCTCCAAAGTACCTCGCATATCGTGAAAATTCAGGCCGCGCTTGCCTTTTGCGGCATAATCCAGCGCGTCACCTAGCGTATCAAATTCCGCAAAGATGCGCGGAAGATCATCCTCGGTAGCGGTTGACTGCAATGTTTCCATAGCATCTGACATAGAGTTTAGCTCACATCATTTCTTTGTTTGCATAGCCGTATATATCAACGGGCTCATGCGAAAAAATCATTTGTTTGCAATATTCTGTGTACATTTGCGTCTGATAATAGTCATGGCAGATAGCCTCAACATCGCGTCCCCATTCCCTCTTTCAGATCGATTCCGATCTTGTCGTCCGAATAGCTATACACAAAAATGTCGCATTTGAAATGCGCTGTAAACAGCAACAGCCGACAGAAATTGGACGCGACTGTGGCATAATGATGGCGAGGCCTGCATTCGGCGTGTTACAGGCGCATTCTGCCGGACAAATGACGTATGTGGATAGATATGTGGATAACCCTGTCGATTAATGCTGGGAAAATAGTGCATAACCGTCGCTATGGCTGAATATCCGCAAGATTCATCTGACAGCCAACGTGCAAAGAGGCGTCAGCCGCGCCCGCTCAATGCGACGAAATTGCGTGATATGGCGCTGCGTTATGTCGCGCGCTATGCCACCAGCAGCCATAAATTGCGGCAATATCTGCTGCGCAAGGTGAAGGAGCGCGGCTGGGCTGATGATACGCCCGCCGATATTGACGCTCTGGTTGATTATTGTGTGGCGCAGCACTTTGTCGATGATGCGCTTTATGCCGAGACCAAGGCCGCCAGCCTGTCGCGGCGCGGCTATGGCCAACGGCGGATTGACGATAGTTTGCGGGCATCTGGCATCGATGAGGAGGATGCGCAGGGCGCTCGTGATCATGCTGAAGCGATGCGCTGGAGATCGGCATTGTTGCTGGCGAAGCGACGGCGGATCGGCCCTTTTGCGGCGCAAGCGGATGCAGCCGAACGCGAGACCGAGGCGGATGTGCAGGAGCGCCAGAAATTGCGACAGAAGCAGATACAGATGATGGTGCGTGCAGGGCACAACTTTTCGGTCGCGGCTATGCTGGTTGATGCCCGCAATCTGGAAAGATTGCGGGAGATTGGCGATGAACAGTTGGATATCGCGCTGGACGGTTTGATCGCGTCGGAATAATCTTGTCTATGCGTAAGTACAAAAGCTATAACAACTACCGTTAGGGCTGAGCTTGTCGAAGCCCGCTTCTCAGCATGGCACAAAGTCGAGAGACGCCCTTCGACAAGCTCAGGGCTAACCGTGAAGGTTTGTATGAAGGATATATTATGAACCGAGTTTCCACACTTATGCTAGGCGCATTTATCGCGCTTTCTGCCTGTGCTGCACCGACTGATGCGCGGCAGAGTGATGCTGGGGCAGCCAGCGCAGGTGAGGCTGCTAGTCCAACCAAAGCCCCTTCAGGCCTGGATCTGGTGCCACTAACCATCACCAGCAATGGCAAGACGCATGAATTTACCGTCGAAGTCGCCCGCACATCGCGTGAACAGGCGCGCGGCCTGATGTTCCGCACCGAGCTTGCTCCTGATGCGGGTATGATCTTCCCGTTTGACCGGGTGCGCCCGGCAAGCTTCTGGATGAAGGACACGCCGACGTCGCTCGATATTATCTTTGTCCGCGCCGATGGCACGATTGAGAGCATTGCCGCTAATACGACGCCCTATTCGCTTGAAAGCGTGCAATCAGGCGAAGCGGTCGGTGGGGTGCTTGAACTTGTAGCCGGACGGTCGGCGGAACTGGGTATAGGCCCCGGAGACATGGTGACCTGGACCGAGTCCTGGGACCCGGCAAAGCGGCGCGGGCAATAACCCGTCGCTTTTCTATTGCCTCTGATGGTCAGGAGCGGGTAAGCGGTCGCGCATGGGACTATTGAGCAAAATATTCACATGGTGGGATGGTGCCACAATCGGCACCAGCCTGCATACTATGCGCAAGGGCGAACGTGTCGGTGAGGACACGTTCGGCAATGTCTATTATCGCAGCAAGAAAGTGAAGGATGGCGAGCGAGAGCGGCGCTGGGTTATTTATAATGGCGCCAATGATGCCAGCCGGGTTCCGGCCGAATGGCATGGCTGGCTGCACCAGAGCTATGATGAGGTGCCTGAAAGCCATTTGCCGCCGCCGCGCATATGGGAACGCGACTATGAACCCAATCGCACAGGCACGGTAGAGGCCTATCGTCCCGGCGGTGCACTGGAGCGTGGCGCAAAACGGGCATCGGCGACCGGAGATTATGAAGCATGGTCACCGGGCGATTGATTCGCGCGCCGCGCCATGGACTGTGCATTGCTAGCCTCAGCTTTCTGGTCCTGAGTGGCTGTGGAGAGCAGGCAGGCGACAGCCCCGATAATCCCGAAGACGTGACACCTTCAGCTGAGACAGGCAGTGCGGCTGCGGAAGCCGCTGAAGATGTAACCCCGGATATCGAGCGACCGGACAGCTATGGCACGCCCATGGCGGAGCGTGTCGCCACGATCGGATTTCTCAACAAGCGCAACAACCAGACACGCGAGCTGGAGATGAAGCCGGGCGAATCACGGCGCATTGGTACTGTCATCGTGAAGATGGAAGCCTGTGAGCGCACCGCACCGTGGGAATCACCTGCTGAAACCGGTGCCTTTATTCAGGTAACAGTGCAGGAACGCAAAAAGCGTGATGAGGACCCGAAATGGCGCCGCGTTTTTTCTGGCTGGCTGTTCAAAAATTCACCTTCGGTCAGCGTGGTGGAACATCCGGTCTATGATGTCTGGGTCAAGGACTGCGCGATGAGCTTCCCCGGTGAGGAAGAGCCCATTGCAGGATCAAGCACATCGGAATCATCTGAATCAGCACCGGCCCGGCGTCCATCCGCTCCGGCAACGGAAATCAGTTCGGAAAATGCGTCCGGCAATGATGGTTCGGCTCCTGCACCGGCTACGCCTGCACCCGCAACGCCCCCGGCACCGACAGAAACAGCACCAGCCGAAGATCCACCGCCACCGGCTGTGCCATAAAGTCGCGGTCTGCGTGCCGCCGGTCGTTCATAGGCGCTGCCCTGCAATGCCACATCCAGCCGCTCGAGATACGCCTCCTGCGATATATCGATCGCGCCCAGACTGGCGAGATGGTCGGTCATAAACTGGCAATCGAGCAGGGTGAAGCCACCATGCCGCATCGCCGCGACCAACGCGCACAGTGCCACTTTTGAGGCATCACGCTGACGGCTGAACATGCTCTCACCACAAAAGACGCGGCCCAGCGAAACGCCATAAAGCCCGCCGACCAGTACGCCTTTTTGCCAACATTCAATACTGTGTGCATGGCCGATCTGATTTAGCAATTGATAGCTCTCGCGGATCGTCGGATTGATCCAGCTCTCCCGGCGATCCGGCGCTGCCTCGGCGCACAGATCGACCACCTCTTCAAAAGCGGTATTGCAGCGGATGGTGAACACATCGCGGCGCAGCGTCTTGCGCAATGAGCGCGACAGGTGAAAGCCATCGAGTGGCAATATCGCCCGGTCCTTGGGCTCGACCCAGAACACCTCCTCATCCTCGCGCGAATCGGCCATGGGGAACAGGCCGACAGCATAGGCGCGCAACAGGACTTCCGGATCGATGATCATAGCAACCGACCCTAACCACCTAGTGTCACATGGCAAAGGGTGATTGCACTCTTGCCAGTGGGCGGACGACCCGGTAAGGGCGTCATCCGGCCAATAAGCGCCGTGCAGGGGTGTAGCTCAGTTGGTAGAGCATCGGTCTCCAAAACCGAGGGCCACGGGTTCGAATCCTGTCACCCCTGCCATTCTTTTTATAAGCCATTGCTTTTGCTTTAATTTTCCTCGGTTAGACAATCTTTGACTGAAAGGTTGGACAATGCAGACGCCGCGAGCGACGCTAGATATTTAGCGAATTATTCGCCGCGTTTATCCAAAATAGCCTCGATTTCGTCCATCACCTTGTCCATGCGGTCGATGACAGCATTATACGGGTCTGCCGAGGTCATATCCAATCCGGCATCGCGCAGGATTTCGAGCGGATAATCTGAGCCGCCGTCTTTCAGGAAAGCGATATAGGTGTCGCGCGCCGCGTCGCCATCGGTTTTCAGCTTATCAACGAAATAGGCCGCACCTGCGATCGATGTGGCGTACTGATAGACGTAGAAGTTATAGTAGAAGTGCGGGATATAGGCCCATTCCATCATGTCGCGCTCGGCAATATTCATGACGCCTTTGTCATGGCCGTGATAGCGCTTGAGGATGTCGCCATAGATTTGTGTCATCCGCGCACCGGTCAATGCTTCGCCGCGCTCGACTGCTTCATGGACAGCAAGCTCAAACTCGGAGAACATCACCTGGCGGAAGAAAGTGCCGCGCATCTGCTCCAGCGCGTAACCGAGATAGAAGAGTCGTTCTTCCTCGGTTTTGGCCCCGGCAAGCATATGTTCCTGCAGCAACAGCTCATTGGCAATGGCCGCGATTTCGGTCGTGAAGATTGAGAAACCAGCAAGCTCATAGGGTTGGTTTTCATTGGTCAACACCTGATGCATGCCATGGCCCCATTCATGGGCATAAGTCGATGCGCTGTTATAATCATCCTGATGGTTGAGCAGGATCAGCGGGTGCACATCATAAGCGGAACCCGACATATAGGCGCCTGAACGTTTGCCCTTTTGCGGATAGACATGCATCCAGCGCTTGCTGGAAGCATCGGCAAACTTCTCGGTATATTCCTCGCCCAGCACTTTGACAGAAGCGAGAACATTGTCACGGGTTGCGTCAATCGGGAAGGTCAATTCGGTCTCAACCAGAGCCGGATAGATATCGTGATAGGCCAAGTCGTCAATTTCCAGCATACGCCCGCGCAGCTCGAAATAGCGGTGCAGCACACCAATCCGGTCGTTCGTCACCTTCACCAGCGTGCGATAGACCTCTTCGGGGATGTTATCGCCGGAGAGAAAATATTGCAGCGTATTATCATATTTGCGCGCTTTGGCTCTGGCGACATTGGCCTGAACCTCGCCGTTCAGCGTCGCGCCTAATGTGCTCTCATATTTTTTCCAGTTGCCCCAAAATGCGTCAAAAACGGCAATGCGGTCAGCGCGATTGGGAGACTGACGGTGAAGACCATAGCCTGCATTGTTGATCACCGCTTCGGTACCATCGCTCAGTGTGACTATCGGCCATTCGATTTCGGCGTTGGCCAGAAGGTCTCTCGCATTTTGTGACGCCGAAAGCGCGGTGCCCAGCAAAGTGAGCACCTGCTCGGATTCTGGCGACAGCACATGCTCGGACTGGCGCAGTGCATTGCGCAGGAACAGCGCATGCTTTTCAAGGCCGGGCTCCTCAGCGATAAAAGTCATAATACGCTCTTCGCCGAGGCTCACTATTTCTGGGACAAAGAAGCTGCTGGCTGCACCGGCGGCCTGACCCAGAGCCTGTAAACGACCGACCATTTCCTGCCCTTCCGTAGCGCCAAGATTGGTGTTGCGAAGGTTGGATGCATAGGTTCCCAGACGCGAGATTTCTTTGGTGAAGCTCGAGCGGGCATCAAGTGCGGCGAGCAGGGTTGCAGAATCATCACCAAGCTTGCCTTTATAGGGCCCAAGGCCATCAACCTGTCCGCGCAAGCGCTCCAGTTCGGTATCCCAAGCTTCTTTGGACGAATAGAATTCGGTCAGATCCCATATGTACTTTTCGTCGGCCTGTTCTGCAGCAGCCGCCTGCGCAAAAGCCGGTGTAGATATTGCCCCCAAACTGATGGCGCTGGTAAATGCAATGACACTGAAGGAACGGAGAAAGAGTTGCTTCACGATATGGGCCTTCCCTGCTGTTTGAAATATGCCGGGTCCCGTAAATGATATGATGTATCAGAACAATATTCTATGGTTAAACGCACGATAAGACTCGACAGAACTCTATGTTATTACTGCCCTCAGTTACTGCCCTCAGTTGCCGCCATAAGAGATGACTATGCAAAGAATTGCCGATGTAGCGCTGGTTGTTCCAGATTATGACGAAGCTATCGACTTTTATGTCAATCGCCTCGGCTTTACTCTTGTCAGCGATATAGATCTTGGAGGTAGAAAGCGCTGGGTACGAGTGCGTCCCGAGGATGATGACAGCGGCACCTGTCTGTTGCTGGCGCAGGCTGTCGATGAGTTACAAAAAGCCGCCATTGGCAATCAGACCGGAGGGCGCGTCGGCTTCTTCTTGCAGACCGACGATTTCGCCAGCGATTATACGCGCCTGAAGGATAATGGCGTCCAGTTTCTGGAAGCGCCGCGGCATGAGGATTATGGCTCTGTTGCTGTATTCTCTGATCCATGGGGAAATAAATGGGATCTGATCGAGCCGCGACCGGAGGCGTGAAAATCCGCAAAGCCGCTTGCCTTTTTTACAGCCCAGCGCTATCGCCCTCGTAATTTCCTGACATTGGGCATATATACGGACCTCCGCAAGCGAAGCGGAGGAAAATTCGTGTCCCTTGATGGGGCGGTTAAAGCGAAATGCGAGTGAAGAAAAATGGCAAAAACGTCTCCCGGTGAATTTGTCCGTCAGGTGCGGGCCGAAACCTCCAAGGTGGTCTGGCCGACGCGTCAGGAAACGCTGGTCACGGCGGTGATGGTGTTCATCATGATGACGATTTTGGCACTCTTTTTCCTTGGCGTAGACACATTCTTCAACTGGATTGTTCAGTCGCTGCTCTCGCTCGCCGCATAGGCAATTTTTTGAAGCCCTCTTTTAGATAGAAATCCCGATCTTATGGCACGCTGGTATATCATTCACGCCTATTCAGGCTTTGAGAACAAAGTCAAAGAAGCGATTCTGGCTGATGCGGAGCGTCTGGAGCTGACGCAGTTGGTCGAGGAAATCGAGGTTCCGACCGAGACCGTCACCGAAGTGCGTCGTGGCAAAAAGGTGCAGTCAGAACGCAAATTCTTCCCCGGCTATGTGCTGGCCAAGCTGCAGATGACCGATGATGTCTATCACTTGGTCAAGGATCAGCCCAAGGTTACAGGTTTCCTTGGCTCTAGCGGCAAGCCACAGCCGATCAGCGAAGCCGAGGCTGCGCGTATCCTCAACACCAAGGAAGAAGCCGCCAACGCGCCGCGCGTTAAGGTCGATGTCGAATATGAGATCGGCGATCAGGTCAAGGTGCTCGAAGGCCCCTTTGCCAGCTTTAACGGCGTGGTCGAAGAGCTTGATTTCGACAAGGGCAAGGTCAAGGTGTCAGTATCAATCTTTGGCCGGGCGACCCCGGTTGAGCTGGACTTTGAACAGGTTGAGCTGGCGAAGTAAGCGTTGTGCGATTCTGTTAAAATTGAATCGTCATCTGGGACCCTGCTACACATATTTAAGAGGTCCTGACCTTAGCTCATCACAATATTAATAATGGGCCGGCCCAAATTCAAAGAGCCTGTGCGGTGCCAATTCAGTGAATCGCTGTATATTTATGCGAGTCTACACGCTCTCAATTGGCCTTAGAGCAGAAATATTCATATCTAAGATAAGAACAAATAGTGAATATATAGAAGGCTCTGCTACAGAAATTCGGCATGGAAATGAAAAATATTCAATAAAAACAGTACTTAATTTTATATTCCCGTAAAATCCCGTGAATTCCCCTTTTCTCCCGCAATTAAGGCTGATAAACCCGCATCAACTATAGGGTGGATTGTTTCCAGATGCTGATTCTCAGCACCGCTGGCGCATAGCGCTTGCCGGAACGGGAGTGCTTTGCCCTGGCCATATCGGTCAAGACCAGGGTGGACGAACGTGAGCGAGCAGCCGAGATATCGGTATAGAGGGACATTTTTCGCCGCTCGCGGTGAAAAAGACCGCTTCGTGCTGCCTGCAGAATTTCGCAAAACCGTCACTGATAGCAGCGACAAGCGCCTGTTGTGCCTGTCGCGCGACACCCGTTTCCCCTGCCTTGTCGGCTATGGTTTGAGTCGGCAGGACGAGATTGACGCCGAGATTGATCGCCAGGAAGCGCTCGCCACCCAGCGCGGAGAGGTGTTTGATCGCGAAGAGGCTGAGCTTTCGAGTTCGGCTATGGTGTTTGAGACCGGTTTTGACGCGTCAGGCCGGTTTATCTTCCCGCCGCATGCGCGCATCCTGGCCAACATTGATGGGCAAGCGCTGTTTATCGGTGGCGGCAGTCAATTCCAGATCTGGGATCCAGATGCGCTGCTCACCTACGAGACCGATGTTCCGCGGCTGCTCGACGCCAAGACGCTGATCCCCTATTTCCGCGAAGAGCTGGAGGCGCGCTAATGACCGCTGACAGTATTTCTGCAAGCCCTGCGCCGCATATTCCGGTTCTGCTCGATCAAGTCATCGCCGCGCTCGCCATCCACCCGGGCGAGCGGCATGTCGATGCCACATTTGGTGCAGGCGGATATACGCGCGCGATGCTGGCCAAGGGCGCGATGGTGCATGGCTTTGACCGTGACCCCGATGCGCGACCTTATGCCGAGGCTGTACTGGGCGAGCATGGCGAGATGTTCCGCTTCCACCCGGCCGAGTTCTCGCAACTGGCCAGCGTTTTGCGTGAGGCAGGCGTAGAAGCGGTTGATGGTATCGTCTTTGATATTGGCGTTTCGTCGATGCAGCTCGACCGACCGGAGCGGGGCTTTTCGTTCCGCGAGGACGGGCCATTAGATATGCGCATGGCGCAAAGCGGGCAGAGCGCGGCGGATTTCCTCAATTCTGCCGAGGCCGATGCGATCGCGGATGTGCTTTATCTTTATGGCGAGGAGCGCCAGTCGCGCCGCGTGGCCCGTGCGATCTGCGCTGCGCGTCCGTTGCAGACCACAGCGGAACTGGCGGCGATTATCCGCAAGGCACTCGGCCATCATCCCGGCATGAAGAAAGACCCGGCCACACGCAGTTTTCAGGCTATCCGCATTCATGTGAATGGCGAAATGGACGAACTGCGCGCTGGTCTGGCGGCGGCAGAGGCGATGCTGAAACCCGGTGGGCGCCTCGCTGTCGTTACCTTTCACAGCCTGGAAGATCGGATTGTGAAGCAGTTTTTGCGCGTACGCTCTGGCGGGCGGGGCGGTGGCTCACGCCATCTGCCCGTCGCCGATACCGGGCCGAAGCCCAGCTTTGGCAAACCCGCCAAAGCCATTCGCGCGGGCGAAGAGGAATGTGCCCGCAACCCCCGCGCCCGCTCGGCAACATTGCGCGCGGCCATTCGCACCGATGCACCGGCATGGAAGGAGGCAGCATGAAACTCGCGGCAAACAGGCTGAAGAACTTGGGCTGGCTGGCGCTGGTCCTGATTGTGGCCATTTCGCTCTATCCGCTGTCGCTCAGCGTTGCCTCGGTGCGCAGTGATTTATCGCGTACGGAAGCTAAGATCGTCGCAGCCAAAGCGCGGTTGCGCTATCTGGAAACCGAATTTGCCACCCGCGCCAGCATGCGTCAGCTGGAGCTGTGGAACGCCGTGGATTATGGCTATGCTGCACCTGAAGCCGCGCAATATATCAGCGGTGAGCGGGAACTCGCCAATCTGAGCAAGGGTCGCGACCATATGCATGACATTGTCGAGGTGGCAATGGTCAGTGTCGATGATGCCGCGGGCAGCATCGGGTCACCCTTTGGCGATGGTATCGCAATTCCCAAGGCGGGAGATGACAAAGAGGGCAGCGATGTTGTGGCTGCTACTGAGGCTGACTCCGTAGCTGAATCTGCTTCCGGCGCTGCAGCGGCTTCGGCCTCCGGTTCAGTTTCTGTTGCAATTGACCTGCCTAAAAATGCTCCGACGATCGAGGATCTGCTGGAAGCCAATAATGTCTCATCCAGCAGTGATGCGGCGCCTGTTGCTGAAAAGGATGATCCGCAACCATGATGGCCATTGCCCAGGGCAAGGAACGTGTCCGCCTGGCCAGCATATCGGCCCAAGCTCTCTCCGTCGCCCATATGCGTGCGCTGGTGGTGTTGCTGCTGCTTGCGTTTACTGTTTTGGTGATGATTTCTCGGCTGTTCTATATTGGCGTATTTGAAGAACATCGGATCGCCAAGGATACGGGTACGCTATATATCCCGCCAAGGGCTGATCTTGTGGATCGCAATGGCGTACCGCTGGCGCGCACCATCCCGGCCTTTGCCATTCGGGTGGTACCGGAGAAGATCATCGGTGATCGCAAAGAACTGGCGCGGCAGCTCGCCGAGATCTTCCCCGATACCAGCGCTGATGCCTTTCTGAAAAAGCTCAATCGCGAGACCCCAACCTATTTGCGCCGCCGTGTCGTGCCCGAAGTCGCCAATCAGGTGCACGCGCTCGGTGAAGTGGGTTTTGATTTCCCGCAGGAAAATGAGCGCTTCTATCCGCAACATGGGCTGGGCGCGCATTTGCTTGGCTATGTCAACGCCGATGGCAAGGGCGTGATGGGCATGGAGCGGGTGCTCAATCATCGGCTGGTGGATGATGCCCGCCGTGCAGAGCCGGTGCGGCTGGCGATGGATGTGCGGGTACAGGCGGCGCTGGAGCATGAGCTTGGCAATGCCATGCTTGACTTGCAGGCCAAGGGCGCAGCGGGGATCGTGCTGAATGCCAATACCGGTGAGGTGGTAGCGTTGGCCTCACTGCCCGAGTTTAACCCCAACAAGATCGGCAAAGGCGATATTGCGCGCCAGACCAATGATGTTACGTTCAATGTCTATGAATTGGGCTCGACCTTCAAGCCATTGACCGTTGCGGCGGCGCTGGATGCGGGCACGGTGACCAATCTTGCTACCCGCTATGATGCCACCCAGCCGCTCCAGGTCGGTCGCTTCAAGATCAGCGATGACCACCCTCAGGCGCGTTATCTCAATGTGCCCGAAACGCTGGTGCACAGCTCCAATATCGTTACCGCGCGGCTGGCGGATAATCTCGGGCGCGATCGCATGGAGGCGATGCTGCGTTCGCTTGGTTTTGATGCACCACCCGAAGTTGAGCTGACCGAACGCGGCCACCCGCTCTGGCCGCAAAGCTGGGGCCGGGTGACCAATATGACCATCGCCTATGGCCATGGCATTGCGGTGACGCCGATGCATCTTGCGTCTGCTTATGCTGCTCTGGTCAATGGTGGTATCTGGCGTCCGGCCAGTGTACGGAAGTTGAATGCCGATGAAGTGCCGCAGGGTCGGCGCGTGTTCAAAGCGGCAACCAGTGCGCGGATGCGTCAGTTGCTGCGGATGATCGTTGTGCATGGCACCGGTCGGAAAGCGGATGCACCGGGTTTCCGTATCGGTGGCAAGACCGGATCAGCCGAAAAACCGCATAAGGGCGGCTATAAGAAAAGCTCGCTGGTTTCGACCTTTGCCGCGGCCTTCCCGATGGACAATCCCAAATATGTTGTCGTCACCATGCTTGATGAACCGAAGGGAAGCGCGGCTTCTGCCTATCAGCGCACTGCTGGCTGGACCGCTGCTCCGGTGGTTGGCCGGTTGGTTCCGCGCATTGGCCCGATGCTGGGCGTAGTGCCTGATGACCGTCGCGATGTTGATATTACCGAACTGACCCCGTTGCTTTGGAAAGCGAGGCATTCTGGTTGATGCGTCTCGGTTCCATTTTTTCCGCAGTGCCCGCCACTTTGGCTGATCAGCCGGTGACGGGTTTTGCGATTGACCATCGCAAGGTTGCTCCAGGCACTGTGTTTGGGGCCTTTCGCGGTGCGCGCTTCAATGGCGAGGACTTTATCGAAGATGCGGTGAAGGCTGGCGCGATAGCGGTTGTTGCCTCGGCAGAAGCGGCAGTGCCCTCCGCTGCGGCGCATATTGCCGATGTAGAGCCACGCCGCGCCTTTGCCCAGGGGGCTGCACGTTATTTTCGTCCAGTTCCTTCGACCGTAGCCGCAGTGACCGGCACCAATGGCAAGACCTCAACCGCCGAGATGACCCGTCAGCTCTGGCATATGGCGGGCTATGGCGCGGCGTCGATTGGCACGTTGGGCGTTACCACCTCATTCGACCAGAATCGCACCGGCTTGACCACGCCCGATATTGTGACCTTCCTCAATAATATGAGTGGTATGGCGCGGCAGGGGATCAGTCATGTGATCTTTGAGGCGTCAAGCCATGGCCTGTCGCAATTCCGTACCGAAGGCCTGCCGGTCAAGATCGCCGCCTTCACCAATTTCAGCCGCGACCATCTTGACTATCATGGCACCATGGAAGCCTATTTCGCGGCCAAGATGCGGCTGTTTGATGAGGTGGTAGATGCAGATGGCACCGCCGTCATCTGGGCCGATGATCCCAAATCGCTCGAAGTGCAGGAGCGTTGCGAGGCGCGCGGTCTGAACACACTGACTGTGGGTGAGGCGGGCGACGATATCGTGCTGGTCTCGCGCACACCAACGCCTCTGGGTCAGGTCTTGATGGTCGAGCATGAAAGCAAAACCTATCGCATCGCGCTGCCGCTGATCGGCGCGTATCAGGCTGCCAATGCGCTCACCTCTGCAGGCATAGCGATCGCTGCGGGCGGTGAAGCGGATCAGGTCTTTGACCATGTTGCTCGTCTGCAGCCGGTGCGTGGACGTCTTGAGCGGGCAGTCATCGCCAGCAATGGCGCGCCGGTCTATGTTGATTACGCCCATACGCCCGATGCGCTGGCCTCGGCGATATCGGCGTTGCGTCCGCACGTCACCGGAAAGTTGATCTGCGTTTTTGGCGCAGGTGGTGATCGCGACAGCGGCAAGCGCCCCGAAATGGGTAAAATCGCGCAGGCCCATGCCGATCATGTGATCGTGACCGATGATAATCCACGCGGCGAAGACCCGGCAGCGATCCGTGCCGACATCTTGGTGGCAGCTTCGGGTGCTGAAGATATTGGCGACCGCCGCTCAGCCATCGCCCACGCCCTCGCCATGGCAGGTTCGGACGATATCGTCCTGCTCGCAGGCAAGGGCCATGAACAGGGCCAGATTATCGGCCGCGGTGAGGATGAGCGGGTGCTGCCCTTTGATGATGTCGAGGTTGCACGGCAGGTGGCCGGGGAGGCGGTGGCATGAGCACCATCTGGACTGCCGCAAAAATCGCCGAAGCAACCGGCGGCACAGCGCGTGGCGACTTCGCTATTTCCGGCGTCGCCTTTGACTCACGTGAAGTTGGCCCCGGCGATCTGTTTATCGCGATGCGCGGCGAACAGGCCGATGGCCATGCCTATATTGATGGCGCGCTGAAAAATGGCGCGGCGGGCGTAATCAGTGAAAAACCGCTGGACGATGCGCCGCATGTGCTGGTTGAGGACAGCTTTGCCGCATTAAATGCGCTTGGCCATGCCGCCCGTGCGCGCACCAATGCAACCATTATCGGTGTGACCGGATCGGCGGGCAAAACCGGCACCAAGGAAGCGCTTTATCTCTCACTCAGCCGTGCTCCGGCGCGCAGTGCGCATCGTTCGGTTAAAAGCTATAACAACCATGTCGGCGTGCCGCTCAGCCTCGCACGGATGGACCCGGCAGTGGATTATGGCGTGTTTGAAATGGGTATGAACCACGCTGCGGAACTCAGTGCGCTTACCCAGATTGTCCGCCCGCATATCGCGATCATCACCACCATCGGCCCGGCGCATATCGAGAATTTCGACGATGAGAGCGGCATTGCCCATGCCAAGGCGGAGATTTTCGAGGGTCTGGAACCCGATGGCACTGCGATTATCCCGATTGATAACCTGCATTATCCGATATTGCGCGCCAAAGCAGAAACCTGCGCCAGCCATATTCTGACCTTTGGTAGTCATGAAGACGCCGATATCCGGCTGATCGATGCTGTCCCGGCCATGGAAGGCGGCACATTGGTGACGGCGCGGATGCTGGATCGGATGCTGGTCTACCGCGTCGCCGAGCAGGGCGAGCATTGGGTGATGAACTCGTTGGCGGTCATGGCCGCTGTGCATGCCGCTGGCGGTGACCTCGCGCTGGCCGGGTTGGCGATGTCCGAACTGCCGGGTCTGGCCGGGCGCGGTGCCACGCATGATCTGTCACTGGAGGGTGGTGCCAAAGTCCATCTGATCGACGAGAGCTACAACGCCAACCCCGCCTCCATGGCGGTGACGCTCAAGACATTCTCCGAAAATGCGACCGGCAGAAAGGTCGCAGTTCTCGGCGCGATGAAGGAGTTGGGGGATCGCAGCGAGCATTATCATGCTGAGCTGGTCCACCCGATTGTAGCCGCCGAGGTCGACCATTGCATATTGGTCGGTGAAGAGTTGCAAATTCTGGGTAAAAGGCTCGCAGAAGCGGTTGAGTATCAGGGCGGTTTCGACCATGTGGCCGATGCGTCTGCAGCGCTTGATCAGCTCCGGGCCATTATGGCTGATGGCGATACCGTTCTGGTCAAGGGTTCCAACAGTGTCAATCTGGGGTCGGTGGTCCGGGCGCTCACCGACGGGGAAACATAATGCTCCTGCTTCTCGCCGAAATGATGGGCTTTGAGGGCGCCTTCAACCTGATCCGCTATCTCAGCTTCCGCTCGGGCGCTGCGATTGTCACCGCGCTGTTTATCGGCATGGCGATCGGGCCGCGTTTCATCATGATGCTGCGGATGCGTCAGGGCAAGGGGCAGCCGATCCGGGAGGACGGGCCGCAAAGCCATCTCGCCAAGCGCGGCACGCCGACCATGGGCGGGCTGATGATCCTGATCTCGCTAACGATCTCGCTGCTGATCTGGATGGATCTCAGCAACGTCTTTGTTTGGGCCTGTTTGTTCGTCACGCTCGGCTTTGGCACCATCGGTTTCCTCGATGATTATGACAAGGTGCGCAAGGCCAGCCATAAGGGTGTATCGGGTAAGGTACGGCTCTTGGCTGAATTTGCGGTTGCGGGCGGCGCAAGCTGGCTGATCCTCAACCAGACCGGCACCTTTCTCTATGTCCCGTTTTTCAGCAATCTCGCCTTTGAGCTAGGGCTGTTCTACTATCCGTTCGCCGCCTTTGTGATTGTCGGCGCGGGCAATGCGGTTAACTTGACCGATGGTCTTGATGGCCTGGCGACCATGCCGGTGATCATCGCCAGCGCGACCTTCCTGCTGATCGTCTATCTCGTCGGCAACAGCATATTCTCCGGCTATCTCGGTATTCCGCATGTCGAGGGGGTAGGCGAACTGGCGATTTTCTGTGGTGCGGTAATCGGTGCGTGCCTGGCCTTCCTCTGGTTCAATGCGCCTCCTGCAGCGGTGTTTATGGGTGATACCGGCTCATTGGCGCTCGGCGGCGCGCTAGGAGCGATTGCGGTCGCTTCACATCATGAGATTGTGTTGGCTATCGTCGGCGGCTTGTTCGTGATGGAAGCCTTGTCGGTCATCATTCAGGTGTTCTTCTTCAAGCGCACCGGCCGCCGCGTATTCCGCATGGCGCCGATCCATCACCATTTTGAACAGCTTGGCTGGCCGGAATCCACTGTGGTGGTCCGTTTCTGGATCATCTCCTTCGTGCTGGCACTGGCAGGATTGGCGACGCTGAAACTGAGATGATTACCGCGCGCGCCTTTGACCAGAAACGCTATGCCGTGCTTGGCCTTGCCCGCTCTGGCAAAGCTGTTGTCGAGGCGCTGGTCGCTTCCGGCGCGCACGTGCTCGCCTGGGACAATAGGGAGGCTGCGCGTGATGGTTTGCCTGAGGAAGTAGAGCTGGACGATCCGCTGGTTGTAGATTTGACCGGCTATGATGGTATTGTCGTCTCACCCGGTGTGCCGATTAATCGTCATCCTATCGCTGACAGGGCGCGTGCTTTTGATCTACCGCTGATCGGCGATATTGAGCTGTTCGCCATGGCGCGAAGTGAATTGCCGGAACATAAGGTGGTTGGCATTACCGGCACCAATGGCAAATCGACCACCACGGCACTGGTGCACCATATGCTGAAAGGGATGGGCTATAGCAGTTTGATGGGCGGCAATATCGGTCTGCCGATTATGAGCCAGATGCCATTGCAGCCCAATGCCCAAGGCCCAGGGGTTTATGTGCTGGAGCTATCGAGTTTCCAGATTGACCTGACTTACTCGCTGGCGTGCAACGTTGTGGTGTTGCTTAACATCACTCCTGACCATCTCGATCGTTATGCCGATTACCCCGCTTATGCTGCTGCCAAAGCGCGATTGTTCACCATGCAAAAGGCCGGGCAGGCTGCGGTGGTTAATCGCGAGACCGAGAAGGAATTCACCGTTCTAGGCAGTCGCGATGATCTGAATGTGCAGTTTCTCGATGAAGTCGCAGTAACAGGGCAGGCGGAATGGCCTGCACTGGCCGGACCGCATAACCGCGAAAACGCTGCTGCTGCACTGGGCGTTGCCGCAGGGCTAGGGCTTGATCCAGCAGAAGCCGCAAACAGCTTCGCCAGTTTTGGCGGATTGTCGCACCGCATGGAAGTCATCACCCAGCATCAGGGTGTTGCCTATGTCAATGACAGCAAGGCCACCAATCCGGCGGCGACTGCTCCGGCGCTCGCGGCTTATCGCAATATCCACTGGATTGCCGGTGGTCTGGCCAAGCAAAAGGGGCTGGACGAGTGCACGCCCTATTTCGACCGGATCAAACATGCCTATACCATTGGCGAGGCAGGGCCAGATTATGCCGAACTGCTCGGCGCGCATATGCCAGTAAGCAAATCGGAGATGCTGTGCACCGCAGTGCGTGACGCCTTCCAAACGGCTGTGCCGGGTGATGTCGTCCTGCTGTCTCCCGCCTGCGCCTCGTTCGACCAGTTTCGCGATTTTGAGGCACGCGGGGACTGTTTCCGCGACATGGTGGAAAAACTGATTGCCGATGAGGGAGGCGGGTTGTGACCGATAATGTCATGAACGAGAATGAAGCATCGGTCGCTGATGCACCTGCCATTGTCGCACGTGGCATCTCCAAGCGTTTCAAGAGCCGCATGGGCCGTTCGGACAAGTCGCAGCTTGCCATCTGGTTCTGGGAACTGGATCGGGTTACGCTGACGCTGATCGGCGTTTTGATGGCAATTGGGCTGATCGCTGTAGCGGCCGCTTCACCCGCAACAGCGGCACGGCTGTCGACGGCGAGTGTCACGCTCGATCCGCTCTATTTCTTCTATCGCCAGTTGCGTTGGCTTGCCGTAGGCGTGCCGGGCATGATTATCATTTCCATGCTGCCCAAAACCCAGGCGCGGCGATTGGCAATTGCCGCGGCGCTGTTCTTCGGTCTGCTGCTGATGCTGGTGCCGATATTGGGTGAAACCAAAAACGGTGCGCAACGCTGGATCGGCTATGGTTTGACGATTCAGCCTTCGGAGTTTCTAAAGCCCGCCTTTGCGGTGACTGTCGCTTGGATCTTGTCGCTCAAAGCACGCGATCCCGATCTGCCGGTTCTCGGCCTTACCTTTGGCCTTACCTGCGCTATCGGCGTCTTCCTGATGATGCAGCCTAATCTCGGTGCGACGATCATTTTCTTCGGCATCTGGTTTGTGCTGGCGTTGCTTGCCGGACTGTCATTCCAGATTATCGCCGCATCGATTGTAGCCGGTATTGGTGGCCTGACCACCGCCTATCTTTTCTACCCGGTGGCGACGCAGCGGATTAATGCATGGCTATTTGGCGGTGACCAGTTCGATCAGGTCAGCCTTGCCCATAATACGCTCACAAGCAGCGGTTTTATCGGTGTCGGGCCAGGGCTGGGCACAGCGAAATTCCGCCTGCCCGAGGCGCATACCGATTATATCTTCTCGGTGATTGGAGAGGAATTTGGTCTGCTGGCCTGTGCCGCGATTGCGATATTCTATCTGGTGTTTATGGGCCGAGTGCTGTTGCGGTTGCAGGAGGAGAAGAACCTGTTCCTCACCTTGGCAGTCAGCGGATTGGCGACCCAGATTGTCGGCCAAGCGATGATCAACATCGCGGTTAATCTTCAGCTTTTCCCGTCCAAGGGGATGACCCTGCCGTTTATCAGCTATGGCGGATCATCCATGCTGGCATTGTGTTTTGCTGCTGGTTTGCTGCTCGCCTTGAGCCGCAGAAACCCCTATCTTGACCGCTCCTCATTTGACAGGAGTTGGCAGCAGTGACCCAAGTTTCCCGCCATTATGTTCTCGCCGCCGGAGGCACGGGCGGTCATATGATCCCCGCCTATTCGCTGGGCGAGGAACTGATGCAGCGCGGCCATCGCGTTGCCTTGCTCACCGATGAGCGTGGCGCGAAAATTCCGGGTATTTTTGAAGAAGGTCAGGTGCATATCCTGCCGACCGGAAGATTGTCCGGTGGACCGCTTGCTAAGCTGAAGGGCCTGCGCAGCATCTGGACTGCGCGCAAAATGGCGCTGGAACTGATGAAGACTTTTCAGCCAACAGCGGTTGTCGGCTTTGGCGGCTATCCCGCGCTGCCGACATTGCTAGCGGCGCACCGCGTCAAGCTGCCAACGATAGTGCATGAGCAGAATGCGGTCTTTGGTCGCGTCAACCGGCTGATGGCGCGCAAGGTCGGGGCGATTGCCACCGCCTATAAAAAGGTCGAGCGGCTCGATAGCAAATATGCCGATAAGGTGCATGTTGTCGGCAATCCGGTGCGGCAGGCGATCCTCGATATCCGCACCCAGGATTTTCCGCCTTTCCTTCCTGATGGCATTTTCCGCGTACTGGTGACCGGCGGCAGTCAGGGCGCGAGCATTCTCTCTGATGTGGTGCCCGATGGTCTGGCGATGCTGCCAACGCATCTGCGCCGCCGTTTGCAGGTGACGCAGCAATGTCGTGAGGAGGATATCGACAAGGTGCGCGAGCGCTATGCCGCGCATGAGATTCCGGCTGAGCTTGCGACGTATCTCAACGACCTGCCTGATCGCCTTGCCTGGTCACATCTGTTTATCGGTCGCGCCGGTGCATCGACAGTTGCAGAGCTGACCGTGGCAGGCCGCCCGGCGATATTGGTGCCGCTGCCGATTGCCACCGACAACCACCAGACCTTCAATGTCAAGGACATGGTCGAGGCGGGCGGCGCGCGCTCGATCCAGCAGCCGCAATTTACCGCCAAGGAATTGGCCAAGCAGATTCAGAAAATGGCGATGGACCCAGCGTCGCTCGAAAATGCGGCGCTGGCGGCGCATAAATGCGGTTATCCTAATGCTACGCAGGATCTTGCCGATCTGGTCGAAAGCGCTGGCGGTGATCCGCTGACTGATACCATCCGCATCCGCCCCTCTGAACAGGGCCTCGCCACTGCCAAGGAATCGCTGGCGCGCACCAGCGACCAGAAAGAGAGCGTCTGATGCCGGGTGTTGGTACCGATATTGGCACCATCCACTTTGTCGGCATTGGCGGCATCGGCATGTCTGGCATCGCCGAGGTGATGCACAATCTCGGCTATAATGTGCAGGGTAGCGATATCGCCGAAAGCCCAACGGTCGAGCGGCTGCGCGGCAAGGGCATGACGGTACATATTGGCCATGATCCCGAACATGTCGCCGATGCAGCGGTGCTGGTGACCTCGACGGCCGTGCGGCGTACCAACCCCGAAGTCGCCCATGCACTGGAGCATCGTATCCCGGTGGTGCGTCGGGCTGAAATGCTGGCCGAGCTGATGCGGCTGAAATCCACTATCGCCATTGCCGGGACCCATGGCAAGACGACCACCACCTCCATGGTTGCGGCGATGCTTGATGCCGGTGGCATTGATCCGACGGTAATCAATGGCGGGATTATCAACCAGTACGGCTCCAATGCGCGACTGGGCGACAGCGACTGGATGGTGGTGGAGGCCGATGAGAGCGATGGTAGCTTCCTGCGGCTCGATGGCACTTTGGCGGTGGTCACCAATATCGATCCCGAACATCTTGACCATTATGGCAGCTTTGACGCGATCAAATCGGCTTTTGTCGAGTTTATCGAGAATGTGCCGTTTTATGGCGCCGCGATTTTGTGCATCGATCATCCAGAGGTGCAGGCGCTGCTGCCAAGGGTGAAGGACCGGCGGCTGATCTCCTATGGCTTTTCCGCTCAGGCCGATATTCGCGGCGATAATGTCACGCCGTTCCCGGGCGGCAATCGCTTTGATGTGGTGGTGCGCGACCGTGATGGCGAGACGCGGACGATTGAAGGTGTAACCCTGCCGATGCCGGGGCGGCATAATGTGCAGAATGCACTGGCGGCGGTCGCAGTCGGCCTGCAAATGGGCATGAGCGATGAGGCCGTCCGCACCGGTTTTGACAGCTTTGGCGGCGTCAAGCGGCGCTTTACCCGGGTTGGAACCATCACAGTGGATGGTGGCGAGGCTGCGATTATCGACGATTACGGTCATCACCCGGTCGAGATACAGGCGGTGCTATCAGCCGCGCGCGAGGGTGCCAAGGGCCGCGTGATCGCGATATGTCAGCCGCATCGCTATACCCGGCTACGCGATCATATGGAGGCGTTTCAGGGCTGTTTTAACGATGCTGATATTGTGCTGGTCACGCCGGTATTCAAAGCCGGTGAAGAGCCGATTGAAGGCGTAGATAGCGAAGCGCTGGTCGCGGGTCTGAAGCAGCGCGGTCATCGCGAGGCGATGGTGGTTTCAGATGCCGATGATCTCGCTCGGGTTTTGGCCGAGACCGTGCGCGCGGATGATATGGTTGTGTGTCTGGGCGCGGGCGATATCACCAAATGGGCAGCGGGTTTGGCCGATGCGGTGATGGAGGCGCGCGGATGAAATACGCTCTTTGCCTTCAAACCGTTCGCCCTGAGCCTGTCGAAGGGCCGTACTTCACTTCCAAAAAAGGACAGGGCTTCGACAAGCTCAGCCCGAACGGTTTTGGGGGTGTTTTGATATGACGATCACCCTCCCATCTGTTCGCGGCAAACTCAAACAAGACGCACCCCTAGCGCCACTGGTCTGGTTCAAATCGGGTGGCCATGCTGACTGGCTGTTCGAGCCGAAAGACTCAGATGACCTTGCCGATTTCCTGAAACAGCTTGATGGCACTCTGCCAGTCTGGCCACTTGGTCTTGGCTCCAACTGCATCATTCGCGATGGTGGCATATGCGGCGTAGTGGTGCGTCTTGGTAAGCCCTTTGCCACAGTCGAAGAGGCAGGCGACAGCCGCATACGCTGCGGCGGTGGGGCATCTGGTATTTTGGTGTCGTCCAAAGCGCGCGATGCTGGCCTTGGCGGGCTGGAATTTCTGCGCGGTATTCCGGGAACAGTCGGCGGCTTTGTCCGCATGAATGGCGGCGCCTATGGCCGTGAGGTCAGCGATGTGCTGATCAGTTGCGATGTGGTGCTGCCTTCCGGTGATACGCAGACATTACAAGCGGCGGAACTCAACTATAGCTATCGCCACAGCGAGCTGCCCGAAGGTGGGATTGTTGTTAGCGCGTTATTCCAGTGCGCGCCTGCCGAAAAGGACGTGATTCAAGGTGAAATGGACCGTATTGCGCAGGCACGTGAGGACTCACAGCCTCTCCGCTCCAAAACCGGTGGATCAACTTTCAAAAACCCCGAAGACCATAAGGCCTGGCGGTTGGTCGATGCGGCAGGCTGTCGCGGTCTCAAGGTCGGTGGCGCGCAGGTGAGTGAGAAGCACACCAATTTCCTGATCAATACCGGCGATGCCAGCAGCGCCGATATCGAAGCGCTAGGCGAAGAAGTACGCCGCCGCGTCAGAGCCGATTCAGGTGTCGAGCTACAATGGGAAATCCAGCGCGTGGGGGATAAGGGATGAGAGATATTCTGCATCTTTCTCCGTTCATGTCGAGCGTAGTCGAGACACGGCTCTCCACTTGCACCGGCCTCTCGACTTCGCTCGAGGCGAACGGATTTTTTGAGCTTGTTGGATCTAAAACATGACCCTCGCCAAACTTCATATTGTGGTTTTAATGGGCGGCTGGTCAGCCGAGCGCGAGGTTTCGCTGATGTCCGGTGAGGGCATTGCCCAGGCGCTGGAAAATCGCGGGCACAAAGTTACTCGGATCGATATGGACCGCAATATTGCCTCGGTGATGGAAGGCGTTCGTCCCGATGTTGTGTTCAATGCGCTGCACGGCACGCCGGGCGAGGATGGCCGGGTGCAGGGCATGCTCGATCTGATGCAGATCCCTTATACCCATAGCGGCATGGCGGCCTCGGTGATCGCGATTGATAAGCAGCTGACCAAGAATGCGCTGGTGCCGCATGGTATTCCGATGCCGGGTGGTGAGATTATTCAGAGCGAGAGTCTGTACAGCGCCGACCCGATGCCGCGCCCCTATGTGTTGAAGCCGGTCAATGAAGGGTCATCGGTCGGTGTCGCAATTGTCAAAGATGACGGCAATTATGGCAACCCGATTGTACGCGACAGCGAAGGCCCTTGGCAGGAATTTGATGAACTGCTCGCCGAACCCTTTATCCGCGGGCGTGAACTGACCACGGCTGTCATTGGGGATAAGGCGCTTACGGTCACCGAACTGCGCGCCAAATCGGGCTTTTATGATTATGATGCTAAATATACCGAAGGTCTGACCGAGCATATCTGCCCGGCAGATATCCCGCAGGATATTCATGACCTATGCCTCAAATATGCGCTTGAGGCGCATCGCCTGCTCGGCTGCAGGGGCGTTTCGCGCAGTGACTATCGCTGGGATGACAGCAAGGGCGCGGACGGTCTGTTCTTGCTCGAGGTCAACACCCAGCCGGGGATGACACCCTATAGCCTGGTGCCCGAACAGGCGGCGCATATCGGTATGGATTATCCGACATTGGTCGAGGCAATCGTGGAGGCGGCCTTATGACAGCAGCAAAAACCAAACGCGGCAAACCGCAAAAGGCACGCAAGTCGCCACAGCGCAGGCGGACCGTCAAGCGCGTGAGCATCATGGACCGGTTGTTGAAGGTTCTGCCCTTCACCCCGGAACAGGTGCAGCGCGCGATGACCTTTGCGATTGTCGCCGGGGTTGTGCTCGGCGTTCTGGCGGTTGCCAAGATCGCGGGTGTTACCGATCGCGCCGGTACGCAACTGGCTGAGATGGCGGGCGATGCCGGTTTCGAGGTCAAGCATGTTGAGGTGCGCGGTCTCGACAATGTCAACGAGCTCAAGGTCTATGAGATTGTCCTCGCTGAAAAGGATCGCGCCATGCCGCTGGTTGATCTCGACCGGCTGCGCAATGAGCTGATGCAATTTGGCTGGATCGGTGACGCACGGGTGTCGCGCCAGCTACCCGATACGCTGATCGTCGATATTGTCGAGCGCGAACCGCATGCTGTTTGGGACAATGGCAAGCAACTGGCGATTATCGATCGCGATGGCCGCTTGCTCGAGGTGATTATGGATGCGCGCGAAGTCGAGTTGCCACTGATCAGCGGCAAGAATGCCAATAAAAAGGCGGCCGCACTGGATGTGCTGATGGATGAGGCCCCAGCGCTGGAACCGATGATTGCAGAGGCCAAATGGGTCGGCAATCGCCGCTGGGACCTGGTCTTCCAGTCGGGCGAGACGCTGGTGCTGCCTGAAGGCGAGGAAGCCTCCAAAGCTGCCTTTGTTTCTTTTGCACGCATGGAAGGTGTCAATCGACTGCTCGGCACAGGCGTAACCCATTTTGATCTGCGCGATCCGGACCGTGCCTATTTCCGCTTGCCGCAAGAAGGAAGTTCCGCCGGCGGGGAGGCGCAACAATGAGCAGTTCGCCGATCACTAAAGTCTATACCGCGCTGGATATTGGCTCGTCCAAAGTCAGCGCATTGATCGCCGGTCGCAATGAAGAAGGCAATCTGGTTGCCCTAGGCACCGGCCAGCACGCCAGCGAAGGCGTCAAGCGCGGCTATGTCACAGATGTTGAACGCACCGAACATGCGGTCCGCAATGCGGTAGAACAGGCCGAACGGATGGCTGGCATCAATGTCGAGCAGATATGGGTCGGCTGCACTTCGGGTGGGCTGGTAAGCCGCATCACCACCGTCGAGACCGAATTGCATGGCGAGCGGATTGAGCAGGATGATATTGACTATCTGCTCGGCCATGGTCGCGATGCGATTGAGCCTGATGGCCGTATGGTGCTGCATGCGGAACCAGCGCTCTACACGCTGGATGGTCAGGCGAAGGTGAAGGAACCCAAGGGCCTGCATGCCGACCGCTTGGGAGTCGATATTCATGTGGTGCTGGCCGATGGCGCGCCGGTGCGCAATATCGATATGTGCGTGCGCGCGGCGCATCTCGATGTGCGTGCAGTTGTGGTCGCGCCGATTGCCTGTGGTCTAGCCTGCCTCAGTGAAGAAGAGCGCGAACTCGGCGTTGCTCTGGTCGAACTGGGCGCGGCGGTAACCAATATCTCGCTCTATGCCGGGGGCATGTTGGTTGGGCTACACACCATTCCCTATGGTGCGTCGGATATGACCGATGCGATTGCCTCGGCCTTTGGCATCCGCCGCAATGAGGCGGAGCGTCTGAAATGCTTTTACGGTTCGGCCATTGCCAGCCCGGCAGACCATCGCGAGATGATCCCGATTAAACGCTCGGTTGCTGGCTTGGCAGGGACAAAAAGCGATGAAGAAGGCGGCAGCGATGACCGCATTGCCCGCGCCGAACTGGTCAGCGTCATTGTCCAGCAACTTGATTATCTGTTGAGCGAAGTATCAAGCGGGTTGAAGCAGCTCGGCTTTGCCGGGCCGCGCGGCAAGATGGTGGTACTGACCGGAGGTGGCGCAGAGCTGAAAGGCATTGCCGATTATGCCCAGGGCGTATTCGGCCAGACAGTGCGCATCGGCACGCCGCTAAAGATGGAGGGGCTACCAGAGGCGCATAGCGGCCCCGCCTTTGCCACTCTCGCCGGTCTGGTGCGTTATGCCGACCAGAATCCGCGTGATATCCGGCTGATGCTGCCGCAGAAACAGGTGGTGCATGGTTATTCCAGTTTTGCTGCGTTTCGGCGGCTTTGGCAGACCTTAAAAGAGGAATATTGAGCAAAATTTACCCCGTTGACAAAGACAGGAGTCACTCAGTTGGGGAAAGGTTAATTTTTTACGTGATTCGGTGAATCATTATGTGCAAAGAAAGAGAAAACGGTGTCGCATAAAGCGTGACCAGGGAGGGTCACATCATAGCGATCTAGGAGTGAAGACTATGAGTATCGATATTGGTCCCCCGGCAATGGATGAGTTGCGGCCACGCATTGCGGTTGTCGGCGTCGGCGGGGCAGGGGGCAATGCCATTGCTAATATGATTGCGGCCAATGTGGAAGGTGTTGATTTCATCATCGCCAATACGGACGCGCAGGCACTCAACACCTCGGTAGCGGAACAGCGTATCCAGCTTGGTCCTGATATTACCCAGGGCCTTGGCGCCGGGTCACGCCCCGAAGTGGGTCGTGCTGCGGCCGAAGAGACGATGGATGACATCGACAAGATACTGGACGGTGCGCATATGTGCTTTATCGCTGCCGGTATGGGTGGCGGCACCGGTACCGGCGCAGCACCTGTCATCGCCAAGATTGCGCGTGACAAGGGTATTTTGACCGTTGGTGTTGTCACCAAGCCATTCACTTTTGAAGGCACGCGCCGGATGCGGGCAGCAGATTCCGGCATCGAAGAACTGCAGAAGAATGTCGATACGCTGATCGTCATTCCGAACCAGAATCTGTTCCTTATCGCCAATGCGGACACCACCTTCAAAGAAGCCTTCACCATGGCCGATGAAGTGCTGCAACAGGGTGTCCGTTCGATCACTGACCTGATGGTGATGCCTGGCCTGATCAATCTCGACTTTGCCGATGTCCGCTCGGTTATGCGCGAAATGGGCAAAGCGATGATGGGTACTGGCGAGGCCGAGGGTGACGGCCGTGCTCTGGAAGCCGCCGAGAAGGCGATTGCCAACCCGCTGCTCGATGGTGTGTCGATGCAAGGCGCCAAGGGCGTTATTATCTCGATCACCGGCGGCGAAGATATGCGCCTTATGGAAGTCGATGAGGCGGCCAATCATATTCGTGAGCTGGTTGATCCCGATGCCAATATTATCTGGGGTTCGGCATTTAATGATGACCTGGCAGGCAAAATCCGTGTCTCCGTTGTTGCGACCGGTATCGATAGCGACGGAACGGTTAGCGAAGACAATGCGCGGCCGTTCTCCTTTGCTCGTAATTCTGCTCCAGCAGCGGCTCCGGTTGCTCCACCGCAAGAAGAAATTCCGGCAGTGGAAGAGCTTGAACCTGAAGCATCTGTTGAACCAACGTCCGATGAAGAGCAGATGCCGCTGGTCACGCCTACAGGTGATGACAGCCTGACCGACTCTGCGACCACACCGCTTGATCTGGACGTCGCGGATGAAGCCGACACCAATGCTGCGGAAGAAGTCACAGCAGATGTTGAAGCAGAAGCAGAAAATGACGAGTCCGTTGTAGAAGCTGAGGCTGCTGAGGAAGAATTGCTACTCGATACAGAGACGATGGAAACGGTCGAAAGTCAGGAGCCTCCGGTGTTGGAAGCTCCAGAACCAACTGCCGATAATGATGGCCTTCTCGCCAAGAAACCGGCACCACGTATCGCTAGCGGCGGCGGCACCTTGTTTGAACGCATGGCTAATCTCTCGCGCAGTGAGCGTAGCGAAGATGATGCCGATGAGGGCGAAGACAGTGGGCCGCTCAATATTCCGCGTTTTCTCAATCGGCAGAATAATCAATAAAATGTGATTCTATCGCGAAACAAATAGGGGCAGGTGCAGCAATGTGCCTGCCCTTTGCTTTTGTCCGTCAGGGACTTCTGGTCCGGAATGTGCAGAAATTGCGATTAAAATTCTGTCTTTTGCTCGCCGCTCAATGGATATTCCATTAGGGTTAAGCCGATGAGATATTATCTTAACGGTATGGCTTTCCGTTTTTTACCTCTGAAGTCCATCTATGTGCTGCCCGCAATGGTCGCTGGTGCAACGCTTTTGGCACCAGATTTTGCTGACGGTAATGCCTGGGCTTTTCAGGATGATGGGCAGTCCTCACTCCAGGTGCGTTCGCCCGAGGGTACGCTGGAGCTGGGCGATGCTCTGCAACGACTGGCGCGCAATTCTCGTGATCTCAATGCTTTGATTGATGCGGGTAATGCGGCACTGACATTGGGTGATCCGACCGCAGCCATCGGCTTTTTTGCACGCGCAGAAGAGATTGATCCGCGCAATGGCAGAGTCAAAGCGGGGCTGGGCAAGGCGGTTTTGGGCAAGGAAAACCCTTATGAGGCGCTGCGCCTGTTTGATGAAGCGTCTGCGCTAGGCGTGACTGACAGCGCTATCGCAGCCGAACGTGGGTTGGCCTATGATCTGGTTGGCAAACAGGAACTGGCACAGCAGGATTATCAACTGGCCCTGCGCCGCAGCGGTGACGATGATGAGCTCATTCGCCGCTACGCGCTGTCGCTGGGGATATCCGGCCGCAAAGATGAAGCTGAGTCGCTGCTGACACCATTGCTGCGTCAACAGGATGTTGCTGCCTGGCGGATGCGGGCGTTTATATTGGCCATCAATGAAGATCTGGATGGCGCCATCGCTATTTCGGACGCGACCATGCAGCCACGTGGCGCACGTGCTATCCGACCATTCTTGAACTATTTTCCCAAGTTGACGCCCAGCCAGCAGGCAGCGGCTGCGCATTTTGGCCATTTCCCGCAAGAGGCGAATATTGGCCGCGATAATCCGCGCAACGCCGAATTTGCCAGTCGCAGTACAACGGGTTCATCGCGTCGCACCTTTAGCGGCAGCCGGGCCGATGCTGGACTGATCCCGGTTGGTGAACCGCTGGGTACGCAATCAGGTGACACTAAACCGGAGCGTGTCGTTGACAAGGCTCCACGTCGTCGCCCCGGACGGGGCAGCACGGATACGGACCTTCAACAGACAAATGCTGTTGCAGAAGCAACAGATGATCCGCGCAACGAGAATTTGGAACAGGTTGCTGTGGCTGAAGCTATTCGCGAAACCGAGCGTGCGGCTGCAGCACCAGCGGAGACCGAAGCTGAGACGGTACAACTCGCATCGGCAGGAGCAGCTATAGATGCTCCAGAAGCAATTGCCGCGCAAGCGCCTGAAGTCCTGTTGCCAGAAGAAATGGAAGCTACGCGGGAAGCTGTTGCCGATGTGACTGCAGTAACCCAGACAGGAACAGATACCAGCGAGATACAAGCTGCTTCGTCTTCACCTAAGGTACCGGTTCCGGGCTTTGAGAGCCTCGGCGATCCGGCGACGAACAGTTTCGATCTGGCCGATGCAGGCAGCACCACGGATAATGGCTCCGTTGCTGCGATTACCACTGTTGAAGAGACCGTGCAGGAGGCAAATACCGGGCCGACCGATTTTGCCTCACTGATGGCCGACTTGTCGGTGCCGGAACAGGAATTGGCTAGAGATCAGGCCGCGGTTGATATCACCACGATTACACCGGCCAAGCCAAAGCCCAAGCCTGCGCCCAAACCAGCTGAGCCGAAACATCCGAGCCGCCACTGGGTACAGGTTGCGGGTGGCGCCAATATTGCCGGGCTGAACAACGAATGGCGGCGGCTGGCCAGACTGGCTCCGGATGCCTTTGCCGGAAAGAAAGGCTGGACCACACCACTCAACCGCACCAACCGGGTGCTGGCTGGCCCCTTTGGCAGCAAGCGCGAGGCGCAGTCCTTTGTGAATCTGCTAGCGAAATCCGAGATATCGGCATTCACTTTCACCAGTGAGACAGGCCAGGTGATTACGCCGCTGAAATAGCGCTGAGCATTATGCTCCTGGTACGGAAAGTGCTGCTGCTGCCTCACGCACCTTGCGCAGCTTGTCGCCATCATTGCGGAAGGCGTTGGTCGCGTCTTGCAAAGCTTTGGAAGCCTTGCCTGTTTCACCCAATTGCATGCGGCTGCGCATCAGCATGATCCAGCCATCGGCATTGTCGGGATTGGCAGCGAGCTTATCCGCCAGTCCATCGACCATCCCACGGATCATCTCTTCCTGTTGCCCCTGGGGTAGAGCAGAAGCAGCCTGCATCTGATCGCGACTGGGACCGGGGATCGCCGATGAAGCGACTGCTACGCCGTCGGTTTTCAACCCACCGGCAGGTGGTGCAAATTGGGTGTTGGCCAGTCGCTGCTCGACCTCGATACCGCGCTCTTTGCCGACATTGCGGATGACATTGCGCACATCTTCGGCCCATGGTGCGTCTGCCGGTGTATCGGCGAGTAGGGCAAACCAGCTATTGATCGCCGCTTCATGCTGGCCGTCCATGTCCATGGCTGCCGCCTGAAAATAGCGCGCGCGTGGGTCTTTGGGGTCGAGCTCCAGTGCCCGATCAAAAGCGGCGCGCGCATCGGCGGGGATCGCGCCCTCGCTACTCGCCAGCACCAAAGCCTCGCCCAGCATGGAATGATATTCGGCATTGTCCGGATCGAGATTGGTGGCGCGCTTCATCGCCGTGGCGGCTTCGGCGAAACGCGAAGTTTCAAAGAAAGACCAGCCAAGCATGCGCCAGCCTTCGGCATCATCGGGGTTTTCTTGCAGCTTTTTCTCCAGCGCGGCGATGACATCGCTCACCGGTGGCGCCTGTTGGCCGTTATTGGCTGCTATTGGGCTATCGACGGGATTGCTGTCATCCGGGCGAAATATAGTAATACCCACTGCAGTCAGCGCGATCACACCCGCAACGACCATGATCCAGCGGCTTAGGCCAGCGCCTTTCTCTTGTATGTCTCGCTGTTTATCCTCAGCCATCACCTTTATCCCTCACATCCCGCGATATGGCACAATCGTGGCCGCCGCAACCATATGCAGGCCAAACACCAAAAATCGCCAAGCACAGAATTTGCCAAAAGCCTGTGGCAATCATCACAGATATTGCGTAAAGTCTGTGTCAGGGTTCGCGAAATTGTGCGGCGATGGAGACCGCAAAAGCGCATTTTCGGCGCGTTACGCGACAGGGCGAGGGCAGCGATAGGATATCGCCGTCCTCCATTTCCCCTCGCGAAACACGTCGGCTTTGGGGGGAAGCGGACCGGTGAGCGAAACGTTCAAGGTAGTGATAATCGGATCAGGGCCAGCAGGCATGAGCGCCGCAGGGCGCGCGGCCGAGCTGGGTCTTAGTCATGTGCTGCTGGAAAAGACCGATCACCTTTCCGACACCATCTATAAATATCAGAAGGGCAAACATGTGATGGCGACGCCATCGCAGCTTATCTTGCGCTCGGATATGGATTTTGAAGCGGGCAAGCGCGAAGCGATACTCGGCACATGGAATGAGCAGACCGAGGCGCTCAAGGTCAATGTGAAGTACAATGCCGAGGTCAAGGCGATCAAAGGAACAGGGCCAGCGATTTCCGGCAGCGTGCATGTCATTGAAATCCGCAAGCGCGATGGCACCAAAGAGACCAAGGAAGTCCAGCGCCACGAGCCGCCCTATGAAATAACCCTCACTAATGGCGAGACGATCATCGCCGAAAATGTCGTGCTTGCGATCGGCACACAGGGCAACCCCAATCGCATGCGATGCGAAGGGGCAGACTTGCCGCATGTGCAATATCAGCTCGATGATCCGACCGAATATATTGACGAGCATATCGTTATTGTCGGCACCGGCGATGCGGGGATTGAGAATGCGCGTGGTCTCGCCGAAGATCCGGCGCAGCGCAATACAGTAAGCATTCTCAATAGAAAGACCGAGTTTGCCACTGCCAAGGACGCCAATGTCAAGGCGCTGCAGGCCGATCACGAAGCGGGTAAGCTGACGATCAGGCTGGAGACTGAAACCGCGAAGATCGAAGAGGGTTTTATCACCCTCAACACCCGTGACGGCGAGGAACGCATCCCCTGTGACCGGGTGATCGCGCGTATCGGGTCGGCGGCGCCACGCATGTTTGTCGAGGAATGCGGCATCGCCTTTACCGGGCCGGATCGCACCGCTTTTCCTGAATTGTCGCCGGTATTTGAATCGACCGCGCCGGGTATTTTCGTCATCGGCGCTCTGGCGGGTTATCCGCTGATCAAGCACTGCATGAATCAGGGCCATGACGTTATTGAGTTCATCGACGGCAATAGTGAGTTGAAACCGGCGGATGAACCGATCCTTGAAGCCAAATTTGCCGACCTGCCGGGCAATAATAGCGTTACCGAATGGCTCGAATTTCTGCGCGCCAATGTCCGCATATTGAACGGGCTAAACCCTTTGCAGATGCGCGAATTCATGCTCGACAGCGATGCAAAACATTATCGCAAAGGCGAGGTGATTTTTGAGCGCAATGCGCCGGGGTCATCGCTGTTCGCGATTGCTGACGGCTCGGTGGCGGTGCAGGTTGATCCCAATGATCCGCGCATCACCGTCCCGATTGAAAGCGGCTCTATCTTCGGCGAGGTCGGCCTGATCTCTGGGCGTAAACGGGGCGCAACAATTACCGCCGCTGAGGATACTATCTGTGTCGAGATTTCGCGGTTGGCGGCGCTCAAACTGCAATCGCAGTCTGAGGCGGCGAAGCAGCGCATTGAACGTATTTCAACCGAGCGGCAATTGCTGCAGATGTTCGGTTCAGGATTGACCCCGCAAGATATAGAAGAGGTGGTCGAAACCAGCGAGATACTCTCGGTACGTGCCGGAGAGGCGATCATCACTGAAGCCGAGGAGGGCAATGACATTTATGTCATCCGCGTCGGCTCGATGGTCGTGGAGAAGATGATTGGTGGTAAGCCGGTGTTCCTCTCCTATCTGCCTGCCGGTTCTTATGTTGGCGAGATGACGCTGATCGCCGGTGGTCAGCGCACCGCGACGGTGAAGGCCGCGATCAAATCGGAAGTCATCAAGATTAATGGCGACGCTTTTGCCAAAGTGTTGGCTAAACACCCTGATCTGATGACCAAGGCCAAGCGCGATATGGCCTCGCGTCAGGATATCAATGCCTTTGTTGAGGCCAAGAAGGACAGCTTTTCGGGTGTTGTCGACATGTATTCCGAGGTCGCCAGCTTCCTCGTCGATCAGGGCATAGGCGAGGCAACTGATGTGCTGCTGATCGACGAAAATCTCTGCGTCGGTTGTGACAATTGCGAAAAGGCCTGTGCCGACAGCCATGAGGGGCTGTCGCGGCTGGATCGCGAGGCGGGCAAGACCTATGCCCATCTGCACGTACCAACCAGCTGCCGCCATTGCGAGCATCCGCATTGCATGGCTGACTGCCCGCCCAACGCCATCCATCGCGGCCCCGATGGTGAGGTCTTTATCGACGATACCTGTATCGGCTGCGGCAATTGCCAGCGCAACTGTCCCTATGGCGTGATCCGCATGGACAAGGTGCCGCCGAAAAAGCCCAATTTGCTGAGCTGGCTGTTCCTTGGCTGGGGGCCGGGGCCGGGTGAGCCGGACAAAGCCTGGGCCAATGAGAATAGCGACCCGGATGTCGAGAAACCGAAAAAGGCGATCAAATGCGATATGTGCGCCGGGATCAATGGCGGGCCAGCCTGTGTCCGAGCCTGCCCCACCGGAGCGGCGATCCGGGTTGCTCCCGATGAGTTTCTGACCGTCGCGCGGTTGGAAGGGGAGGAGGTGTGATGGGCTTTTACCACCCCGTTCGCCCTGAGCTTGTCGAAGGGCCGTACTTTATTTGCAAGAAAGAGCAGGGCTTCGACAGGCTCAGCCCGAACGGATTTGTAAGCGGGGTGCAAATCTGATGGCCAGTGCTGCCAAACCCGCCGGTGCCACCCAAGGTTCCCGCAGACGCCAGAGTCAGCATGTCGGTTTTCTCGGCCATAACGGTTTCAAATGGCTCAAAATCGCAGTGTTTCTGTCGCTGGTCTGTCTGGTTAGCTATTTCCTGATCGATGTCGAGCCGCGGCATAATGGCGGTAGCTGGTATGGCTATACGCTGGGCACGATCGGCGCTTTGCTGATCCTGTGGCTCACTATGCTGGGCCTCAGAAAACGGGCGATGACGCCGGGCGGCTGGTCCTTAAAGGCATGGACCAGCGCGCATGTCTATCTCGGCCTGTCGCTGATCGTTATCGGCACGTTGCACACCGGTTTTCAGTTGGGATGGAACGTCCATACGCTCGCATGGGCGCTGATGATGATTGTCATCATATCCGGCATTTTCGGCATCTATGCTTATGCAACGCTGCCGCAATCGCTGTCGAATAACCGCGATGAAATGACCGAGACTCAGATGATCGAGGCGCTGCGTTCGCTCGACCGGCAATTGCACGATGCAGCGCAACCCTTGGAGCCGGAACAGGCTGCCTTGGTGCAGTCCTCGCTCGAACAAGATCCCTTTGCCGGTGGTCTGATTCAGCGGCTGAGCAACAGCTATCCGGGCTGTGCCACCCGCAAGGCGCAGGCGGAATTGCGTCGGTCACGCGCTTATCAGCCGCGTATGGGCGATGATCCGCTCGACAAGATCGACAATCTGCTTGAGCGTAAAGAGGCGACCTTGGCGCGGGTGCGGCGGCATTTGCAGATCAAGGGCCTGTTGCAGATATGGCTCTATGTCCATGTACCGATGACCTTCGCGCTGCTCGCGGCGCTGTCGGCGCATATTGTCAGCGTGTTTTTCTACTGGTGAGGCGGGGGCAGATGTCATGACATTCATCGTCCGCCAGATCGCGCTCAAGGCTGATGGCAGTGAGATTGTTCGCGAAACCACGCCGGACAGTGCCGAGATTACCATCGGTCGCAACAGCGATAATGCCATCCATCTGCCCGACCTTGCGGTCAATCCCGTCCATGCCAGCATCCGCCGCGATGGCGACGATAGCATTATTGTGGAAGCGGTTTCCGGTCAGCCATTTCAGGTCGATGGGATTGATGTCACGACCGCGACCGTCAAGCTGGCGCGCGGCGCCGAGCTGGGCTTTGGTGGCCATCGCATCGCCGTTGGCCTTGATGCCGATGGCGGTGCTGTAACACTAACGGTACGGCGCAGCGATACGGTCGCCGATAGCGAGGAAGAGAAGGACGAACACCAGATTTACTCGCTTATGGGTAAGCTGCCCGGCAAGCGCGGCAGTGCCTGGGGCTTTGTCGCGCTGGTGGTGATCGCTTGTCTCGCCTGGCCGGTCTATACTTGGGCGACCTATCGTGATCTTGCCTATAATGAGGATGTGAAACGCCCTGATGGCGTTCATGGCGACGGGTTTTGGAGTTCGGGCAGCCTCAGCCTGGCGCATAACAGCCTAAAAGATGACTGTCAGGCCTGCCATGTCGATGCTTTTGTCTCGGTGCGCGACAAGGCGTGCATGACCTGCCATGACGATGACGCGCATGACCATGCACCCAAACCGCGCCTCGCCAGTGCGCGCGGAGAGTTGCAGGGGTTTGCCGCCTTCCGCCGTGCGGTCGCCAGCGCGTTCAACAAACCGCAGGGCAGGTGTGTGGAATGTCACACCGAACATGAGAGCGCAGGTGCTATGCAGCCGACTGCGCAGCGATTCTGTGCCGAATGTCACGATGGACTGGATAGCAGGCTGACCGATACCACGCTCCTCAATGCCGCCGATTTCGGCAAGGCGCATCCGCAGTTCCGCCCGGCGGTACTGATCAATGCGGTTGAGGGCGATGATCCAAGCAAGGCACCGCGCAGGCGTATCTCTTTAGACCGCAAACCAAGCGAGGATAATGGCCTCAAGTTCCCGCATGATCTGCATCTCGACCGTACCGGCGGTGTCGCGCAAATGGGGCGACGGCTGTCAGCAAAATATGGCTTTGGTGATGCGCTCGATTGCGCCGATTGCCATACGCCTGATCCCAATGGCGTGCGCTTTGAGCCGGTCGATATGGAAGAGAATTGCGCCATGTGCCACAGCCTTTCCTTTGACGAGATTGACGGCACCTTCCGCCAATTGCCCCATGGTAAGCCGGATCTGGTGAAGGCTGATCTGCGCGCCTATTATCGCTCGACCGGGCCGAACCGTCCGATCAACCTTGGTAGCCTGCCGCGCCAGCGCCCCGGCATTGTAAACCGCCAGCGCACCGCCGCCGATTATGCCCGCGCTGTGCGTTTTCGTCCGACCCGTGCCAATCAAGCGATCCGCGCCGTCTTTTCCGAGGGCGGGGCCTGTTATGATTGCCATACCGTCAACACATTGGGTGGTTTGAATTATAGCATCGATCCGGTGACGCAGACCGACCGCTATATGCACAAAGGCTGGTTCAGCCACGCCGCGCATGAGGAAGAGGATTGCACCGATTGTCATAAGGCGACGGTATCGAAACAGGCAACGGACCTGTTGCTGCCTGGCATTGCCACTTGCCGTGAATGTCATGGCGGTGAGGCATCGGATACTGATGTGCCCTCGACATGTGCGCTATGCCATGAATATCATGCCGATGGCGGTGCGCCTTGGTTGGTACGACAACAGAATAAGGACAAACAGCGCCGGGAGAAGCGCAGGCAATCGGATAAACCGAAAATTGTGGCGCGGCGGTGATGCACTATCGAGATGTATATAGGGTAGGCTATCTGGGGAGGGCGATATGTCATCACAGCAGATGCTGATCGCACAGGTCACCGATATCCATCTCGGCTTCGACCCGGATAATCCAGCGGAGTTCAACCGCAAGCGGCTTGATCGGATTATCGAGGATATGCTGGCACTCGACACACGGCCGGACATGCTGTTCGCCACGGGTGACCTGATAGACCGTGGCGATGCCGACAGTTACCGTCGTCTGGCCAACGCCTTCTCGGTCTGCCCCTTCCCGGTGCATATGGCGCTCGGCAACCATGATGTGCGCGCAACCTATATCGCCCAGTTTCCCGAACCATCTTTTGCAGATGGGTTTCTGCAATATGTTGTCGAAGCAGGACCATTGCGGATGATCGTGCTCGATACACTCGAAGAAGGGCGCCATGGCGGTGCGTTCTGCGAGACACGCGCAAGCTGGCTCAAGGCGCGGCTGGATGAAGATAGCGAGACACCAACAGTGATTGTGCAGCATCATCCCCCGGTTGAGGTTGGTATTGCTTGGATGAACACCCACCCGGAAGAACCTTGGGTGGTGCGGCTGGGTGAATGCCTGAAAGGCCGTACTAATGTTATCGCCATGCTGTGTGGCCATGTGCACCGCACCATTCAGTCTTTCTGGTGTGGTATCCCGATTGCCGTATGCCCATCCAGCGCGCCGCAAGTCGCATTGAACCTGTCAGAGATTGATCCGGAAAATCCGGATGGCCGCGATATGATAATCGCTGATCCGCCGGCCTATGCATTGCACTGGTGGAATGGCCGCCAACTTGTCAGCCATATACAAACAGCCGAAGAGCATGTCATGCTGGCGCGCTACGATGAAAAAATGCAGCCGCTTGTGCGCAATCTGCTGGATGAGCGGCCTACGGAATAGTGTTATTGCTAGGATATTCGTTGCAGCGGATTGAACTACATCTCCCCTCCCTTTTCAAGGGAGGGGATTAAGGGGTGGGATAAGCCAAAAAGGGCTCGATGCCCTTTTTGGCTTTCATTTGTTTTTCTGGACTCGTCACCACCCCAACCCCTCCTCTAAAGAGGAGGGGCTAATACATAGAGAGGATTCGCCTCATGACTATAAAAGCCCTGCGTACCCCTGATGAACGCTTCGCCAATATCCCGGATTTTGATTATCCGGTTAGCTATGTCGATGATCTGCCCGGCTATGAGGGGCTGCGGATCGCCTATGTCCATGATGGGCCGGAAGATGCGGAGCACACCTTTCTCTGTCTCCATGGCGAGCCTAGCTGGTCGTTTCTCTATCGCCGCATGATCCCGGTCTTTCTCGAAAGCGGCGCGCGGATTGTCGCGCCTGATCTTCTTGGCTTTGGCCGTTCGGACAAGCCGGCCGAGCAGTCGGATTATACCTTCCACTTCCACCGCAATTATCTGCTGGAATTGGTCGAGCGGCTGGACCTGAAAAACATCACATTGGTGGTACAAGACTGGGGCGGGCTGCTGGGTCTGACACTGCCGGTTGATGAAAAATTCCGCGCCCGCTTCTCGCGTCTCATTGTCATGAATACCGGCCTTGGCCTCGGCCGCGGTATGACCGAGGGCTTTAAAGCATGGAAAAACTATGCTCTCTCCACCCCCGACCTGCCGATCGGCCCACTTATCGCGCGCGGCACGCCGCATCTTACACCCGAAGAAATCGCCGCCTATGACGCGCCTTTCCCTGATGCCAGCTATAAGGCGGGAGCGCAGGTTTTTCCGGCGCTGGTGCCGGTAGAGGCCGATATGGAAGGCGTTGATGTCTCGAAACAGGCGGCAGCCTATTGGTCGGAGACGTTTGACGGCCCCAGCTTTATGGCCATCGGCGCGGCAGACCCAGTGCTCGGCACCGAAGCCATGACGGGCCTACGCAAATATATCAAAGGCTGCCCGGAACCGATGATTATCGAAGATGGTGGCCATTTCGTACAGGAATGGGGCGAACCCATTGCCCGCGCAGCGCTGAAGCATTTTGGCGATCTATAAGCGCCTTGGGAATCAGGCGGCCAATATGGTCGCCGATTCCGTGCTGTAGAAACGCGGCTGCATCGGTTGTGCCGCGACGTGCGCCAAGGGAATAGCGGTACCGCAATGCGCGCATTCTGCGCTTATCCGACCGACATGCCATTGTGCCTGGCCGCAGCCGGGGCAGTGATTCTTTTCGCCTGAACGGTAAAGCAGACGAAAGCTGCTTGCGGCTTTGGTGAGGCCGTAAATCTTTTGCATAATCATCATCTGTCCTTTCCAAAATCTCTTTGAGCCTGATGTGCGTCCCCGTTCTGAGACCGAGTGATGCGGATCATTCTCGCAGGTGAAATGTGCTTCAGCTGCGATGAATCGTTTGCGAATGGCGCGTTCATGGAGACGTCAGAATCGTATTATCTTGCATTTTGATTTAAATTAATATAAATATGATATCATAATTAATCGAAACGCTAACAGGGAGATTCGTATGACAGAGACGCGAGATACGGGATTGAATGAAACAACCGAGACGGTTGCGAGCACTAGTAATGGCTATGCCATGCTAATGGTTTGCCTTGTCCTTTTCGTGGTAGCATTGCTTTGCCTGATCAACATCAAAACAGGGGGCGCTCTGTTTGTTGTCGGCCTTACTGCTTCCGGTTTTGCATTTCTGTTTGTGTTGTGCGGCTTTTATCTGCTCAACCCCAATCAGGCCGCTGCTATTCAGTTATTCGGTGAATATCGTGGCAGTGATCGCAATACCGGGTTGCGCTGGGTTCTCCCCTGGCTGACGCGCAAACGCATCTCGGTCAGGGTGCATAATGTCACCTCTTCGACGGTGAAGGTGAATGACTTGCGCGGTAACCCGATTGAGATAGCCACCAATGTGGTCTGGCGCGTAACCGATACTGCGAAGGCACTGTTCGACGTTGAGGATTATCACGAGTTCGTCGATATCCAGATTGAAAGTGCGGTCCGTGTCATTGGTGCGCGCTACCCTTATGATGATCTTGAGCATAAGGAAGTTACCCTGCGCGGTGATGCTGAAGAGGTCAGCGAGGAACTGGAGAAACAGCTGCAGGAGCGCGTGGCGCAGGCAGGTGTGATTATTGATGAGTGCCGCCTGACGCATCTGGCCTATGCCCCGGAAATCGCCCAGGCCATGCTGCGCCGCCAACAGGCAGAAGCCGTGGTTGCTGCACGCACAAGGCTGGTTGATGGCGCGGTCGGCATGGTTGAGATGGCGCTGGAAAAGCTGAGCGAGAAGGATGTCGTTGATCTCGATGACGAACGCCGAGCGGCGATGGTGTCCAACCTGATGGTGGTGCTCTGTGGTGAGCGCGACACCCAGCCGGTGGTCAACACCGGTTCGCTCTATCAATGATGTAATTGGCTAATGCGGTCGGGGCGGATGTTCCGGCCGGGAGGCAATCATGCCCGAAAAACCGAAACCGGTGGCGAAGAAATCCTTCGCATTGCGTGTTGATCCGGAGCTTTATGACGCGATCGAGCGCGTGGCGGCGGGTGAGTTGCGCAGTGTCAACGCTCAAATTGAAGTGATGCTGCGCGATGGATTAGCGCGGCGCGGAGTGAAGCTGGCCCCGCCAGTAAAACGCAAACGCGGACGCCCGCCGAAGCAGAAAGACTAGACTATGGCTGATAAACCGAAGATGTTCCTCTGCCTCAAACGCGGCCCCATGCTGATCCAGCTAATACCGCAGACCGGATCAGGCTGGATGGCCATGGGCCTGTGGATACTCGGTTTTCTGGTAATGCTGGGTGGGTTTCTGTTCCTATCGCAGTCGGATAGCGGTGACATCCCAGCATCGTCTATGCCGATTTTTGCCATCCTGGTGAGCGTCTGGGCAATTGCGATGATCGTCTGGACGTATCGCCATAGCGATGTGATCGAAATCCATGATCTTAGAGAATTTGCCGAATGGAAACGCGAAAAGGACGCTAAGAGCAAGCGAAGATAATACTATAACCATAGCCCATAGCTGTGTCATTCCAAGAAAAGACGAAACATTCGGTAAACTCACTACGCATTATCCAAAGTCGAGGACAAAGCGCTTGCCGGTGCTGGTGGTTTTTGCAAGACACGGTTTGTGAGTGAGAGCAGTGAAGAAACCGGGGGATCATCCCAAGAAGCCATTGCCGCGTGGGAGGATGTCCGCGCTGACAGCTCTATTCAGTTTGAAATACCGCCAGAAGAGGATCCGCCCGAGCCACCGCCACAATGGTGGGTCGATTTTCGCGAATGGCTGAGCGAGCTGCTGGCGCCTGTGGGTGAATTTCTTGTCGCAAATTGGCCTATATTGAAAATTATGTTGCTTGGAGCGCTGGCTATCGGGGTCGCACTTCTGATCTGGTATATCGCGCGCAATATGATCGCCGAACGACGCAAATTAGATGGCGACGTTGAGGAGGATGCTGGCTGGCGTCCCGATATTGGCACCGCGCGGGCGCTATTGCAGGACGCGGATGCGCTGGCGGCGGAAGGCCGCTTTGCTGAAGCGATCCGGCTGATCCTGTGGCGTTCAATCGAGGACATCTCCAAAGCTGAGCCGCGCGCCATAACGCCAGCTAATACGGCCCGGGAAATTGGCCGTTTCACCATATTATCCGATCATGCACGCGAGGTGTTCACCATGATTGCCGGGCATGTCGAGCGCGGTATTTTTGCGGCGCAGCCTGTTGAAGAAGGCGCGTGGCAGGAAGCGCGCAGTGCCTATGATGATTTTGCCATGGCTGATGGGCGATCGCCACGCCGCAGCAGAAGAACCGCATAATGGCGACCGCTGCCGCTCCTGTCGCACAGCCTGCTTCTGCTGAAATAGCGGGTTCTGGCTCACCCTTTACCCGCACCACCATATTGGCGCTGGTGCTGGTCGGGGCGTTGGCGTTTTTCGGGATGCTGTATAGCCTGGGCAGCGGCAACCCGTTGATCAATCAGAATAATGGCCGGGCGCATGCAGCATCGGATAGTCTGGTTGGCTATAAGGCACTAACCAAATTGCTGCGCGCAGAAGGCCGTGATGTTGAACTGTCGCGCACACCCGCCGGTGCCAATACACCTTCGTTGCTCGTCATTACTGCGGATTATTTCAGCAAATGGGAAGATGTCGAAGCGCTGATTAGCGGGCATCGTTACTATGGCCCGACCTTGGTGATCCTGCCCAAATGGATTGCCATGCCGGCGCCCGATATTGACCGTAACTGGGTGCGCCTGCTGGAAACCCAGTCTTATGAAGCGAATTTTGATGGGGCTGATCTCAAAACCGAGATTGGGGAGAATGATGCTGGTGGCGCGGTGTTGCAATCCGGCTTTGGCCCCGCGCCTAAAGCACCTGAAAAGCTGGTGACGCTGGGCCGACAAGATCTCTACCCGATGGTGCGCGATAGCAAGAGTGGTCGGCCTGTTATCGGCTATCTGGATGATGGTTTTTATGAATGGCTCGACGGCTTGGCAGAGCGCCAGGAGATACAGCCGTCCGAAGATGATGGCTATTATGATGATATATGGCCGGTGGTGTTCGTTGCTGATCCTGATCTGTTCAACAATAAGGGGTTAGCCGATCAAAAGACCGCATTGCATGCGCTCGGCATTATCAATGCGATTGATGATGGCACCGACTATCCGATTGTCTTTGACCTCACCGCCAATGGCCTTGGCCGCTCTGATAATCTGCTGACCTTGGCCTTTCGTCCGCCATTTCTTGCTGCAACCATATGTTTTCTTGTCGCCGCTTGCATGGTGGGATGGGTCGCCTTTACCCGCTTTGCCCCGCCGATCATGGCGTCGCGGGTGATTGATTTCGGCAAGGAGACGCTGGTGTATAACAGCGCGGCGACGATGCGGCTTTTACGGCGGGAGCATCTGTTGCGTGAACCTTATGCCCGGCTCGTCCGCGGGATAGCGATGCGACGGCTCAACCTGACTGCCGCCATGGATGATGAGAGTGTGGATGCGCGGCTCGATGCGCAAACGCCCGATGATGTGATGCCCTTTACCGCGCGGCGGGCCGAGTTGCTCGCGGCGCAGAAACCCGATGATATTGCCGCTGCCTCGGCGGCGCTGCATGAATGGAAGAAGGATTATTTATGACCGATATAGCCTCGGTACAGTCATTGGCTCAGCAGATCCGCGCCGAGATCGCCAAGGCGGTGGTCGGGCAGGACGACGTGGTCGATCATCTGCTGATCGCGCTGTTTTCCGGCGGGCATATCCTGCTGGAAGGGCCTCCGGGAACAGCCAAGACGTTTTTGGCGCAGTGCTTTGCCGCGACCCTATCACTCGATTATGGCCGTATCCAGTTTACCCCCGATCTGATGCCCGGCGATATTCTCGGCTCCAACCTGTTCAACTTCCAGACCAGCCAGTTCACCCTGACGCGCGGACCGATTTTCTGCGAGCTGCTGCTGGCGGACGAGATCAACCGCACTCCGCCCAAGACGCAGGCGGCGCTGCTCGAAGCGATGCAGGAGCGTGCGGTGACGATTGATGGTGAGCGTTACAAGCTGCCCGATCAATTCATGGTGGTAGCAACGCAAAACCCGATTGAACAACAGGGCGTCTATCCGCTGCCCGAGGCGCAGCTGGACCGTTTTCTGTTCAAGGTGATTGTCGATTATCCGAGCCACGAAGAGGAGCGCGATATTGTTGCCACCTATGGCCAGCGGCCAAGGGTACAGCGGCCGGGCGATCTGGAGGTCAAAGGTGTGGTCGAGAAATCGAAACTGGCCGAGGCGCTGGATGTGGTGCGGCAGGTTAAGCTGGTCGATGATATTGTCGATTATATCGTCCGTCTGGTGCGTGCCACGCGAGACAATAGCGCGCTGGAAAGCGGCGCCAGCCCGCGTGCGGCGGTGATGCTGGCCAATGCGGCGCGTGCGCGCGCGGTGCTGCATGGCCGCGACTATGCCATTCCTGATGATGTCAAAGCGCTAGCCGCTTCGGTGCTGCGCCACCGCATCATGCTCTCGCCGACGGCAGAGATTGAAGGGCGGCAGGTTGAGGATATTGTCGAAAGCCTGATCGAACAGACAGAGGCACCGCGTTGATCGCGCCTACCCAAAGAGCGATTATTCTTGTCGCGGCGGGTGCGCCCTTGGCGTTGGTCATCGCCGCGGTGGCACCGGCTGCCTGGGCAATTGGTATCGTCTGGTCGGTGCTGATCGTGTTGATGATGTTCGCCGATGCGCTGATGACGCCAGCGATGGACACTATGCGCTTCTCGGCCGCGCATTTTGGTGAGGTAGGGCAACCGCTTGTCGCGCGGATGCAGGTGACGCTGAAATCGCGTTTGTACAGAAGCCGGATGGAAGGCTTTGCTGCGGTTGATAGCCGGCTGGATGCCAGCGGCCGCAGTCTCTTCACACTAAATCGCGATCAGCAGGATGAAGAAGACGAAATCTGGTCGGCAGAGGTCTGCTTTACACCCAATCGTCGCGGTCCGGCGCTGATTGACCGCTGTGGCGCGCGCTGGACGGGGCCATTGGGACTGGTCTGGCGGCAGCAGGAGCGCAGTTGCGACGAGGAAGTGCGCATCCTGCCCGATGTCTCACCGATCCGTAGCCCGACGGTACAGCTGTTTCTGCGCGATGCACTATATGGCATTGTCGCGCGCAAATTTCGCGGTGAGGGAACCGAATTTGATGCGCTAGCCGATTATCAGCCCGGCATGGATCGGCGGAGCATCGACTGGAAAGGCTCGGCGCGGCACACCAAATTGCTGGCCAAGGAATATGATACCGAGCGCAATAACCAGATTGTCTTTGCCGTCGATTGCGGCAAGGCGATGTGCGAGCCGATTGATGGTCTACCGCGCGTTGATCGCGCGGTTCAGGCGGCCCTGCTGACCGGTTTTGCTGCGCTTAAATCGGGGGACAGGGCGGCGCTGATGGCCTTTGCCGCGCAGCCGGAGATATTCTCGCCCTTTGTCACCGGAACGCGGGAATTTCACCGTTTCCAAAGCGAGGCCGGAGCGATTGATTATCGCCATCAGGAAACCAACTTCACCCTTGCCATGGCGACATTGGCGGCGCGATTGAAACGCCGCTCACTCATCGTCATCCTCACTGATTTTGCCGATACCACCAGTGCTGAGCTGATGCTGGAATCGGTCGGGCGGCTGGTTGACCGCCACCTGGTCCTCTTCGTAGTGATGAAGGATGCGGTGCTGGAGGACATCGCCGAACAGGCTCCAGCGGATATTGATGGCGTCGCAGAAAGCGTCACCGCTGATGCGCTGATAACCGAGAAGCAACTGGTGATCAGCCGCTTGCAGCATATGGGCGTCGATGTGATAGAAGCGCCGCATGAGGATATCGGCACACAGCTCCTCAATGCCTATCTCAGGATCAAGAAGCGGGGGTCGCTATAATGGCAGAGCAGGCATTTGCTCCGCATATGGTTGCCGATGCACAGGCGGCGCTTGATGATATCGCGGTGCTGCGTTCGGACCGCTTCCGGCTGGAGCGCGAGGCGGACTGGACCCGGTTAGACCAGATCATCACCATGCTGGAAAAGGGCAGACGTTCGCGCATCAGCGATGAGGATTCGCTAGCGCTTCCGACGCTGTATCGCAAGACAGTTTCGGCGCTGTCTATTGCCCGTGAAAGCTCGCTTGATTCTGGCCTGATCAGCTATCTCGAAGCGCTGACATCGCGTGCTTATTATCAGGTCTATGGCCCGCGCACCGGTTTCTTCGCGTGGTTTGCGGCGTTTTTCTCCGGCGGTTGGAGCCGCGCCGTGCGGGCGATCTGGCTCGATATTGTCATCATATTGCTGGTGATGGTGGCGGGTGCGGTTGTCGGCTATGTGCTCGTAGACCAGAATAATGACTGGTATTTCGCCCTGGTCGGCCCGGATATGGCCAGCGGCCGCGTCCCCGGCGCTGATACTGACGTCCTTCGGCGGTCGCTAGGCGGGGGTAATGCTGAGGACAGCCTGTCGGTCTTCGCCGCATTCCTGTTCAGCAATAATGCACAGGTGGCGATTTTCGCCTTTGCACTGGGCTTTGCGCTTGGCATTCCTTCAATCCTGTTGGTGACGCATAATCTCGCGCTGCTTGGGGCCATGCTCTGGGTCTTTGTCGATGCTGGAATGGGTGTGGAGTTTGTCGGCTGGCTTTCCATCCATGGCACCACCGAATTGCTGGCTATCGCGCTGGCCGGGGCGGCTGGGTTGCATATTGGTCGTGCGATGGCTTTTCCCGGTAAGAAAACCCATTTGGCGGCTATTCAACAGGCAGGACTGACCAGCGCAATCGTCATGACCGGTGTGGTGCTGATGCTGGTTCTGGCAGGCTTGTTGGAAGGCTTTGGACGCCAGCTCATAACCGATACCGCGATACGCTACGCGATTGGCTATTCGCTGCTGGCATTCTGGGCAGCCTATTTTGCCTTTACCGGCCGTCGTAAAGAGGCCTTGGCTCGACAAACCTCAGAGGACAGTCACCATGGCGCGTAATGCAGCCCCCGCATTGCGCACATCGGGCCTCACCAAATTCCGGCGCATGTTGGTCACCCCTGAAGGGGTGGGGCTGAATATCTCCCTTGCCAGCGCCAGCGCCCGTTTTGGCGCGTTGATGCTCGATATGGTGTTTATCAACCTGATTTATATCGCCTATTTCCTGGTGATGTTCCTGCTTTTCCTAGGCTTTGGCCTTGGCTTTGAGGAGCTATTCACGGCCAATCCCGAAGCTGTGAATGGCCTGCTCAGCATTCTATTCGTCGTCACGATCCTGTTCATCTTTATCGTGCGCAATGGTTATTTTCTCTATTTTGAACTGGGGCCGCGTGGCGCGACATGGGGCAAGCGTATCCTGGGCATCAGAGTGGCCGCGCGTGATGGTGGGCGGCTGGCTCCCGAAGCCGTAGTAGCGCGCAATTTGCTGCGTGAGGTGGAGTTTTTCCTGCCGATCCAGTTTCTCAGCATATTGTCAGCGCAGGGCAATACCAGCAGCTTCACCCTGATTGCTGGGGTGATCTGGGTGTTGGTCTTTGCTTTCTTCCTGATGTTCAACAAGGACCGGATGCGCTGTGGCGACCTGCTGGCTGGCACATGGGTGGTTTTGGCCCCGAAACAGCAACTGACCGAAGTGGTCGCGCCGCAGGACAGCATGACATCGGCTGCCCGATATGGTGCAGATTATCGCTTCAGTGATGCGGAACTGGGCATTTATGGCGAGTATGAACTGCAAACGCTGGAACGGGTGTTGCGTGACGGTTCGGAAGAGAGCGAGCGCACCGTCTATGTTGCGATCTGTACCAAGCTGGGCTGGGAGCCGGGGGCAGGCGATGAACGGGCGTTTCTGGAGAATTACTACACCCAGCTCAGGCAAAAGCTGGAAAGCGGTATGCGCTTCGGTAAAAGGCGCGCGAACAAATATGAGGGTGAAGGGTAGAGTGGTTTTGGTTTTACGCCACCTTTTCATCCGTTCACCTCGAGCGAAGTCGAGAGGCCGACACAAGTGCAGAGCGGTGTCTCGACTGGGCTCGACACGAACGGAATAATATCGAAGTCTTTCTGATTCGTTGAAAAAGGCTTACTTCCAGTACCTACTCCGCAGCAATCGGCGGCACTTCTCCCTCGGCCATTTGCGGACTGCCATTGACGATGGCATCACGCACATTGAAATCCTTGGCCACTTCGCGTGCTGTCATTTTCGCTGACATCATCACCGACGGCGTCCCACCGCCGGGCTGGGTGCCCTGGCCGACGAGATAGAGATTGGTGATGTCCTCGCTGCGGTTATGCGGGCGGAAGAATGCCGTCTGGGTCAGCACCGGTTCTACGCCAAAGCCATTGCCCATATGCGAGTTCAACGTCTGCTGGAAATAATTGGGGGTGACGAAGCTCTTATACACCAGCCGCTCACGTAAATTGGGGATATGGCCGCGTTCATCGAGGAAGCGCAGCACCGTGTCGCAGAAATCCTCGCCAATTGCATCCCAATCGAGATCGCTCTGGTTATTCGGTACCGGCACCAGCGTATAGGCGGCGTGATGGCCTTCGGGCGCCAGGCTGGGGTCGGTCAGCGTGGGGATATGCAGATATTGCGAAAAGTCGGGGCCGAGGATTTTGCGGTCGAAAATATCGGTCAACAGCTCCTCATAGCGCGGCCCCAAAATGATATTGTGGTGCCGCAAATCCGGGTCGCCATCGGCTTTCTTGTAGCCGAAATAGATGACCAGGATCGACATGCTCTGCTTGCGGAATTTGACCAGCGCATCACGGTTGATCTTGCGGTGCTTTTTGTCGACCAGATTGAGATAGGTGCTGGCATAATCGCCGTTCGACACCACCAGATCGGCCTTGAGAACATCGCCCGATTTCAGCGTCACACCCTGCGCCACGCGCTTGCCGCCCACTTTTTCGACATCAATGCGCTCGACCTCGGCGTTGATCCGCAGCGTGCCGCCCATTTCTTCGAACTTGCGGATCAGTCCGTTGACCAGCGCGCCGGTGCCGCCCATGGCAAAATGCACGCCCCAGGTGCGCTCGACAAAATGGATCATCGCGTAGATGGCGGGGACCTTGAGCGGATTGCCGCCGACCAGCAGCGGCTCGAAGCTGAACACCTGGCGCATCTTGTCCGATTTGAAGTACTTCTTCACCAGCCCGAAAAGCGGTCGCACGGCATCGAGCCGCAGCAGATCGGGCACAACCTTCAGCATCGCGCCGATATTACCGAAATAGGTGTAGCCGAGTTCCAGAAAACCGCGATCAAATATGGCGCGCGCGGCCTTATGGAACTGCTCATACCCTTCCAGATCCTCCGGCGCGAGTTTCTTGATCTGAGTGCGGATATTCTCTGGATCGGCATCATAATCAAAATAGGTGCCGTCATCGAAATAGACGCGGTAAAAGGGCAGGATCGGGATGATCTCGACATATTTGCTGGTGTTCGGCCCGCTGCTGACACCGCTGGTGATACGCTGATTGTCGCCCAAAATCTCGTCCGGAAAGTCGGGCTGGCCCAGCATCGCGCAATCGCGCTCGAGAGAAAACAGCTCTTCAATAAAATGCGGCACGGTCAGCACCGTTGGTCCCATATCGAAGGTAAAGCCATCGGCCTTTCGGACATAGGCGCGACCGCCCGGAGCACCCAGTTTCTCGACGATGGTGGTGTCAAAACCCAGGCTCTGCAGCCGCATCGCACAGGCGATGCCACCAATGCCCGAGCCGATGACAATGGCTTTTTGGCGCCTGCTATCCATGCTGGTCGTAGATGTGCTCACGCTTTACCTTCTCTTTTGACTTATTGTTTGGCTTTTAGAGCATTTTTGTTCTGGATTATCCATCTTTCCCGTTCGCCTCGAGCGAAGTCGAGAGGCCCATGCAAGTGGAAAGCCGTGTCTCGACTACGCTCGACACGAACGGAATATTGCCAAACTGATTTATGCTGTACACTAATCGCTCTTAATCTTTCCCAATGTCGCAAATAACGCAAAATGCTGGGCTTTGTTCCGGCTCAGTCGGCCAATTTGCGCCAGGCCAGACCAGCAAATTCGCACAGCAATGGCCGCGTGTCGCGTGGATCGATAATGTCCTCGACCGCAAATTTCTCGGCGGTGCGGAAGGGGGAAGTGACGGCATCCAGCCGCGCCTTGATCTCCTGTAACCGCGCCTCGGGATCGTCCGCCGCTTCCAGCTCGGCCTTATAGGCGACTTCCAGCCCACCCGATATCGGCAGCGAGCCCCAATCGCCCGAGGGCCAGGCAAAGCGATACTGGAAATTCTCCGCATTGCTCATCGCGCTGCCGGCAATGCCATAGGCGCGGCGGACAATGACGCAGGCGAGCGGCACCTCGGCACGATAGACGGCGTTCATTGCGTTGACACCATAGCGGATGGTGCCTGCTTTCTCGGCCTCGCTGCCGATCATAAAGCCGGGATTATCGACCAGATGAACGATCGGCAGGCGAAACTGGTCGGCGAGTTTGACGAAGCGCTCGGCTTTTTCCGAGGTTTTCGCTTCCCAGGAGCCGCCAAGATAGCTCGGGTCGCTGGCGAGCACCGCCACCGGCCAGCCATCCAGCCGGGCAAAAGCGGTAATCACCGCGCGGCCCCAGCGTTTGCCCATTTCGAACACGCTACCGGTGTCGCACACGCTTTCGATGATCCGGCGCATGGAATAGACCTGATCGCCCTCGCGCGGCACGGCGGAGAGCAGCGCCTCATCGCGTCGGTCCGCCGGGTCTGTGTTGTCCCCGCGCGCAGCCAGACTGTCGATGGAGGAGGGCAGATAAGAGAGGAACCGCCGCGCCACAGCAAAGGCCTCGGCCTCGCTAGCGACTTCCTCATCGACCACGCCATTGCGCGTATGGATATCCGAGCCGCCCAATTCTTCCTTGTTCACATTCTCACCAATCGCGGCGGCGACGGCGGGGCCCGCCGCGAAGAGCTGTGACAGCCCCTTGACCATCACCGAATAATGACTCGCAACGGTGCGCGCCGCGCCGAGTCCTGCCGTTGGCCCCAGCGCTAGCGCCACCACCGGCACCGTTTCCAGATTGCGAATGACATCGTCCCAGCCGGGCACATAGGGCACATAGGTGTAGCCCATATCCTCAAGCATCTTGACCGATCCGCCACCGCCAGTGCCGTCAATCATCCGGATCAGCGGCAAGCGCATCTCATGCGCCATCGCCTCACACTGGACAAATTTGCGATGTAGCGCCGCATCGGCGGCACCACCGCGCACGGTGAAATCATCGGCGCTGGCGACCACCGGGCGGCCTTCAATATTGGCGCGGCCAAAGATGAAATTGGAAGGTGAGGCGTCAACCAACTGCCCCTTGTCATCATAGTCACCGCGCCCGGCAATCTTGCCAATCTCGCGGAAGCTGTCGGCATCGATTAGCGCCGCCAGCCGCGCCCGCGCATCCATTTTGCCGCGATCATGCTGGCGCTTGACCTTGTCGGCGCCGCCCATTTTTTCTGCCATGCGCTGGCGCGCAGCAAGTTCGTCTAGCTCTGGTTTCCAGTCCATAGTCAATCTGTATCTCCGGGACGGGCAAAGAGGAAGAGCGATCTTGACCTCCTGTATTGTATATGTAACACAATAATACGGTGGGGAGTTGTATTGTGCTCGTAAAAACTGTGGCTACCTGATGTCGAAGATGCAGAGGCCACACTGTCGGTGGATCTGAGTAAGGGTATGTTTAAGCCTCCTGTGGCGGCAGATCGGGAACAATTCAGAAACAAACAACATAGGTGATCTTATGATATTCCGAATTGCTCTTACTGTAGCGATGCTGGCTTTTTCTGGCTCCATAGCCGCGCAACCGGTGACGGTATCTGTGACATTGGCACCGGATATGGAAACCAATCAGTCCGGTCGGCTGATAGTCTTCGTTTCACCGGTTGAAGTGGATGCCGAGCCGCAAAAATCAGTTAATACAAGCCCGCTGAATCCAACCGAAACCGCTGTTGCCGCGCGCGATATTGTTGCCTTCAGCCCTGGCGATATCGCGACTGTTGACGGCGAAGTGGGCAGTTTTCCCACCGCATTCTCTGATCTTGCGCCAGGCAATTATCGTTTTCAGGCAGTGCTCGATAGGGATTACAGCTACAATTATCGCGGACGGGGCCCTGGCGATATCGTTTCCGATGTTGCCGATGCCACTTTGCCCGGAACGATGCCAATCTTGCAGCTCAACCGGATTATCGAACCTAGTGATCCTACTGCTTTCATTGACCGCATGCCAGAGAACGAGCAGGCTGACGCACGGGCAGCCTATGATGCAGTGGAGGAGGTTGCTTTTGTAAGCCCCCGGCTTTCCGCTTTTTGGGGACGTGATATGACAATCCGGGGATGGATTGCGCTGCCGCCGGATTATACGCCGGATGGTCCGACCTTCCCGGTTGTTTATATCACCAATGGGTTCAGCAGCAATCTTGCCTATGCCAGGCAGCGGGCGACCCGTGCCCTATTGAACATGCAAAACGGGCTGTGGCCGCCGATGATCTGGGTCATATTGGATCAGAGCTTGCCAACTGGCACGCATGAATTTGCAGACTCGGTTAACAATGGTCCTTGGGGTACGGCGCTGACTGAGGAACTCATCCCATCTCTGGAAAAGCTTTACGCTATGGACGCGACGCCTGAAGGACGGTTTCTGACTGGTCATAGTTCGGGCGGCTGGGCCAGTCTGTGGTTGCAAGTTCGCTATCCAAGCATGTTTGGTGGGAGTTGGCCGACCGCTCCGGACGCTAGCAGTTTCCGCGACTTCACGAATATTGATATTTATGCCGAAGGCGCGAATGCCTACCGCAATGCTGATGGTACGCCTGTACCGCTGATCCGCAATGATGGCGATGTCATTGCCACGATTGAGGAGTTCAGCCGGTTGGAAGCGACACTGGGCATTTATGGCGGCCAGTTGGCTTCTTTCGATTGGGTTTTCTCTCCCAAGGGACCAGATGGAAGGCCTATGCAAATATTTGATCGCACCACAGGCGCTGTTGATCCGCAGGTCGCCGCTTATTGGAGGCAAAACTATGATATTGCCCATATTGTTCGGCGCGATTGGACGAAGCTAAGCGATGACCTGAATGGCAAAATCCATCTAATTGTGGGCGATGCCGATACCTTCTATCTCGACGGACCAGCGCGGCTATTTGAGCAGGTGTTGGACGAATTGGGGGCAGAAGCAGATTTTGTCTATCGCCCCGGACGTACGCATTTCGACCTGTTTACCCAGGGCGAAAACCGGACAGGTCTGATGCGGGACATTGCCTGGGACATTTATGCCGTTGCCAGGCCTGAAGCGGAGCGCCCATCGGATTCCTTGCCGGTCACGGATCCCAGCCAGCTTACCGCTGAATAAACTATGTCCAGTATAGTCTATTCGGTGGCAGAGAATGGGAAGGTCCGCATATATAAATCCGCGCCGGTGCAGGCAATCTTACTGATTTCGCGGAAGCCGTAGGCATCGACTAGGGTGTCGAGCCACGTCCGCGCATCCATTTTGCCGCGATCATGCTGGCGCTTGACCTTGTCGGCGCCACCCATTTTCTCGGCTGCATCCTGACGAAAGCGCAGCTCTTCCAGTTCTTTTTCCCAGTTCTTTTTCCCAGCTCATGCCCAAGCTGTAACCGAGCCGCGCCAGCGGGAAAAGTACCAATCGAAGCTGGAGTAGAGAACATTATTTTATCAACGATTAAATTTTATCATTGATAAAATAATTCCTCATGGTTTATGTTGAACGCGACTCACAGGAGAGAGTGGCTCTTATGACGGACAAGCGCAGCAGCAATATGGCCGAGAGGCGCCAGCGGATTCTGGAAGCCGCGTGCACCATCATTGCCGAAAAAGGAGTGGAAGGACTGACCACCCGCGGCTTGGCTGCCGCCGCAAATGTCACCGCGCCAACGCTGTATAATCTCATCGGCGGCAAAGAGGATATCATCCGCGAGTTGATCAGTGAGAATGTTGAAGAGGTTTGGGCGGAGCTGGATTTTGACGCGATGGAATCGCCATCGGATATGGCCGACCATATCGTTGACACGGTTTATGATCAGATCATCACCGACGGGACCTATGTCCGGGCCACCGTTATCGCCAGTGAAGAGATTCATGGTTCCTTTGCCGCGCGCGGCGATATGGGCTTTGCCCACAGCGCAGCTGGTCAGCGTTCGGCCGAGATGGCGATTACCGCATGCCGCGCCGCTTTGGCACAGGGTATGTTGCAAGGCAATTTGTCAGTCGAAACACTAGGGCTGCAGATGTTTATTTCCTATCGCGGACCATTGCGCGACTGGGCGCATGGCGTAATCAGCCCACAGGAAATGCGCCGCCGTCAGCTACGCGGTTTTTATCTCGTTTTAGCGGCTGATGCTGCACTCGATTTTCGCGCCAGCCTGTTGGAAAAACTGGCCGCGCTGGAAGAGGATGAAGCCGCACATATAGCGGCCTGATAGAGGAGAAGAGGCGATGCAATCCGTTGCACATTTCATAGCCAAAATCCTGCCATTGCTCTTTGCTTTTGGCTTTTTGGTACCGCTGATCATGCAAATGATGCTCGCGCTGGAGATCACTCCGCCATTCGGGCTTTCGGCGCTGGTTTTTGCGCTGCTTGTCGGCGGTAGTTGGGGCCTGTTTGCTCAGATAAAGGGGCGTTGGATATGAACATGCATCAAACCGTGACGGTGCCCGCTGATGTCTCGAATATGTCCGAGGCGGAACTGAAAAAGCTCGAACTCAAAATCGCGCGGAAATATTCCGGGATGTTCCCTTGGATGATTGTAACCTGGGGCTTTGCTAATATGGCCTGCTGGCTGGCATTATGGCCGTTGGTGATGCTCAACATCATCCCGCTATGGCTGGGTTTCATATTGGCCACGATCAATATGGCGCTGGTTTATCTGCCGACGCACGATGCCCAGCATGATATTATCGCCCGCCCGGGCCAGAAGCTGCGTTGGCTCAATGAGTTGCTCGGCCATGCCACAAGCTGGATGCTGGTCTATCCGTTTCAGGTGCTGCGCATAACCCATATGGATCATCACAAGCACACCAATGATCCAGAGCTGGACGTTGATATTGAGTCCCACGCGCCGGGGCCGTGGTCGGCAATCTGGGCCACGATCCGCGGGCGTCAACCCAACGCCAAACGCAACCGTGATTATGTCGCTGCGCTAGCCCGCGCGGGCCGCGAAGACCTGCTGCTTGTAACACTGGCCTATAAACTGGGCTATATCGCTATTCTCTCGGCTCTAGCCTGGAATGGCTATGCGCTTGAGGCGTTTTTTCTGTGGTGGCTGCCCTATAATATCGCCTATAGTTATATCATCTTTTTCCTGAGTTGGGCGCCGCATCATGGCAAAAGCGAGGGCCGCTATAAGGATACGCGCGGCTGGCGCTCGACATTGGGCAATATCGGCTCGATGGGGATGCAATATCATGTCGTGCATCATCTCCACCCTTATATCCCACTCTACCAGACGCCCGCTGCCTATCGCGAGATGCTACCGATCCTGAAAGCACGCGGATGTGAACTGGGCGGGCGGGACTAGCGCTATACTCGCGCAATAATGGCGGCAGCGCTGCCACTCAGATGTGATTATCGACAGACTTAGATCTGCCCTTTTTGTCAGCTCTCGCTCTTGAGCTCTTCCACGGCTTCATATGTCAGACGCACATGGTCGCGATAATCGTCATCATCATGGACCATTGTCACCTTGCCATCCTGCGCAATGACATAGCTGGTGCGGCTGGCATAGGTTTTGCCCTCATAATCACTGGTGACGCCATAGCCGGTCATGATCTCCGGCGTCGCTTGCGCCACGGCAAATTCATCGCGACAGGCTTCGGTGGAGAAGCGTGACAGTGTCTCGACATCATCGCCCGACAGGCCGAAGACCTTGGCGCCCATCGCCTCGAAGTCATCATTGCGGTCAGCGAATTCTTTCGATTCCAGTGTGCAGCCCGAGGTGAAAGCGGCGGGGAAGAAATAGAGTACGACCGGCCCGTTTTTCAATTCTTCTTCCAGATTGAGCGTGAAGGGCTCCCCTGCGAGCGCACCATCGGTGGTAAACATCGGCGCAGTGGCGCCCACGGCGAGACGCGTCCCCGGGTCTTGCTGGGTTTCTTCTGCGGTAGCTGCGGCTTCGCTGGTTTGCGCAGCAGTTTCGTTACTTGTGGCATCACCACACGCGGCCAAGGCTGTAGTTGAAGCAAGGAGAAGAAAGGCTTCGCGGAAAGTCGTCATCGGGTAGGCTCCGTCATGGCGCTATAAAATGTCTTTCAGGCTATGTAGGTCGCTGTCAGGCTTTGTGAAGGCTGTTCAGTCCTCATCCCCATAAATCGCGACGCTCTTCGTGCCATCGCTGCTGGCCTTGCCGCGATACATTCCGGGCGTATCGAAACTATAGCCGATATGGCCCCAGGGCGTGAGGTAGATGATACCGCCTGAACCCCCGAGCGAGCCCATATCGCCGATCACATTGTCGGCAATATCCTGTACCTCATCAGCGGTGAGCGGATTGCGTTGTAGCGCTGCCAGCTCTTCCGGGTCCGGCTCTTGCTTGCTGTCCACCGCCTCGTTGAGCAAGGTCAGCACGTTGGATTCCGCGGTAAAACGCAGTTTGGTGCAGATCGCCTGCGCCACGCCAACGCGGATAAAATATTCGCCCGCGCCCGTTGCCGATACGCCGCAAGAGCGGTTATCAGCATAGGTGCCTGCGCCGATAATCGGACTATCGCCGATGCGGTCCCAGCGCTTGCCGGTCATGCCGCCGGTGCTGGTGCCAGCAGTAATATTGCCTTCCATATCCATTGCCACTGCACCGACCGTGCCAAATTTGGTGTCTATATCCAGCGCGCTTATTGGTTTGCCCTCTGCTTCGCGTGCCTTGAAGGCGCGCAATGCCCGTAAGCGCTCCGGCGTGACGAAGTAGCTGGGGTCTACCTGTGTCAGGCCCTGTTCGCGGGAGAATTCGTCAGCACCTGCACCGGCCAGCATCACATGCGGGCTGTTGTCCATCACCGCACGGGCGAGGAGAATAGGGTTTTTGGTCGCGCTTATCCCTGCCACCGCTCCGGCATTACGCGTTGCGCCTTCCATAATCGAAGCATCGAGCCGATTGGTTTCATCCCAGGTGAATACCGCGCCAAAACCGGCGTTGAAATTGGGGTCGTTTTCCAGAACGGTAATAGTGGCGGTGACGGCATCGGTTGCATCACCGCCTTCCGCCAATATCGCCGAGCCAGCCTCAAGCGCGCGGTTCAGTGCATCGCGGATGCGGGCGTCCTGTTCCGGGGTAATGCGATCACGCGCTATAGTGCCCGCGCCGCCATGGATTACCAATGACCAGCGTTTCTGCTCTTCTGGTACTGCGCTTTCCGCTTCTTGCGCCAGCGCCGGAGAAGCTAGCCCGATGCAAGCCAGCAGAATGATCAAATATGTGCGCATAACCACGACTCCCTTTTGTCGGAGACAGGTCTAGCATTGATTGACGTGCAGGCAATAAGCGCCGTTACCAAGGCAGAGTCTTGCCAGTATAGTCCTTGAACGCGCCTGTCTCATCCGGCGTGAGTGCATCAATCACCTGTATCATACCGGTTACGCTTTCCTTTGTCGTAATGCTTGCATTGGGGCCACCCATATCGGTCTGCACCCAGCCGGGGTGCAGCATGGCCACGGTAATATCATTAGTGCGCATATCGATAGACAGTGATCGCCACGCCGCATTGAGCGCGGCCTTGGATGAGCGATAGCGCAACATGCCGCCGCTGTCATTCATGGCTATGCTGCCCAGAGTGGAGCTAATCGCGATCAGCTTTTTCTGGTCGCTGGCGGCGACATTCGCCTTGAGTGCCTGTGCCAGCATGGAAGGCGCGACAGTGTTGACCATCAGCGTGTCGAGCCAGCCTTCGGGGTCATCGCCTTGCGCACCGCCAATACCGGCATTGTTGATAAAGATATCAATCGGCTGGCTACCAATAGCTGCGACAAAGGCCTTGCGGCTGGCATTGTCCGCAACATTTAGCGGCAGCAATTTGGCGCCGGTGGCCGCCAGTTCTTGAGCCCCTTCCACATCGCGTGCCGTGGCGATGACATCATGCCCCGCTGCCACATATTGCTTCGCCAGTTCCAAACCAATGCCGCGATTGGCGCCTGTGATCAAAACCGTTGCCATGATAGTCTTCCTCAATAAGATCGCTTTAGTCTCGAATATTGATAATCTATTCGCTATATGGGTGACAAAGCGAGAGAAATAAACAAAGGTTAGCCCCCAATGACCGCCGACAACCCCTCTTTGCGTCCATGGCGCGATATTGAGCGTCGACAATGCCGCCAGATCATGGTGGGCGATGTTGCCGTGGGCGGTGATGCGCCGGTTTCGGTGCAGACCATGACCAATACGCCGACGCATGCGATCAAGGATACCATTGACCAGATCCGCCGCTGCGAAGAGGCGGGCGTGGACATTATCCGCGTCTCCTGCCCCGATGTCGAATCGACGGCGGCGATGAAGCAGATCACCCGCGCGGCGCAGGTACCTGTGGTCGCGGATATCCATTTCCACTATAAACGCGGGCTAGAGGCGGCGGATAATGGCGCGGCATGTCTGCGCATCAATCCGGGCAACATCGGCGGCAGTGATCGGGTGAAAGAAGTGGTCAACGCAGCCAAGGCCAATGGCTGTGCCATTCGCATCGGCGTCAATGCAGGTAGCCTCGAAAAGCATCTGCTGGAAAAATATGGTGAGCCATGTCCTGAGGCGCTGGTTGAGAGCGCGCTCGATCATATCAAGCTGCTGCAGGACCATGATTTCCACGAATATAAAGTTGCTGTGAAGGCCAGTGACGTGTTCCTCGCGGTCAGCTCCTATATGGCGCTTGCCGATGCGGTGGATTGCCCGCTGCATGTCGGCATTACCGAGGCTGGCGGCTTGATTGGCGGTTCGGTGCGCAGCGCCATTGGCATGGGCAATCTGCTTTGGGCGGGCATAGGCGACACCATTCGCGTCTCACTCTCAGCCGAGCCAGAGGATGAAGTGCGTGTCGGCTATGAGATCCTCAAATCGCTTGGCATCCGTACCCGCGGCGTCAAGATCATCTCCTGCCCGTCATGCGCTCGCCAGGGCTTTGACGTGATCCGCACGGTGCAGACGCTGGAAGAGCGGTTGCAGCATATCAATACGCCGATGTCGCTCTCGGTGCTGGGCTGTGTCGTCAACGGCCCCGGCGAGGCGCGAGAGACCGATATCGGCCTGACCGGCGGCGGCAAGGGCAAGCATATGGTCTATCTCTCGGGCATCACCGATCATACGATTCAGGATGGCGATATGCTCGACCATATTGTCAGGCTGGTTGAGGAAAAAGCTGCCGCGATTGAGGCAGGCGAAGCGGTCGCTTTTGATCCCCATGCAGAACCGCAAAAGCAGGTGGAAGCGGCGGAGTGATTAGCACACGAAAATGCGCATAGTGGAGCAGCAGAAAACCGAAGTGATCCAGCCGATGATCTCGGCCAGTAAAGTCAAGGTTGGCTCAGAAGCTGTGGGCGCGAGCGCGACTGGTACCGTTGCTCAGGGCGCAAGCTCCATCGGCGCTTTGGCTATCGGCGCAGTGGCGCTTGGCGCGCTTGCCATAGGCGCGCTGGCTATCGGGCGGCTCAGCATTGGCAGGCTTAAGCTACGCAAAGCGCAGATTGATGATCTGCATGTTAAAAGGCTGCGCGTGGACCGACTAGAAGTTCAATCGATTACAGAACAGTAATCTTCTGGTCAGCTTCCCGGCGATAAGGCGGCTAACAATATACAATAATCAATGAGGTTTCGATGCGTTTGATACAGGCGGTGATTGCTCTGCTGCTGCTCTTCCAATGGCCAACTGGGCTACAGGCGCAGCAGGATAGTGAGCAACCGCAACAGGGCACAGCTCGCGAAGAATGCAGTTTTGATATGGAAATGCGCTTTTTTGCGGTCAACGACTTTGATGACAGTGCCCTAGACAAAGCGGCGGTGAAGCAAGCCATCCGCAAAGCGGTGGTTCAGGCATGTGCCGAAGACAATATATTGGAGCCTGCCAATCTCAACGAATATGACAGCTTCTCCATCGTCACCGGCTCTCAGCCGAGTCGTGCTGTGGTCTGGCCGTGTGATGCGTTCAACAGCGATGACAAGACATGCTATAATGTCATCCCGGAAAACAGTTTCGTTTTCGAGCTGTCGCCGTTCAATGGTTACAGCCCAAAGGTTGATGACCTGCTCTTTGCCCTGCGCTGTGGTTTTGCGCCGGAGACGGTGGAAGAGGAAGATGAGACGGCCTGTCTGGTAGATTAGATAACTGCCTAAATCAGAAAGCCGCAGTCAGCCCTGATCAATTGACCGGCGGCGGAAGATTTGCTACTTTTTCCTACCATGGGCAAAGTAGAAAAAATCTCCATCGCACTGACTGATGAGTTGCTGGCCACAGTCAAGGAAGCCGTAGCATCGGGCGACTATGCGTCGAACAGCGAGGTTCTGCGCGAGGCATTGCGCGAATGGCGTGATCGGCAGCGTGAAAGCCGCGCTATTGCAGAGGTCAGAGCGCTTGTCGCGGAGGCTGATGCCAGTGGCTATCGACCATTTACCGGGGTTGATGAGATCAAGGAGCGCGGTCGGGCAAGGCTGCGCAAAGCCAATCAGAACTGATGCCTTTTGACCTGATGTGGTCGCAGGTCGCTGAAAGCGATCTTGACGAAATCTGGTATTCTATAGCGGTTGACGATCCTCAAGCTGCAGACCGTCAGCTTGATCGCATAATGTCTGTTCTTCAGAAACTTTGCGATTATCCCGAGATGGGCCGCGTGCGTCTTGATATTGCTCCTGACTTGAGGGGCATTGCCAAAGATAATTACCTTATGCTTTATCGCGCAAACACAAGGCTGAAGCAGGTCAAAATCATTCGTATCATTCATGCAAAGCGCGATATTGCTGCTCTCTTTCAATAACCACAAACGGGCTTCGACAAGCTTCGCGGCTTTGGTTATGACGTGCTTATAAATATATAGGATGACCTGTTATGACCTCACTCGAAACCGACTATCTCATTATTGGCGCCGGCGCGGTTGGCTTGGCTTTTGCCGATACGCTGATTGATGAAGACCCGGATTGCGACATCATTATCGTCGACAAACATGGCGAGCCGGGCGGACATTGGAATGACGCTTACAGCTTTGTTGCTTTGCACCAGCCCTCGGCCTTTTATGGTGTCAATTCGATGGATCTGGGCTCCAACCGTATTGATGAGGCAGGCTATAATAAGGGTTTTTACGAACTCGCCAGTGGACCCGAGGTCAGCGGTTATTTTCACAAGGTAATGCACCAGAAACTGATCCCATCAGGCCGGGTGCGCTATTATCCGATGAGCGAATATCACTGGCCAGATGACGAAGCAGGACAACATCGCTTTACCCATTTGCTTTCTGGTGAAACCCAGTCTGTCAGCATTCGAAAAAAGCTGGTCGATGCCACCCATTATGGCACCTCTGTGCCATCTACCCATGAGCGCAAATATAGTGTTGCCGATACTGTCCGCTGCGTCCCACCCAATGATTTGCCGCAGCTCTGGAAGAAACCCGATGCCATGCCACAGCATTTCTGCATTGTCGGTGCGGGCAAGACGGCGATGGATGCCGGTGTCTGGTTGCTCAATTCCGGGGCGGCGCCGGAGCAGATAAGCTGGGTGGTGCCACGCGATAGTTGGCTGCTCAACCGCGCCTGTACCCAGCCGGGTATTGAATTTTTCGATGGTGCCATTGGTGGTCAGGCCTCGCTGATGCAGGCATTGGCAGAGGCGGAGAATATCACTGACCTTTTCCATCGGTTGGAAGCAGCGAACTTCATGATGCGTATTGACCCTGGGGTCGAACCGGGGATGTTCCACTATGCCACAATCTCTCAGAATGAAGTGGACATTCTGCGCCGGATAACAGATGTGATCCGCGAAGGCCGGGTCGAGAATATTGATGCTGAGGGCATGACTTTTGCCAATGGTGAAAAACGCACCATGCCTGCGGATACGCTCTATATTGATTGTACCGCCACTGCGGTAGAGTTGCGCGATACGGTGCCGATGTATCAGCCGGGCAAGATTGTTCTGCAAATGTCACGCATCCCGCAACCGGCCTTCAGCGCCGCGCTATGCGCCTTTATCGAAGCCAATTATGACGATGATACAGAGCGCAACCGCCTGTCCATGTCGGTGCCGTTACCAGATACTATGGATCAATATCCCGCCGCCTGTATGGGCAATCTGGTCAACCAAATGAACTGGACGGAGGAGGGCAAAATCCGCGACTGGATGCTGAAAAGCCGTTTGGATGGGTTCAGCGCCACTATCGCCGCCATTGGCCCTGATGATCAGGACAAGATCGAGACGATGCACCGTTTCCGCAAATATGGCGGACTGGCGGCGCAGAATATCCCCAAGCTGATCATGCAGGCACAGGCGGCGAAGGCGGCCGCTGAATAGCCTGACAGCTTGTAGAATATAGTTTTCTATACTATATAGAAAGGCTCTATATACGGAAAGATTACAGCAATGGCACTCAGCATTAAAGATGAGGAAACCGATACTTTGGTGCGGCGTTTGGCCCATATCAGGGGTATCAGCTTCACCGCCGCTATTCGGCTTGCCGTGCGTAATGAATTGCAACGACAGGCGCAAAAGAAAGTGGATGATTGGGACAAGCGCTGGGCTGCCATATGCGACATTCAACAGCGCACAGCTGCATTGCCGGTGCGCGACAGCCGCCATGAAGATGCGATATTGGGCTATGATGACAATGGCCTGTCACAGTGATTGCGGTTGATACATCCGCATTGATCGCGATCCAGCAAGGTGAACCGGAAGCAGAACATTTTGGTGCGGCGCTGCGCGGTGAGGAGGTAGTCATCGCATCGCCGACTTTGCTGGAATATTATATGGTTATCACTGCCCGCTATGGCGCCGAAGGATTGGTACAGGCGCGGGCCATGATTGAGCAGCTGGATGTCACGGTTTTTCCATGGCCTGAGGAATGCGTCGCCATAGCGACGACCGCGTTTGAGCAATATGGCAAAGGGCGCCATTCGGCGGCGCTGAATTTCGGTGATTGCATCGCCTATGCCATGGCCAAATATCTCGGCATCGCGTTGCTTTACAAAGGTGATGATTTCAGCCGGACCGATATCCGCTCTGCCATTGCGAGCTAGAGTCAGGACCTATGCTGCACGTCGTCCATCATGCCGATTATATGGCCCCTGCGCCAGAGCGTGGAACGTTCAAGTTCGACAAATATTATCTAGTGATGGATGAGCTGCGCCGTAGTGGCGCGGCGGTGACCGAACATGCGCCAAAACCGATGCCGAGGGACTGGCTGGCGGCTGTGCATAGCCCGGATTATGTTGATGAAGTGCTACGCGCCGAAGTACCGTATGAGAAGGAACGGCGCATTGGCTTTCCGGTGACGCCGCATATTTCCTCACGTGTTCAACATACCAATGGCGGCACCTGGTTGGCGGCGCAGCTGGCGATGCAGCATGGCTATGCTGCAAACAGCGCAGCGGGAAGCCATCATGCCCTGCATGATACTGGCGCCGGCTATTGTGTGTTCAATGATCTCGCAGTGGCGAGCAATCGGCTGATCGCTGAAGGTGATGCGCAGCGAATACTCATTATTGATCTCGATGTGCATCAGGGTGATGGCACTGCATCTTTATTGGCTGGGCGGGAGGATGTATTCACTCTCTCGGTGCATGCGGAAAAGAATTTCCCGGTGCGCAAGGCGCGCTCCAACCGTGATATCGGCTTGGCCGATGGTATTGGAGATGCAGATTATCTCGCCATGCTAGAGCAGGAATTGCCGCCGATTATCGACAGCTTTCGGCCTGATTTCGTTTTCTATCAGGCCGGTGTCGATCCACATAAGGATGATCGACTCGGGCGGCTAGCGCTGAGCGATGATGGGCTGGCCGCGCGGGATCGCTTTGTAGTACATCATGCGCGGCGACGTGGTTTGCCGGTCGCCAGTGTGCTGGGCGGTGGCTATGGCACGGATCAGCGCGCAGTCGCGGCGCGCCATGCAGCATCCATGCTGGCTATGGCGGATGAGAACAGGCGGCACAAAAACCGCTGATAAGTAGCAATAATTTGCTGACAGTGATTGTGCCGGGCTTGACGCACGATGCAGCAAGCACCATAAAATGTGATAATATCACATTTTGCCATTCAATTCCGATAAATGGAGAGTATCGCGATGGAGAATGACACGCGCTTGCCTGTTACCGTTCTGTCCGGATTTCTGGGTGCAGGGAAAACAACATTGCTCAACCGTATTCTCGCCAATCGCGAAGGCCGCAAGGTCGCGGTGATTGTCAATGATATGTCGGAAGTGAATATCGATGCCGAACTGGTGCGTGGCGGTGAAGCGACGCTGTCGCGCTCGGAGGAAACTCTGGTCGAGATGACCAATGGCTGCATCTGCTGCACCTTGCGCGATGATCTGTTGAAAGAGGTGCGCGGCCTCGCTGAGGAAGGCCGGTTTGACTATCTGGTGATTGAAAGCACCGGGATTTCCGAGCCGCTGCCGGTAGCGGCGACCTTCTCGTTCCGCGATGAGGATGGTGATTGCCTCGGCGATGTTTCGCGGATCGATACCATGGTCACGGTGGTGGATGCGGTCAATCTGCTCAATGACTATTCGAGTCAGGATTTCCTGACAGATCGCGGAGAGTCTTTGGGTGATGATGATGACCGTTCGCTGGTCGGCCTGTTGGTCGAGCAGATCGAATTTGCCGATATTGTCATCATCAACAAGGCGAGTGAAGTGTCGCCTGAACAGCTGACAATTGTGAAAAAACTGGTGGCTTCCCTTAACGCGGGCGCCAAGATTGTGACCACAGATTATAGCGATGTCGATCTTTCGCTGATCCTCGACACCGGTCTTTTTGATGAAGAAAAGGCGCAGGAGCATCCGCTCTGGTTCAAGGAGCTTTACGGCTTTGCTGATCATGTGCCCGAGAGCGAGGAATATGGCATTGAAAGTTTCGTCTATCGTGCCCGCCGTCCCTTTGATCCCGCCAAGTTTCACTTCTTCCTGACGCAGGGCGGTATGGATAATGTGGTTCGCGCCAAGGGTCTTTTCTGGCTGGCGACACGGCCCTGGTGGGTTGGCGATCTGGCGGTAGCGGGCAGCCAGACCATGACGTCGCGCTTGGGCCGCTGGTGGGCCGCGGTCCCCAGAAGCCAATGGCCGAAAGATGGCAGCTTTGAAGAACATGTTGCAGACGAATGGGATGAGACATGGGGTGATCGGCGTCAGTCTCTGGTGTTTATCGGCATCAATATGGATGAGGCGCTAATCCGCAAGCGGCTGGATGCCTGTCTCGTCGATCAGGACCAGTATATGCCCGAAAAATGGGCTAAACTTGATGATCCCTTCCCCGATTGGGGACCGCAGACTCATGCAATGGAAGCCGCCTGATCTCCTGCATGTATAACTCGGCTATTGTATGAACGAGGCCGAATAGTCATAGAAGCGGCATGTCAAACCAAAGCCTCGTCATCGCGACCGCGCTTCTCTCTGCGTTGTTCGCAACATCGCTCGGAATAGCGTCGGATAACACGGCGCAACCGGAGTCTGAGACGGAGCCTGTGGACAATGGCCATTTCGCTGCGGTTGAGAGTGATGATGCGCCGAGCGATCTTTCGCGTCCTTATGATGAAACACGCAATGCCATAGCGGATGTCGAGGCAGCGCTTTCGCGGGCGCGAACGCGTGGTGTAAACACCATCATCATCATGGGTGCCAATTGGTGCCATGACAGCCGCGGACTGGCGACACACCTTTCCAGTGACCGCTTTAGTCCGATGATTAGGCAGAATTATGAGCTGGTCTATGTCGACATCGGCAGCCCGCAAACAGGTGGGGCACGCAACCTCGAAATACCGGCGCGCTACGGCGTTGAGGACATATCCGGTACGCCCAATGTCCTGATTATTTCACCCAACGGCACACTGCTTAACACGGCAAAAGACGTCAAAAGCTGGCGCAATGCCGATAGCCGCGATGCAGATGATGTATATGCTTATTTTGAGAGCTATCGCGCCGATCAGAAATAAATGTCTATATAATCAGTCAGATAATCGCACCATTCAAATTGACGAAGGCGCCAATAGTTGCGGTTCTGGGTGATGGCGAAGCGCAGATTATCTCCTGATAAACGACATTCGCGCTCCTTGTCCGGAGCATTACGAATAGTGATGGTGCCGTCGAGAAGGAAATAGTCGCGGCCAATTTCGGCGATCCGGCCGGAAATCCGCAGTGCCGCGGTCTCGTCATACTTGCCCTGTTGGATGCCCGCGATCATCACTGCATCGCCGATTTTCTGGACAATCAGGTCGCCGCGATAATCCCAGCTGATCCACTGCAACGTGATGCCGCTATTGCCGCGCAGATTTTCCAGCGACTTGCGGTCAAGCACATTGGTAGCAGGGAGGGCTGAAGCATTTTCGGTGCCGGTGTTGGCCTCCTGCGCAGCCAAAGGCGACCAACCAGTAACCGCAAGCAATAGGACACTGAGAGCGGTTTTGAAGTTTGATAGGGCCATAGGAATCACCCGCTTGATCGAAGACTTTTCTATCTTGCCCGATTTAGCACAAGACACCAATGTCCTATTCGGCATATAGCGAGCGACAATGTCCGTTCAGTCCCCCAATCGCTTCCTGCCATTCCTCGCCTGCGCCGGCGGGATCATGACCTTTGGTGCGATGGATGCGGTGATGAAGGCGCTGTCGCTCGATATCGGCACTTATAATGCGCTGCTCTGGCGCTGTCTGCTGAGCGCGACGATTGCGCTGGCGCTTTTCCTGCTGCGCCCGGGCCATATGCCGCGTGGAGAGGCGCTGCGGCTGCATATTATCCGTGGAAGTGTAACGGCAGTGATGGCTTTCACCTTCTTCTGGGGGCTGGCGCGCACGCCTATGGCCGAGGCGATTGCGATCAGCTTTATTGCGCCGCTGATCGCGCTTTATCTGGCGGCGGTATTGCTGGGCGAGAAGATCAGCCGCTATGCGATTATTGCATCGCTGCTCGGGCTGGCTGGTGTTGTGGTTATTGTTATCGGCAAGCTCGGCGAGGATTTCTCCGGCGAGGCGCAGCTCGGCATAGCGGCGATATTGCTCTCAGCCTGTCTCTATGCCTGGAACCTGATTCTGCAGCGGCAACAGGCGCAGATTGCCCGGCCTGAGGAGATTGCGCTGTTTCAGAACGGCATTGTTACCTTCTGGCTCGCGTTGTTCGCGCCCTGGTTTGCGGTCTTTCCGGCGCAAAGCGTCATGCCGCTTATTGGCTTAGGCGCGGTGTTATCTATCTTTTCGGTGTTGCTGTTGAGCTGGGCCTATGCCCGTGCTGAGACACAGGCGCTGGTGCCGATTGAATATAGCATGTTCCTCTGGGCAGCGCTGTTCGGCTGGCTGTTCTTCAACGAACCGCTGAGTGAGACGGTGATTATCGGCACGGTCCTGATTGTCGCCGGCTGCATGCTCGCGACACGTAATCAGCCGCATAAGCATGATACACCAGAGACACTGGACGGGCAGGTCTCCGGCTAGCTCTTTCGTTCTAGCAACTTCGCATATCCCCCGTTCGCCTCGAGCGAAGTCGAGAGGCCGGTGCAAATAGAGGGCGGTGTCTCGACTACGCTCGACACGAACGGTGATTAAAGGCCAGTTTCGCCAACCTTTTAACGCACAACCGCGCGGAAGGTCAGTTTGCCTTTTTCGCCCGGTGCAATCGCCTTGGGGAAGGTCCAGCGGATATGGGTGACATCGGCTGGAGCAGCATTGCGGGTGACCGTGGCTGAGGTCTCTGCATCGCTATTTTCAGCAGAAACAGTCAGTGCATTCAGCTTGCCCCATGTCTGGCCGTCATCAACCGATACTTCAGCCCATTCCTCGTCCACGGAAACAAAGGCCAGTGCCGGGTGGATCGGGTTGGTAGTGACAAAGTTTGCCGCAGGCTGACTACCAGTATTCTGGTAGCTGTTGATGATGACAATGCGATCACCGGGCACAACTGGTGCCGTGTTGGGATCGGCCAGAACCGTGTTTTCCTGACCATTGGCGTCAGTTTCGGTACGCACGACCTTGATTTCGCTGGTAGTGGTGACATTGCTGTTCGCAGTTTGCGCATGTGCTTCGGTGGTGGCAAACAGGCTACCGGCAAGGGATGCAGCGCCGAGTGCCAGAGCATAGAAAAGGCCATTGGCAAGGCTTATCGACAGGCGGTTGTTGTGCGTGGGCAACTTGGTCTGGAGCAACATGATCTGGTCCTTTAAAAGCGGGCCGTTTCTGGCCGGTTCGAGCATGTTTTACCGCCAATATGGTTAACCATTGGTAAACTGGGTTGTAAATTGCGTGGCTGAAAATGCCGCTTTTGCAGTTCTATCGCGCGGCTTGCCATTGCACGGGCAAAACCCTTGGGCTAAAGCGCGCGCAAGAATTCACGATTCCGGCTTTTCGTTATCGCCGCGCATATTGACGCGGTATCCCCTTGCGACAAGCCCTTCAGATGGAGAACCCCTATGACCGCTGTTGGAAATGATACCCTAGGCACCCGCAAGACCATGTCCGTCGCAGGCAAGGAGATTGCCTATTATTCACTGGCGGCGGCAGCGGAAAAGCTGGGGGATGTGTCCCGATTGCCGATGACGCTGAAAGTGCTGCTGGAGAATATGCTGCGCTTTGAAGATGGTGTGACAGTCATGGCCGAGGATGCGCAGGCGGTTGTCGATTGGCAGAAACAGGCCAAATCGACCGCAGAGATTCAGTATCGCCCAGCGCGCGTGCTGATGCAGGACTTTACTGGTGTTCCTGCCGTGGTCGATCTGGCGGCGATGCGCGATGGCATTAAGGCGTTGGGTGGCGATCCGCAGAAGATCAACCCGCAGGTGCCGGTGCATCTGGTGATTGACCATAGTGTGATGGTTGATGAATTCGGCACACCGCAAGCATTTGAGAACAATGTTGCACTCGAATATCAACGCAATATGGAGCGCTATGAGTTCCTCAAATGGGGTTCCAAGGCATTTGACAATTTCAAAGTGGTGCCGCCCGGAACGGGTATCTGTCATCAGGTCAATCTGGAGCATATTGCGCGTGGTGTCTGGTCGAGCAACGATCAAAATGGTGCAGAAGTCGCCTATCCTGATACCTGTGTCGGCACTGACAGCCACACCACCATGATCAATGGCCTTGGCGTGCTCGGCTGGGGCGTTGGCGGCATTGAGGCTGAGGCAGCGATGCTGGGTCAGCCAGTTTCCATGTTGATCCCCGAAGTGGTCGGCTTCAAGCTGACCGGTGAACTGGCCGAGGGTATTACCGCCACCGACTTGGTTCTCACCTGCGTCCAAATGCTGCGTGAAGTCGGTGTTGTCGGTCGTTTTGTTGAGTTTTATGGCCCCGGCGTGGCGGCACTGTCGCTGGCTGATCGTGCGACCATTGCCAATATGGCGCCGGAATATGGCGCGACCTGTGGCTTCTTCCCAATCGATGACAAGACGCTTGATTATCTGCGCCTTACCGGCCGCAGCGAAGACGAGATCGCGATTACCGAAGCCTATGCCAGGGAGCAGGGCTTCTGGCGCTTCGACGATGCGCCCGAGGCGATTTACACCACCACGCTCGACCTTGATATGGCTACGGTCGTACCGTCACTGTCTGGTCCCAAACTGCCGCAACAGCGCGTCGCTATGAACGATCTCGACGAAGGCTTTAACCGCGATCTGGTTGAAACCTTTGGCCGTCCCGCCGAGGGCGCGGAAGTCGAAGTCGAAGGCGAGGATTACAAAGTCGGCGATGGCGATGTTACCATTGCCGCGATTACCAGTTGCACCAACACCTCCAACCCGTCGGTATTGATCGCTGCTGGTCTGGTGGCGAAAAAGGCGCGCGAAAAGGGGCTGCAGCGCAAGCCCTGGGTCAAGTCTTCACTGGCACCTGGCAGCCAGGTAGTCACCGACTATCTGATCAAGGCCGGTCTGCAGGATGATCTCGATGCGCTGGGTTTCAATCTGGTCGGCTATGGCTGCACCACCTGTATCGGCAATTCCGGTCCGTTGCCCGCACCGATCTCCAAGGCGATCAACGATAATGATCTGGTGGTCACTTCGGTGCTTTCGGGCAACCGTAATTTTGAGGGCCGTGTGTCACAGGATGTGCGTGCCAACTATCTCGCTTCGCCGCCCCTGGTGGTTGCCTATGCGCTGAAAGGCACGGTGCGCGAGGATATGTATGAGACCCCGTTGGGCGAGGGTAACGATGGCGAACCAGTGTTTCTGAAGGACATCTGGCCGTCGAATGACGAGATCACGCTTGCCATGCAGGGCGCGGTCAGCCGTGAAATGTTCGAGGCCCGCTATGCCAATGTCTATGACGGCGATGATGCATGGCGCGCTATCGACGTTACCGGCTCCGACACTTATCAGTGGCGTGCCGGTTCGACCTATGTTGCCAACCCGCCCTATTTTGAGGGCATGGAAATGACCCCGGCATCACTTAACGATATTAATGACGCCAAGGTGCTGGCGCTGCTCGGCGACAGCATCACCACCGACCATATCTCGCCCGCAGGCGCGATCAAAGCGGACAGCCCGGCCGGTGAATATCTTTCCAGCTATCAGGTCGCTCGCCAGGACTTCAACAGCTATGGCTCGCGTCGCGGCAATCACGACGTGATGATGCGCGGCACCTTTGCCAATATCCGCATCAAGAACCAGATGGCTGACGGCAAGGAAGGTGGCTACACCAAATATGACGGCGAGATCATGCCGATCTATGACGCTGCAATGCGCCACAAAGACAATGGCACGCCGCTGGTGGTCATCGGTGGTGAGCAATATGGTACGGGCTCCTCACGCGACTGGGCGGCAAAGGGCACCAACCTGCTTGGTGTCAAAGCTGTGATCGTCGAAAGCTATGAACGTATCCACCGCTCTAATCTGGTCGGTATGGGGGTTTTGCCGCTGCAATTTGCAGAAGGCGTAAACCGCAATACGCTGAATCTTGACGGCACCGAGAGCTTCACCATCACCGGCGTCGCCGATCTCGAGCCGCGTCAGACGGTCACCGTCGAAATAACCCGCGCCGATGGCAGCACCGAGACGTTCGAGACGCTGTGCCGCATAGATACCGCCAATGAGATGGAATATTTCCGCAATGGCGGCATTCTGCATTATGTGCTGCGTAAGCTGGCGGGGTAACTTGCGAAATCAGCCATAAGCCAATAGCATCCAGCCTATGATGAGGCTGTTGCTATTGGTGGCTTTTGTGACCGGGTTTTTGGCGCCATCATCTGGGACAGCCAAAGACCCGGTTCAGGCTAAAGCGCTGTTCGATCAGGAGTTTAATCACGAGACTTATTTTCCGTTCGGCTGGGGGTCTGATCTTTTTGGCAGAGCTGCAGTCAACGAATATATTCTGACGGTAAAAGTCAGTGCACGAGAAGAGTATTTGCCATCCTATGCCATGGCCATCGCCTATATCTGCGACAAAGTGATCAGCGAAACAGAGACAAAATGCGATTATGTGGCCCGCATTTTGCGCGTCACAAACACAGCAGAAGGCGAATATGGCAACGCTGCGGAGCTGGCGTCAAAAATACAGACTGCCAAAGGTGACGAGGGTCGCAAGAGGGCATTTGAAACGTCCGAAGTTGAGTGGTTGGAAGCCCGTCTGTGGTCATGCGAAGGGGCGATTAAAGTATTTGACGATCTAGCCAATGTTGCCGATTGGCGACCACAATCGCATTACACGAGACTAGAACAAGAAAGCCGCAAGGTTATTCTTAGCCCTGCGCATATGTGGATTAAGATGCGCGGCCAATATAAGACATCAACCCTGGTGGCATGGCGTAATGACAATGGTGCTCCAGCAGCTATCAACCAATTGGTCGGAGTGCTTGATAAATGCTGGCAACCAGCCACAGTTCCACCTCCCTGGGAGGGATAGAAAAGCAAAGGCCGTATAATATGATCAGGGTTATTGCCGCTTTATCAGCCGCCCTCGCCGTCGCCGCCGGTGCCTTTGGGGCACATGGTGCAGCGGGTGAGCAGGAAGCGGACTGGCTGCGGACTGGCGGTTTTTATCAGTTGATCCATGCTGTAGGCGCGCTCGCAATTATGGGTGTGGCGCGTGGTCCGGCAATCATGTTGCTGGTTGGAGCGGCGATTTTCTCCGGCACCCTTTACGCTATGGCCCTAGGCGCGCCGACATGGCTGGGTGCGATCACACCTATAGGAGGAACACTGATTATTGCCGGGTGGCTATGGGCGGCATGGGTTTATAGCCGTGGTTAGGCTTTTCTCACCCAGATTAAGGGGGCCATTGCCACCGCTTGTGACTGCAATGCCAAGCTAGTAGTGCGCCTCAAGGCATGTTACTAAGAAGCAATAGCGAAAGCCGAGCCCTATGAAGCCCTATCTTGCCAGTCTGATTAATGCGCTTGTTCTGATTGCCATGTCGGCATGGGGATTTTTTGATGCGGACAAGCAGTCGATAACGATCCTGATACCAGCGGCGACCGGGGTTTTATTGCTACTGCTCAACAATGGTGTCAAACGCGAGAACAAGGTGGTGGCGCATATCGCGGTGCTGTTGACGCTGTTGATCTTCATTGCGCTGTTTATGCCAATGAAAGGTGCCATTGGCCGTGATGATCCACTGGCGATGTTGCGGGTCGGGCTGATGCTGGTCAGCACGCTGTTCGCGCTGATTGTTTTTATCAAGAGCTTTATCGATATCCGCCGCCAGCGGGTGGGCTAACCCCGCAAACAGACTCCCGTTTTTGCCGTTGAGGCTGTACAGAGGCGAAAAAGGGGGACGGTCTATGTCCAATTATCATGATTATTGCGGTCCGGTGCCGATAGGGATCACAGGGTTATCTGTCCTGCATGACTGAGACTATTTCCAAAGAGCCTGCACAGGATAAGCCGGAGCAATCGCAACATGCTGCGCATGATGATGCTGAGCCCGGCACCGTAGATAAATCCCCCGAACCACTGCGCGAGGCGTTCAGCTGGCTGATCCACTGGTGGCAAGATGCGGTTGAAGACATTGATCACATAGCCGTGATCAACAAGGTGCAGGCCGAGTCCGGCATTACCGGGCGCTATATCTTTATGACCGCGATGTCGGCGGGTATTGCCATTCTCGGTCTGTTGCTGTCCTCGCCGGCGGTTGTCATCGGCGCGATGCTTTTGTCGCCGTTGATGAGTCCGATTATCGGCGCTGGTTTTGCCCTTGCTATTGGTGATATCCGTTGGCTGAAAACCTGTTGCTGGGCTCTGCTGGCCGGGATTGTTCTCTCAATTGTGTTCTGTGCGCTGATCGTGCTCCTCAGCCCTTTGGACTCGGTCACGCCCGAGATTGCGGCGCGGACCCGGCCCAATCTGTTTGACCTTGGTGTCGCTTTTTTCTCCGCATTGGCGGGTGCCTATGCGATGATCAAGGGGCGCGAGGGCACGATTGTCGGCGTCGCCATCGCCACCGCATTGATGCCGCCACTGGCTGTGGTCGGCTTTGGCGTGGCGACTGGCAATGGCGTGGTGCTGGGCGGCTCACTTCTGCTGTTTTTCACCAACCTGATGACCATTGCCCTGACCGCAGCGTTTATGGCACGGCTCAACGGTTTTCGCTCCTCTTTCTCATCGCAGCAGGCGCTTTGGCAATCTGTGGTTGCCATTGCCATTATCCTGATGCTGGCGGTACCGCTTGGGCTGTCGCTGCAGCAGATTGCCTGGGAGGCCAATGCCTATCGCCGTGCCAATGCGGTTGTTGCTGATCAGTTTGGTGATAAAGCCCGGGTCAGCCAGCTTGATCTAGATTTTATCAGCGATCCTACGCGGGTGAATGCAACCGTTTTGACCCCCGACCTCCAGCCCGATGTCAGCGAGCGGGTGCAGCGATTGCTTAGCAATGAGCTGGGCGAGTCATTTGAGGTGGTGATCAACCAGTATCGCGTAGGCATTGATGATACTGATGCGGTGAAAGCAGCGGAACTCGCGACAGCACGACTGCAGGCACAGAATATTGAGGAAGATCGCCGGGTTTCCGGGCTGGTTACGTCGATGGCGATGGTCGCCGGAGTGCCACCGGAAAATGTCGTAGTCGACCGCACCGCCAAGCGTGCGATGGTGAAGGCCAATTCGTTGCCGGGAGCAGGGCTGGGGAGCTATTATGTGCTCGAACAGAGGCTCGCCGCGATGAAACCCGATTGGACAGTGGTCATAGAACCGCCGGCGACGGCGCTGCCGGAACTGCAATTGATGGAAGACGATCCGCTCTTGCCAGAGAAAGAGGGGTATCAGCTGGCGCTATGGGCGATACAGCGCATCGATGCTCCGGTGGCGGTATCTGGTGATGGACCGGCAGGACGTGCCTTGGTGAAGCGGCTAAGTGAGGCAGGGATAGTTGCGCGCTATACCGGAGGCGGCCGAGCCTCGCCCGGCCGGTTAAGGCTGGAGTGGTTACCACCGGATGCGGTTAATGAGGAGCCTGCTAGTTGAGACCCTCTCTGCAATCGAGGGTCTTTGACGGCCCTGATTAAGACGCGATGCGAAGATGTGATGCGCTGATCAGATCCTGCTTTGTCGATGGCGATGTCGATTGCCCTGTCAGACCAGTGAAGATGGTGTCCAGCACGATGCGCAGATTATCATCCGTCGATGTCGGCCACATATTCATCATGATATCAGGATTGCAGAATGGTTGTGCCATCAGATTGATCAGCGACACGACATGGTCAATTTCCATGTCTTCAAAATGGCCCTCTGCCATCGCCTCTGCGACGATCACGGCGAGATAATGATCGGCCAGATCAATATAGCCGCGGATCACCTCAAAATGCTGATGGCCGATTTCCATATAGCTTTCAAACAGCTTAGGATCAGCCTCAAAACGGGAACGCTTAAGCGCCAGACGCTGCGAAAAGAAAGCGAACATCTTTTCCTTGGCGGGCAGGTCGGAGGCAATTGTTTCCTCCATAAGCGTGTTCAATTCTGCGAACCAGCGGCCGGCCATCGCTTCATAAAACGCTTCTTTTGACTCAAAGTAGCGATAGAGGTTTGACTGTGACATGCCGGAAGCGGCGGCAACTTCAGAAACGCTGAAATCAACCGCACCGCGCTGGCGGATTAGGTCTTCTGCAGCTTCCATGATGTTGTTGCGGATTTCATCTGCATCAAGCTGTGGACGTGGCATTACTATACTCCCTTAACGCTTGGCTGACCGTGCATCCCCTCACGATCGGCTATGCGCAAAATGCCCCTCTAGGAACGACTCAGACAGGCAATTAAGCCTGACAAGACTTATGCGTTATATATTTATACCACGGTTATATGATAAATGAAGAAATTTATCAATTATCATTTTTGCAACAGGGTGTACGGTTTTGTGCAACTGCGAAGAGATCGCGCTTATGCCGAGGTTTTACCGGTCTCGGGCTTCTGTTCATGCGCGATAATCGCCTCTTTCTGCCAATCGGGCAGCGGCAGGTCTTCACTGCCGTCGACACGGATATGAACCACGGCAAGGCCATGGTCATCATGTGTATGGCGCAGACGCTTTTCATCGGCGCTATCCACCGGAACAACCGCCAGACGGCGATTGATGCGCGATCGATAATGCATCCGCGCGGTGTTTTCCTGGCCGATAAAGCAGCCCTTGTCATAGGCAACGCCGTTCAACTCTTCGGCATTGCACTCCAGCCATAGCGTCTTGTCATCGCCCAGCTCGGTGCGTCCCTCGGTTACGCCCAGCGACAGGCGATGGGTGTGCCAGGCACTATCGGCGCCGGCGTCGTCACCCTCGCCATTGGGTGCCAGCCAGCGCCAGCCAAGTTCCGCCATGCGTGGATCAGCTACGGCACCATCGCGCGGTTCCAGACTCCAGTGCACATTCAGGCTGTCATCAGCTTCAATAGCAATCTCGCGGCGCAGGCGATAAATGGTGAGACGGCGGATCAGATCATCACGCGCTTCAAATTCGCAATCGATCAGCACATTATCACCATCGACCCAGAGGATGAAATCAAACAGTGCCTTGCCCTGTGCTGTCAGCAAGCCTGACCATAAAGGCGAATCTGGCGCCAATTTACGCACATCCTGTGTCACCAACCCCTGCAGAAAATCTACAACATTTTCGTCATGATCCTGCGCTGAGAGGCGAATAAGTGCGCGATCCGAGAGATAGGTTTCACTCATGTATCGATAGGTAATTGTTATAAGCGTCAATGCAAGTTGACTTTCGCTTTGGGGATGTCAATTCATGTCGCCATGATGGAAACGCTGACGATTACCCGTCCTGATGACTGGCATGTGCATCTGCGCGATGGTGAGATGTTGAATGCGGTGGCCCGCTATACCGCGCGGCAATTTGCCCGGGCAATTGTGATGCCCAATCTTACACCGCCGGTTACCACCAGCGCGATGGCGGCGGCCTATCGAGACCGGATTATCGCGGCGCTGGAGCCGGGGCAGAGTTTTACGCCGTTGATGACCTGCTATCTCACCGATAATGCCGATCCTGATGATATGGCGCATGGTTTTGCCGAGGGCATTTATACTGCGGCCAAGCTCTATCCGGCGGGCGCAACCACCAATTCGGACTCGGGTGTGACCGATGTTGCCAATATCAAGGGCGCGTTGGCGCGGATGGCGGATATCGGGATGCCACTTTTGGTGCATGGCGAGGTCACCGATGCGGAAATCGACATATTTGACCGCGAAAGGGTCTTCATCGAGCGCATCCTGCAGCCGCTGGTTGAAGAGCTACCGCATCTGAGGGTGGTATTTGAGCACATCACCACGGAAAATGCGGTGGAATTTGTTAAAAGTGCAGGCCCCAATGTTGCTGCCACCATCACCGCGCATCATTTGCATATCAACCGCAATGCCATGTTTGAGGGCGGGATCAGGCCGCATGCCTATTGCTTGCCTATCGCCAAGCGTGAACATCACCGTCAGGCGCTGCGTAAGGCGGCGACTTCAGGTTCACCCAAATTCTTCCTCGGCACAGACAGCGCGCCGCATGAGATTGAAGCCAAGGAATCCGCCTGTGGCTGTGCCGGTATTTTCAGCGCGCCGCATGCGCTTGAGAGTTATTTGAAGGTTTTTGAGGAGGAGGATGCAATCGACAAATTTGAGGGCTTTGCTTCTTTTCACGGCCCCGATTTCTACCGCCTGCCGCGCAATACAGAGAAGGTTACGCTCAAGCGCACGCCCAATGATGTGACGTTCGGCTTTCAAGCGGCCGGGACGATTGTTGTCCCGTTCCATGCGGGCGACACGATCGATTGGGAATTTACGGCCTAATAAATCCTCCCCGTTCACGGGGAGGTGGCAGGCGCCGCAGCGCTAGCGAAGGCGGCTGACGGAGGGGGTTATCCGCTTGTGATGCGTCTAGCGGCCCGCCCCCTCCACCGCTTCGCGGTCCCCCTCCCCATAAATGGGGAGGAATATTGTATTAAGCCTTCGCCCGAAGCGCTTTGCGCGCCGTTAGTAGCGCGTCGCCTGAGTAGATAATCAGTGCTGCCCAGATCAGGCCGAAACAGATCAGATGCGAGGTAGTGAGGGGTTCTTCGTAGAGGAATACACCAAGCAGGAACTGGATGGTTGGGCCGATATATTGGACGAAGCCGAGTGTCGCCAGCGATAGCCGTTTTGCCGCGGAGGCGAAGAATAGCAGCGGCGTTGCGGTAATCGCGCCGCCCAGAACCAGATAGATATCGGTGCGCAGCGAATAGCCAAAGCCGGGACTGGCATCATAGAGAAAGGCCCATCCGGCAAAGGCCGCGGCAATCGGTAACAGCAGGGTGGTCTCTGCGGTCAGGCCGGGCACGGATTTGACCGGCGCGACTTTGCGCACCATGCCGTATAGGCCAAAACTCGCTGCCAAGGCGAGGCTGACCCAGATGGTGGCAAGCGTCTCCACCGCCAGTACGGCAACGCCTGCTGCCGCCATGGCGACCGCCAGCCATTGCACTGGTTTCAGCCGCTCAGAGAGGAAGAAATAGCCCAGCACGACATTGAGCAGCGGGTTGAGATAATAGCCGAGGCTCGCTGCCAATATCTGGTTTTGATAAATCGCCCAGATATAGATCAGCCAGTTGGTAGCGATCAGTGCCGAACTGATCAGCATCAACCGCAATGTCTTGGGGTCGCGCATCACGCGATAAAATTCACCGAGGCGCTTGCGCTGCCATAATATGAGAAGCAGCAGCGGCACTGACCAGACAATCCGATGCGCCACTACTTCGAGCGCATTTATCTCCACCAACTGTTTGAAGAACAGCGGCATAAAGCCCCAGATAGTATAGGCGCATAGCGCATGGATCAGCCCGGTGCGTGCCGGATTGTCCTCGGTCTCAACCGCTGTCTGGATAGGGGGATCGCTGCGCGCCATAAGCGCCATCTAGGCGCTTATGGTGGCTATTGCACGCAAGATAATCTCTTATCCTGCGAAGTTTTTCCGATCAGAAAACGCCGCCGCCAAGAAATAGCCGGACGATACAGATGGCCGCGACGATCAAACAGAAATTGCGGCCGCCATTATGTCGGGAAAGGGCCCCGAGCAATGCGCCGAACAGGGCGAAAGGCACAATGAACCAATTGACCGAGCCCAGCAGCGGAATGAATGCAAAAATGGCGAAGATCAGTGCGATAATGCCGATGAGGAAAGAAATAATGTTTAGCATTGCTGTATTATAGCAGTGACACACGTAAATGCAAGTCACAAAATACCGCTAAGCTGACAGCAAAGTTGCGATTTGTTCATATTAGATATGATATTTATGAACATAAGGGCGAATAAGAACAGGGCTGATGACGGAGTTATCATGATGAATACGCTTCTTCCCAAGCTTTTGATGCCAGTTGCACTTATGGCTTTACCTGTCAGCGCACAGGCTGCTGAGATACCCTTGGCGCAGGACAACACAGTTTCATCCTTGGTCAGTTCGATGGCGATTGCGCCAGCAGCGTTAATAGCACCAGCGGCATTTGACGATGACGACTGGTATGATGACGACGACGATCGTTGGGATCGGCGTGATCGTCGTCGGTTTCGCGAAGGGCGCCGTTTCCGGCGCGATCAGCGTATCCGCCGCAACAGCCGCATCTGGCGCGGGCGCGATGGCCGCTGGCGCTGCCGCCGCGATAATGGCACGACCGGCCTGTTGATTGGCGGTGCCGTGGGCGGATTGATTGGCAATGAGCTTGCCGGTCGCGGTGACCGCACGCTCGGCACTGTACTCGGCGCGGTTGGTGGCGCATTTCTTGGCCGCGAGATTGACCGCGACAGATATCGTTGCCGCTAAACCCATTTTCTGCCATCTCTCCCTCAGGCGGTCCGGTGTTCGCATCGGCCGCCTGATTTGCTTATGCCGAATGTGGGGGGATGTGATCATGATAAACGGACCGATATTGGTAACCGAAAGGCTGATTCTGCGTCCACCAGCGCCAGAGGATTTTGACTCCTTCGCCCAATTTTCTGCTGATGAAGAAACCACCCGTTTTATCGGCGGCACGATGCAGCGTGCTGCGGCATGGCGATCCTGGGCGGTGATGACCGGGGCCTGGCATCTGCGCGGTTTTGCCATGTTCTCAGTACTGTTGCGCGAGAATGGCGCATGGATTGGCCGTATCGGTCCATGGGAGCCAGAGGGCTGGCCCGATAAGGAGATCGGCTGGGGCATTGCGCCGGACTATGCTGGCAAAGGCTATGCCCGTGAGGCGGCGGTGGCGTGTATGGATTATGTGTTCGATCTGCTCGGCTGGGAGAAGGTGATCCATACCATTGACCCGGAGAATATCGCCTCGATCAAGCTGGCCGAACGGCTAGGCTCGACAAATAAAGGACCGACACAATTACCGGCTCCGTTTCAGGAAGCACGCGTCGACAGCTATGAACAGACGCGCGAAGAATGGCAGGAAAACCGCAAGCAATTCAAAGGAGGATGATGATGGCAGATGAGAATTATGTTGATCCAAGCCCGGAGCTGTTTGCAGCGTTCAAGGCGTTGCCGCGTGATAAACCGATCAACATGATCAATATGCTGCGCTTCCATGAAAAGGCAGTTTATCCCGAAGATCATCCGCTCGCGGACAAAGGCATGAGCGGTGCCGAAGCCTATGTCGAATATGGCAAGACCAGCGGACCGATTTTTCAACGTGTTGGCGGCGAAGTAATCTGGCGCGGAGCCTATGAGACAATGGTGATCGGCCCCAATGATGAATATTGGGATGCGGTGTTTGTCGCGCGCTATCCTCATGCAGGCGGGTTTCTGGAGATGGTCACAGACCCCGAATATCGCAAAGCGGTGGTCAATCGCCAGGCAGCGGTGAAGACCTCGCGGCTTATCCGCTGCGGTGATCTAGTCTCCCAAAATGGCACATTTTCCGGCTGAGCCTTGTCAATTTGTTCCGTTTGCATAATCGGTTGGCAAGATTTTCATGGCATTAGGCGTAATGACCATGAACAGACCAGCATGAGCGGAGCAGGGCAATGGACATCGGGAAAAGCAGCACGAGTGCACAGCGGCTGACAAGCTATAGCGGCAACTCTGCCCGTGTTGCGTTGATAGCCGGGGCAACCGCCTTACTGCTGTCTGCTTGCGGTGTTGGCAGTGAGGCCGAAGAAGAAATTGATGCGGCCACTGACCCGGCAATAGCCGGGGCTTTGGAAGAGGAACTGCTGGTCGATCCTGATCTGGTCGAGCAGGCCAATCGCAACAATGCCCTTGATCCACAAGGGGCCAATACCGGTGCGGTGCCCGCGCCCAAGCCTGCCGATATCAAAGCATCGCGCGAAGCGGCGGTGAAGGAATTTGGCAGCAAGGGCATGATGAGCGCACCCGAACCCAAAAGTGTGAGCGCCGAAGAATGCCCCGGATGCGATGGTGATCGCACCGGCGTGACGCTCGGGGCCAAGGCGGATATTCAGGCTGGTAAGCGCGGCAAGGCCAAGTGCAACGCCAAGATCGATTATGATGCCAAATGGGCGGCGCGGATGCCGCCGGAATTCCCGGTCTATCCCAAGGGCAATGTCACCGAGGCTGCGGGCGTTGACGGCGATTCATGCAATTTGCGCGCAGTGACCTTCACGACGGGCAACAGCATCAAGGAAGTCGTCGATTATTATTATACCAAGGCCCAGCGCGCGCGATATTCCGCTGAATATCTTATCCACGAGGGCGAACATACGCTGGGCGGCGTGCGTAAATCTGATGATGCCGCTTATGTCATCTTCCTGCGCAAGCGCGGCAAGGATATGACCGAGGTGGATATCGTCGCCAATAACGGTCGATAAGGACGTTATTCAGCGTCATTTTCCTGTTCAACGAGAGCTTCTCGCGCAGACATCAGCATATTGGCCGCGCCTTCATCGATGGAACGCAGATGCAGGTCGCGCTGCGGGAAGGGAATTTCGACGTCATTTTCCTTGAGCAGGTCCCAGACCCGCATCATTATATCGCCGCGAACATTGCCGACACCCTTATGCGGATCGTTGATCCAGGCACGTATCTCGAAATTGACGCTGTTATCGCCAAATTCCAGCAGCCACGCCACGGGCTTGGGGTTCTTCAGAACCCGCGGTGACTCATTGACCGCCTTGAGCAGAAGCTTCTGTACCAGCTTCATATCGCTGCCATAGCTGACGCCGACAGGGATTTTCATCCGCACATTGGGGTCGGAATAGGACCAGTTCTCGACCTCGGTGGTCATCAGATTCTCGTTCGGAATCAGATGCTCTTTGCCATCGCGCGTCAGCACCGAAACGGCGCGCACGCCGATCTTGTTGACCCAGCCAAAGCTGTCCCCGACGACAATGATATCGCCGGGCTTGATAGAACGGTCCATTAACAGGATGATCCCGGCAATCAAGTTACCAACGGTCTTCTGCATACCAAAGCCGATGGCCAGACCAAAGGCACCTGAGAAGACTGCCAGCGCCGTCAGGTCGATGCCCAGAACATTGAGGCCGAGGACAAAGGCAACAGCCAATATCGCAACCGTAGCGAGCTTTTGGGCCAGCACTTTTTGCGAGCCGTCGAGCGTATCAGTGGTGTTGATGATATGCCCCGCAACACGGATAACCACGCGAGCAAGGGCAAACAGGATAACCGTGGTGACCAATATGGTGGCGACCCACCACAGGGTGATACGACGCGTACCGATATTGATACCGACGCTTTCCAGCGCGATATAAATTTCCTGTATTTCCTCGACCAAGGCGAAGCCGGTGCCGAGTGCTATGATTATGCCAACAACGGTCCCAAGCCAGTTGGGCATACGTACGCCGCGGATCAGATTGTTGGCAAACAGTCCAACAGCTATCGCAATTGTCAGTGCAAAAATGACATGGGCGATAACCTCCCAGCTATAGACCGATAGAAATATACTGGAGAGAATGAATAGAACGGCCTGGCGGCACATATTGCGAATGCGTCGCTGCGCCAATTCGCTCTCATAGCCTGCCCTGTGTTCCCATAGCTTGCCAAGCAAGGGTCCGACAGAGCGGCTTACCAGCCAGCCAGCGACCAGCGCGGCAACGACCAATATGGCGGCAATAACACCTTGAACGTAGATGATGTCACCTGGGGAATCGATCATTGCTGATCGCAACTGGGCGGCAATCTGGTTCATCATGGAGCCAGTCTAAACGCCTCCAGCCCCGACGCAAGGTCAGCGATCAGATCATCCGCATCTTCCAAACCGATTTGCAGCCGCACCAAATGCCTGTCAGCCGGGTCATGATCAGCGGGCGGCCAGGGGGTTGCGCTGCGGTCGGGCGCTGGATCGGCAGGTATGGCAAGGCTCTCATAGCCACCCCAGCTATAGCCGATACCAAATAAGTTCAGCGCATCGACCAGTGCATCACGCGCTTCTGCGCTGCCACCTTTGAGGATGAAAGAAAACAGTCCGCTGCTGCCGGTAAAATCGCGTGCCCAGATGTCATGCCCGGGGCAGGATGGCAGGGCGGGATGGAGTACCCTTGCGATCTCGGGTTGTTCATCTAGCCATTGCGCGATGGCAAGCGCGCTTTGCTGATGTCGTTCCAGCCGCACATCGAGCGTGCGCAGGCCGCGAGCCGCGAGATAGGCATCATCCGGTGAGACCACATGGCCCAGCGATTGTGCGGTGCGGCGCAGTCGCCACCAGTGTTTCTCATTTGCAGTGGCCGCGCCCATCATCACATCCGAATGGCCGACAATATATTTGGTCGCCGCGTTCATCACGATGTCGACGCCTTTCTCGATGGCGGTGAAGAAATGCGATGTCGCCCAGGTATTGTCGAGCAGAGTGGTGATTTTGGGATTGGCCTGTTTGGCAGCGGCGCACATGGCGGGGATATTGCTGACCTCGAATGTCAGGCTACCGGGGCTTTCCATCCAGATGGCGCGGGTTTTGTCGCAGATCAGTTCGCTAATGCCCGCCCCGACCAACGGATCATAAAAGCGCGTTTCTATGCCCATGCGCTTGAGCAGCGTATTCGCCATGCCTCGGCTAGGGTCATAGCTATTATCGCTCATCAGCAGCACATCGCCCGGTGCCAGTACCGCGAGCAGCGACCCGGCAATGGCGGCGACGCCTGACGGATAGAGCATGGTGCCATGCGCCCCGGGTTCCATCGCGGTCAGCGCGTCAGCCAGCGACCATTGGGTAGGGGACCCTCGGCGGCCATAGAAAAAGCGGCCATCTTCATTGTTTTTGGGACCCGAACGCAGATCGGCAACGCTGTCGTAAAGATGGGTGCTGGCCCGCCATACCGGCGGATTGACGACCGGGCCAGTCCACACCTTGTGCCGCCCAGCGGTCACAGCGCGGGTGGCGGGTTTTTGGTTGGATGATTTCTGATCTTTAGGCAAATGTTTAACCGTGAGGGCTTACGGCCTGATTCTATTGGGTATTACCCTGTCGCCTTGGGCGTATCGGCATCCGCGCCCCATTCGGCCCAGCTGCCATCATATAGCGCGACATCGCTTTTGCCGAGCAGCGTCGCGCCAAAGGCGAGGACCGAAGCGGTCATGCCCGAGCCACAGGTGGTGACAATCGGCTTGTCGAGATCAACACCGGCATCGGTAAAGGCCGCGCTCAGATCATCGCCGGTTTTCCATGTGCCGTCACTGTTGAACAGCGCCATATGCGGCACGTTGATTGAGCCCGGGATATGACCGCTGGCAATGCCTTCGCGTGGGTCTTCCTCTGCACCGCTGAAACGGGCGGCTGGACGGGCATCGATAACCTGCTCATCCTTGCTGTGCAGATTGGCGAGCATCGCCGCCTTGTCGCGCAGATTTTTGTCATCCTGCCACACGGTGAAATGGCGGTGGCGCAACTGTTGCTTGCCGCCTTCGAGCGGGCGGTCTTCGGCTTTCCATTTGGCAATGCCGCCGTCAAGGATCGCCACTTCATGTGCGCCGAACATGGTCAGCATAAACCAGGCGCGCGCCGAGGATTTGAGCGGGCTGTCATCATACAGCACGATACGGCTGCCATCACCAAGGCCGAGCGATTGCATGCGGCTGGCGAATTTTTCCGGGCGGGGCAGGGTGTTTTCAACCGGCGCATTATTGTCGACCAGTTCGCCCAGATCCATGAATACTGCACCGGGGATATGGCCCGCTTCATATTCTGCCGCGGCATTGCGTCCGCTGTCCGGTAGAAATTTTGTTGCATCGACAATACGCAGATCGGTGGCATTCAATTCCCCTGCCAGCCATTCCGTAGATACGAGCAAGTCCATAATGTTCCCCATATTTTCACGATGTGCTGTGAATCATCGCGTTATTAGTTCAGATAAAGTGTCTGCTTTTGATCACTAATGAGTCGAAACCGGGCCGTCGAGCAAGAAATCGCGCATAGCGAAAGAAGCCTATCAGCGTTGCAATTATGATGCATTGTGTAGCGGAGCCTTCGCCTATTCCAGCGTCTCCAAAAAGCGCTGTGCCTGATCACGCAGAGCCCGTTTCTCCGCGTCATCTTTTCGCGCCCAGTTGCGATAGGGCATGGCGAGCCGATTATTGCCTTTGAGAATCTCTTCATTACGGGCGAGAAAGTCCCAGTATAGCGCATTGAAAGGGCAGGCCTTTTCGTCTGTTTTCTGTTTCACCTGATAATCGCATTGGGTGCAATAGTTAGACATTTTGTGGATATAGTTGCCGCTCGCGGCATAGGGTTTGCTCGCCAGTAGGCCGCCATCGGCATATTGGCTCATGCCCAGCACATTGGGCAGCTCGACCCATTCATAGGCATCGACATAGACTTCCAGATACCAGCGATGCACCTGCTCCGGATCAATGCCGGCGAGCATGGCGAAATTGCCGGTGATCATCAGCCGCTGGATATGGTGCGCATAGCCATGGTCGAGCGTCTGGCCGATGGCTTGCGACAGGCAATGCATATCGGTGTCGCCATTATAGTAGAAAGCGGGCAGGTCGCGCGTCGCGCCGAGATGATTGCGGGTGACATAATCCGGCCCTTCGCGCCAATAGATGCCGCGAATATATTCGCGCCAGCCGATAATCTGACGGATAAAGCCCTCGGCGGCATTGAGCGGCACTTTACCATCGCGATAGCGTTCCTCAACCTCGCGGCAGAGCTGCACCGGGTCGAGCAATCCGGAATTAATGTAAGGCGACAGGACCGAGTGCCAGAGAAACGGCTCGCCGGTCAGCATTGCATCCTGATAATCGCCAAATTGCGGCAGCGCATGATCAAGGAAATTGCGCTTCTGCCGCATCGCCTCTTCATGTGTCACCGCGAAATGGAAATTGTCGAGACTGCCGGGATGATCGGCAAAGCGTTTCGCGACCATATCCAGCACTTCGCTGGTGATGGCATCCGGCTGGAACCGGATCGGCTGCGGCATCAACAAGTCGCCATTAGGCGCGGGCTTGCGATTTTCGGCATCATAATTCCACTTGCCGCCCTCTGGCTGGCCGTCCTCATCGAGCAAAATGCCGGTCTTGCGGCGCATCTCGCGATAGAAAAACTCCATGCGCAATTGCTTCTTGCCCTCAGCCCAGTCTTCAAACTCCTGATGCGACGCGATAAAGCGATCATCCGGGCAGATGGTGACCGGCAGACCGAATTGATCCTGCCAATTCTCCATCATTTCGCGCACCCGCCATTCGCCCGGCTCGGTAACGCGGATGCAATCCGGGGAATGCCGTTGTATCGCGCGGGCGACTTCACCGGAAAAGCTGCCGCGATTGTCGGGATCAACGAGCGTCACATAATCGACAGTCCAGCCACGCGCGCGCAAATCCTCGGCATGATGCCGCATCGCCGAGAGGATAAAGGCAATCTTCGCCTTGTGATGCTTCACATAGGTCGTCTCGTCAGCGACCTCCATCATCAGCACCACGCTATTTTGCGGATCGGCACTGGCAAGGCTGGAAAGGTCGCGGCTAAGCTGATCACCGAGAATGGGAATAAGCACTTTATCGGTCATGCAGGCCTTAACGCTCCACAAGCAAAAGAGCTGCATTGCGTTGATGATATTCCCTTCAGTGATGACAGTCGCACAACTGCCGTTTAAAGGTGCCGCCCATGACAGATAACCAAAAACCCCAATTTCTCGGCAAAGAAACCCCGCTACCGGCTTCACCTGATGAAGCAGCGCTAGACTATGTCCCCAATCCGCGACGCGAGCGCCCTTATATGGTGCGTTTCACCGCGCCCGAATTCACTTCGCTCTGCCCGGTGACGGCACAGCCTGACTTTGCGCATCTGGTGATTGATTATGTGCCGAATGAAACAATCGTCGAATCAAAATCGCTCAAGCTGTTTCTGGGCAGCTTCCGCAACCATCAGGGCTTTCATGAAGATTGTACCGTCGGCATTGGCGAGCGGCTGACGCGTGAAATGCAGCCGCACTGGCTGCGTATTGGCGGCTATTGGTATCCGCGTGGCGGCATTCCGATCGACGTATTCTGGCAATCAGGACCAGAGCCAAAGGACATCTGGCTGCCGGCTCAAGATGTGCCCGGCTATCGCGGCCGGGGGTAAAGGCTTGTATCTGGACAGGCTATCTGAAAATTCTCCCTCTTTATAATTGATCCCTTTTTGTTCTCGTGTTAACCATAGTCATGGATGCAGGCATGGAGTCGGATATGTCCTCAGTAATGACCTCGACTAACGGGACATGGCGTGGTTTTCCAAAATCGCGAACATTGTCGACTCTGCTGGTCAGCGACCATCCGGCAATGGCCGATGCCATCGCCTCTGATATTGAAACGGTGTTTGACCATGCCCCCGCGCGGCTGGATCTGGATAAAGATGCGGCTGCCCAGATATCAGGCGATCATGACCTTATTTTTCTGCAATGTGACAGACAGATTCTTGCCGGGCTAGTGCTCCTGTCCTCTCTGGCGCAACGGCCGATTACTGAGCGCCCTGCGGTTATTGTGCAATGTACTCTGGAGACGCTGGATGACCTTTTCATCTTTGCCGAAACGCTAGAGGCGGATATTCTGATTGGTCCTGATACAGCCGAGCGCATTGTTACTTTGACGGCACTGGCCCGGCGCACAGGCTTGCGCGAGGGTAATGACAATACGCCGCAAAAGCTGCGTGAGTTGAGCGAGCAGATTGCTGACTTCTCAGAAAAAATCACCCGCCTTGGTAAAGTAATCGATAAAGCTGCTTGGGATAAAAATATTGATGCAGAGGCAGGCGATCCATCCCAGAATGTTGAAAAGGCGAGGACAGCACCGCCATCGCATCGACCGGACCATGTGGGTGTTGGTGATTCTGTCATTACAGCCGCAGAAGTGCGTCAGCTAATTGCGCAAAGGCGGCTGCGCGATAGACTGTTTGAGGGTGATCTGTTTGCTGATCCTGCATGGGATATCCTGCTTGATCTCTATGCGTCGCATCTGGAAAATATCTCTATATCGGTATCCAGCCTGTGCATTGCCGCTGCTGTACCACCGACGACAGCATTGCGCTGGGTCTCGCTGATGACGCGCCATGGTATCTTGCAGCGGCGTCCGGACAGCGAGGACAAGAGGCGTGTGTATATCGAGTTGTCGGAGCAAGCCATAGCCGCAATGACAGCGTTTTTTACCGAACAACGCGACAGGAATAGTGCCGAGGGAGGAGCGTTTTTGCCGGGCCTCTAAACCATTGGCACTTGACCCCAACGCGAAAAGGCCTAAATACGCGCTCCTACCCGGCATTACAGCCATGCAAGATGGGCGATTAGCTCAGTTGGTAGAGCATCTCGTTTACACCGAGAGGGTCGGCAGTTCGAGCCTGTCATCGCCCACCATCTTGTTCCTTAACGAAAATATGGTCGAGAGTTCCTCCCCCTTGGGGGAGGGGAACCAGCGAAGCTGGTGGAGGGGCACAGGCCGCCTGTTACAATCGCGTAATAATCATCAATAGTTGCAATCAAAAATTGCGTTTCGCTGCGGCCTTGGCATCATGCCGTTGGTGCCCCTCCCCCATCCTGCGGATGGGCCCCCTCCCCGTACCGGGGAGGATCACTCGCCTTCCGCCAGCGTATCTTCCAGCATGGACGCAGCGCGCACGCCAGCCCAATCCATGCCGCCCAGCATGCGCCACACTTCCTTGCCTTGCGAATCATAGAGGATCGTCGTCGGCATCACGCCGCTGCCAATGGCGAAACCGAGCACATTTTCGGTATCGAGATAAGGCTCCAGCTTCTGAAAATCGCGTTCGGCAAAGAACGGGTCGACCAGCTCCGCGCCTTGATTGTCCTGTGACACCACCAGCACCTGCAACCGCTCTTCCTCGCGAATCGCCAATGTATCGAGCGTCGGCATTTCAAAGACACAGGGGCCACACCATGTCGCCCAGAGATTGACCAGCAGCGGCTTGCCCTGAAAGTCGGCCAGCGACACCGGTGTACCATCAGGCGCGGTAAAACTGCCTTCGGGCGCCTGATCGCCGCGTTTGCTAATATCCAGCTTACCCGACGGACCCAGCCCGGGCGGCGGTGGCGGAGGCGGGGCTTCAGCGCTTTCGCCAGCGCCTGCATTGTCTTGCCGCTTAGCTTCCGATTGCGTATCGCATGCAGCCAGTGACAACAGCATCGCGGGAATCAGTGCAGCCGAAAACAGGCGCGCGAGAGAAAAGGACCGGAATGTGACCATGGACAAAAGCTCCAACACCATGTGGGGCGGGCGGTTCGCCGAGGGGCCTTCCGCCATCATGCAAGAGATAAATGCCTCCATCCCGTTCGACAAGGCATTGTGGCAGCAGGACATTGCCGGATCGCTGGCGCATGCCGCGATGCTGGGCAAATGCGGCATTATCAGCAAGGCCGATGCCGAGCAGATTAAAATCGGCCTGCATCAGGTGGCCGAGGAATTTGCCGCCAATGGCGTCGATGAAGACTGGTCGCTGGAAGACATTCATATGCATGTCGAGGCAGCGTTGCGCGCGACCATTGGTGAGGCCGCCGGACGATTGCATACCGCGCGCTCGCGCAATGATCAGGTGGCGACCGACCTCAAGCTGTGGGTACGCGATGCTATGGATCAGGCAGATGCCGCGCTGGCCGCGTTTCAGGCGGTTCTGGTTAACCGCGCCGAAGAGCATGCCGAGACGATTATGCCCGGCTTTACCCATTTGCAATCAGCACAACCGGTGACTTTGGGCCACCATCTGATGGCCTATTATGAGATGATCGAACGCGACCGTTCGCGCTTTAACGCTGCGCGCAAGCGACTCAACCAGTCTCCCTTGGGTGCGGCGGCTTTGGCAGGCACCGGCTTCCCGATAGATCGTGAGCAGACCGCTGAGGCGCTCGGTTTCGACGCACCGACGCGCAATTCGCTCGATAGCGTATCCGACCGGGATTTCGCCTTGGATTATCTGATGGCCGCGAGCCAATGCGCCTTGCATCTGTCGCGACTGGCGGAGGAGATCATCATCTGGGCCAGCCAGCCCTATGGCTTTGTCGCGCTGCCGGACAGCTTTTCCACCGGCTCATCGATTATGCCGCAAAAGCGCAACCCCGATGCAGCCGAGCTAATCCGAGCCCATTCGGCGCGGATTACAGGCTGCCTGCACGCGGTGATGATGACGATGAAGGGCCTGCCGCTCGCCTATTCCAAAGACATGCAGAATGACAAGCCGCCGGTGTTCGAGGCCGAAGGCCTGTTGGCGCTGTCGCTGGCGGCGATGACCGGGATGATGCGCGAAATGACCTTCCGCCCCGAGGCTATGCGTGCGGCGGCAGAGCGCGGCTATGCCACCGCGACCGATCTGGCCGACTGGCTGGTGCGCGAGGCGGATATTCCCTTCCGCGAGGCGCATCATATTACTGGCGAAGCGGTGAAGCTGGCCGAAGAGCAGGGGGTTGCGCTCGATGCGCTGTCGCTCGATGCTCTAAAGGCGATTGACGCACGCATTGATGACCGCGTCTTTTCGGTGCTGTCGCTCGATGCCTCAGTCGCCAGCCGAAACTGCTATGGCGCGACGGCACCGGATCGCGTAAGGGAACAGATCAAAGCCGCGCGGCAAAGGCTCGCGGAAGCATCATTTGAGTAACGGAAAAACAGCGCCATGACATCGCATCATCTCCATGCTGCCCTAAAAGCTATCGCCGTGCTGGCATTACCGGCATTGCTGATAGGTTGCGGCAGCAAACGCGAATTGCTGCCTGTGGCCAAGAGTGAGCTGATGCCAGCGCCGGAAACCATGTTGCCACCCGCACCCTATGGCGCGGCGGAAAAGCCGACAGCCAATGAGCTGCTCGAACCCTCAACCCAGGCACGGCCAGGGCGCAGCGTCGAATTGCGCCGCCGTTCCGAAGTGCGCGAAGATGATCCCTTCGATCTGCCGCCGCCGGAATAGACAGAAATGGACCATTTTCAGCTTAAAAACGGCGTGCTCCACGCCGAGGATATTCCCCTGACCGAACTGGCCGAGATTTATGGCACCCCGGTCTATATCTATTCCGCCGCTACGCTGCGTCGCCATGCGCAAGTGTTCCGTAAGGCGCTTGAGACAGCGGGCCGGGTGCATCTCGCCTTTGCGGTCAAGTCAAATCCGAATCTGGCCGTGCTGAATATATTGGCGGATGAAGGCTATGGCGCCGATGTCGTTTCTGCAGGAGAATTGAACCGCGCGTTACAGGCCGGAATCGCGCCCGCCGATATCGTCTTTTCCGGCGTCGGCAAAACCGCTGAGGAAATGCGCCATGGGCTGGACGTAGGTATCGGTCAATTTAACATTGAGTCGGCCGAAGAAGGACATGAGTTAGCCACTATTGCGGGTGAATTGGGGCAGACGCCTGCGGTGGCGCTACGCGTCAATCCCGATGTGGACGCAGCGACCCATGCCAAAATCTCCACTGGCAAAGCGGAGAATAAATTTGGTGTAGCGATCGATCAGGCGCCGGCGCTTTATGCCGAATTGTCAGCCAAATCATCGCTCAATATGCGCGGCATCGCGGTACATATTGGCAGCCAGCTATTGTCGCTCGATCCGCTGGAACAGGCTTTTGCCAAGCTGGGCGATCTGGTGCAGGCGCTGCGTGATCAAGGCCTGACGGTCAGCCATGTCGATCTCGGCGGTGGTCTCGGCGTACCCTATGCCTCCGGCGAAGTGCCACCCTCTCCCGCCGATTATGGCGCCATGGTTGCCCGCGTCACCCGTGACTGGGGTGTAACGCTGATGTTCGAGCCGGGCCGCGTGATTGCCGGCAATGCCGGGGTGATGATGACGCGGGTGATCCGAGTCAAACAGGCTTTGGGTAATCCCTTTGTTATCGTTGATGGGGCGATGAATGATCTGGCGCGGCCTGCGCTTTATGATGCCTGGCATGATTTTGTCGCGGTTCAGCCCAGTGGCGAGACGATGATGGCGCATATTGTCGGCCCGGTGTGCGAAACCGGCGATACCTTTGCCCGTGATCGCCAGATAGATGCGGTAGAAGCGGGTGATCTCGCCATTTTCCGCACCGCCGGTGCCTATGGCGCGACGCTGGCCAGCACTTATAATAGCCGCGCTCTGGTGCCGGAAGTATTGGTGGATGGTAGCAATCACGCGCTGGTTGCGGACCGGATTGACCCGGCCACGATTATGGCCGCAGAGCGTGTGCCCGAGTGGCTCAAATAGCACCGAATGCGTAGCTTCCCGATCTTTCTTGAGCTTGAAGGACAGACGGTCATCCTGCTCGGCAAAGGGGAAGCAGCGGACGCCAAGCGGCGGCTCTATGCTCGGGCAGGAGCTATATTCACTGATGACGAAAATGCGGATGCAAAGATCGCAGTTGTTGCACTGGAGGATGATGCTGAGGCCGAAGCAGCGGTGGCGCGCCTCAAGGCACGTGGCCTGCTGGTGAACGCCGTCGATCGTCCGCATCTGTGTGATTATACTACCCCGGCCATTGTTGACCGTAATCCTGTAACCATCGCTATTGGCACCGGTGGGGCATCAGCAGGACTGGCCAAGGCGCTGCGCCAGCGTCTTGAGGCGCTGTTGCCGCATAGTCTGGGGCAGTTGGCCGAGGCACTCGCCAATGCCCGCAGCGCAATGAAAGCCCGCTGGCCGGACGGCTTGACCCGGCGGCGCGCCATTGATGCTGCTTTGAGCGAGGGCGGGCTACTCGATCCGCTTACCAATAATTCTGCCGGGAAGGTGGATGAATGGCTGGCAGATGGTAAAGAAGGCAGTTCTGGTGACCGATACAAAATACAACTTGCCAGTAGCGATCCTGATGACCTGACTTTGGGGCAGGCGCGTTTACTGGCTGGCGCCGATGTGGTTTTGCTTCATGGTCAGATCGCCGCTGCGATACAGTCGCGAGTTCGCGCCGATGCGATGGTCGTTGAGGCTGATAGTCCCGCAGCAGCGGATGCAATGGCTGAGCAGGGCGAGGATGCCTTGATTATTGATCTATATGCACCCGGTTAAGCATCGCGTTTGAGCAGGAAATTCAACCGCGCCGCCGCGATGATCTTATGCCGGTCAAGCTGCCAGGCGATGCTATCGACATTGGCAACACGTTGACCCAGCCGGGTAATCTTGCCCAACGCAAAGGTGCGATGTGGGCGCCCACCACGCATAAAATCCACAGTGATGTTGACCGGCTTGAGACGCGCCTTGGCACCATCCTGCGCGATGCGAGTGCGCAGCGCTGAATAGGCGGCGACTTCCAACAGCCCGGACAGTGCGCCGCCATGCAGAAAGCCGGGACGCCCTGTTACTTCGGGACCAAAATCATAGCTGATCACCGGCAGGCCATCTTCCAGCCCGGAAACCGTCATGCCCATATGGTTCGCAAAGGGGGGCAGCATGGCGACGATGCTCTCAATATCGATTTCGGCTTTGGTCATGATGCAGATACGTCCAGATTGATAAAAGTGCCGGCGACATGCGCGACCGGATCGTCCGGGTCACCATCATGGGCAATACCGCGCACAAAGGCGATCGACCGTTTGACCTGATAGCATTCACCGCGGCCATAAACCGCGCTTTTGGGCTTGGCAGCGCGCATATAGTCGACCCGTAAATCGAGTGTCACCTGTGGCTGGAAAGTACCCAGCTTGGTCCAAACTGACAGGCTGGTAGCATTATCCATCATGCTGATAATTGGCCCCGATGCGAGAATACCGGTATCGGGATCGCCAACCAGCTCGTCACGCCAAGGCAGTTTCAGCTCAACCCAGCCGACACCATGGTCACTATATTCCAGGCCGATATGGCCGCCATGACCATGGTTGGAAATCGTCTCGGTAAACAGTCTCGGGTCAAATTCACCTGTGCGTGCGTCCGCCATAAATGCGTCCCTTATTGTTATGGCCAGCGACCAATATGTTCAGCATTATGACGCAAACTTCATTCGTCGTAACGCACCTGCCTTCATATGCTTATTCGTGCCAAATCCAAGCGGATTATGGCTTTTTTAGCTAGGAGAGCAGTGATGACATTGGATGATATTCCCGAATTTCCGGAAATGGTTGGCAATTTTGGCGCGGTGATCAGCCAAGGCCTTAATATGCAGGCTAATGATGATCTGTGGATCGTAATTTCTATTCTGATCTATGAGAATTGAACCCCATCCTGCCGCTGTTGATTAAGCCGTGCATCCGCAGCCATCTATCGATGCCTATGCGTGCGACGCAAAGCTGCGGCGCACGCTTATGGTGAGAGCGCAGTTCTATTCTGAACATTGGGATAATCATCCCGCTCTTGCTCGTTGGCAGCCGGTTTTGGACAATATGGCTGCCCTGGCAACGGCTGATAACTTCGAAGCTGCAGCGCAAGTCGCAACGCAGGTGGTTGAGGATTCTGCGCTGGGATATGCCTTTATCCATCATTGGCTCGCAGCATTGGACGAGCATCCGTTGATCGTGCTGGATTGCCCGGTTAATCGCAGCGGCAATACGGTTTCTGCCGTGCTGTATCAGAACCGGCAGATAACCTTATCGCTGGTTAGCCTTTGGTCCGATATAGCCAGTGAGACAATTAGCTTTAGCAAGGGTGCTACCATCTTTGCCCCGATCCATGCTGTTTCTGCGCAGATGCAATGCTGGTATGAGGATAAGGCGCAGGGCGGGTGCCAAAAAGCAATTCGCTGTGGTGAACCAATCCCGCTATCTACAAGGGCAATTTGCATCGATACCAATCGCGAGGCGATGCAGCTTCTCGCTGCTGACCAGCCGGTATTGCTGTTGCGGATAACCCTTGCACCTCCGGATCGCAGCGGCCAGCTGCAGCGGCATTATGCGACTAAACAAGGCCAATTGTTGCGGGTCACAGCGGCTGACCCGCTAGAGACAAGGCAGATGCTGTTATTGGCAGCTTTGCGGGCGATGGGCGCCGAGCGTGCCTTGCCGCAGATGCTAAAGGCCTGTGATCAGCCACTATCAGCGCTACGCTGGCAGGCGATGCGTGAATGTCTGGCTACCGATATGTTGGGTGCGTTGCCGCAATTGGAAACCATGGCGGCTGAGGATGATGACGCACAGATACGCGTCATGGCATCGGCTTTAATTAAGCAAATCGCACACAAGCAGAAGGCGGCTTGAATATGGCGCTGGATATCAGCCGCACTGCTGAAGGTTCGCTCCCACTGGCTGAAGCGCTGGAGGCTTTTGACTCTCTTTCACCATCGGTGGAAAGTGAGGAGCAGCGTAGCCAAGCGGCGGATATTCTCGCGCGCCTTTCGCTCGATCGTGATTGTATTGCCGATGCGGCTATTGCCGAACTCAAACAACATCATAGCGCCGGGATCATGACTGAACGCCGCAGTCAGCGGCAATATGGTCCCCAAGTCATCATGCTCGGCGCACCGCGCTCGGGCTGGTTCTTGCGCGCCAATATCTGGCCCGCCAAATCCGATTATGCGGTGAAAGCAAGCGGTGAGGGTGCCTTTTTCTATGGCTTGCCGCATGATCATAATTTTGATTTTCTCACCATCGGCTATCACGGCCCTGGCTATATCAGCGATTATTATGAGCAGGATTATGACAGTCTGGCCGGTTATTCAGGAGAATCAGCAGGGTTGCGTTTTATAGAGCGCTCAGCACTGCATGAAGGGCGCATGCTGCATTATCGCAAGCATCGCGATGTCCATTGCCAATATCCGCCCGAGGAATTGTCGATATCGCTTAACCTGATGCTGACGGCGTTGGATCAGCCTTGGACTGACCAATATTGCTATGATCTGAAGCGCAATCGTATCGACCATATATTGAGCTTCGGTGCCAGCGACATATTGCTGCGCCTGGCGGTTGATAGTGGTCTAGATGAAGGGCTAGAGCTTGCGGAAACGGTCTTGCATAAGCATCCTAGCCATCGTTTACGCAGTGTCGCGCTCGATGCCCTCTATCATCGCTTTGCCGATAATCTGAGCCAGCAGAATGATTTACTCGATACGGCGTTGTCGTCGGATAGCGTATTGCTCATTGCTGAAGCGGAACGATTAAGCGGCGTTTGACCGAACATTCAGATCATCTATAGGCTAGGCTGTGCAGGGCCGAAAAGCGCCTGATTAGCAGGGAAAAGCCGCCATATGATCGATGACGCTGATATTGCCGAAATTGCCAGCATCATTCAGCTCGCTATGGCACCGGCCTTTCTTCTGGTCGGCATTGGTGCGATGTTACAGCTGTTCTCCGGGCGGCTGGTGCGTGTTGTTGATCGCTCGCGGATACTTACACAACAGCATGGCGATTGTATGCCAGAACGCCGCCAATGCATCGTGCGGGAATTGCGCGGGCTGGACCGGCGGATGACGGTGGTCAATGCGGCGATATTGATGGGTGTATGCGGTGCCATCACCGTGTCCATCGTCATTGCGATGCTGTTTATTACAGGGCTGGCGCGGATTGACCTGACCATCGCCATTTCGGTCGGCTTTATTTTAGCGATGGCGTTTCTGATGCTTGGCCTGTGCCTTTTTCTCTATGAGGTCAGGCTTGCCGAGAGGAACATCCATATCGACCGCGAGCTACTCAGGATGGAAGAATAGATCCCGCGCTATTGTCGATAGGTGTCGATGATCTTGGCGTCGACCCACATGATATCATCGCCGCGGGTGAAGAAGAGATATTTGCCATCTGGCGTGACCATCGGACAATAATCAATCCCGGCCGTGTTGATTGTCGGCCCCATATTTACATCCTTGCTCCATGAGCCATCGGCCTGCTTGAAGCTGATATACAGATCACCATCGCCCAGGCCATCGGGCCGTCCGGATGAGACATGGATGATATAGCTTTCGTCTGGGCTGACATAGATATCACCCTCATCCATATCGCTGTTGATCGCAGGACCCAGATTGACCGGCGTTTCAAATGCGCCATCAGCATATTGGGCGCGATAGCTGTCGCGCGCGCCGACCGTATCCTCACGGATTGCCGAGTAATACAGACTGCCATCGCTGACCAGCATGGGATAGAGATCATGCCCGGCAGTGTTGATCTCAGGGCCTAAGGGTTCAGGTGTGAGCAGGCCGTTTTGCGTCACCTTGCTGCGCCAGATATTATGACGCTCAAGCGAATAGCCCTCAAGCGGCCGGTCGGAAATGAAATACACCCAGTCGCCATCGGGTGAGAACATCATATCGACTTCGCTATGGCCCGGATAAGTTTTGGAAGGCGCCGCCATGCGTGGTTGCTGCCAGCTGCCGTCATCGCGCAGGCGGCTATAGAACATTTTGAAAACGCCATTCACTATCCGCGAGAACATGAAAGTCTTACCATCAGGCGAAAAGACGGAGTTTAACTCACGCTCATCATCGAGCGAGATCAGACCTGGTGCAAAGACTTGCGGTTCCATGCCCGGTGGTTCCTGACCGAGATAGGGACCGGACAGTTCTGGCCACTCCTCCTGTGCTGCGACAGGTGAGGAGCAAAGAAGTAATGATGTAAGAAACACGGCAAAGCGCATGGATGATATTCTCCCATATGAGGGTGGGAGTGTACCAAGCATCAAAGCGTATTCAAGCGAGTAAGCCGCAAAATACGGCAAGCAGCTTAGCCTTCTGCGGCAGCTTCCGCTTCGGGGGCAGCATTAGCTGTTGCTTCGGCCTCGCCCTCTGTAGCTGGTTCTTCACCTTCTGCAGCAGCTTCGCCTTCTTCGCCTTCCGCTGCCGGAGCAGTAGGCGCTGGCAGAGGCAGCGGGCTGTCTGAATTCTGATTGAGATAGGCGATGACATTGGCGCGGTCTTCGTCATTGCCAATGCCGGCAAATGTCATCTTGGTACCATCGGCATAGCGGCGTGGCGATTTGAGCCATGCGCTCATATTTTCAAAGTCCCAAGGCTCCGATATGCTGGAAATGGCATCCGAATAGGCAAATCCGGCTACGGCGCCATGCCCCTTGCCCATAACGCCATAAAGATTGGGGCCGATGCCATTGGCGCCGCCTTTTTCAATGCTGTGGCAGGAGGTGCATTTGCTGAATACTTTAGCACCGGCATCGGCGTCGGCACCTGCCATCAAATCAGCAATAGTAACCTCTTCTTCAGCCTCAACACTCTGATTGCCGCCTTCTACGAAAAAGCCAGGCTCTTCGGGGGCCTCGGGGTTACCGGCATGGTAATATTTACCGCTGACGATGCTGAGACCCAGTGCTGTTGCCGCACCAGCCAATACCCAGCCAGCGATTGTATTATTCGTATCATCCATGCCTTCTAAAACCTCGTTCGTGACAATGCTTGCAATAGGGGCGTTTGCCGCCGTGTCGGCAGCCATCTAATGCGCCTTAGAGATAGGTGCAAGCATTTTGGCTTGGCAGAGACCGCCTTGCTCGCCTATCGCGACATTTATGCAGAGTTATCCGACAATTGCGCTGGAGAAAGTGCAGGAAATGGCGGCAAAGGCCAAGGCGGAGCCGTCGCGCGCAGTGGCGTTTCAGGGCGCACCGGGGGCCAATTCGCATATTGCCTGCGGCCGCTACGACATGGCGGCTTTGCCAATGCCATGTTTCTCTTTTGCCGATGCGATTGATGCGGTGAGACATGGGCGTGCGGACCGCGCCATCATCCCGATCGAGAATTCGCAGCATGGCCGTGTTGCTGATATTCACTTTCTTCTGCCCGAATCCGGCCTGTCGATCATCGCCGAGACATTTTTGCCGATTCACCACTGCCTGATGGCGCGCGGAGAGGGACCGCACAAGGAAGTGCTGAGCCACCCACAGGCATTGGGGCAGTGTCGCCACTATCTCAAACAGAATGGCATGACGCCGATAGCCTATGCCGATACCGCTGGAGCGGCGGCGCGGGTGGCGGAATCAGATGAGCTGAGTCTCGCAGCCATCGCGCCAGAAATGGCGGCGGAGCTATATGGTCTGGAGATTATCGCCAAGAATATCGAGGATGCCGATCATAATATGACGCGCTTTGTCGTCCTCTCGCGCATCGGGGCAACGCCGGATGAAGATCAGCCGGTGATGACGACGCTGACCTTTGAAGTGAAAAGCATTCCAGCGGCGCTCTATAAGGCGCTGGGTGGCTTTGCGACTAACAATGTCAATATGACCAAGCTGGAAAGCTACCAACGTGGCGGCAGTTTTGCAGCCGCCGAGTTTTACGCCGATATTGAGGGCATGCCCGGTGACCCCGCAGTTGACCGTGCGTTGGAGGAACTGGCCTTTCACAGCAAATGGGTGCGGTTGCTGGGGAGTTATCCGCGGGCGCGAGAGCGCGGGCGGTAAGGCTTAGCTACTGCCGTTCAGGCTGAGCTTGTCGAAGCCCTGTTCTTTTTTGCTAATGAAGTACGGCCCTTCGACAGGCTCAGGGCGAACGGTTTTTGCAGTTAGTGCGCCTCACCCCAGCTTGATCCGGTGCCAATATCGACACCGAGCGGTACCGACAGCTTCACCGCTGGTTCCGCCGCATTGGCCATGACATCGCGGATGATGGCGGATGCCGCCTCGACATCGCTTTCAGGCAGTTCAAACACCAGCTCGTCATGCACCTGTAGCAGCATCCGCACCTTGTCGAGCCCGGCCTCCCGCAAAGCCGGGGTCATCCGTGCCATCGCGCGTTTGATTATGTCGGCGCTGGTGCCCTGTATCGGCGCGTTGATCGCGGCGCGTTCGGCGCCCTGACGTTCTGCCTGATTCTTGGCGTTGATGCGTGGGAAGTGGGTTTTGCGGCCAAACAGCGTCTCGGTATAACCCTTCTCCTTCGCCTGCATTAGAGTATCAGAGATATAACGGTTGATGCCTGGGAAACGCTCAAAATAGGTGTCGATCATCGCCTGCGCCTCATCGGGATCGACCTCAAGCCGCCCGGCCAGCCCCCAGCGTGAAATGCCGTAGAGAATGGCGAAATTGATCGTCTTGGCGCGGCCGCGGGTTTCGCGGGTAATCTCACCGAACAGCTCCTGCGCGGTGCGGTTGTGAATATCCTCACCATCGGCAAAGGCGGTCTTCAGCGTATCAACATCGGCCATATGCGCCGCCAGTCGCAGCTCGATCTGACTATAGTCGGCGGCGAGCAACACATTGCCCGGCTCTGCGGTAAAGGCGAAACGAATTTGCCGCCCCATTTCGGTGCGGATCGGGATATTCTGCAGGTTCGGATCGGTGGAAGAGAGGCGTCCGGTCTGCGCTCCGGTGAGGCTATAGCTGGTGTGCACCCGCCCGGTATCGAGGTTGATATCCGCTTGCAGCGAATCGGTATAGGTCGATTTGAGCTTCGCCATTTGCCGCCAGTCAAGCACCTTGGCGGCAATCGGCTGCCCCTCGCGCGCCAGTTTCTCCAGCACCGTGACATCGGTGGAATATTGGCCGGACTTGCCTTTCTTGCCGCCTTTGAGTCCCATTTTGCCGAATAGGATTTCGCCAAGCTGTTTCGGGCTGCCCAAAGCAAATTCTTCGCCTGCAATCTGGTGCACTTCGCCTTCGAGCCGTTGCATTTCGCCTGCAAACTCGCCCGATAGCCGTGCCAGCACCTCGCGGTCGACATGGATACCATGCTGCTCCATCTGACCCAGAACGGCAATGGTCGGGCGGTCGACGGTCTCATAAATCCGCGTGCCGCCCTCGGCGCTGAGACGGGGCTTGAGCAGTTTCCACAGCCGCAGCGTGACGTCCGCATCTTCGGCGGCATATTCGGTGGCTTTGTCGAGCGGCACCTCGCCAAAACCGATCTGCGATTTACCAGTACCGGTGAGCGATTTATAGCTGATACACTCATGGCCGAGATGCTGGCGCGCCAGTTCATCCATGCTGTGACCACCAGAAATCTGGGTACGCCCGGCATCGAGTGCGAAGCTCATCACCATGGTGTCATCAACCGGGGCGATGGCGATATTATGTCGGGCCAGCACATTGATATCATATTTGATATTCTGCCCGATTTTCAAAACGCTATCGTCCTCCAGCAGCGGCTTGAGCTTGGTCAAGGCCACATCCATCGGCACCTGTTCCGGCTTCTCCGCCAGCAGATCAGTCCCGCCATGCGCCAGCGGCACGTAACAGGCCTCATTGGGCGCAACCGCCATGCTGAAGCCAACCAGCTCGGCCAGCATCGGATTCAGCGAGGTGGTTTCAGTATCGAACGCGACATACCCGGTTTCATGTGCCCGGGCGATCCACTGGTCGAGCGTCTCGGCATCAGTGACACAGACATAGTGGCTGCGGTCAATCTCCGGCATTTTCGGGGGCAGAGGGGCGGTGGTTCCTTGTCCCGTCTCTGCCTTGTCACCGCCATCGGTTTTTCCTGATGAAGCCGGTTCCGCGCCCAGCTTGCGCAACAGGCTCGAAAAGCCATGCTCATTCAGGAATGCCGCTAACGGGTCAGGCGGAATATCGCCAAGCTTGAAGTCATCCAGTTCCATCGGCAGCGGGCAATCTTCTTTCAGCGTTACCAGCACCCGTGACAGCCGCGCATCCTCAGCAAATTCGATGAGATTGTCGCGCATCTTGGATTTTTTCATCTCCGGCGCAGCGGTGAGAACGCTCTCCAGATCGCCATATTCGAGCAGCAGCTTGCTTGCAGTCTTTGGACCAATCCCCTTGACGCCGGGGATGTTGTCGACGCTGTCGCCCATCAGCGACAGCATATCGCCAACTAGCTCCGGCCCGACGCCAAACTTCTCCACCACACCCTCGCGCCCGATTCGAGCATTCTTCATCGTGTCGAGCATATCGACGGCGCTGTCGTCTTTCGGTTCGATAAGCTGCATTAAGTCCTTGTCCGAGGATACAATCGTCACCTTCCACCCGGCGCGCTGAGCCGCTTTGGTATAGCTGGCGATCATATCGTCTGCCTCGACATTCTCCTCTTCGATCAGCGGAAGTGAGAAAGCGCGGGTGGCATCGCGGATCAGCGGAAATTGTGGGCGCAGGTCTTCCGGAGGCGGCGGGCGATTGGCCTTATACTGGTCGTAAATCTCGTTACGGAAACTGTGCGAGGATTTGTCGAGGACTACGGCGAGATGCGTCGGGCCGTCGGCCTTGTTGAGCTCATCAGCGAGCTTCCACAGCATGGTGGTGTAGCCATAGACTGCACCGACCGGGGTGCCTTCTGGATTAGTGAGAGGCGGCAGGCGGTGATAGGCGCGGAAGATATAGGCCGATCCATCGACCAGATAGAGATGATTCTGTTCAGACATGTCACGGAGATAGCAGCGCATTGAAGGCGCGTCATGCAGCAATGGCTCCGGAATATCAGAGCAGTGTATTTGCAGAGTGTCGGGTGTGTGCGAGCTATTGCTCGCGTGCAATAGCCCTAACGCTTCCAGCATTACCGAGATTGACCGCGCCAATGCTCCCCATCGCCATGCAAGGCTTTGAACGCATGCCCGGCTCAAACAGAACGACTCTGTTGCGACCGCTATGTTTCGCAGCAAACAGAGCATTATCGGCATTACGCATAACCGCTGACTGTTCATGCCGCGCGGCGGCGTCGGCAACGCCGATACTCACTGTGATGACATGGCGAAAGCCCGGATGCGGTTCGAAGGGGGTGTTCTCTACTTCATTGCGGATCATCTCACCGATAATCTTACCTTCGGCTTCGGCGGTCTCTGGTAGAAAAATACCAAATTCTTCGCCGCCAATGCGACCGATCAGATCATGCTTGCGCAATATTCTGCGGAAGACAGATGCAAGCAGCATCAGCGCCTGATCGCCTGCCGCATGGCCAAAGCTGTCATTGATGGTCTTGAAGTGATCCACATCGACGATCATCAGGATATGGTTGCTTTTGCCCGTGCGTTTTTCGGACAGACGATCAAAAAATGTGTCGCGGTTGAGCATACCTGTCATCGCGTCATAGCTTGCCTTATGCTCCAGCTCACGATTGACTATGCGCAACTCTTCTTCGGTCTTGCGCAGCTGCTCGGTCATCATGACAAGTTTATGCCGCTGTCGGGTGAAATGCCAACCCATGGGGATGCTGATGCCCCAGGGCACGATCAGCGACATGATCATCGCCTCCCAGAAGCGTTCATCCTGGCCATAGTAGCTGTAATAGAAAGTTGCCGTCAGCGTGAAAGACGCCATCACTGCGATCAGCGCAATGATGGCCGTCTGACGCACCGGCGACATTTCCGACATAAATGGTCGACTACCCATGCCGAAGCTTTTAGGCAGGAGGCCTTTCGATGCTGTGGAAGATGATGGTTAATAGGTAAGCAAGGCCTTTATTAACAAGTATATATCAGTGATATCTACTCGGTGGCTTGACCTAAAAAGGCAGTCTTGTGTTCGCGCAATATTTTCTCGGCGAAATGCATAACCGCACGAATACGTGCAGTGCGTTTCAGATCATTATGGGTCAGTACCCAGATATCGCGTGAGGGCTGAGGTGGCTTTTTGGTAATCCGCACCAGCTTTTCATCAGGATCGCCAATAAAGCAGGGCAGCAAGGCTATGCCAACGCCAGCCTTAGCTAGTGCAAGCTGTGTCGAGAGGTTCGGAAAGCCGCCCCATACCGGCACTTTGGGAAATTCGGTATCGGCAGTCCAGGGCGGGTAGGGCGTTTCTTGCTCGCCCCAGCCTATCCAACGGCCATTTTCCGGGTGATTATCCAGATCATGGCGCTCAACATAATCCGGCGTTGCATAGACTGAAAGATAATAAGGAAAGAGCCGCTTGCCAACGAGTGTCTCATGCGGATTATTGTCGACGCGAATGGCGACATCGGCCTCGCGACGGGCAACATCCAGCAGATCATAGGTTTCTTTGATCGCGATCTCCAGTCCCGGATATTCAGCACAGAATTCGGCTATGCGGGGCGCGATAATCTGCGATGCCAGAGGCTCGCCCATGGTGATGGTGACTTTGCCGGTCAGCATGGTATCGCGCCCGGCAATATGGCGAGCGACATCGTCCAGATCATCGGAAAAGCGAGTTGCCGCTGTAGCGAGTTCCTCGCCCGACTGGGTGACCCGATAGCCTTCCGGGCTGCGGTCGAAGAGACGCGCGCCGACGGTTTTCTCAAGGCTCTCTATACGGCGGCTGATCGTGCTGTGATGAACACCCAAGGCCGCCGCAGCGCGACGCACCGTGCCCTCTCGGATGACCGCCTGAAATACATGAATGTCTTCCCAGTCCATGCTGCCTGTTAGCAGGGTCGCGCAAGATATGCGATGCATAAATGCACCGCTATTGTGCGAATTAACCCGGTATGCGCTGCAATTCTGCAAACTATCATGCAGTCAAAATATCGGAGCCAAATAGAATGACCTTACCGCTTATTTCCGCCGCTACAGGTGGCGCTATATTGATCCTGCAACTGTTACTGATGATCACCGTTGGCCTGCATCGGGCCAGTAACAAGGTGCCCGTGGGCATGGGTACGGACCGAGATCTTGAGCGCAAGGCGCGAAGGCATGGTAATCTGGCCGAAAATGCCGGGATATTTATTGTCGCACTGGCATTGGCCGAAATGATTGGCGCGCCAACAGCTTTTGTCATGACCATAGCGCTGGTGTTCATCATCGGCCGCGCGCTGCACGCCATCGGCTTTAGCTCGTTGGCCGGTTCGCATGGTGATAAAGGTAACAAGCTATTTGTTGCCGCACGGGCTCTGGGCGCTTTCAGTACCTTTCTTGGCGGCCTCGCATTGGGCGGGATGCTGCTTTATCTGGCGCTTTAGGGCAGTGACGCTAAGCTCCTATGGCGCGACGAATATCCTGTACAAAGCTTGTTCGCCGGACAATTTCATAAAGCATATTAGCAACTATGCGCCCGGGCCAGCGCATCGGACGGCGCACTTGCAGCATAAGCACAACACGCGGTTCTCCGGTGTCATTCCACACCTCATGTGGATAGGTCTCGTCAAATACCAGCCACTCACCCTCGGTCCAGCGCACTGTGATGGTGTCATCGACGCACATTTCGCAGAGCCCTGCTGCCTGTGGCACTATCAGCGGCAAATGGCAATTGAGCCAGGCTTTGGTAAGTCCCTTGTGCCTCTGCACATGGGTATCGCCTTCCATGATTGAGAAGAACGCGACAACCAATCCAGGGATTTGACGTAACAGTGCTGCTGTTTCGGGGCATTGCGCGCAATTACCGGGGGAGCGAAAGCCATAGCCTTCAAAGAAAAAGCTCTTCCATTGCGGGCCATTGGCGATCCGGCGGTGATCGGGGGATATCTTGCCAAAGGCGGGGATGCCGTCGCGTTCCTGCAATAGCGCCAGCGCCTCGGTCTGAATAGTGCGCCAGTTGTTCTGCAACATATCCAGCCCCTTCAGAGTATCCGAAGGAACGATAGGTTCTGTTGTGGTCAGGGATTGCCGATCAAGAAAGCGATTGAGCGGTGCCCGTAGCTTTTTGCCAAATCGAATAAGAACCGATTGTTTCGGACGCACATAGCGCTCGTCTGAGCCCGAATTCTGTGATGTGTCCGGTGTCGCTGCCGCCATATCCACATTCCTGCCAATATTGTGCGACCATAGATATTTTATTCAACTTTACATTTAATTCCAATACCCTTGCTATGACATGAATGCCCGGATCGTATGTCGCATCAATGCGGAGTAGATGAAAAAGACCGGGGCATTGCTGCCCCGGCCTGATCATCATGCCTGTTGGCATCAAGGCTGGAGGAACAGATCCTCTATCACCTCTTCACCCGGCACATGGCGGAGCCACCAGTCTCTGGGCGAGACGGGGTCGCCGCCCTTGCTGCAGATGGATAGTGAAGGTGCTGATCCGCCTTCGCCGGTAATGGTGATGAGATCGCCGTCAAAGCTTTCGAACATCATTTCGACCGCCTCGACATATGTCGGCATCTGCTCCAGCAATATGCCTATAGTGATACGCTCACCCATGCGGATGCTGTCATAATAGTCGGAGAAATAATGCACCCCGGCCATATTGCGGCCGATCGAGATATTCGCCGCCAGCTTGTCCAACTCGCCCTGTATGGTGAGCGGGCCGGTGTTGACACGGCGCAGCTTTCTACCATTGTTCGTCGGCTCGAAAACGCTCTGCTGGCCATCCAGGTCGAGAATGCGCTCTTTCTCGCCGCGCTCATCCTCATACATGTCGAAAAACGCTTTGAGCATGGTGACGCAGCCGCCTGCCACTGTGGCATGGCCGGCACCATAGGCCGGGTGCATTGGCGATCCTTCCGGGAAAGCCATGGGCAGCAGCAGATTGGATTTCGCCCATGCGGCTTTGGAGGAAAAGGCATCAGGCCGCCCCAGATTAGCGCATTTGATCCGTCGTTCGGCAATGACCGCAGCGCTGTTCTGCTGTTTGTTATGGTCGATAACTGCCTTCTTCAAATCTTCCGGCAGTTCATCCACCGCAGCACTATAATCATCGGCAGAAAGGCCGAGGATATTGGCCAGATCCATGGAATCCACGCCATAGGCCAGAGCCAGACGTGCCGCCAATGCTTCTGGTCGGGCGCGGCGGTGATAGTTGAACTTCTGCCGTCGCACGGCTTTGAGACAGCGCGTTGCCACCTCGGTCACGAGCGACAATATGTGCGGCCCGCCAAAGGTTGCGAAGGCAGTCCGTCGCCCAGATGGAGAGGGTTCTGGAAAACCACGCGATGTCGGGACATTGGCCGACAGCAATAACAGCGCAGCATTGAGATAGGCCTGATATAGCGCATCGAAATGGACATAGCTGGCGAGATCGCGTGGGGTGGTGATGAAACGCCGGTCTTCCTCCCAGCTATTGCCGCTGCCCAGATTGGCGCCATTATTGACATCAAGCCAATGGTTCCAGCCAGTCATATGGTCGATACCAGCCTTGTGAACCACCGAACGCTGGTCAACAATCTGAGTGCCGTAGACGATAAAGCCATCCTCGGCGTCGAATCGTGCATCACGGCCGGGGAAGCTGGGCGTGCCAGACACGGTCCCGGCGCGCGAGTCATTCCCGGCAAGCATGAACTGTGAGATATAAGGCCCGATCTGCGACCCCGGCGTGGAACCACGAAACAGCATCTCCGGTGTAATAGGACCACTCAGATTACGCGATTCCAGACGGTTGCGCTCATAGCCGTTCAGGCCATTGATAGTGCGTCCAGGGGTTGAAGAACGGACATTGGTGCCGGTGAAATAGGGCAGGCCGGAAAGCAGCTGTGCGGCCTGATCACCATCGAGTTCGGCATTGGTGCCCTGAATGGTTTCGCCTTTGCCCTTGGCGATCTCTGAAAACGGGACATCGCGCAGGATGGCCATGGCATAGACCTCTGCCATTTCGGCGACCAGTTCGCTGGAGGCGACGCGTGGTGCCGGCGCCATGCCGACTGCGCCTGCATCTGGTCCCTGCAGGTCAAAAACATGGCCTGACCGCGGACTTTCCCAGCCGCGCCATGTCGGCGTCTCCTGATTATTCTCACTATCTGGTCTGGTGCAGCGAAACAGCACGGTCGCATCAGGCTCAACATCAATCGCAGTGGTGACATTATTCTCAAACAGTGTTTGCTGAGGAGAGTTAATCGCCTCGACAAATTGCTGATAATGGTCGCGATCGGCGAGCAGGCCATTGCCATCATGTTTCAGGCCCTTGGTAAAGTTGGCCGGGAATACGCGCGGCGTATTAGGCGCTCTGCTATGCTCCAGCTCTTCGCCATTAGCCTGGGTTATCGCATGCGGTCGCAAGCGTTCCACTTCAGTCGCCAGATCGCGCTGCCGCTTGGCTTCACGCGCGCGACGTGATCCAGATGGGGAAGGTTCGGAAAAAGGAAGTCGGTTACTCATCGGGGAAGCTCCTCTCATAGGGTGAGTGTTGAGCGACCCGTGCAATCCCGCTTGTTTCAGCGGTTGTTGAGCGTCTTAGTTTGTAACGCAGTGTCAACGATAGTATAGAAAGGACAAATTGAAGGTTACGTGGATATTAGGTATTTTTAATCGGATGAGCTGCACTTTGCGCACGACATTCTGATGCTGAATATGAAAGAGGCCGGGGCATTTCTGCCCCGGCCTCTTTGTTTTTTCCGAAGAATGGAAAAGCGTCTGGGCTTAGAAGCCCATGCCGCCGCCCATACCGCCCATGTCGGGCATAGCCGGAGCAGCAGGCTTGTCTTCGGGGATTTCCGCGACAGCCGCTTCGGTGGTGATCAGCAGACCGGCAACCGAGGCTGCGTCCTGCAGAGCTGCACGGACAACCTTGGTCGGGTCGATAACGCCAGCAGCCACCAGATCTTCGTAAACATCGGTCTGGGCGTTGAAGCCCTGGCTCTCATTGCCACCGTCGATCAGCTTGCCAGCGACAACCGCGCCGTCATGACCGGCATTTTCAGCGATCTGGCGCAGCGGAGACTGCAGCGCACGACGAACAATGTCGACACCGCGGGTCTGGTCGTCATTGTCACCATCAACGCCGTCCAGCGCGGAAGTGGCATAGAGAAGTGCGGTACCGCCGCCGGGGACGATGCCTTCTTCAACCGCAGCGCGAGTTGCGTGCAGCGCGTCGTCAACGCGGTCCTTCTTCTCTTTCACTTCAACTTCGGTGGCACCGCCAACCTTGATCACGGCAACACCGCCGGCCAGCTTGGCGAGACGCTCTTGCAGCTTCTCACGATCATAGTCGCTGGTGGTGTTCTCGATCTGGGTGCGGATGGCTTCGACGCGGGCTTTGATATCGTCTGCATTGCCTGCACCGTCAACGATGGTGGTGTTGTCCTTGTCGATGGTGACGGTCTTCGCTTCACCCAGCATGCCAAGGGTAACGTTTTCCAGCTTGATGCCGAGATCTTCGGAGATCATCTCACCCTGGGTCAGGATGGCGATATCTTCCAGCATCGCCTTGCGACGATCGCCAAAACCAGGAGCCTTAACCGCAGCGATCTTCAGGCCGCCGCGCAGCTTGTTGACCACCAGTGTAGCCAGGGCTTCGCCTTCAATGTCTTCAGCGATGATCAGCAGCGGACGACCCGACTGCACAACCGCTTCGAGGATCGGCAGCATCGCCTGAAGGTTGCTGAGCTTCTTCTCGTGGATCAGGATATAGGGGTTATCCAGCTCGGATACCATCTTGTCCGGATTGGTGATGAAGTAAGGCGACAGGTAACCGCGGTCAAACTGCATGCCTTCAACAACGTCAAGCTCGAATTCGAGGCCCTTGGCTTCCTCAACGGTGATAACGCCTTCCTTGCCGACCTTGTCCATGGCTTCAGCGATCTTCTCGCCAACTTCCTTGTCGCCATTGGCCGAGATAACGCCGACCTGTGCGATTTCGGCAGAACCGGCAACGTCCTTGGAACGGCCTTTGAGGTTTTCGACAACCTTTGTGACAGCGAGATCAATGCCGCGCTTCAGGTCCATCGGGTTCATGCCAGCGGCAACCGACTTCATGCCTTCGCGAACGATAGCTTGCGCCAATACAGTGGCAGTGGTGGTGCCGTCGCCAGCAACATCATTGGTCTTGGAAGCAACTTCCTTGACCATCTGCGCGCCCATATTCTCGAACTTGTCTTTCAGTTCGATTTCCTTGGCGACCGAAACGCCGTCCTTGGTGATACGTGGGGCGCCAAAGCTCTTGTCGAGCACAACATTGCGGCCTTTGGGGCCAAGGGTGACTTTTACCGCATCGGCAAGGGTGTCGACACCCTGCATGATGCGCTCGCGAGCTTCGCGGCTAAACTTAACGTCTTTTGCAGCCATGAGATTATTCCTTCTCTAGCGTGATTGTTATGGGGAGGGGAAAGCGTGTTCCTCAGGCAAGAATGCCCATGATGTCGCTTTCCTTCATGATGATCAGGTCTTCGCCGTCGATCTTGATCTCGGTGCCCGACCATTTGCCGAACAGGATCTTGTCGCCAGCCTTGACGTCGAGCGCGATGCGATCGCCATCGTCATCCTTTAGGCCTTCGCCAACGGCGACAACTTCGCCTTCAGATGGTTTTTCCTTGGCGCTGTCGGGGATGATAATCCCACCAGCGGTTTTTTCTTCGGCTTCGATGCGGCGCACCAGAACCCGGTCATGCAAAGGACGAAAGTTCATACGTCACCCTTTCCTTCTGTGATGTTTCTATAAAATACGAAATGCTTAGGGTCAGGACCCTTATTAGCACTCGTTTATGGGGAGTGCTAACGGCGCCTATATGGTGCAGACTCACGGTGCGTCAACACCGGAATCGGGAAATTTTTCATGCGTCCTTGTAACGCGCGCTCACGCACATCCGAACAGGGAGGAGAGTGAAGAGCAGCTATTGATCGCTGCGGCTTCGTCTCCTCATATAATGACCTGAAAGGATGACACCCCATGTCTAATACAAAGTCTCATACCATCGCCAAGATCGGTACCATTGCCACCGCCGCTGCTGCACTGGCTGCCGCTGCTTCGATGACGGCTGCGCCTGCTGCTGCCGCTGGTGCCAAGGAAAAATGCTATGGCGTTTCGCTGGCTGGCAAGAATGACTGCGCCGCTGGTCCGGGCACCAGCTGTGCCGGTACCTCAACCGTTGATTACCAGGGCAATGCCTGGAAATATGTCAATAAAGGCAGCTGCGTCAAAATGGGTGGCTCTTTGACTGCACGCAAGGGCAATAAGAAGCCTGTTCCGCGCGGCTAATTGATGCTAGTTTTTGCGGATGAACCAGATCAGCCCGACAGGAGTGGCCGCTTCCATGCAAAGCCCCAGCCTTCCGGCAACGGTAGGCATCGGCCTCAAGCCCCAGCATTATCGTGACGTGCTGGTCGCTGTGGAAGAGGGAACAGCACCGGGTTGGGTTGAGGTTCATCCGCAAAACTATTTTGGTGCCGGTGGTCCACCGCATCGCTGGCTGACAGCGATTAATGACCACCTTCCCTTGAGCCTGCATAGCGTCGGGCTGTCGCTTGGTTCTGCTGATGGGCTAAGCGAAAGTGATCTGGAAGGCATGGCGCAGCTTTGCGAACGCTATGATGTCGCCAGCGTCTCTGATCATATCAGCTGGAGCGGTCAGGCGGATGATCGCTATCCCGATCTGCTCCCCATTCCCTATACCCAATTCGCGCTCGATCATCTGGCCAGCCAAATTGACCGGGTGCAGAACCGACTCGGTCGGCAGATGCTGGTTGAGAACCCGTCGCGCTATCTTGCTTATGATCATGACGAGATGGACGAGATTGATTTTATCAACCGTCTGTGCGCCATGACTGGTTGCGGCCTGTTGTTCGATATCAATAATATCGAGGTCAGCGCCACCAATATGCAGGCGCTGCATGGTGTGGATACCATGCCTGACGCGCACGACTATATCGATCGCATTGATCCCGCTCTGGTCGGCGAAATTCATCTGGCAGGCCATGCACGTGAGGATCATGATGATGGCCCGTTGCTGATTGATAATCATGGTAGCCCGGTAAATGATCTGTGCTGGTCGCTCTATGCGCGCTTTATCGAGCGCGCCGGGCCAAAACCGACTCTGATCGAATGGGATACCGATATTCCCGAATATGCGGTACTCATGGCCGAGGTACATGCGGCTGAGCGGATTTTGAGTAGGCAAAGCACGCTGGTGTCTTGATGATTTCTTCTTCCGTTCGCCCTGAGCTTGTCGAAGGGCCGTATTTCCTTTCTGAAAAAAAGAACAGTCCTTCGACAAGCTCAGGACGAACGGATTATTGTGGCTGACAAGAAATCCCCAAATTACAGCGCTGCACAGCGCGATTTTATGACCGTGCTTCAGCGCGGGCCGGGTGCCTTCCCTGATGGCGTCTTCGCTGGCAGAGAAGAGCGCGCTTTGCTCGGGCTGAAGGCGCACGCCAATACTATCTCGCATGCGCGGCTGGTAGCGTTGGAAGACACCTATCCCAAGACCCGTGAACGTTTGGGCGATGAAGCGTTCAACCAGCTCAGCCGCGCTTTTGTGGAACGCGATGAGGTGATGGCGCGCGATATGAACGGCATTGGCGAAAGCTTTGGTGACTATCTTGCAGCGCATGGTGTCGATGAGAGCAGCGCCGATCTCGCCCGGATCGAATGGGCCTGGCTGCAAAGCTACCATGCGGCCGAAGCGGAATGTCTCACCATGCAGGATATTGCCGGACTGGATGAGGAAGCGCTGCTCGACCTCCAGCTCTTATGGCATCCCAGCGTTCACTATGTGACTCTGTCGACATCGCTGGCCCCAGAGCTTGGCCCGGGTTTTGACAGTGAAGAGCCTATCACTGCCATGCTGCTGGTGCGCCCAGATTCAGAGGTTTTGCTGCATCCCCATCATGCAGAAGCAATGACAATTTTCACCATCGCAAAAAAATCGATAAGGATGCGTAACTTTCTCGAAACGGCTTGCGAACAGTTCAACGAGAACAGCGCATTAGAGCAGATATTTGCTCTTATAGGAGCCGGAGCTCTGGTGCGTAGCATGTCGGGCGATGTGGGATGAAATCTGCCTGATGTGTTTTTGAAAAACACAGTTAAAGATAAGGCAGAAACGATATGACTAACCTGATTAACAAATTCATTGGGCTGATGAACACCAGTTTTGTTGAGTCCATTGCTCTTCTCATCGCTCGCTTCGCGTTGGGCGGTATCTTCTGGCGTTCGGCAACGAGCCGCATGGAAGAGGGTAGCTGGACCACGCTGAGCGAAGGTGCGCTCTACCAGTTTAGCGATGCACCGTTTAACAATGTGCCGGTCATTAATGGTGATTTCGGTGCCTATTTCACCACCTATACCGAGCTGACCGTGGCGATCTTGCTATTCCTAGGTCTGGCAACACGCTTCAGCGCGCTGGCGACTATCGGCATGGCGTTGGTGATCCAGATTTTCGTTTTCCCGACTTTCGCACATCTTTGGGCCACGGTTGCGCTATGGGCGGCAGTTGCATTCTTTCTTGTTATTCGTGGCGGTGGTGTCCTTTCACTCGACAAGCTGCTGGGCAACAAGCTTGGCTGAACCGACTGTCCGTTACAGGCAGGCGCCTATCATAGCGCCTGCCTGATTTGGTCAGGCCAATCTTTGTGGCTTGACCTGACAGGACAAATGCAGTCAGATTTTACACGCATAAGAGGGGTTTAACACGTGGCATCGCGCGAAGAAGAATTGCGTCAATTGATGACGCTCTCCCAACAGGGAGACAAGCGCGCCTATGCCCGGCTGCTCGATGAGTGCCAGATATGGCTGCGGCGTTATTATGCACGGAAGATTGCGCCGTCGTTGCTGGAAGATATTGTTCAGGAGACGCTGATCTCGGTACATCGCAAACGGGCAAGCTATGACCCGTCACGCGCCTTTCTGCCATGGCTGGCGGCGATTGCGCGCTATCGCTGGATTGACCAGTTGCGCAAAGTGTACCGTGCTGATGAGACGGGGCTTGAAGAAGAACTGGTGGCCGATCCGGCCGAAGAGAGCGTTTCGGCCAAGGTCAGTCTCGATCGTTTGCTGGATATGATCCCGGAAAAACAGGCCGAGGTTATCCGCATGGTCAAGATACAGGGATTGTCGATTATTGAGGCAGCGGAAAAGACTGGTCAGTCGGAGTCGCTGGTCAAGGTGAATATCCACCGTGGTATCAAGAAGATGAACACATTGGTGGAGAATTCAGAATAGCTGAAGCCAAGCCCTGAAGGGATTAATTTCGATATGCGCATTTTTTTTGGACTCATTGTAACTTTACCGGAACGGTGCGCGAATTGTGTGTGAGATTGTTGCCTTTTGGGTCGCACCGATAGGTATGAATGATTTGCTGAATATAAATTGTAGAGTAATGAAGTGTTATGTCTGATCCTGTTTCAATGAACAAAAGCGCGGTGTCTGATAGCGGCGGCTTTAGCTTGAGCGATCTGGTGGATGACCTCGAACCGGTCAACCCGCTGCGCATCCGCGATGGCATGGCGATGGCGATTACGCTGACGCTTTTTGTCGGTGCCGGCATTTCATTCTTTCTCGGTCTGCGCAATGGATTAACCTCAGGCCAGATCGAGACGGTCTATCTTCTCCGCCTCGCGGCGCTTCTGCTTGTTGGTGGGGTTAGCGGCTACGCAGCTATGTCGATGGCGCGCCCGACGATTGATAACAATCGGCGTTCTGCTGAAACTCTTGCCTGGCGTTCTGCGCTTGGCATCGCGGCCATCTTCCCGCTTCTGGCGGCTATTAATATCTTCTCCGATATTCCACCAGCCGATCAGCTTGACAAAATGCTCTATGTCAAGACGGTTGCCCGCGAATGCTTGACCTATAGCAGCATTTCAGCCCTTATTGTCGGCACCGGTATCGTGCTTTGGCTGCGGCGTGGTGCCGTCACTGACCCGGAACGTGCTGGCTGGCTTGTCGGTCTTGCTGCGGGAGGGTTTGGTGCAGCGGCGTATAGCATCTACTGCCCGATCAATACGGTCGTATATATCGGTACATGGTTTACCGTTGCTGTAACACTTAGCGCTATTGCTGGCCGTCTGATTGTCCCACGCCTGCTGCGTTGGTAAGTCCATTGTCGATACGAAACCAGGCGCAATTGGTCGAAGGAAGGGGCAGTTTTGCCCCTTTTTTCTTGTTTTTGCGGCAGCTAGCTACCAATTAGCTATCAGCAAAAAGCATAAATCAGGGGTGGGATAGCAATATCCCGGAAAATTTAAGGACATAAACGTGGCATTTGTAAAAGGCGCCTGGAAAATTCTGGTGGGCATTAAGGACGCACTCGTCCTTATTTTCATATTGTTATTCTTCGTAGCTCTGGTCGGTATCTTGAGTAGCAGACCTAATGCGGCTGCGGTCAAGGATGGCGCGCTACTGCTCAATCTTGATGGCATCATTGTCGAGGAAAAGTCACAGGTTGATCCTTTAGCGGTGCTGACCTCCGGCTCAGCGCCGACCAAAGAATTCTTACGCCGCGATATTGTGCGCGCGATTGAGGCGGCGGTTGAGGATGATCAGGTACAGGCGATTGTCCTTGATCTGGATAAATTTGTCGGTGCAGGACAAGCTACATTGACGAATATCGGTGATGCTCTGGACAAGGTACGCAAAACCGACAAGCCGATTTATGCTTATGCCAGCATCTATGGCGATGATGCCTATCAGCTTGCCGCGCATGCCGATGAAATATGGGTCAATCCGCTGGGTGGCGTGGCTATCGCCGGCCCTGGCGGTAGTAACTTGTATTTTGCGGATCTGATCGACAAACTTAAAATCACTACGCATATCTATAAAGTTGGCACTTATAAGAGCGCCATTGAACCGTTTTCGCGTTCGGACCAATCACCTGAAGCGAAAGAGGCATTGAGCGCCGTTTTGAATTCGCTCTGGGAGCAATATCTCGACGACGTCACTGCGGCGCGTCCTGATGCCCAAATCCGCGCCGCTGCGAATGACCCGATTAGCTATGCTATGGAGGCAAAGGGCGACTTGGCTCAGGCAGCCTTGGCGAGCAAACTGGTTGACAAAGTTGGTGACCGAGTCGCCTTTGGCAGCCATGTAGCCGAGACTGTTGGCGTCGAAGATGAGAACGAGCCTGGCAGCTATAACAATACAAAACTTGGTGTATGGCTGGCCGCCAATGAGCCCGATGATAGCGGCGCGCAAATTGGTGTGGTTACCATTGCCGGTGCCATTGTTGACGGTAATGCCGGTCCAGGTGTTGCTGCCGGTGATCGTGTTGTCGAACAGCTCTATAAAGGCCTTGAGAATGAGGACCTGAAGGCACTGGTCGTTCGGGTTGATTCCGGTGGTGGCTCGATGTTCGCGTCAGAGCAGATGCGTCAGGCGATCATGCTGTATAAGGAGCGTGGTCTTCCGGTTATTGTATCCATGGGCAATGTAGCAGCCAGCGGAGGCTATTGGGTTTCCACTCCGGCAGATCAGATCTTTGCCGAGCCTTCGACGATTACCGGTTCTATCGGTATTTTCGCGGTGCTGCCGAGCTTTGAAAAGGCTTTGGCTGATGTCGGTATTAATGCTGATGGTGTTGCGACAACACCGCTTTCAGGCCAGCCGGACATGGTTGGCGGTTTTAACGAGAGCATTGATGCCGTTCTGCAGAGCAGTATCGAAAATGGCTATAATCGTTTCCTGACAATCGTCGCGGAATCCCGTGATAAGAGCAAGGAACAGATCGATGCCATTGGTCAGGGCCGTATCTGGGATGGCGGTACGGCGCGGCAAAATGGTCTGGTAGACCAGTTCGGCGGCCTTGATGACGCGCTGGCTGAAGCCGCCAAGCGTGCCGAGATTGAAGGGGATTATTACCCGGTTTATCTTGAGCCCGAGCCCGACCAGTTTGCCCAGTTTTTGTCAGGTATTTTTAACAATGATGAAGCACAGCAGGGTCGTGCATCAACCATGGTCGGTTATGTCGCTGCGCGTCAGCAGATGCAGATTGGCCGCCTGGCCGGTGATTTTGAGAGGTTGCTGATGGCCAGCGATGTCCAGGCCGAATGTCTGGAATGTGCGGCAGTATCAACACCGTCTGCACAATCTGGAGCGCGCGGCGCAGACTGGCTCAAGATTTTGGGTACGCTAGTGGCTGCGCAATAAACTATCGTGCTCGTGCAGCTTGCACGATTACTCCACTAGAACGCGGTAGCGCAGGGTGAGTTCGCCCGGTCCGCTACCGCGATCACCTTCCAATATTCCCGAGGGTGTGACCCGAAAGGCCTGTACGGCGCTGTCCTCATCGTCTCCGCCCGGGGTAGGAATATAGGCAAAACTGCTGCCATCATCGCTGAATTGCAGATCGTCGCTGGTCGAGGCGAGACCTGAATAGCTATAGGTCAATCCGGTAGCGCCATTGCCTGGCGTTACGATCACCGGTCCAATTCCCGCGGGACCGAGATCACCCACTAGCATAGATGTGTTGGGATCAAGCGCATCGGTTATGATCAGCGAGTCCGGATTGGGCGGGGCATTGCCACTATTCTGGATAGTGATGAGATATTCTCTGGTAGCGCCCGGTATAGAGAAGCCCGTATCTCCGGGCAGAGATATGGTGAAACTGGTTTTCGTTACCTGCAGATTGGCGCGCAAATTGGCATGAAACGGTTGCGAGAAAGCAATGATCGCAGCGGACTCCGCATCACCCGCAGCAACGCTTCTCTCATTATCAATCCCGCGATCCTCATCAACCCGCAAGTTGAATGCAGAGGCGGAGAGGCTGCAATAGCGAAACCAGCCGCCATCGCCATTATTGCGAGTGCGCTTTTTGGCGACGGCTACGACATTGCCCGATGTGATTGGCAGTGACACGGAAAAGCAGCCATTATCCCAGCCACGAATGCTGTTGCCACTATTGCCTGCGCCCCAGGCCACGCTGTTGCCGTTAATATCGTCAAATGTGTCGCTTGCGCCTGACGGAAAGGCGATCCAGCCCACTGTCTCGGTCAGCACCGTGCCGATTGAGGCCTGGCTGCGTTCCAGCGCCAGCTGAAAGCCTGTGCTGGTCGCATTGACCGCCAGCGCTGTAATATGCGGACGCGAGCTTTCTGAGGGTACGTTGCGGGTTTCACTATTGGCGGTCTGTATCTGCGCCAGCACCGTGGCCGTATTGCTCAAGGGGCCGCCAAAGCTGACATTGGTGAAACTTGCCGTACCGCTGACACCGGGACCGCGCTGTACAGCGTTGGTATTTGTCCGCCCTGCCTCGATAATACTGCCTCCGGGGAGAGCATGGCGTCCGGGTTCGACCGCAATATATTGGATCAATTGCGATACATGCCGCCCATCCCAATTGTCTGGCTCTACTACTAACGCGTCAAAACCAGTGGTGGTAACGTTAGTAATTCTTATCGAAGCAGAGTTGTTGCCCTGACTATCCGATATAGCGACTACAATCGGAGGTACGTCAAAATTTTGCTGGAATGTGACAGGCGTTGGAATGCGCGGTCCGCTAATTGTGTCCGTTGTTGTAAAACGTCCAGCTTCTAGACGTCCGGCATGCGCGGTACCTACAGTAAAACTGCAAGTAACCAACAGGCATAAAAAAGTCCAAAAGACGCGCATAATTGCCAAAAAATAGACCGATAGCGTTAACCAATATTTACCTTATGTCAGGGTAAGGGCGAGCTTCGGGTAAAGTGTTGTAAATATATTGCCTGCTGTGACAGAGAATAGTCGCTGGATTGTCCCGAGTTGTGTTGGCAAAGATTGTCGGGATATGTGGACAAGTTAACTTCTGCCGCATCACCGTTGACAGCCGCTTGAAGCCAGCCTATGCGCGCCCTATATGACAACGCGAATCAACCAGCCCGTGCGTCTGCGCGCCGCTGGTATTTTGCATTTTCATAGATTGAAGCGATGAGATGGGCGGCGGCAATGGTGCTCTCGCCTGTGGAGCAGGAGACTAGTTAAGTGGCACGTATTGCCGGGGTAAACATCCCAACAAATAAGCGCGTAATTATTGCGCTCACCTATATTCACGGAATTGGCCGCACCAAGGCGGTTGAAATTGCTGATAAGCTGGGCATCGACCATGCCCGTCGGGTTCAGGATCTTTCCGATGCGGAAGTTCTGCAGATCCGTGAAACGATTGATGCTGATCATACGGTTGAGGGCGATCTGCGCCGCGAAACCGCGATGAACATCAAGCGTCTGATGGACCTGGCCTGCTATCGCGGCCTGCGTCACCGTAAAGGTCTGCCCGTTCGCGGTCAGCGTACGCACACCAACGCCCGCACCCGTAAGGGTAAGGCGAAGCCGATTGCCGGCAAGAAGAAATAAGCGAGGGCTGGGATAACCAGCCTGTGCGCAGTTATTTGGTCAGGAATATATTATGGCACGTGAACCGCAACGCGTTCGGAAAAGCGATCGCAAAAACATTTCGTCTGGTGTGGCCCATGTCAACGCCAGCTTTAACAACACCATGGTGACCATCACCGACGCTCAGGGCAATGCTATCAGCTGGTCCTCGGCTGGCATGATGGGCTTTAAGGGCTCGCGCAAATCGACCCCTTATGCCGCACAGGTCGCTGCTGCCGATGCTGGCCGTAAGGCCGCCGAGCATGGCATGCGTACCCTCGAAGTTGAGGTGAAGGGTCCGGGTTCGGGTCGTGAATCCGCTCTGCGCGCGCTGCAGGCAGAAGGCTTCACCATCACCTCGATCCGCGATGTGACGCCGATCCCGCATAATGGTGTTCGTCCGTCGAAGCGTCGTCGGGTCTAACCTTCAGCCTTTGTCCCAACGGGATGGCAGACGTGCCATCCTGCCTGTCTCTGGCCGGAGCCTGCTGAACGTGCCGATATTCAGCAAACCGCTCCCGCCCAAAATTTAGGGGAAGTCCATGACTGTCAACATCAAGAACTGGCAGGAATTGAAGAAGCCGAACAGCCTGGAAATGAAAGCTGGCGGCGATCCCAATCGCAAGGCAACCTTTGTTGCTGAACCGCTGGAACGCGGTTTTGGCCTGACGCTGGGCAATGCCCTGCGCCGGGTTTTGCTGTCTTCGCTGCAGGGCGCGGCGATTACTTCGATCAAGATCGAGAATGTGCTGCACGAATTCTCTTCGCTCGCCGGGGTGCGCGAAGACGTGACCGATATCGTCCTCAATGTGAAGCAGATTGCCCTCAAGATGGAAGGCGAAGGCCCCAAGCGCCTGCAGCTTTCCGCCACTGGCCCGGCAACCGTCACCGCTGGTGATATCGCTGTTTCCGGTGATATTGAGGTCCTCAATAAGGATCTGGTGATCTGCCACCTTGATGAAGGCGCATCACTCAACGCGGAACTTACTGCCGATATCGGCAAGGGCTATGTGCCTGCCGTCGCCAACCGTCCGGCCGATGCGCCGATTGGCCTCATTCCGGTGGACTCGCTCTACTCGCCGATCCGTCAGGTCAGCTACAAGGTGGAAAACACCCGTGTTGGCCAGGAGCTTGACTATGACAAGCTGGCACTGACCATTGAGACCGATGGCACAGTAAGCCCGGAAGATGCGATCGCTTATGCCGCGCGCATCCTTCAGGACCAGCTTCAGCTGTTCGTCCACTTTGAGGACTCGCTGGCCGCTTCTACCCCGGCTGCGCAGAGCGCCCAGAGCCAGGAAGAGAGCGACGCCAACCAGCTCAACCGTTATCTGCTCAAAAAGGTCGACGAGCTGGAGCTTTCGGTGCGTTCGGCGAACTGCCTCAAGAACGACAACATCATCTATATCGGCGATCTGGTCCAGAAGACCGAAGCCGAGATGCTGCGCACGCCGAATTTTGGCCGCAAGTCGCTCAATGAGATCAAGGAAGTGCTGTCCAGCATGGGCCTGCGCCTCGGCATGGATATCCCCGGCTGGCCGCCGGAGAATATCGAGGAAATGGCCAAGAAGCTCGAGCAAGAGTTGCTGGGTTAAGATGACTTCTCTCCCCTTGCGGGAGAGAAACGAGACTTGGCAGCTCGCTGCCTAGTCGCAGTTGAGAGGGGGCAGCGTCATGCGATCCCCTCTCGAGAGTTGCTAGCCAACAAGTTGGCAAGCCAACTCTTGTCTCTCCCGCAAGGGGAGAGAAGGGATAGGGCAAACGGCCGCCCTTAATGGCCAGCACTGGGGTACCTGATACGGCCCCCTTACGAACGAAGGAATGAGACATGAAGCATAAAATTGGCAAGCGCAAACTACAGCGTACCTCTTCGCATCGCGCGGCTCTGTTGCGCAACATGGCTGCGGCACTGATCAAGCATGAGCAGATCACCACGACTTTGGCCAAGGCACGTGAGCTGCGTCCTTACACCGAAAAGCTGATCACGCTGGCCAAAAAGGGCGGTCTGTCCAACCGTCGTCTGGCCGATGCGCGTCTGAAAGACGATACCCAGCTTAAGAAGCTGTTTGACGTTCTGGCTGAGCGCTATGCGGACCGTCAGGGCGGCTATACCCGCGTTCTCAAAGCCGGTTTCCGTGCATCTGACAGTGCGGCAATGGCGGTGATCGAACTGGTCGACCGCGATGAAGACGCCAAGGGTCAGGACAGTGGTCCGGACCAGAACGAAATGGACGAATATGCTGAGGCATAAGTGATTGCCGATAGCCGATAATTATCGGTGCTACATCGTTACAACGATTGCGAAACAGGTCGTGGGTGATAGACTCACGGCCTGTTTTTTTACGATGATCCAAGGAATTCTCTATGCGCCAGGCCGCTTTTTTCGCCTCATTGCTCGGAGCTACTGCTATGTTGGGCTCGCCTGCGCTTGCTCTTGCTGCTGACGATACAGCAGACACGGCAGCGCTAACGGATGCGCTCAGCTACCCCGAAACCCGGACTGTTGATGTCATCGACACACAATTTGGTGTTGATGTCGCGGACCCGTATCGCTGGCTGGAAAATGATGTGCGCGAGGACAAGACGGTTGCGCAATGGGTGGAGCAGCAGAATGCCGTAACCAATGCCTATCTGGATGGGCTGCCGGGTCGTGAGACGTTGGCGAAAAAGATGACTGCTTTTTACGATTATGAGCGCTTCGGCCTGCCTAAAGCGCGCGGTGATCGTTACTTCTACAGCCGCAATGATGGTTTGCAGAACCAGTCGGTACTTTATGTCCGTGATGGCTTGGACGGCGAAGGCCGGATACTGATCGATCCGAATATATGGTCAGATGACGGTGCGACCGCGCTCGCCGGATGGGAGGCTTCGGGAGACGGCTCCAAGCTCGTTTATGCGATACAGGATGGCGGATCGGATTGGCGTACACTCAAAGTGGTCGATGTCGCTTCAGGCAATGTGCTGGAGGATGAGATTCAATGGGTCAAATTCTCTGGTCTGTCCTGGGTCGGCAATGATGCTTTTCTCTATTCGCGTTTCCCTGAACCGGAAGAAGGCGCCGAGTTTCAGTCTCTGAACACCAATCAGGCGGTCTATTATCATAAGGTGGGCACGCCGCAGTCGGAGGACCGGCTGGTCTATGCGACGCCCGATACGCCCAAGACAGGACATGGCGCAACGGTTACCGATGATAATCAATGGGTAGTCATCACCTCCTCGCTCGGCACCGATGAGAAATATGAGATCACCATCATCCCTATTGGCAAGGGTGATTGGACACCGATGAAGCTGGTCAGCGGCTTTGATAATGAGTGGAACCTGATCGATTCTGTTGATGGCCAGCTTTATTTCGTAACCAACAAGGATGCGCCGCGCCTGCGCGTGGTGCGCTTCGATATGGCGGATATGGACAAAGAGCCGGTCGAGATCATCGCCGAAAAAGAGGCGACGCTGTCCAATGCATCGATTGTCGGTGACAGGATGATTGTCAGCTATCTGGAAGATGCCAAGTCACTGGCCGAAATGTACAAGCTCGATGGCACCAAGGCAGGTATTATCGATCTTGCTAATATCGGCACGGTGCGCGGTTTTGGTGGCAAGCCAGGCAATCCGGAAACGTTCTATCGTTTCTCCAGCTTCACCCAGCCAGGTGCAGTATACCGGTTGGATACCGCGACCGGTGAAAGTACCGTTTTCGCGACACCGGAACTGGCATTCGACCCTGAAAACTATACCACGCGTCAGGTTTTTTACCCGTCCAAGGACGGCACCGAAATCCCGATGTTTGTTGTTCATCGCAAGGATCTGGACCTGAGCAATGGCGCACCTACGCTGCTTTATGGCTATGGCGGTTTCAATATCTCACTGACGCCTGGGTTCTCACCGACACGGCTGGCCTGGATGGAGGCAGGCGGTGTGTTTGCTATGGCCAATCTGCGTGGCGGCGGGGAATATGGCAAAGTTTGGCACGATGGAGGCCGGTTGCTCAACAAGCAGAATGTGTTCGATGATTTTATTGCAGCCGGAGAATATCTGATTGCTGAAGGCATAGCCGGTAAGGACCAATTGGCAGTAGAGGGCCGTTCTAATGGCGGTCTGTTGGTAGGCGCTGTGGTCAATCAGCGTCCCGATCTGTTCGCTGCGGGTCATGCCGCTGTCGGCGTTATGGATATGCTGCGCTTCGACCGTTTTACTGCCGGGCGCTATTGGGTCGATGATTATGGTTATCCGAACAAGGAAGAGGATTTCAAAAATCTGCTGACCTATTCGCCCTATCATAATATCCAGAGTGGAACAGATTATCCGGCGGTGATCGTTTCCACTGCGGATACCGATGATCGCGTAGTACCAGGGCACAGCTTCAAATATACTGCGGCGTTACAGGCAGCGGATACCGGCGTCGCGCCGAAAATTATCCGTATTGAGACCCGTGCTGGCCATGGCTCGGGTAAGCCGACTGAGAAAATTATTGAGGAATTCTCCGATATCTACGCTTTTCTGGCGCATCATACGGGACTTGAGGTTGAGTAAATATTTCCTCCCCGTTTACGGGGAGGGGGACCGCCGAAGGTGGTGGAGGGGGTGCACCGTTAGGCGCAGCGCAAGTGGCCAACCCCCTCCGTCGGCCGCTTCGCGTCTGCCACCTCCCCGTAAACGGGGAGGACACTGACATTCACAAAAACATTCTCAAACATGAACAAATGCCATTTTACATGTTCAGGTAAACCTCATTGAATATGAACTAATGTCCTTTCTGCAAGCTCGGAAATGGTTCTCGAGCAGCGAACGAAAGGACATTGATGATGAAAAAAGCTCTCAAAGCCCTCACTGGAACCGCTGCCGCCCTCGCGATGGCTGTTTCCCCGACCTATGCTCTGGCCAATAGTGATATCGGCCATGCTGATCGTGGCAATGGCATAGGCGCAGAAGAGATTATTGCCGGTGCCGTGGTAATTGGCGGCATTGCGGCCTTGGCTGGAGCCTTTGATGGTGATGACCGGGCCAATAATTTCCAACGGACCAATTGGCGTGGTGACTTGCGTCGCGGCAGTCGCGGCTTCAACAATGGCCTTATTGGCCCGCGGCGGGCGATTAACCGCTGTACCCGTGCTGCGGAGCGTCGTGCCAGCCGTATCTATGGCCCGGCCAATGTAACCCAGATCCGGGATGTCGATCGTACCCGCTTTGGCTATCGTATCCGGGGAAGAATAGTTGTGCAGGATCGCTTCCGTGGCTTCCGTAATGTCGATCGTGGCCGGTTTACCTGCCGCATTGACGGTAACCGGGTCAGCGCGCTTAATCTGCGTCGGCTAGGCAATGGTCGATAGAAATTAACTATCACTAGGGCTGGTTCCAATCATGTGTTCCATTCATGTTGCGGCCAGCCCGATATGCTACCTTTCAAACATAGTCATTGATGGGTGTAAATCTGCATAATGCAACAGGGAAAGTATGATGCCAAATAAGACACTTACAGGTACGTTGATGCTAACCGCTGCTTTGGCCATGGCTGCGCCAGTTCAGGCTGCGCCAATCGGCAGTGGCCCAAAGACCTATAATCTGGAGCAGTTACGACAAACCAGCCTCCTGGATGTTGACGATATCCAGTGGGATCAGGCTGATGAAACCGCCAATCGCTGGGGCCGTCGCCGCTGGCGCCGATGCGGTTGGGGCCGCTGCCGCCGTGGTATCCGGGGCGGGGATATTCTCGCTGGAGCTCTGATTATCGGGGGCATTGCTGCCATTGCCAGCGCCGCTTCGCGCAACAGCCGCGACCGCGATGTCCGTGAATATCCACGCAATCCCCCTGTAATTGTGCAGCAACCACCGGTACCTGTGCCACAACAGGCTGACCCGCGTTTCAACAACCGTGCAGGCGTTAGCGATTTGAGCAGTGCCGCCGATCAGTGCAGCGCCGCAGTGCAGGCGCAAGCCGGTGATGGCCAGATTGACCGCATCACCAGCGTTGCCCGTGACGGTGAGGGCTGGCGGGTTGAAGGCCGGATTGGCTATCCGCAAGGACAGGAACCGTTTCTTTGCGGCGTGACTTCGGGTCAGATCGATTATATCCAGATCGGTGTTGGCGATAACGAAGAATTTTAAGCCATAGTGTAATCTCTAAGGGTTTGGTCTGCCATGCTTGGCCTATAAGGGCGGTTCTTTTCCGCGATAGCTGGGCAGACCAATGGCATAATGGATCGCCACGCCGCGCAAGGCAAAGCCGGATATCGCAGCGAGCAAGGCGGCAACCGGCGTCAACATGCCAAAGCTTTCAAACAGGACAAACAGGCCCGCCGCCAGCGCAGCCGCAGTAACATAGATTTCCGGTTTGAGCAGGATGGACGGCTCGCCGGCCAGTACATCGCGGATCACGCCGCCAACACAGGCGGTCACCACACCCATCACCGAAGCGGGCAGAGGATCGACGCCATATTCCAGCGCCTTGGCCGCGCCAAATACAGCATAGGCGGCGAGACCCGCCGCATCGAACCAGTCGAGCATCCGCCCTTTCCACCAGCGCTCCGGCGTGATCCAGATCGCCGCAACAACGGCGAAAATAACCAGCAATATCCGGCTGTCGACAATCCAGAATACCGGCGCACCAATCAGCAGATCGCGTATCGTGCCGCCGCCGACGCCAGTGACCAGTGCGAAAAAGCTGAATGTCACCAGTGTCTGGCCTTTGCGCGCCGCTGCCAATGCGCCGGAGGCGGCAAATACTGCGATCCCGAAAAGATCAAGCGCGGTCAGGATCGGCCCGATTATGTCGGTGGAGGGCAGGGGTGTAGCCATGCCGCCCTGTTAAGCGCATAGCGACAGAAATCCAGTCCTGATTTGTAGGGCTTTTCCTAGGGTATCAGCTTCCCTGTTGTGCCTGCATATAGACGACCAATGCGCTGAAATAGCGGTACATTGGCAGTTCTGGATCAACGGTCGCAATAATCTCCAGCCCGTGCCGGAAAGCATTGCCGCCATGGTTGAGTATGGTCTGGCCATCATGCTGGAAAATCGCCCAGCCCAAACCATAGCCAAAACGATCCGGGCAGAAACCGATATCGGGCGGACAATCATAGCCGAGGTCGCGCTCGGAGCCTGAAGACAGCAGCCGCTGCCGTTCGGCGATGAGCTGCGGCGGCAGGCCGGTTCCGGCGACAAGCGAGGAGATCAAAGCGGCATAGCCTGGAACCGTGGCGTACATATTGTCGGCGGCGCTGTAGTCATCCAATCCGATTATGTCACCGCCCTCTGAGCGGCGGAACGCATCCTGCCACTCGCCATCGCGGTTCACGCCGCGCGCGACGCTGGCTCCGACACGGGCGTTGCGGCCGACACTGATTCCGGTGATGCCGAGTGGCTGAAGCAATTCGGTGTCAACGAGCGCGGGGTATGTGGTGTCGAACCGGGCCTCGAGATAGCGCATCAGGATTTCGATCCCGGCGCCGGAATAGCTGATCTTGCCATTACCCGGCTGTCCGAGAAAGGCGAGGCGATTGTCGTCATAACTGTAGGGCCAGTTTTTGAGGGTTGTCTGGTGCGACAGGATAATCCGCGGGGTCAGCAAGTCGTAGCGCAGGTCATCCGTGAGGTCCGGGTGACGGAAATGCTCTCCGATAGGGTCATCAAGCCCCATCGCGCCGCGTGCGACAAGGCGCAGAACGGTTTTCGGCTATCAGGGTTTTGGCAACCGATGCGGTGTTAAACCAATAGTCTTGTGTTACGGGTACACCCGGAGCCGCTTCGCCAGCATAGGTGGTATGCACCAGCTTGCCATTGCGGATTACACCAACCGCGACACCGCCAACATTGGGCAGGGCAACCACTTTAGCCGCCGCAGCCTCCAGCGCCGCCTTATCGATGCTGTTTTGTGAAGGCACTTGTTGTTCTGTTTTCGCAAGCGTCGCGTTCGCCACGGGTATGTGGGCAGTGCTGCCCGCCAACAGAATCGCAGACAGGCACCAATGGACAGAGTGCATAATATCCTCCCTAGTGATTTAGCGTTATAAAACACTAGGGAGGTTGAATGTCAATCGCTGTGCGATGAGTGTATCAAATATGGATCGGCTTGCCGGTCACCGCCATCGCTGCCTCTTTCACCGCTTCGCTATGCGTTGGGTGGGCGTGGCAGGTATAGGCAATGTCCTCACTAGTGGCGCCGAATTCCATCGCCTGCACCACCTGCGCGATCATCGTGCCAGCGAGCGAGGAGATGATGTGCACACCGAGAACGCGGTCGGTCTCGGCATCGGCTAGCACTTTGACGAAGCCGTCAGTGTCGCGATTGGTCTTGGCGCGGCTATTGCCCATGAACGGGAATTTGCCTTTTTTGTAATTAACGCCGGCCTCTTTCAGTTCTTCCTCGGTCTTGCCGATATTGGCGATTTCCGGATGGGTATAGACCACGCCGGGGATCAGCTCGTGATTGACGATGCCGGTCTGGCCGGCAATGTTTTCTGCAACGGCAATGCCTTCATCCTCGGCACGGTGCGCCAGCATTGGGCCCGGGATCACATCGCCAATGGCGTAAATGCTGGAAACGCTGGTGGAGAAGTCGTGATTGACCTCTATCTGGCCGCGATTATTGGTGGCGAGACCCGCTTTCTCCAGCGCCAGCCCATCGGTATTCGGGCTACGGCCAATGCATACCAAAACCGCATCAGCGGCCAGTGTTTCCGCATCGCCACCCGCAGCCGGTTCGATGCTCACCGTCGCCTTTTTGCCTTTAACGGTAACGCCGGTAACTTTGGTGCCGGTCTTGATATCAAAGCCCTGTTTCTTGAACAGTTTGGCGGACTCTTTGCGCACTTCGCCATCCATGCCGGGCAGAATCTGGTCGAGATATTCGACCACCGTGACCTTGGCGCCGAGACGCCGCCAGACGCTGCCGAGTTCCAGTCCGATAACGCCGCCGCCAATCAGCACCAGATGGTCAGGCACTTTGGGGAGCGACAGCGCGCCGGTGGAGTCAACGACGATGCCTTTGTCATTATCCACCTCGACACCGGGCAGGGGCGTGACCGAGGAACCGGTGGCGATGACAATGCTCTTGGCGCGAACGGTTTCGCCATTGACGGTGACGCTGTTCGCATCCTCAAAGCTGGCATGGCCTTTGAGCCAGGTCACCTTGTTCTTTTTGAACAGAAATTCGATGCCGCCAGTAAGGCCGGATACCGCTTCGTTTTTCTCAGCCATCATCTGGTTGAGATCGAGCTTGGCGCCGGTGAGCTTAATGCCGAATTTCTCCAGCGCACCGCTATGGGCTTCCTCGTAAAGCTCGGATGCATGAAGCAGAGCCTTGGACGGGATACAGCCGACATTGAGGCATGTACCGCCCAGCGTCTCGCGGCTTTCGGCACAGGCGGTTTTCAGGCCAAGCTGTGCCGCACGAATGGCGGCTACATAGCCACCGGGGCCAGAGCCGATTACCAGTACATCATAGTCAAAACTGTCGGTCATATTTCACCTTTTTGCTCGTCATCCCGAACGTGTTTCGGGATCTGTTGAGATGCTGAAGCAAGTTCAGCATGACGAAGTTGAGATATTTATAAATCAATCAGCAGCCGTGCCGGGTCTTCAATCGCTTCCTTGATGCGGACAAGAAAGGTCACGGCTTCCTTGCCGTCAATAAGGCGATGGTCGTAGCTCAGCGCCAGATACATCATCGGCCGCGCGGCGATCGAACCATCGGGCATCACCACCGGGCGTTTGTCAATACGATGCAGGCCAAGCACAGCGGACTGCGGCGGGTTGATGATCGGGGTCGACATGAGTGAGCCGAACACGCCACCATTAGAGATGGTGAAGGTGCCACCCTGCATCTCTTCCATCTTCAGAGTGCCCGCCTTGGCGCGCTTGCCGAAATCGCCGATGGTGTTTTCGATATCGGCGAAAGACAGCGATTCCGCATTGCGGATTACCGGCACGACCAGACCATTGGGCGCGCTGACGGCGACCGAGATATCGGCGTAATTGTGATAGACAATCTCATCGCCCTCAATCTGGGCGTTGACTGCCGGGACATCTTTAAGCGCCAGACAGGCGGCCTTGGTGAAAAAGCCCATAAAGCCGAGGCGGACGCCATGCTTCTTCTCGAACAGGTCCTTATATTTGCTGCGTGTTTCCATCACCGCCGTCATATCGACATCGTTGAAGGTGGTAAGCAGCGCAGCATTGTCCTGCGCCGATTTAAGCCGCTTGGCGATGGTCTGGCGGATGCGGGTCATGCGCACACGCTCGACCTCGCGGCCCGGCGCAGTGGAGCCTGATACCGCCACTATAGCCGCTGGTGCCGCATCCGCGCCTTTATCGTTGGCAGCGGCGAGGACATCTTCCTTGGTCAACCGGCCATCGCGGCCGGTGCCTTTGATCTGTGTCGGGTCAACGCCATGCTCCAGCACCAGACGGCGCACCGCTGGTGACAGGGTGGGGACTTCACCGCTGGGTGCTTCTGCTGCCGGTGCAGGGGCGGGCGCAGCGGTTTTGTCTGCGGCCGGTGCTGCTTTCGGTGCCGCCTTACCATCAGTATTAATGGTTGCGATTAGCGCGCCGACTTCGACGGTATCGCCCTCAGCAACCGCATGCTCGCCCATCACACCTGCTGCCGGTGCAGGGACTTCGATTGAGACTTTGTCGGTTTCCAGACTTGCCACAGGCTCATCAGCCGCGACAGCATCGCCCGGCTGTTTCAGCCATTCGCCGACAGTGGCTTCGGTAATCGATTCGCCCAATGCGGGGACGGTGACATCAATGCTCATTTCTTAGCCTTTCCTTTGGCGGCGTATTTCTTCGCGGACATTATGGCCCAAAGCTTCGGCGATCAGTGCGCCTTGTTCTGCGGCATGGCGCTTGGCGAGTCCGGTAGCCGGAGAAGCAGAGGCTGCGCGCCCGGCATATTGAGCTCGGTCGGGACCAACGCCCGCTTCTTTCAGGCACTCCTCGATCAGCGGATCGATGAAGCTCCAGGCGCCATTGTTCTTTGGCTCTTCCTGCGCCCAGACCACTTCTTCCAGATTTGTCATACGCTTCAGGCGCACGACCAGAGGCTCGCCGGGGAAGGGATAAAGCTGTTCAATGCGAACGATGCTGGTGTTCTTGTCACCTGCCGCATCACGCGCCTCGATCAGGTCATAGGCAACCTTGCCCGAACACAGCACCAGCCGCTTGATAGCTTCATCCTTGGGCGGATTGGTGTCGGACTTGATCCGCATGAAATGGCTCTCGCCGGTGAATTCATCGGCGCTGGAAACCGCCATTTTGTGTCGCAACAGCGATTTCGGCGTCATAATCACCAAAGGCTTGCGGAAATTGCGGTGCATCTGGCGACGCAGCACATGGAAATAATTGGCCGGCGTGGTGATGTTACACACCTGGATATTATCGTCAGCGCACATTTGCAGGAAACGCTCCAACCGTGCCGAGCTATGCTCTGGACCCTGGCCCTCATAGCCATGCGGCAACAGCATCACCAAGCCATTGGCGCGCAGCCATTTGGCTTCACCGCTGACGATAAACTGATCGATCATGATCTGCGCGCCATTGGCGAAGTCGCCGAACTGCGCTTCCCAGAGAACCAGTGATTTCGGGTCGGCCATGGCATAACCATATTCAAAGCCAAGCACGCCATATTCAGACAATGGGCTATCCAGAACCTCAAATTCGCCATGCGGTACATTGCTTAAAGGAATGTAGCGGTCAGCATTTTCTTGATCGACCCAGACGGCATGGCGCTGCGAGAAGGTGCCGCGTCCGCTATCCTGACCCGATAGGCGGACATGATAGCCTTCCGATTGCAGCGACCCGAAGGCCAGTGCCTCACCTGTAGCCCAGTCAAAGCCCTTGCCATCGGTGAACATCTTTTCCTTTGCCTTGATGATGCGTGCCAGGGTTTTGTGGACGTTCACATCTTCCGGAATGCGCGTCAGCGTTTCGCCAAGGCTGTCGAGCAGCTTTCTCTCAACGCCTGTCTGAACATTGCGCCGCGAGGTTTCCGGATCGGCAGGCTTATGCAGGCCCGACCAGCGACCGGCGAACCAGTCTGCTTTGTTGGGCTTATAGCTTTTTGCCGACTGAAACTGTTCTTCCATTTCATCGACCTTGGCCTGGGCGGTGTCATCCATCCATTGCTGGTCGATCACACCCTGCGAAATCAGCCGGTCACCATAGAGCTTACTAACCTTGGGGTGTTGGCGGATTTCCTTGTACATGACCGGCTGAGTAAAGCTCGGCTCGTCGCCTTCATTATGGCCGAAGCGGCGATAGCACCACATATCGATCACAATATCGCGGTGGAATTTCTGACGGAAATCAATCGCCAGCTTGCAGGCAAAGGTCACGGCCTCAGGGTCATCACCATTGACGTGGAGGATCGGTGCCTGAACGCCCTTGGCCACATCCGACGGATAGGGTGAGGAGCGTGCAAATTGCGGGCTGGTGGTAAAACCGATCTGGTTGTTGACGATAAAGTGGATGCAGCCGCCGGTATTATAGCCGCGAATGCCTGAGAAGCCGAGGCACTCCCAGACAATGCCTTGTCCGGCAAAAGCGGCATCGCCGTGCAGCAGTACCGGCAGCACTTCATCATTATTGTCGATATTGTCGCGCTCGACCTGTTGCGCGCGGACCTTGCCGAGAACAACTGGGTTCACCGCCTCAAGGTGCGACGGGTTGGGCACCAGCGACATGTGGACGCTGATGCCATCAAATTCACGGTCAGTGGAGGTACCGAGGTGATATTTCACATCGCCCGAACCGCCGACATCATCCGGGTTGGAACTGCCGCCGGAGAATTCGTGGAAGATCACGCGATAAGGCTTGGCCATCACATTGGCGAGGACGTTGAGGCGACCGCGATGCGGCATGCCATAGACAATCTCGCGCACGCCATATTGGCTGCCATATTTGATCACCGCTTCCAGTGCCGGAACCATGGACTCGCCGCCATCCAGACCAAAGCGTTTGGTGCCGACATATTTCTTGCCGAGGAAATTCTCGAACTGTTCGGCTTCGATCACCTTGGAGAGGATCGCTTTTTTGCCCTCAGGGGTAAACTCAATTCCCTTGTCGGTGCCTTCCATCCGGTCCTGGAAGAAGCGGCGTTCTTCAATGTCGGAGATATGCATATATTCGAGGCCAACATTGCCGCAATAATTGGCGCGCAAGGTAGCGATCAGCTGATTGACCGTGGCTTTTTCAAAGCCCATCACTCCACCGAGATAGACGGGGCGATCAAGCTCATCGGGTTTGAATCCATGAAATTCTGGTGTCAAATCAGCAGGCAGATCGATTTTGGACAGGCCCAGCGGGTCGAGATTGGCGCCCAGATGCCCGCGCACGCGATAAGTGCGGATCAGCATCATCGCGCGAATGGATTTCTCCGCCTCATAAGCCAGATCAGCCGATGCAATGGTGTCACCGGCTTTCTTGGCCGATGCCTTGACCATCGCTTCCATCTGTGTCGGGTCGAGCGCAGATGTCAGATCATCGTCAATGTCTAACGGCCAATGGCTCCGTTCCCAGCTCGGGCCGGGTTCGGGTTCCTGTGTGCCATTCCATTCCATATCGGTCATCTTCTTCAATCCCTATTCCCTCTCTCTTTAAGGGAGAGGGTTGCGGAGACTTGGCAGCTTGCTGCCTAGTCGTAGCTGGGTGAGGGTGCGCGGTCTCTACGACTTTCGTAAACCCTCATCCAAGTTCGCCTAACCGCCTTCGGCGCCAAGGCTCCCTATCCTTCTCCCTCAAGGGGAGAAGAAATTGATCACACCGTCTCTTTCAGCAGCGCGTCGAGCGTCGTGCCCAGCTCTGACGGGCTTGGCGAAACGCGAATGCCCGCAGCTTCCATCGCGGCGATCTTGTCTTCTGCACCGCCCTTACCGCCGGAAACGATAGCACCGGCATGGCCCATGCGACGACCCGGAGGTGCGGTGCGGCCTGCGATAAAGCCGACGGTCGGCTTGGAACGGCCTGCCTTGGCTTCATCGGCAAGGAACTGCGCGGCTTCTTCTTCGGCGCTGCCGCCGATCTCGCCGATCATGATGATCGACTTGGTGTCATCATCTGCGAGGAACAGCTCAAGCACGTCTATAAAGTTGGTGCCGTTGACCGGGTCACCGCCAATACCGACAGCCGTGGTCTGGCCCAGGCCAACTGCCGTGGTCTGGTGCACTGCCTCATAGGTGAGCGTACCCGAGCGAGAGACCACGCCAACCGAGCCTTTTTTGAAGATGGAACCCGGCATAATGCCGATCTTGCACTCATCCGGGGTAAGAACGCCGGGGCAGTTGGGGCCGATCAGCCGAGACTTGCTGCCCTGCAGCGCCCGCTTGACGCGCACCATATCGAGTACCGGAATACCCTCGGTAATCGCAACGATCAGGGGAATTTCCGCGTCAATCGCTTCAAGGATCGAGTCCGCCGCAAAGGGAGGCGGCACATAGATAACCGAGGCGTCGGCGCCGGTCGCGTCACGGGCTTCAGCCACGGTGTCATAGTTAGGCAGACCCAGATGCTCGGTACCGCCTTTGCCAGGGGTTACACCTGCAACCATCTGCGTGCCATAGGCCAGCGCCTGTTCGGTGTGGAAGGTACCGGTATTACCGGTCATCCCCTGAGTGATGACCTTGGTGTCTTTATTTACGAGGATGGGCATAACTCTTATTTTCCTTTTATGGTCTAGTGCTTGGTCGCTGTGACCTCGATGAAATAAAATGTGGTAGATAATCCAGGTTTTGAGCCAGGCATAAAAGTAAACTCTATCCGAAAACGATCGCTCATGATGATTGGGTTCTTGTACTTACCTATTTCAAAGCCATTAAAACCATATTCGTTACGAATACTGTCTCTAATACCGTATACTACAAGCCCTATTGAGCGAGCAGGGTCGATTTTACCATAAAATTCTCTATCTCTTATCTTACCATATACTGTGCAATTTAGCCCGGGATTGTAAAAGAGGGTCATTTTAACTGAACGATTTTCAGCACTAAAGGAAACGCGTCGCTGTCCTTGAACGATCTTTGTGTCTTCTTCGATCAACCAATCTGTCTCAGAAACGAACTCGTTAGGAGTCGGCTCATTCAGCATGGCATCAATGCATAGCCTTGTTGATTGAACCAAGTTTTCAGGTACAGGGATAGTCCTAATAGTAGGTGCTGGATTGGTGGTATGTGCAAACGATGTATTCGAAACCACAACCAAAAGGCTGTAGGCGACAAGTAGCCAATGTCTAGAGATGCATTGCTTAAGCAAGACTACTATCCAGCCCCTTGCACGCCTCAAGCAGTTCTTCGACGGCGTCGGTGCTGACCTTGAGGTTGGCTTTCTCTTCGTCGCTCAGTTCAATTTCGACGACATCTTCGGTGCCGCCTGCACCTATGACTGTGGGTACGCCAACATAGAGCCCATCAAGGCCATATTTGCCTTCAACGAAGGACGCGCAGGGCAGGACACGCTTCTGATCGCCGAGATACGCTTCGGCCATGCTGATCGCGCTGGTCGCTGGTGCATAATAGGCCGAGCCGGTGCCGAGCAGGCCGACAATCTCGCCGCCGCCCTTGCGGGTGCGGTCGACGATTTCGTCGATGCGGCTTTCGCTCACGCCCTTGATTTTGGCATAGTCATTCACCGGAATGCCGTTGATTGTGGTGTAGCTGGTGACCGGAACCATTGTGTCGCCATGGCCGCCGAGAACAAAGGCGTTCACATCCTTGACCGAGCAACCAAATTCCCATGCAAGGAAAGTGGCAAAGCGGGCGCTGTCAAGCACGCCAGCCATGCCGACGACCTTTTCATGCGGCAGACCGGAAAACTCGCGCAGCGCCCAGACCATCGCGTCGAGCGGGTTGGTGATGCAGATAACGAAAGCGTCGGGGCAGTTATTCTTGATGCCTTCGCCAACCGCCTTCATCACTTTCAGGTTGATGCCGAGCAGGTCATCGCGGCTCATACCCGGCTTACGCGGCACACCGGCGGTGACGATTACAACATCTGCGCCAGCAATATCGGCATAATCATTGGTGCCCGTGATTTTGGCGTCAAAACCCTCAATCGGACCGCACTGCGAAAGGTCCAGCGCCTTGCCCTGTGGCATGCCCTCGGCGATGTCGAAAAGGACAATATCGCCCATTTCCTTCTTCGCCGCGAGGTGGGCGAGGGTGCCGCCGATCATGCCAGCGCCAATCAGCGCGATTTTTTTACGGGCCATGGATTATGCCTTTCCGTTTATTGAGAAAATTGAGGAATTTCAGAAATGCTTGCGCCCGAACAAGCGGGGGCCGCGTCGCGTCGGGGCGTTTGCTATGTCATATGCAATATGGGGAAGATAGAAGACGCAGTGCATGGACTCACCCAATCGTGATGAATGGGCTTGACGTACTGCTGATTGCCGGGTTTTTCAACCCGTGAATTACGCTAATTTACGCCATTTATCAATAATGAGAACCAATAGCAATAAATATCTCATGCTTCATATTCTCTACGCCCGATTCTGGCCGATATGCCGATTATGTTTGTGAAGTTTTTACGCCGGGAAACCGTTCTTCCAGCCGATCAACCGCGCGCAATATCCGGCTAAAACAGGTCCGATAATAGTCTTCCGAAAGCGTGAACGGATCGTGCAGATGCGGCACGTTAATCACGCTGCCGAGCAACGCGCGGGGCGGGATGGAGAGCGCTGGCAGATTGGCGATGCGGTTGAGCTGTCGCACTTCCATCGCCAGCAACAGGTCGCCGGGAAGCGCATGGAAACGCGTATCCTGAGCGCGATGCCAGGTCAGATCCACGCCATAATCATCACGCGCGATTTTCTGGGCCACGGGCTCAGCGGGAGAACCAGATGAGGCAGCGACACCGAAAGACGCTGCATTCATTCCGCGCTTGCGGCAAACCGCCTCGGCAAAGGCGCTGCGGCTGACATTACCGCGGCAGACAAAGACCAGTCGCCGCACATCCTCAGCCTTACTCGACAGGCCATGGCCCAGCACCATCGATTGCGGATAAGCCAGAACTAGTCGCACCATGCCACGCCATGTACCGAAATTGCGGTTTATGCTTTCAGCTAACGCCATTTACGCTGCCTCAGCATTCTCACGCGCACCATGGCCGAGCGCAAGATAGTCGTCAGAGCGCATCTCCATCAGGCGGGATACGGTGCGTTCAAACTCAAATTTGCCGTCGCCTTCGAGATAGAGCTTGTCCGGCTCGGTCGCGGCGCTGGCGAACAGCTTGACCCGCTGCTCGTATAGTGCATCGATCAGGGTGACGAAACGCGCTGCTTCATTGCGGTTTTGCGGCCCCAATTGCGGAATGCCGACAATCAGCACTGTGTGATAATGCCGCGCAATACATAGATAGTCCGCCGCGCCGCGCGGTTCGCCACACAGCCGTTTGAAAGAGAAGACCGCGACGCCCTTTAACGATTTAGGGACATGCAATGTCCGCCCGCCGGGTATCTCCAGCGTTGCCGATTTCACCTTGTCGGCATCTTCCGGCGAGTAATCTGTGAGGCGGAAAAAGGTCTCGCGGATCGCATCAGTGGCAACATCATCGGCAGGGCTGTGCCAGCTTTTGCTCCCGGCCATCCGGTCCATGCGATAATCGGTTGGGCCATTGAGCGATAGCACTTCGAGCCGGTCATGCAGCAAGGCAATAAAGGGCAGAAAATGCTCGCGGTTAAGGCCGTCCTTATAGAGATCATCGGGCGGCCTGTTGGAGGTGGTGACAATGGTGACGCCCTCTCCAATAAGCGCGGTGAACAACCGGGACATAATCATCGCATCGGCGCTGTTATTGACCACCATTTCGTCAAACGCGATCAGCCGCCATTCATCCGCGAGCTGCTCCGCCACCGGCACAATCGGGTCGCCCTCGGCCTTTTTGCGCTGTTCTTTTATGCGGCCATGGATTTCCTGCATAAACTCATGAAAATGCACCCGGCGTTTGCGGCTTATGCTGAGCGTATCGTAAAACAGATCCATCAGCATGGATTTGCCGCGTCCGACACCGCCCCACATATAGATACCGCGCGGCGCATCCGGCTTTTTCCCGAACAACCGCCACAGCACCGATCCGCGTGGCGGTACTGCTTCCAACTCGCCCTCCAGTCGGGCAAGAGCATTAACGCCACGCTGTTGATCAGGGTCGGGCCTCAGCTCATCATTGGTGAGCATCTGCTGATATTGCTGTTCTATAGAAGGCGTATCAGCACTCATCCGTTTGTATTGGCCTGTTGCGGCACCTTGGGTGGGCGTGCTTTTTTGATGATACCGGAGAAGCTGGCGACCTTTGCGTCTGCTTCACCCTGTACCACCATTCCGTTCATAAATACCATGCTGCCGGTTTCACGGATCACCTCAATACGCGCCTCTAACGCTGCATCCATGCGGGCAGGGCCGATAAAATAGGTTTGCATCTCAACCGTAACCGAAGGACCAGCCTGACCAATTTCGAGCACGCGCATTGCACCGAACAGCGCACAGTCAATAAAGCCCATCATCGCGCCGCCATGCACCACATCGGTGAGATTGCGGTGCTTGCGTTCCGGGAACATACGCACTCGCGCCATCGTGTCGGGATGACCATCGCCGCCGACACGCTTATGCATCACCCCCAGAAAGGCGTTATAATTGTCCTTGTCTCTCGGTGCCCAAGTGGTCCAGCCGGGTTGATCTGGAACCGGATCACTGATGAACCAGGCATCATCTTCAACGGCGGAATCGCCCATTGCGCATCCCCCCGTCGCAATCAGATATGCCGTTCGGCGACCATCTTCTTGGTTTCAGCTATTGCCTTGGCTGGCGACAGGCCCTTGGGGCAGACATTGGCGCAGTTCATAATGGTATGGCAACGATAGAGACGGAAAGGGTCTTCCAACTCATCGAGACGCTCGCCAGTCATTTCATCACGGCTGTCCGCCAGCCAGCGATAGGCCTGTAGCAGGATCGCCGGGCCAAGGAATTTGTCTGAATTCCACCAATAGCTGGGGCAGCTTGTCGAGCAGCAGGCGCATAGGATGCACTCATAAAGGCCATCGAGCTTTTCCCGGTCTTCAGGGCTTTGCAGACGCTCTTTGCCAGAAGGTTCAGGCGTCATTGTCTGCAGCCACGGCTTGATCGAGGCATATTGCGCATAGAAATGGGTGAAATCGGGCACCAAGTCCTTGATGACATCCATATGCGGCAGCGGGGTGATGCGGACCTCGCCCTTGCAGTCCTCAATCGCGGTGGTGCAGGCTAAGCCATTGCGGCCATTGATGTTCATCGCGCACGATCCGCAAATGCCTTCGCGGCAGGAACGGCGGAAAGTGAGGGTGGAATCCTGATCGCTCTTCATCTTGATCAGTGCATCGAGCACCATCGGGCCGCACTCATCAAGATCGATATCAAACTTGTCATAGCGGGGATTCTCGCCGCTATCGGGATCATAGCGATAGACTTTGAACGTCTTCACATTTTTGCCATCGCCACCAGCGGCATGCGCCTTGCCCTTGCCGGAAATCTTGCTGTTTTTGGGCAATGTAAAGGTTGCCATGTTGATCCCTTTATTCGGCTGTGTGGCATGGGGCTATGCCACTTTCTGTCCATCGCTTATCAAAGCTGTTGGCTATCTAAGCCGGATTTTGCTCATTTTCCAGTCCAAACTGGTCCTTGCCATGATGGATTTCCTCTATTCCTCCACGCCGCGGTTGCGGCTTGAAAGGTCTATAACAGGCCCTGTCGTCGCAGGCTTTCCGCAATGATCGTTTCAATAAGCTGCTCCTGCTTCCATCCGGCGCGCTCGATCGATTTGCCGAACACTTTTTGCGACCAGAGATTGCAGTTGAGATTGAGCTCAAGAAAATTCAGTGTGCCGCTGGCCTCATCAAAGCGGAACTCATAGCGGCCATAATCGAAAGGCAGGAATTCCTGTGCAAGGTTCATGGTGTGCCGAGCAATCGGCTCGATAAAATCCGGATTCTCGAAATTCACGAGCTGATATTTATGCGCCCGTTCGACCAGATCGCGCTTCTCCCAATAGGTGCGCAGATGCTCCGGGTCAGCCTGTTCAAACAGCATCATCGGCATGATCACCGGCTTGTCGTCAATGGTGATAACCGGGACTTCGACATCGCTGCCATTGAGGAACGGTTCGACAATCGCGTCATGGCCTTCTGTATGGATATTGGCGACCGCTTCCTTGACGCCGGCCCAGTCCCCTGCATCCTGGACACCCCAGCTGGCCGATGAGGCATTGGGCTTGATCACCATCCGCTCGGCCATTGGGCACAGCGCTTCTTCGACCGGGCCACCATGGCGATAAATCGCCCAGTCGGCGGTTGGAATACCGCGATTGCGCGCGACCAGCTTGCTGAGATGCTTGTCATCAGACAGGCCACGCAGGATCGGACTGGCGCCCAAATAAGGCAGGCCAATGCGCTGGCACAGCAGGGGCAGGAACATCTCGCTGTTCACAAAGCCGCCGCGGTTGAGCAGCGGGAACAGGAAATCGGCATCCGGCTTTTCAAATAGCGCGTCGTAGCTGTCGGCAAGGGATAGCTTCGGGAACAGCCCCTCCAATATCGTCCGCACTTCATGATGATAGAGAGCATGATTGCCATCTTCTTCATGCAGGCTACCATCGCCCAGTGCGTGTTTGGCTATAAACAACAGACGCAGATGCTCGCGCACCTCAGATGAAATCTGCAAAGGCTCGGGATAATGGTTCATGCGAGTCTTTCTCTTGGCCCTAAGGAGAAATCGCGTTCTAATCGTAATGCGACCTTTGATAGCCTCCTTTAGCCCGTTTTGGGCAAAGTGCAATTTGTCATCAATGGTTCATCGCAAAAGGCTATCGCAATCCTCGCAAAAGATTGTTTCGCTTGCGTGTTTTCTCTAGTAAGGCGCGCAAAAGCGCACAAAAGGGTAGGTCGCAATGGAGCCATTGGCATATCTGCTGACACAGGGCGGAGATGAGCGTATTACGCTTGACCCTGAAACGGGTACCAACCGCTATTATGCCACGCCCTATCCGCGCGATACTGTTGCTTATGCGTCCTCGACCGCCAATGATATCAGCAACGAAGCTTGGGGGCATTTACAGGCGAGCTGGCCCGACCTCAGCATCGACAGTGCGCTGGATGGCGCGGGCTATGCCGAAGCGCTGGATACTATCCGTTCGCGATTGTTGCAGGCTTACGATCTTGATGCAGATAGTCAGGTTATCTTTGCCGCATCAGGTACCGATCTGGAATATATCGCCCTTCTGGCGGCGGCAGGCGATGCCGGGCGACCGGTGCATAATATATTGCTCGGCGCAGATGAGGTCGGCAGCGGTTGTATCTATAGCGCGCAGGGACAGTATTTCGCGGCGCAGACTTCATTGGGTATAGCCAGTGCCAAAGGCGAACCGGTTGAAGGTTTACCATCGGTAACGCTGAGTGAAATTCCGGTGCGTGACAGCTTCGGTATGGCGCATGACAGCGTGACCATTACCAGTGCGATGCGGGACATGATCGCATTGGCGTTGGAGCGCGGTCAAAAGCCATTGCTGCATGTCGTGCATGGGTCCAAGACCGGGCTTATCCTGCCTGACCTGAATGAGATTGATGCTTTGCGTGCTGAATATGGCGACCGGATCGCGTTTGTGGTTGACGCCTGTCAGGCCCGGATCACCAGTTCGGCGCTCAAAGCCTATCTTGAGCGCGATATGCTGGTGCTGCTGACCGGCTCGAAATTTATGGGCGGCCCTCCGTTTAACGGTTTTGCTATTGCTCCGGTAGAATTGATGCGAAAAGCGGCGGCATTGCCACAAGGGTATCAGCGCATTTTCCGTCGTGCTGAATGGCCTGAGCAATGGCCGGGACGCGATGCCTTGCCCGACAGTGGCAATTTGGGGCTTGTTCTCAGATTATCCGCTTCGGTTTTTGAATTGGAGCGGTTCCAGCAACTCGACATGGCCGACATTACCCGTATCGTCCGTGTTTTTCAGAAGGCAACGGCGGCTTTGATTGAGCAGATTGGCGGCTGCCCCGTTCTGTCTTACGCACCCGATCATCAGCTTGACGCGATCACCCACCCGATTGAGATGCAGACATTGGTAACGTTCGACCTGAACCGGGATCATAAGGGCGAGCGTATGTGCTTTGCTACCGCTGCCGCCATTCACAAACAGCTTATGGATCACGGTGTGCGTCTCGGCCAGCCGGTCCGGTGCCGCAGAATTGCCAATGGTGATTATGCCGGGACGCTACGTATCGGGTTATCCATGCCGCAAATGGTGCACCTGGCCAAGCGCGATGATGCTGCTCTGGCAGAGACGCTGGCGGGCGATATGGAAAGCATCGCCAAGGCCTATCATCAGGTGACCCGGGAGCCAATGGCGGCGGTTTAACGCCGGTGCTAGCCTATATTATTCCGTTCGTGTCGAGCGCAGTCGAGACACAGCTTAGTGCCAGCTAAGGCCTCTCGACTCCGCTCGAGGCGAACGGTGTAGAAAATCACCCTTGATCAGTTACCGAATGTCCGCTGCCACCAGCCTTTTTTAGGCTTTCCGTCATCGGCAGTTTCTGCGCTGTTACCATTGCGATCATTGGCGACTTCTTGAGGTGATGCTTGATCAGTGTTTTCCTTAGCAGCTGCCTTGCGCGGTTTCTTTGCCGCATTTGGTTCGTCCGCACCATCGACTGCCTTGGCTGCGCTGGTACGGGTTTTACGCGGCTTGCTAGCTTTCGGCTTTTCCTCGGTTTCGCCGGTTTCCGCACCGGCTTCTTCAGCCTTTTTCTCCGCAGCAGTTTTGCGCTTACGACGCTTAGGTTTTTCTTCAGCATCCGCTTCAGGCGCTTCTACGGCTGTACTGTCATCAGCTTCATTTGCTTTTGCTGCCTCAGACTTACGACGTCGCGTCCGTTTCTTCGGCTTTTCCTCGGCTTTGCTATCCTCGGCAGTGTCCGCTTCGGCCTGTTCAGCCGCTTCGCCCTCGTTAACTGCTTCATCATCACTTTTGCGGCGACGGCTGCGACGTTTGCGCTTGGGCTTTTCGTCCTTCTTTTCCTCTGCATCATCCGCATTTTCTGCGGGAGCATCTGCCTCAGCCGGAGAGGCTTCATCCTGCTCCTCATTGCGTTTGTCACGATGCTCGCCACCGCGCTTACCGCGACGCCGCCGACGGCGTTTGCGCTTGGGACGATCCTCGCCATCATCGCGCTCCGATACCTGCTCTTCTTCCTCTTCCTCGACCGGGTCGATAATCGGCGCATAGTCGACGGTAACCGTCGGTTTAGGCCCGCTGACCTCGACGGTCATTTTCGCGCCTTCAATGTCGTTTGTAGGCAAGACCTCGATAGCCACGCCATAGCGCTCCTCGATTTCGCTAATGCCGGCGCGCTTATTGTTGAGCACATAGATGCTAGCTTCCTGGCTGGTGCGCAGGATCAGTTGTGAGCCTTTGCCCTTGGCTGCTTCTTCTTCAAGCAAGCGCAGTGCCGCGAGGCCGGAGGAGGAGGCTGTGCGGACAAAACCGGTGCCGTCGCAATGCGGGCAGGTGCGGGTTGAGGCTTCCAATACACCCGTGCGCAGACGCTGGCGACTCATCTCGAGCAGGCCAAAGCCGGATATCCGTCCAACCTGAATACGGGCGCGGTCGGATTTCAGCGCATCGCGCATTGCTTTTTCGACTTTGCGGATATTGCCGCTACGTTCCATGTCTATAAAGTCAATGACGACAAGGCCAGCCATATCGCGCAGACGTAGCTGGCGGGAAATTTCGCGCGCGGCTTCCAAATTGGTATTGACTGCTGTGGCCTCAATACCGTGCTCGCGGGTCGAGCGGCCCGAGTTGATGTCGATTGAGACCAGCGCCTCGGTCGGGTTGATCACCAGATAACCGCCCGATTTGAGCTGCACCATCGGCTCATACATGGCGTTGAGTTGGTCCTCGGCACCATAGCGCTGGAATAGCGGGATCGGGTCGGCATAATGCTTCACCCGCCGGGCATGGCTGGGCATGAGCAGCTTCATAAAGTCCTTGGCGGCGCGATAGCCGTCATCGCCCTCGACCATCACCTCTTCAATCTCGCGATTATAGATATCACGGATCGCGCGTTTGATCAGGTCGCTATCACTATGGATCTGCGCCGGCGCCGATGCCTTGAGGGTGTTCTCGCGAATGCCGTCCCAAAGGCGTGCAAGATAATCAAAGTCGCGCTTGATCTCCGTCTTGGTGCGCGACAGGCCTGCGGTGCGGACGATACAGCCCATGGTGCTCGGCAGGTTGAGCTCGGCAATAATCCCTTTCAAACGCTTGCGGTCGCTGGCGCTGGAGATTTTGCGGCTGATCCCGCCGCCATGCGCGCTGTTCGGCATCAGCACGCAATAGCGTCCGGCGAGCGAGAGATAGGTGCTGAGTGCTGCACCCTTATTACCGCGCTCTTCCTTCATCACCTGCACCAGAACCACCTGGCGGCGATGGATCACATCCTGAATTTTGTAGCGGCGGCGCAGTGCCATACGCTTGTTGCGGACTTCATCGCTGGCGCGCGCTGCTCCCTTGCCACGACGATTGCCCCGACGCGAGCGACCGCCGCGACGGCGTTTCTTATCACCCTCGGATTTTTCGACTTCGCTGTCATCTTCGCCCTTGGCTTGGGTTTCCTCGTCCGATGATTCGCCGTCTGCGTCGTCATCTTCGTCATCGGGCAGTTCAGGGGCTTCCGGCTCGCTCAGCTTCTCTTCGGCATTTTCATCGAGCATGCCATGATCTTCAGCCAGTTCATCGGCGAAGGCACGGCTGTAATCGCCGTCATCATCTTCGCCAGTCTCGCCGCGTTCTTCCTCGGCGGCGCGCAAGGCGGCTTCTTCGGCGGCATGCTCTGCCTCTTCCGCCAGCAACTTGTCCCTGTCTTCCTTGGGAATCTGATAATAGTCGGGGTGGATTTCCGAAAAGGCCAAAAAGCCATGGCGATTGCCGCCATAATCGACAAAGGCCGCCTGTAGTGAAGGCTCTACCCGGGTAACTTTGGCAAGATAGATATTGCCCTTGATTTGCTTATGTTCTGCCGACTCAAAGTCGAATTCTTCAATGCGATTTCCCTTGGTTACCGCCACCCGGGTCTCTTCCTGGTGGCGCGCATCGATCAGCATACGCGTGGTCATTATATTCTCTCCACATCGCGCGCAAAGGCGGTATCGCCATACTTGCGTGCAATGCTCTGTTTGCATGATCCGGCAATCGCATATCAGCGATGGGCCGGGATAAGGTGTGAAAATGCGCAGCTTCTGAAAGCTGCAACTGTGTGTCTGCCTGAATATCGGTTCCCGGCATTATGCCATTGTGCCCAAGCGCAAATGCTGTCGCGGCTCTGTCAAAGCGCGATTGCAAGCGTGGGTCGGGAAGGGACATTCAACATCAACCTGTCTGGCCCGGTTTGTGAAACAGGGCATTGTTAAGGGACGACATTATAACGCATCTGTTTATGAATGTGTCCCTGTGATTGTGGCTAGCATCACAAGGCGGCTGTCGCAACAAAAATAGAATGGGCAAAGCGTTGCAGTTTTAGCCATATCTATTTGCTACTTTGCTGGCGGCCAATAGCGAGGGGAAAACCCTAAAATATGGTTAACAATCCGGTAACCCTGTTCTTTTAGCTTATGTTATTAAAACTTCCTTAACGCCATTTTCACCTTGTTTTCGGTGAAGGATGCGTTGTGAAATTGGACTGGACCCGTGCCGTTAAATTGCGCCATAATGGCCATATTATGGTAATTGTGACGGCATTGCTGGCACTGTTGACACCCGGCTTAGCGCATGGTGGTGAGGTGGAACGTGTCTCCATCAATGGAGACCGTTTAACCATTCATTTTGACGATGTTGTCGTAGGCGCGCGCAGCTTTAGTCTCAGTGGACCTGACCGGATTGCTATTGATGTCCGCGGCGCCACAACGGATAAGAAAAGCTATCGCGGCGGCAGTTCGGTGCTGGCTATCCGCGCGGCACAATATCAGCCGGATACCGCTCGGATTGTGCTCGATCTCGATGCCCCCGCGGCAGTGAGTTCTGGCTATTTCTCCCCAAATGGCCGCCAATTGCATCTGTCTTTGGCCAAGGCCGATGCAAATGGCCGCATCCCGGCAACATTATCGAAAGCTAAGGAATTCTCGCCGCCTGCCGGTTTCGCGGCAAAGCCAGTGCGCAAGCCTTATAGTGTTAAGGTTAACCTGCCAGCAGCCAAGTCACAGATCGGCTTGCCTGAAGTTCTGGGGCCTAAAGACGGCAATCGTCCATTGGTGGTCATCGACGCCGGCCATGGTGGCCATGATCCCGGCGCTATCAGTCCGCATGGCGGTACCTATGAAAAGGATGTCGCTCTGTCGATTGCGCTCGCTATTCGCGACCAAGTGCTGGCATCGGGCCGGTACCGTGTTGCGCTTACCCGCGATACGGACAGATATCTGGTTCTTAAGGAACGCTTTGGTATCGCACGGCGACTGGGTGCTGACCTTTTCATCTCGGTTCATGCTGATGCCGCGCAAAATCAGGATGCCCGTGGCGCAACGGTTTACACGCTGTCCGAGGTCGCCTCTGACCGGGAAGCCGAGAAGCTGGCCGCGCGGGAAAACAAGGCTGACATTATCAGCGGCCTCGACCTTGCCCAGACACCGAAAAGCGTAAGCCCCATTCTCATCGATCTGCGCCAGCGCGAGACGATGAACCTGTCAGCGGATTTTGCAAGACTTATGGTACGAGAGGGAAGTGATCGGATGCGTTTTCGCTCAGAAGCCCATCGCTTTGCGTCATTTGTTGTTCTCAAAGCCCCGGATGTACCATCCATCCTGCTAGAGACCGGGTATCTCACCAACGCCAATGATGTGCGTATGCTGGTATCGAAAAAAGGTCAGCAGCAGATCGCACAATCGGTCGCCAGCGCAGTACAGGTCTATTTCGCCCGCCAAGTGGCGATGCGCTGATTTCAATATATTCCGACAAGAGAAATTCTTTCCCCATATTTGTTCGGCTTTGACTGTATTCGTGCTGGAACTGTTCAGATTGGCTGTGCTAATCCGCGCGCATGAGTGAGAGTGAAGCATCCGCGCCTGATGGTGGCGCTGAAGGGAATTCCGATTTCGGCTATCGCATAGCGCGGGAAGCTGGTGGTCTGCGCGCGCGACTGGGCCAGCTATGGAGCCGCCGTCTGATCCGCTGGGCGGTCTATCTACTCGGTCTGTTGTTGCTGGCTTGGGCCGCTTTCTGGGCGATTTTTGCGCGTGACCTGCCATCGGTGGAGACGCTGCTGGATTATGAGCCTGCGGTGCCGAGTATGGTGCGTGGGGTGGATGGCGAGATTATCAACAGCTTTGCCCGTAAACGACGGGTGCAGCTGCAATATGCCGATTTCCCCGAGCCGCTTATCAACGCTTTTCTTTCTGCTGAAGACAAGACCTTCTTTGAGCATGGCGGTCTGGATTATCCGGGCGTTGCTGGTGCGATCATCGATTATATCAGCAAGCTGGGCAGCGATCAGCGCGCAAAGGGTGGATCAACCATCACCCAGCAGGTCGCGAAGAATCTGCTTCTCGATGATGAATATGCCGTCACCCGCAAGATCCGCGAGGCCATATTGGCCTATCGGATTGAGGAGACGCTGAGCAAAGAAGAGATATTGGAGCTTTATCTCAATGAGATTTTCCTCGGCCGCAATGCCTATGGTGTAGAAGCGGCGGCGCAGGCTTATTTTCAGAAAGACGTGTCTTCCTTGACATTGTCGGAATCAGCTTATCTGGCCATCCTGCCTAAGGCACCATCTAATTATCGCCCCGAAACCAATGCCGCTCGGGCTGTCGCGCGTCGCAACTGGGTGTTGGGCGAGATGAACGAAAATGGCTGGATTACTGAAGCGGAGATGCGCGCTGCGCAGGCACAGCCACTCGGTACAAAGCAACGCCGTGGCATGAGCTATGCGCGCACAGGCGGATATTTCATGGAGGAGGTGCGGCGTCAGTTGATCGAGCGTTATGGCGAAGATTCCGATGACGGTCGCAATCCTTATGGCGTGTATTCTGGCGGCCTTTGGATCCGCACGTCGCTCGATACAAAGATACAGGACGCGACGACCGAAGCCTTGCGTGATGGCCTGATGCGCTATGATCGCGGGCGCGGCTGGTCCGGGCCGGTCAATACCATTGAAATGGGCGATGACTGGGCCAGCGTGCTCGACTCGACCAATATCTCGATCAACTACAAGGATTGGCGCGTCGCCGTTGTGGTAGCCAAAGAGAGCGGCCTGGCGACCATTGGTTTTGCAAATGGTGACACAGGCACCTTGCCGGCGCGTAATGCCAGCATGGCCAAACGTGGCGGGGGTTCGGCTTTTGCGTCGCTATCAGCCGGTGACATCATCGTAGTCGCGCCTTCAGGTGGCAGCAATGTGTTTAGCCTGCGCAAAGTGCCCGAGGTTTCAGGCGGCATGATTGTGGAGAGCCCGCATGGCGGCCGTATCCTCGCGATGCAAGGTGGTTTCGATAGCGGTATTAGTGCCTTTAATCGCGCTACACAGGCCGAACGCCAGCCCGGTTCGACAATCAAGCCATTCGTTTATGCCACCGCGCTCGACAATGGCATGACACCGGCATCAACCATTGTTGATGATACCTTCTGCGCCGGCAGCAAATGCTTCCGCAACTTTGGCGGCGCGCGCGGGGCCGGTTCGCAGACCATGCGCTGGGGGCTGGAACAGTCGCGCAACCTGATGACAGTGCGCGCGGCCAATGATTCCGGTATTCGCAATGTCGTCAAAACCATCAGCGATATGGGCATTGGCGAGCATGAGCCGCATCTTGCCACTGCGTTGGGTTCTGGCGAGAGCACGGTAGAGAAGATGACCAATGCCTATGCGATGCTGGTCAATCAGGGGCGTGAATTGACCCCAACAGTGATTGACTATGTGCAGGATCGCTATGGCAAGGTGATATTTCGCGCTGACAATCGGGTTTGCGAAGGCTGTCAGATGGCGGAATATGATGGCAAGCCGATGCCGCGGCTGAAGCCGGTTGGCAAACAGGCGATGAACCCGCTTACCGCTTTCCAGATGGTGCATATTTTGCAAGGTGTGGTACAGCGCGGCACGGCGCAAAATCTGCGCAGTCTGGATCGGCCACTTTTCGGTAAGACCGGCACGACCAGTGGGCCAAAGGATGTCTGGTTTGTGGGCGGCACGCCGGACTTGGTAGCTGGCGTCTATCTTGGCTTTGACACGCCGCGCAATATGGGCGGCTATGCCCAGGGTGGCACCGTTGCGGCGCCTGTATTCAAGCAATTTGCCGAGGCGGTTCTGCCAGACATGCCGATACGCCAGTTTATAGCGCCGCGAGGCATCCGCATGGTACGCATTGAGCGCCGCAGCGGAAAACGGGTCTTTGGCGGCTGGCCGAGCGGTGCGCCCAAGGCGGCGATTATCTGGGAAGCGTTTAAACCGGAAACCGAGCCACGCCGCTCAGTCCGCGCCGAAGAAGTTGCGCAGAACAATCGACCAGCGGAACGGACAACGCGCCGCCGCGTAGCAAGGCCGCGCAACGATAATGATTTCCTGGAGCAGCAGGGCGGGATTTACTGATCTGCTTATACAGCGCGGCTTCCTAAATCCGTTCGTATCGAGCGTAGTCGAGAGACAGCAACAGGTATGGCGTCTCGACTACGCTCGACGCGAACGGATATGTTTACAGTCAATGATTGACTATGCGTTTGAGAAACTAACCTCGGGCGCTGCCGCAATCGTGCTGCGTTCGCTTTCTGCCAATTCCCAGAAATCGCGGTGCTTAAAGCCCAGCGATCCGGCGAAAAGCACTGCCGGGAAGCTCTCCACCGCGCCATTATAACGCGCAACCACACCATTATAAGCGCGGCGTGCCGCGGCCAGCTTGTCCTCAACATCGGCAAGCTCATTCTGCAGCGATAGAAAATTGGTATTGGCTTTAAGGTCGGGATAGGCCTCAGCCAGAGCGAACAGTTTTCTCAGCGCGCTCGACAATATGTCTTCCGCCTTTGCCAAATCGCCGGGTTGCTGCGCGGAAACCGCATTGTTGCGCGCCTTGATCACCTCTTCCAGCGTCGATTTCTCATGCTCGGCATAGCCTTTGACCGCATTCACCAGATTGGGAATCAGATCGTGTCGCTGGCGCAGTTGTGCATCAATATCGGCCCAGCCCTGACGACAGGTCTGACGCATTGCAACAAGCTGGTTGTAAATGACGATAACACCGAGTGCGAGCACCACGGCGACGGCCACCAATATATACAGCATAAGCTATCCCTCTATGCGTTACTGCAATCTGTATAGTGCCAATATGTTAAGAAGTGCTGTGCTAAAGCTCCTCATTGGAAAATGGCAGAAAATGGGGCATTAGGGCATGATCAATATGCCAAGCGTTGATGCGCTTATGGACGGGGAACTGGGCATATGGCTCAGGCTGCAGGACAAGAAGCGCAAAGATGCCAAACAGATTTCGCTGATGCTGGCGCTGCTCGCGGCGCCGGGCGGTATTGTCACGGTTCTGGTGCTCAAGGAATTCGGGATCGCCAGTGTTGCTAATTTCTTTGGCGGTATAGTTGGCGCGGGCTTGCTGTTCTGGGCCTTATGGAACCGGCAGCAGGTTGTTAATACCCTCAAACAGCGAATGAACGGCGCGTTGGCCAAGGCGCTCGATCTGGAATATAGTCGGCGGGTTGAACCGGGCAGGGAGCTTGAGCATGCCCGGACATTCAAGCTGCTACCGAACTATAACCGCAGCGAATTTGAAGACCGCTGGTCCGGCCAATTGCAGGGCACCGATTTCAGCCTTTACGAAGCGGTGCTGAAGCAGAAATCAAGCGGCCGGAGAAACAACTCCACCCGCACTGTTTTCCGGGGACTGATTATCCGTTTCACCTTTGCCCGCGACTTTTTTGGCACAACGCTTATCGACAGGGATCGTGTGCGGTTCACGCTGTTCGGCGAGAACCGCAAGCTTGGCGGACGCACGCTGGAACCTGTCAAAATGGTCGATCCGCGTTTTGAGGATGCCTTTGATATCTTCTCGACTAACCAGGCAGAAGCTCGCTATCTGGTGCATCCTGCCTATTGCGAGCGTCTGATAGAGCTGGAGCAGAGCTTTGAGGGCAAGAAGCTCAAAGCGCTGTTCCACAATGGCGAATTGCTGGTGACTGTCTCGTCGAAAAACCTGTTCGAGAGCGCCACGCTGAGCCCGGAAAAGGACCGAGAACGGCTTGGCAAAACCATTGAGCAATTCGCGGCTTTATCCAATCTGATCAAGACGCTGAACGAACATAGCCGCGACTATTAGGGCGCTGCTCCTCGCCTGTATCGCTTTACATCGCTGCCCATTGCGCTAAGTCGCGTTCTCGACAGATAACAGGAGTTGCTGATGCGTGCCGAGGGGCAGGCCCATGTTGAAAAGATAAATGCCGCATTAGCGCTGGTCCGCAAATTTCTCGATTGGGACAAGGCGCTGCGCCGTCTGGATGAATTGAACGCCCGGGTAGAAGACCCGACGCTCTGGGATGATCCCAAGGCTGCGGAAGAGGTGATGCGCGAGCGGCGACGGCTCGATGGCGCGATTTCGACGGTGAACGAGATCAGCCAGGAAATGGCCGATGCGGTCGAATTTGTCGAAATGGGCGAGGCTGAGGATGATGATGAGGTCATCGCCGAGGGCCTGGCGACTTTGGCCAAGCTGGAAGAGCGTGCCGAGAAGGACAAGATTGAGGCGCTTTTGGCGGGTGAGGCCGATGGCAATGATACTTATCTGGAAATCCATGCAGGCGCTGGCGGGACCGAGAGCCAGGACTGGGCCGAGATGCTGCTGCGCATGTATCAGCGTTGGGCTGAACAACGTGGCTATAAGGTCTCGATGGTGGAATATCAGGCGGGCGATCAGGCGGGCATCAAGTCGGCAACGCTGCTGATCAAGGGCGATAATGCCTATGGCTATGCCAAGACCGAAAGCGGTGTGCACCGACTGGTGCGCATTTCGCCCTATGACAGCGCGGCCAAGCGGCATACCAGCTTTTCCAGTGTGTGGGTCTATCCGGTGATTGACGATAATATCGATATTGCGGTCAATGAAGGTGACCTGAAAATCGACACCTATCGCGCATCGGGCGCGGGCGGGCAGCATGTCAACACCACCGACAGCGCGGTGCGGATCACGCACATTCCGTCCGGCATCGTCGTCGCCAGCCAGAATGACCGCTCGCAGCACAAGAACCGTGCTGAGGCAATGTCCATGCTCAAGGCGCGGCTTTATGAAGAAGAACTGCGCAAACGCGAAGAAGCGGCGATGGACGAACATGCCAGCAAGTCGGAAATCGGCTGGGGCAGCCAGATCCGCTCCTATGTGCTGCAACCCTATCAGATGGTCAAAGACCTGCGCACTGGCGTCACTTCCTCCGCGCCGTCGGACGTTCTCGATGGCGCGCTGGATCCCTTTATGGCCGCCGCCTTGTCTCAACGGGTGACTGGTGAGCAGGTGGAGGTCGAGGATGTTGACTAGGCTCGGAGTGAGAGGTCTGGCGGCAGGGTTGGCCGGTGTTGCTGGGTTGCTTCCGTCTGCAGCGCAGGCGGACATATTGATTGGCCCGCGCTTCGCCTACTATTTCGACAACAGCAATTTGCGAACTTCCTCCATTCCTGCCGGGGTGCAGGATGAAAGCCTGCTTATCGATGAGAATCGGCTTGCGATTGTCGAGCAAGCGTTTCCGGGTCAGGTGTCCTCTAGTGCCCAGCAGGATGGCATCGGAGTGGTGGCCGATCAGATTGCGGTACCGATGATCGGTGCTATGATCAATTTTGGTGATGACCGCGACCGTTTCACCATCAGCGCCCTTTATGGGCAGGGTAGTGGCAGTTTTGCGCAAACTCAGGCGGTGAGCCGCAGCCTTACGATACGCGATGTCACCGAAGTCGATTTTGGTCGATTTATAGCAACAGCCGACTTCGACTATGACCGCTATGATATTGAGGCGACATGGCAGAGAAGAACGAGCGAGAGCTTCGCTTTTTTTGCCGGTGTGCGTTATGAAAGGCTTGAGCGCAGTGGGTCGGGTACATCATCTCAGGGGATTACCCAGGGGGTGAGCAATCTGCTCGATGCTGCTATTGCGGAAATTCAGGGTGACCCGCCTCCAGTGCCGTTTCCCGACGCTCCTGGGCAGTTCTTTCCATCCATAGAAAGCGCAACTCAGGAAACGTATAGTCTTCGTGCAGGCGTTACGGCCTTTGTGCCTTTTGCAGAAAATGCAACCGCCTTTTTCAATGGCATGGTACATGGCAGCTATCAGCCGGGCTTTACCGCTCAATCGGTCTTTCCTGATGTCAATGGTCCTGGGCAGGATCTTGCAATCACTACGCGCAATCCATCTGAATTTAGCCTCGGGCCGGATTTTGCCGTGGGGGCGCAGATTACCGTAGCAGAGAATATTGCTCTTGATCTGCGCTATCGTGCTGTGGCGTTTTTCCCTCTTTCAGGCGCTAACAGCTTTAGCGATGCCCGGATCAACCATGGTGTGAATATCGGGTTCTCTTTCCGCTTATGATGATGCGCTCATTCGCTTTCATGCTGGGCTTTGTGCTACTGATACAGCCAGCCCATGCCGATGTGCATGCGCTGGTGATTGGCACCGACTATATCGAAGCCGATGACCCGCGGCTGGAACTGGCTAATCCGGTGGTTGATGCGCGTATGGTGTCTGCATCATTGAAACGCTCGGCAGCGACCGAAGTGACGCTACTTGAGGAGCCTGATGCCAAACTATGGGAAAGTGAATTGGATCTGTTCGTCAATTCGCTTGCGCCGGATGATATCGCGCTGCTCTATTATGCTGGACATGGTTTTCAGATTGAGGGGCGGAATTATTTTCTCGCCGCCGATGGCGTCTCCTTGATACCCTTGGAGGACCTTATCCGCAGACTTACGGAAAAAGCCCGTGGCGCGATTGTGGTTGTCGATGCCTGTCGCAACAACCCGCTGGCCAGTGAGCAGGTGCAGCCGACAGAAAGGTCGCTGGCGCTAAACATTGCTGGCGTGACGCGTTCGGTAGAGTCGATTACGCTTTACGATGTCGCCAATGCGGGCCCCGGCCTGGCGCAACTTGGCAATTTGCGCGGTCTCTCAGCGGTTGTTTTCTTCTCTACTGATCCCGGCAATGTCGCAGAAGATGGCGCCACCCCCGGTAAAGGAAGCCCATTTGCAACCATATTTGCACGACAGATCAAGCGCCGCCAATCGCTTGATGAGACCTTTCGCAAGACGGCTATCGAGGTGAATAAAAAAACTGAAGGCCGGCAATCGCCATGGCGGCAGGGCGATTTGCCGTTTAATGTCTTTGTCGGCGGTATGCGGGTGCTTCCGATACCGTGAATATTCTGTCAGGACATAAAGTTATGAAGGCAGCCTGCTTATCCGCCGCCATGGCCATCTTTGCACTCGCGGCTTGCAAGCCCGTAGCGTTGGACGAGGATCGCCCGGAAGACGCGCGTGCATTTCCGCGCGCTGAGCGTGAGGTGCCGGAAGTTGTCGGCAATCAATTCTCGACCGAAGCTGCGCGCGACAATCGCCATGAAGCGGAAACGGTGATGGACCTTGCCGGGATTGTCGAGGGTATGACTGTGGCCGATATCGGCGCGGGTGAGGGTTATTACACCGTGCGTCTGGCCGAGAAGGTGGGCACGACGGGCAGGGTTCTGGCGCAGGATATTGACGGCGATGCGCTTGCACGGCTGGGCCAGCGTGTATCGCGCGATCGGCTAGATAATGTCTCGATTAAACCCGGCGCGATTGCTGACCCCCGACTGCCTGCTAACAGTTTTGACCGCATTTTTCTGGTGCATATGTACCATGAAGTGACCGAGCCCTATGCCTTTATCTGGCGGATGCACGATGCTTTGCGTGAAGGTGGTGAAATCATCGTTGTTGATGTTGACCGCCCCAATGGCCGTCATGGCATTTCACCAAAGCAGGTTTTTTGTGAATTTGAAGCGGTAGGTTTTGAGCTGACCGAATTTGCGCTGCGCCCGGATATTCAGGGCTATTTTGCGCGCTTTGTGCCCATTGGTCCCAAGCCGGAGCCGGGCGCTATTAAAGGATGTAATGTCTCCGGAAAGCGCCGCGAGACTGAATAATCAGCGCCGTTATTACGGCCCAGTGGTAGTTAGTCATTGATTATATGTGGATTTTTTGACGCGATTTTTCGCGTAACATCTCCTATAGACGCTCGGATAAGCATGGGGAGCAGCATAGGTGTTTAAAGGTCTCAAGCCGATACAATATAATGGTCGTGAAGTCTGGCCGCTGATCGAGGGTGGCAAAGGTGTCTCCGCCACCAATCATGCCAGTTCGGGCGCATGGGCCGCAGCAGGCGGCATTGGCACCGTCTCGGCAGTGAATGCCGATAGCTATGATGAAGATGGTAATGTCATTCCGCAAATCTATCATGGCCGCAAACGCGGTGATCGGCATGAAGAGCTGATCCGCTATGCCATTGATGGCGCCATTGAACAGGTGCGCCGCGCCTATGAGATGGCCAATGGTCAGGGTGCGATCAATATCAATGTGCTGTGGGAGATGGGCGGCGCGCAGCAGGTGCTGCATGGCGTACTCGAAAAGACCAAAGGCATGGTCGCCGGTGTCACCTGCGGTGCAGGCATGCCGTATAAACTGTCCGAAATCGCGGCGCAGTATAATGTCAATTATCTGCCGATCGTGTCGTCAGGCCGGGCATTTCGTGCATTGTGGAAACGCGCCTATCACAAAGTGGCCGAGCTGATGGCGGCGGTGGTCTATGAAGACCCGTGGCTTGCCGGCGGTCATAATGGCCTCTCCAATGCAGAAGACCCGAAAAAGCCGCAAGACCCTTATCCGCGCGTCAAGCAACTGCGCGATACGATGCGTGATCAGGGGATCAGCGATGATGTGCCGATCATCATGGCTGGCGGCGTATGGTATTTGCGCGATTGGGCCGACTGGATTGAGAACCCAGAGCTAGGCCAGATCGCTTTCCAATTTGGCACAAGGCCGTTGCTGACCAGAGAAAGCCCGATCCCGCAGCAATGGAAGGACGAGCTGACCAAGATCGAGGAGGGCGATGTGCTGTTGCACAAGTTCAGCCCGACCGGCTTTTATTCCAGCGCTGTACGCAATGAATTTCTGCGCTCGCTGGAAGCGCGCTCGGAGCGGCAGATACCCTTTTCTACCGAGATGGCGGGCGAGCATACCGCCCAACTTGATGTCGGGGTAAAGGGCAAGAATTTCTGGGTTGCCCCGCGTGATCTGGAGCGAGCGCGCCAATGGGATGCGCAGGGTTTTACCACAGCATTGAAAACGCCTGACAACACCGTGGTGTTTGTCACACCTGAAGAACGCACGGTCATTCGCAAGGATCAGGCCGATTGCATGGGCTGCCTATCACATTGCGGCTTTTCCTCATGGAAGGACCATGACAATTTCACCACTGGCCGCCTTGCTGATCCGCGCAGCTTCTGCATCCAGAAATCCTTGCAAGACATCGCCCATGGCGGCGATGTGCACCAGAATCTGATGTTTGCCGGGCACTCAGCCTATGAATTTGGCCGCGATCCGTTTTACTCCAACGGCTATGTCCCGACGGTGAAAGAGCTGGTGGAGCGGATATTGACCGGAGACTGACCGCAGTGGTGGAGCGCATTTGCTGGGCCCTGTTGGCGCTGATCCACTTCGCCCCCTTTGCCGCGCTGTTTTCGCCCAGCATGATCGAACGGCTCTATGATATTGCGCCCGATGGCGAGGCATTTCCCCTATTGCATCATCGAGCTGCGCTGTTTGGCTGTGTCGTCATCGTCTGCGGCTGCGCCGCGCTTGATCCGGCAGTGCGTCAGCTTGCGGTGATGGTGACAGCGCTGTCGATGGTCAGTTTTCTGGCAATTTATACGATGAACGGGATGCCGGAATCACTGCGCACAATCGCCATTGCCGATGCCGTTGGACTGCCATTTCTCGCCTATGTAGCCTGGCGAGCGTTTTTCCCGACCTGATCGCCTGGGGTTTGTCCTAATCCAACTCCCATGAGCGCTCGCCATGCTGGGTCAGATCCAGTCCTTCACGCTCATCCTCTTTAGAGACCCGCATCGGCAACACCATGCTAAGCGCAAAGCCGATAATCAGCGTGCCGATGATGGACCACAACGCGACTGCGCCGATGGCAATCGCCTGAATGACAAGCTGGCCAATCATGCCAACGTCTTCGACATAACCGACCCCGTTAAATGCTGCGCTAGTGAATATCGCGACTAGCAGGCTGCCTAGTATCCCGCCAACGCCATGCACGGCAAAGACATCTAGCGAGTCATCGATTGCGAAGACATTCTTCACCAGCCCAATGGCATGATAGCAGACAAGAGCAGCAAGCAAGCCGATGATAATCGCCGCGCCGGGTGAGATATAGCCCGCAGCGGGCGTGATGGTAGCAAGACCTGCAATCGCACCGGTGGCAAAGCCGATAGCGGTGGGCTTGCCTACCCTGATCCGTTCGATCAGGAGCCAGACCAAGGCCGCGACGCTGGCGGCGATATGGGTGTTGATGATCGCAGCTGCGGCGTCGTCGCCTGCGCCGAATGACGAACCGCCGTTAAAGCCGAACCAGCCGACCCAGAGCAATGCGGCTCCGGCAACCGTCAGCGCCGGACTATGCGGCACATGAAGCTTTTGCGGCCAGTCCTGCCGCCGACCCAGCATCATAGCGGCCACCAGCGCGGAGACACCGGCGGTGGTATGCACCACAATACCACCGGCAAAATCGAGCACACCCATGGCGGCGAGCCAGCCGCCACCCCAGATCCAGTGTGCGACCGGGGCGTAAACGATCAGGCTCCAGAGCGCGCAAAAGGCGATGACCCAGCCAAAGCGCGCGCGTTCTACCCAGGCCCCGACCATCAGCGCCGGGGTGATGACCGCAAATGTCATCTGGAACAGCACAAAGCTGCTCTCCGGTATGGTCAGCCCTTCGCGGATATTGCCAAGGCTGATCAGCATCCAGGCATTGCCCGCGCCGATAATGCCATTGCTCACACTGCCAAAGGCGAGGGTATAGCCGACCACGACCCAAAGCAGCGAGACAATCGCGGCAATCGCGCCGCATTGCAGCAGCACCGAAAGAAAGTGCCGCGCCCGAACCAATCCGCCATAAAACAGTGCCAGACCGGGCAGAGTCATCAGCAATACCAGAGCGCTGGCAGCCAATATCCATGCAGTATCGCCACTGTTGCTGGGATCAATCAATATGGGATCAACCACTTCCTGCGCCATCGCGGAACTGGTAGCAAACAGCACAAAAAGGCCGGAAATAGCTTTGCCCAGGGCAATAAAAGGCTGTGACATCATGGCGGATTTTGATGTGGTCATATGGGTCTATCCTGCTCCCCACAGGTCGACGAATTGGCGATATCTATTCTCATGAATACAGCCATGGCATGATTTTGCCAAAACATGGTTAACGCGATGAGACGGGCAGTCGGTTTGTTGCTTGTTTGATTAGTATCTGGTTTCTTGTGGCTGATCGTAGATGATCGTGAAGTGCGTATCGTCGGCTATGTCGAGGCGATAGCCTTGCGGGTCTTTACGTAACGCATTGAGAAAGGTGATGATATCCGCATCACCCTCTGGTTCGCATATTCCGCCTGGAGCGATTTCAATATGTGTCAGCTCCTCGCGATCATTATAATGCCGGGTACGGGCCAAACAGTCCGGCGGTGTTTTGTCGCCCAGAAAAGGCAGATCCCAATATAGCCCGCTGCCATCATCCCGGACCGACAATAGGCGCAATTCCTCTTTTACCCAGTGATAACGGGTATTCGCCCATTGGCAGCAGCTCACGCGCCCGGTGACCGTGATGGTTTTGTTTTGAGGGTCCGGAAAAATCTCGAACCCGGAAAGTTGATCATCAACATTTGCCACCGCAAGGCGGTTCGTTTCCGGCTGATAGAGAAAGTAGCGATAGCCCATATTGGGGCCAGCGGAAGAGGCATTCCATAGCTGCAGATCAGGATGGCCGTCAAAATCAATGTCCATCAGGCGCAGCGCACTTTCTATGCCGCCGCTCCAGATGGTGCCTTCAACCGCAAGCTCCTGAACAATTGTGCCATTTTCCAGAAAGGCCAATTGTTCTAGCTCGGCGACTAGCCCGTCTACATTACCGGATAGTGTGAATCCTGATCGTTGTATCAGGTTCGGCGCATGACAGCTTATGCTAAAGCGCGCCTCGCCCTGTTCAGCCGGGCCGCAGACCAGCAGCTCTTTTGACTGTAACTGCTGTCTGCGCTCGTCATAGCTGGATTCGATACAGCGTATCTGCTGCTCCCGCTCCCCTAGTTTCAGACAATATCTGTCATCGCGTTTGCGCAGCCATTGGCGTTGGTTGATGACAATCTCACGGCGCAGATCACGATTATTGGCCAACAGGGTGCGATAGCTTTGGGCCATCGCCCTGTCAGCCTTTGCCAAACTGCTGTCGGAACAGATCAGTTTTTCCTGGGGTGTTCTTGCCTTTTGGCAGTCAAAGCTCGGGTTTGTCTGGGCACTGGCCACGCCGGAAATGAAGGATATTGCCAGTAAAGCAGCAGCAATTAGAAAGACTTGGCGCATAGCATTGAAAGTCTTTGCAAAGCGCCGGATCATTATCACGCCCAGCCTTCGAGCACCTGATCGGGTGGGCGATGACCATCGGACCATATCTGGATATTGGCAACCACGCGCATGCCGGAAGCTTCTCGCCCTTCAAAAGTGGCGCTGCCCAGATGTGGCATGAGTACGGTATTATCGACTTCGAGAAACCGTGGGTTGATCGCAGGCTCATGGGTATAGACATCCAGCCCCGCACCGCCGATCGTGCCTTTTTCCAGTGCTTCGATCAGCGCATCCTCATCCACTAGTTCACCGCGCGAAGTATTGATCAGATAGGCATCGGGCCGCATCGAGGCGATGCGTGTCGCATTGATCATCTCATGCGTCTCGTCATTATGCGGGCAATGCAGCGAGAGAATATCGCTGGCAGCGATCAACGTATCGAGATCGGGTTCATAACTGGCGCCCAGCATCCGCTCCAGACTTTCGGGCAGCTGCCTGCGATTATGATAGCGGATATTGAGACCAAAGGCGCGTGCACGGTGCGCCACCGCCTGACCGATGCGGCCCATGCCGATAATGCCCAGCGTCTTGCCGCCGATACGATGGCCGAGCATGCCCGAGGGCGACCAGCCCTGCCACTCACCCGCGCGTAATAACTTGGTGCCTTCGCTGAGCCGTCTCGGCACACCGAGAATCAGTGCCATGGTCATATCGGCGGTATCATCGGTGAATACACCTGGCGTATTGGTGACCAATATATTCGCCGCACGCGCTGCTTTCAGATCAATATGGTCCACCCCGGCGCCAAAATTGGCGATGAGTTTGGTGCGCAGACTGTCATCGGCAAAAAGCGCTGCGTTAATATCATCGGTGACGGTAGGCACCAGAACATCACAGTTGCGCATCGCCTCAGCCAGTGCCGCTGCATCCATCGGCGTGTCGCTGCTATTGGTCTCGATGTCAAACAATTCTGCCATGCGCGCCTCGACGGCGGAAGCAAGGCGGCGGGTGATGATAACCTTGGGTGTGTTCGACATGGAAACAGGCTTCGCCCGATCCCCGGCAAAGGTCAAGCCCGATGCTTGATTTGTAGTGGCGATGGCTGATAGGCAAATACTCAAACGGGGCAGCACTGATCACCACAGTGCAATGAAAGAGATGAGGGCAATCATGCGGCAAATGGCTATATTCTGGGCAGTCTGCATGATCGCTTTATTGCCTGCTCCGCTGTTGGCGCAATCGAGCGAGACACCCTATTGGGCCTCGATCGATCAGGATCTCGCCCGCACCCGCACCGGCCCTAGCACCGAGTATAAAATTATGTGGGTCTATCAGCGCAAAAACCTGCCGGTAAAGGTGATCAAGCGCTATCAGGCATGGCGGCAGATTGAAGACCCCGATGGTACTCAGGGCTGGATGCACTCACGCCTGCTTACCCGGACCCGCACCGCAATGGTGACCGGAGAAATCCGTTCCATGCGCACCGCACCCAGCGCCGAGGCAGAAATTGCCTGGCGGCTGGAGCCCGGCGTGGTCGGCAAGCTGGGTGAGTGCACGGAAAGTGGCTGGTGCGGCTTTGATGTTAATGGGCGCACAGGCTTTGTGCGGGCGGAGCATGTGTTTGGTGCGGGAGAGCCTTAAACCAGCTCCACCGCTACCGCAGTAGCCTCACCTCCGCCAATACATAGGCTGGCGATGCCGCGTTTCAGGCCGCGGGTTTCCAGTGCGCCCAAAAGTGTGGTGATGATCCGCGTGCCGCTGGCGCCGATGGGGTGGCCCAGCGCTGTGCCGCCGCCATTAACGTTGATCTTCTCATGCGGAATGCCAATGTCCTGCATCGCGAACATGGTAACACAGGCGAACGCCTCATTCACTTCCCACAAATCGACATCATCGGTGCTCCATCCAGTCTGGGTGAGCAGTTTCTGGATCGCACCGACCGGGGCAATGGTGAATTCCGATGGCTCCTGCGCATGCGCGGCATAGCCGACAATCTTGGCTACTGGCTTCTGGCCATTGGCCTCTGCCTTGCTCTGGCTTGTCAGTACGATTGCCGCTGCGCCGTCTGAGATCGAGCTGGATGTTGCCGCGGTAATCGTGCCGTCCTTGGCAAAGGCCGGACGCAATGTTGGTATCTTGTCGGGGCGGCCACGGCCGGGGCCTTCATCGGTGTCGACTGTCTGCTCGCCCTTGCGGGTGGCATAGGTGACCGGGGTCAGTTCCTTGGCGAAGGCACCGCTTTCAATCGCGGCATTGGCGCGGCGTAGCGATTCGATAGAATAATCGTCCTGCGCCTCGCGGGTCAGCTGATATTTGTCGGCCATATCCTGCGCAAATGTCCCCATGGCGCGGCCTTCTTCATAGGCATCTTCCAGCCCATCAAGGAACATATGGTCATAGGCGGTGTCATGACCGATACGCGCGCCGGAACGGTGCTTCTTCATCAGGTACGGCGCATTGGTCATACTCTCCATGCCACCGGTGACCACGGTATCGACGCTGCCAACCGCAATCGCTTCGGTGCCCATAATCACCGTCTGCATGCCCGAGCCGCAAACCTTGTTGACTGTCGTGGCCTGTACCGATTTCGGCAGGCCCGCCTTGATGCCAGCCTGTCGCGCCGGGGCCTGGCCCAGACCAGCCGGGAGAACGCAACCCATATAGATGCGGTCCACATCCTCGCCCTTTACATCGGCGCGCTCGACAGCCGCCTTGACCGCTGTAGCACCCAGATCGGTAGCGCTGACATCGGCCAACGCGCCCTGCATCGCACCCATCGGCGTGCGGGCATAGGAAAGGATAACAACGGGGTCTTGTTCGGAAAATGCTGCCATTGGGGAATGTCCTTCTTACTGGGTATATTGCCGACACAAACCGTCAGTGCTTAGAGCGAACGGTATTATGTTTAGCGATTCAGATGATCCATATAATGCGATATCACGCTTTAGAAAGATATGCCTTAGTCGTATGTTCGCACAAAACAGATTTCTCAGAAAATGCCCTTGGCTAAGGCGAAATAATCGTTCAAGAACCTCGCAAAATTTGATCGAAACGAATCTCCAGGAGAAAGATAGATGAACGCTTATCCCGATTTTGACTTTCAGCTTGGTGATATGGCTGATCAGATTCGCGATACCACCCGCCGTTTTGCCGCAGACAAGATTGAGCCGATTGCTGCCAAAGTGGACGCCGAGGACTGGTTTCCACGCGAAGAGCTATGGGCGCAAATGGGTGAGCTGGGACTGCATGGTATCACAGTAGCGGAAGAAGATGGCGGTCTGGGTCTGGGCTATCTGGAGCATGTTGTTGCAGTGGAAGAAGTCAGCCGCGCCAGCGCTTCCATCGGTTTAAGCTATGGCGCGCACTCCAACCTGTGCATCAACCAGATCGCCCGCTGGGGCAATGCCGAACAGAAAGCGAAATATCTCCCTGGTCTGGTCAGCGGCGAGCATGTCGGATCGCTTGCCATGTCAGAGGCCAGTGCCGGGTCCGATGTAGTCTCGATGAAGCTGAAGGCCGAGGCGGTACAGGGCGGCTATATCCTCAACGGTACCAAATTCTGGATCACCAATGCGCCTTATGCCGATACGCTGGTGGTCTATGCCAAGACCGATCCCGGCGGCGGATCGCGTGGCATCACCGCTTTCCTGATCGAGAAGGATATGCCGGGTTTCTCCATCGGCCAGAAGATCGAGAAAGTCGGCATGCGCGGTTCGCCCACGGCAGAACTTGTGTTCAATGATTGCGAAGTGCCTGAGGAAAATGTCATGGGCCCGCTCGGCGGCGGCGTCGGCGTGTTGATGAGCGGTCTCGATTATGAGCGCGTGGTGCTCGCCGGGTTGCAGCTTGGCGTGATGCAGGCGTGCCTTGATTGCGTCGTCCCCTATGTCCGCGAGCGCCAGCAATTTGGCAAGCCGATCGGCTCGTTCCAGCTGATCCAGGCCAAGGTCGCCGATATGTATGTCGCGCTGAACTCGGCGCGCGCCTATGTCTATGCCGTCGCCAAAGCCTGCGATGCCGACAACACCACGCGCTTTGATGCCGCGGGGGCAATCCTGCTCGCCAGCGAAAGCGCGTTCAAGGTTGCAGGCGAAGCAGTCCAAGCACTGGGCGGCGCGGGCTATACCACCGACTGGCCGGTGGAACGCTATATGCGCGATGCCAAGCTACTCGATATCGGCGCGGGCACCAATGAAATCCGGCGGATGCTGATCGGGCGGGAGTTGATTGGGGCGGCTTGATGACAGGAGAAGACACGGAAGAAAAACGATCCAAACCGACCGTTCGTGCTCGCGCTGATGCAATCAGGGATTTTCGTTGTAAGAACCTCATTGCAGTTATCGAGAACCCTACGAACATAAAGAATATCGGAACGGTCATTCGCAACGTAAATGCCTTGGGTGTTGAGAAGGTGTATGTTGTCGATCCTCGCAATGCTTTGCCAGAAGACTGGCAAGATATGCGCGAGCAAAAGTCACTTTCAAAAACATCTGTTTCTGCAGTAAAGTGGAGCTTTGTAAAGCGGTTTGACAGTACGGAAGCTTGCTTTGCGCATCTTGAAAAGAACAACTTTAACTCCGTCGTCACTTCGCCGCATGTGAAGGGAAAAACGAATGTCTATCTTCATGAAGGTGACTTTACCAAGCATACCAAGCTGGCTGTCTGGTTTGGTAATGAAAAGCGTGGGATAAGTGATCTAGCTGTTCAGCGCAGTGATATGTGTGTTGCTATTCCAATGTTCGGCATGATTGAAAGTCTTAATCTCGGAACATCCTCTGGCATTGTTCTCTATGAAGTCACTAAGCAGAGGCGCGAATATCAAAGTAAATATCGTAGAGGCCGGAAGAGAGGGAAGCGATCTGAGCCGCTTCCAACGGTTATGAACCGCGAGGCAGAAGCATGATGACATTGACAAAACCCTCTCTTGGAGCGGGAGAAGCGTGATATGGCCAGCTACGCATCAATCGCCTATTCCACGCAAGGTCGGATTGCCACGATTTTGCTTAACCGGCCGGATCGGTTGAATGCAATCAGCGAAGAAATGCCGGCAGAGATTGCCGCTGCGGTGGCTCAGGCTGAGGCGGATGATGATGTGCATGTCATTATTGTACGCGGTGCGGGGAAAGGTTTTTGCGGCGGCTATGACCTGAAAGATTTTGCCGAGCGCGAGGGCGAGATCTCCGGTAGCCAGGCCATGCCCTGGGACCCGACGCTCGATTTCAAAATGATGTGGGCCAATACCCAGAATTTCATGTCGCTCTGGCGGGCAACCAAGCCAACCATAGCCTGTGTGCATGGCGCGGCAGCGGCAGGCGGCAGCGATATTGCGCTGTGCTGTGACTTTCTGATCATGGCCGAGGATGCGCGTATCGGCTATCCGCCCAGCCGCGTCTGGGGCGTGCCGACGCCATCCATGTGGGTCTATCGGCTGGGGCCGCAAATGGCCAAGCGGATGATGATGACCGGCGAGTTGATCCCCGGAACCGAGGCCGCCGCCATTGGTCTGGCGCTGAAAGCTGTACCCGAAGCGGAACTGGATGCCGCGGTGGATGCGCTGGCCGGACAATTATCGCCGGTGCCGAAAAACCAGCTGATGATGACCAAGATGGTCGTCAATCAGGCCTATGACAATATGGGGCTGAACAACACCCAGATGTTTGCCACTTTCTTTGATGGCGTGGCGCGCCATTCGCCAGAAGGTATGTGGTTTCGGGATAAGGCCAGCACTGATGGATTTAAGGCGGCGGTTGAGGCTCGCGATGGCGGCGCACCAATTGCACCGGAAGCCGAAAAGCGGCTGAACAAGGAGTAGCAACAGAAGTGACTGCACCGATATTAGCGACACAAATTGACACACAATCAGAGGTTTACCGCGCACAATCGGCGCATAATGTCGCGCTGAAGGATGAACTCTGGGGCAAAGTGGCAGAAGCTGCAAAAGGCGGCAGCGAGAAGTCGCGCGAGCGGCATGTTTCGCGCGGCAAGCTGCTGCCACGAGAGCGGGTGGAGCGGTTGCTTGATCCCGGCTCGCCTTTTCTCGAGGTTGGTCAGCTTGTCGCCAATGGACATTATGACGATGCGGTGCCAGGCGCTGGCTTGATCTGCGGCATTGGTCGCGTCTCGGGGCGGCAGGTGATGATCGTCTGCAACGATGCGACGGTGAAGGGCGGTACTTACTATCCGCTGACGGTGAAAAAGCATCTGCGGGCGCAGGAGATTGCCGAGCAGAACGATCTGCCATGTGTCTATCTGGTTGATAGCGGCGGCGCCAATCTGCCGCATCAGGATGAGGTATTCCCCGATCGCGAGCATTTCGGCCGCATCTTCTTCAATCAGGCGAATATGTCAGCGAAGCAGATCCCGCAAATCGCCTGTGTCATGGGAAGTTGCACCGCGGGCGGCGCTTATGTCCCCGCCATGTCCGACGAAACGGTGATTGTCCGCAATCAGGGCACCATCTTCCTCGGCGGCCCGCCGCTGGTGAAAGCCGCGACCGGCGAGGAGATCAGCGCCGAGGATCTGGGTGGCGGTGATCTGCATGGCCGCAAATCGGGCGTGGTCGATCATGTCGCCGAGAATGACGAACATGCGCTGACCATTGTGCGCGATATTGTCTCGCATCTCGGTACACCACCGTTCGTGTCGAGCGCAGTCGAGACACAGCCCTCCGGTCGCACCGGCCTCTCGACTTCGCTCGAGGCGAACGGGATTGCGTTGCGTGAACCGCGCCCGCCCAGATATGACGCCGAGGAGCTTTACGGCATCCTGCCCGAAGATGTCCGCGCGCCCTATGATGTGAAGGAGATCATCGCGCGGCTGGTCGATGGTAGCGAATTTCATGAATTCAAGGCGCTCTACGGCTCGTCCTTGGTCTGCGGTTTCGCGCATATCTGGGGCATGCCGGTGGCGATCCTCGCCAATAACGGCATTTTGTTCAGCGAGAGCGCACAAAAGGGCGCGCATTTTATTGAGCTGGCGTGCCAGCGGCGCATCCCGCTCTTATTCCTACAGAATATCTCGGGCTTCATGGTCGGCGGCAAATATGAGGCGGAAGGCATCGCCAAGCATGGCGCCAAGCTGGTCACCGCCGTCGCCACCGCCAGCGTACCGAAAATCACCGTGCTGATCGGCGGCAGTTTCGGCGCCGGCAATTACGGCATGTGCGGCCGCGCCTATTCGCCGCGTTTCCTGTTCTCTTGGCCCAATAGCCGCATCTCGGTGATGGGCGGCGAACAGGCGGCCAGCGTCCTCGCCACCGTCCACCGCGATGCCGATAACTGGAGCGAGGAAGAGGCCGAAGCGTTCAAGGCCCCGATCCGCCAGAAATATGAGGATGAAGGCAACCCCTATTACGCCACCGCGCGGCTCTGGGATGACGGCATTATCGATCCGGCGCAAACCCGCGATGTGTTGGGCCTGGCCTTCGCGGCAACGCTGAATGCGCCTGTAGAGGAAGCACCTCGGTTCGGGGTGTTCCGGATGTGAGAAGGAGAATGTCAATGTTTAAAAAATACGTTGAGACAATTTTGAAGAATGCAGCAGGTATATCAAAAATATCTTTTCCTGGCACTGGACTAACCTTCTCAAAAGACGAATTTGTGGCGATGATGCAAAGTCCAGAATCCGCATCGAGAATATTAGCTGAGTGCTTCGTATCCAGGAGAGTATTTTGGGAAGATTTTTCTAAAGAGCGGCCTGACTACGTATTAGAATCACTGCAATTAGCAGTTCCAGAACTCCGAAAATTTGATCGTGAATTTGCAGAAAGTAATGATTTAGCGTTTCTAACAACGGCTAGATGGGCTCGGTATTGGGGAATAGTAGCTAATAAAGGATTTCAAGGTTTAAGGGATCATTTGTCAAATATACAAAAAGAAAAAAATGAAGTTCTTGGCTATGAAGATGCTCACTTCGATAGGAATCAAGCTATGACAGAAACATTGCTCGACGTTCGACTTAAAGTCTACCCTGCCGTGAGGATGTTCATTGAAATCTGCGACGACGGAGACCCAATTATCAAAGAGGCCAAGGAGAGAATGAATTTGGGGATGCAGGGGATGAGTCCCGAACAAATTCAAGGCCTTGAACCACAAATTGACTTTGCATAATGATCCGGTCCTATCTTGCCTTCAAATGCGGCGAAATTTCTTTTCGCATTGTTTGCACCGTGCAGGGCAAAAGCATTCGTGCCACAGCTATCTATTTGGTTGCGCTTATAATCTTCCTAATGGCCTCGTTCCCTGCCAGCGCCCAGCAGAAACCGCCGCAACAGGCCCCAGCGGCACAGGCCGAAATCGCTTCCGCCATGGTGCCGGTAAATGCGCTATTCGCCGCCATCGCATCGCGCGATACATCGGGCATAAGCGAGCATATTCAGGACGGCGCGACCATGACCATCACCAGATCAGGGGAGCAAACATCGCGGCGCATAACCTTTCAACAATGGGCGACGCAAATATCCGGCGCGACCGATGAGTATGAGGAAATCATGCCCGATCTTCTGGTTCGGATCGATGGCAATATCGCTATGGTCTGGGGCTTCTACACCTTTACCCGCAACGGCGCGTTAAGCCATTGCGGCGTCAATCATATCGGCCTGCTAAAAGAGAACGGCGTCTGGAAGATCAGCAATCTCGCCTTTTCTGTCCGCACAGAGCAATGTGAGGTGCAATCATGATCCAATCCCTCCTGATCGCCAATCGCGGCGAGATTGCCTGCCGCATCATCCGCACCGCTCGTGAAATAGGTATTCGCACCGTTGCGGTCTATTCCGATGCCGATGCCAAGGCGCTGCATGTGCGTCAGGCGGATGAAGCAGTGCATATCGGGCCGTCACCGGCAGCGGAGTCTTATCTGGTGGGCGAGAAGATTATCGCCGCCGCCAAGGAGACCGGGGCCGAGGCGATCCATCCGGGCTATGGTTTCCTTTCGGAAAATGCTGATTTTGCGCAAGACGTGATCGATGCCGGGCTGATCTGGGTCGGGCCCAAGCCGGACTCGATCCGTGCCATGGGGCTGAAGGATGCGGCAAAGAAGCTGATGGATGAGGCCGGTGTGCCGACCACGCCGGGATATCTCGGTGATAATCAAGACCCTGACCACCTCGCCAGCGAGGCCGAGCGCATCGGCTATCCGGTGCTGATCAAGGCGGTCGCGGGTGGCGGCGGCAAGGGTATGCGCAAGGTGGATGCGGCGGGAGATTTTGCCGATGCGCTGACCAGCTGCAAGCGCGAGGCGATGGCGAGTTTCGGCAATGATGTCTGCCTGATCGAGAAATGGATCGAGAGCCCGCGCCATATCGAGGTGCAGATCTTCGGCGATAGCCATGGCAATGTCGTCCATCTGTTCGAGCGCGATTGCTCGCTGCAACGCCGACATCAAAAGGTGATCGAGGAAGCCCCAGCCCCCGGCATGGACGAAGCCACCCGCGAGGCCGTCTGCGGCGCGGCGGTGCGCGCGGCGCAAGCGGTGAACTATGAAGGTGCGGGCACGATCGAGTTTATCGCCGATGGTTCCGAAGGCCTGCGCGCCGACAAAATCTGGTTTATGGAGATGAACACGCGGCTGCAGGTTGAGCATCCGGTGACCGAAGAGATTACCGGGGTTGATCTGGTCGAATGGCAGCTAATGATAGCCAGTGGTCACATGATCCCGTTGGAGCAGCATGAACTGACTATGAATGGCCACGCTATAGAGGCGCGGTTATATGCAGAAGATCCTGCGAGTGGGTTTTTGCCAAGTATAGGGCGGCTGGAGCATTTCCATATTCCTGACGGGGCGAGGATTGATACAGGCGTTGAGGCGGGAGCGTCTGTGTCACCATTCTATGATCCAATGATCGCAAAAATCATCGTGCACACAGCTGAAAGAGAAAGTGCAATTTGGGGTTTGCAAGAGGTTCTTGACGGCACGGCAATTTGGCCAGTGAAATCGAACACTGGGTTTCTATACCGGCTATTGGAAGACGCAGACTTTATAGATAGCCGGATGACAACCGGGTTGATTGCCGAACGAGGTGATCGACTACTACCCGTATCTCAGCCTTCAGAGGATATGCTGAAAACTGCGGCGCTCCACCTACAGCGCGACTATGTCCCGTCACAGCAAATTGACTTGTCTGGTTTCAGGCTAAATTCTGAAACCAAGAAGAAGGTTCTGCTCGACGTAGGTAGTAAGGCAATAGAAGCGCAAATTCCTGAAGACTGGATTGATGACGTTTGGTCTTCTGCTGCTTCACCTACATCGGCGCTTGTAAGTGCCGAAGGTGTCGTTTTCGCTATCGGTCAATATAGTCCGCGTGCAGATGGTGTTGCTTCTGCCTCAGACGGCACCATACTCTCCCCTATGCCCGGCAAAATTATCGCCGTTGCGGTGGCCGAGGGCGACAGTGTTGCCAAAGGCGACAAGCTGGTGACGCTGGAGGCGATGAAGATGGAGCATACGCTGACCGCACCATTTGATGGCACTGTCGCCAGCCTCTCCGCCAGCGAAGGCGCGCAGGTCAGCGAAGGCGTGGCGCTGGTTGAGATTGCGGCGGAGTAATCCTCCCCGGAACGGGGAGGGGACCCATGCGCAGCATGGGGGAGGGGCACCTTCGGCATGGACAAAAAGCTGATAGGATGCACGATTATCTCCAGCTACGCCGACGGGGTGAGGAATATCGAGAACCATTGCACTGAGCGGCCTGTGCCCCTCTACCGTCTTCGACGGTTCCCCTCCCCGTTCCGGGGAGGATTGGGTGGCGGCCCGTGCCCCTCCACCATCCACCTGCGCTACGCTCCGGCGGATGGTCCCCCTCCCCCAAGGGGGAGGATATGATCGACCCGCTCCTCACCCACCCGATCTATGCGCCACTGTTCGCCGCCATTCTCGGCGCGATATTGGGTAGCTTTATCGCCGCGCTGGTGAGCCGCTGGCCCGAGGGGCGGAGCATATTGGCGCCGCGTTCGGCTTGTGACAGCTGCGGCACGCCGCTGCGCTGGTATGAGCTGGTGCCGATTGTCTCGTTTCTCATCCAGCGCGGAAAATGCCGCTATTGCGGTGCGGCGATTGGCGCGGATGCGCTGGCGATAGAGGTTGTCGCAGCGGTGATCGGGGCGGTGTCACTGATTATCATGCCGGGATGGGGCGGGGTGATGCTTGCGCTGTTCGGCTGGCTGTTGCTGCCGCTGGCCTGGCTCGATATGCGGCATTATTGGCTGCCCGACCCACTGGTGATTGTGCTCGCCTTGGCGGGGCTTGCGCTTGGCATGGCTGGTCTGTTCCCGCCGCCACTTCTCGACAGGATTATCGGCGGTATTGGCGGCTTTGTTGCGTTGGCTGCTGTCAGCATCGCCTATCGGGCGCTGCGTGAGCGCGATGGGCTGGGCGGCGGTGATCCCAAGCTGTTCGGTGCCATCGGTCTGTGGCTCGGCTGGCAGATGCTGCCCTTTCTGTTGCTGGCAGCGGCTGGCTTCGGCCTGATCCTGGCGCTGGTGGCGATAATCGGTGGGCGGCAGATAGATGCAGCGACGCAATTTCCCTTTGGCACCTTGCTGGCTGCCCCTGCTTGGTTGCTGCTCGCTTTGGGTGGTCCGGGGCTGATTGGCTGAAACCCATTTCAAATTGCCACTTTCTTGGTTATGCTGCCTGAAAAATTTATAGGAGCATAAGCCATGGCCACCGCGATTAAACAGGATGACCCCGCCGCACAGATGCATGACGTGCTGGCAAAGCAGCGCGCTGATTTCACCGCGTCCATGCCCGAACCGCTCTCGGTTCGCGCTGACCGTATCAATCGCGCTATCGCATTACTGGTCGATCATGCTGATGATTTTGCCAAGGCGGTGAGTGAGGATTTTGGTCATCGCAGCGAAGAACAGACGCTGATGACCGATATTGTGCCCAGCATCTCAGCACTGAAGCATGCGAAGAAGAATCTTGCCAGCTGGTCGCGCGGTGAGCGGCGTAAGCCGACTTTTCCGCTAGGCTTGCTCGGTGCCAAGGCTGAGGTGGCCTATCAGCCCAAGGGCGTGGTTGGCGTGATTGCGCCGTGGAACTTCCCGGTTGGCATGGTGATGGTGCCGATGGCGGGTATCTTGGCCGCGGGCAATCGCGCCATGGTCAAGCCGTCAGAATTTACCGAGCGTGTTTCGGAGCTGTTTGTCGAAATTATCCCGAAATATTTTGCCGAGACCGAAATCGCGGTGTTCACTGGCGGACCCGAGGTCGGCATGGCGTTCTCCGGGCTGCCCTTCGACCATATGATCTTCACCGGGGCGACCAGCATCGGCAAGCATATCATGCGCGCGGCATCGGAAAATCTGGTGCCGGTAACGCTGGAACTGGGCGGTAAATCGCCGACGATTATCGGCCGCAGCGCTGACAAGAAAAAGGCCGCCGAGCGCGTTGCGCTGGGCAAGATGATGAACGCCGGGCAAATCTGCCTCGCGCCCGATTATCTCTATGTTGCCGAGGAGCAGGAAGACGAGATGATCGGCGCGGTTACGCAATCGGCTACTGCGATGTACCCGACATTGCTGAGCAATGATGATTACACTTCGGTGGTCAATGGCCGCAATCATGATCGGCTGCAGGGCTATCTCAATGACGCAAAAGAGAAGGGCGCGGAGCTGATTGAGGTCAATCCGGGCGATGAGGATTTTTCCAGCTCGAACGGCCATAAAATGCCGCTGACCATATTGCGCAATGTCAATGATGATATGAAGGTGATGCAGGAAGAGATTTTTGGGCCGATATTGCCGGTCAAAACCTATAACACCATCGATGAAGCCATTGATTATGTGAACGAAAATGACCGTCCACTTGGCCTCTACTATTTCGGCAGCGACAGCGGCGAGGAAGAACGGGTGTTGGGCAAGACGATCTCCGGTGGCGTGACGGTCAATGATGTGATCTTCCACAATGCCATGGAAGACCTGCCGTTCGGCGGCATCGGCCCGTCGGGCATGGGGCATTATCACGGCTTTGATGGCTTTAAGGAGTTCAGCCATATGCGCGCTGTTTATAAGCAAGCGAGCATGGATGTGGCAGGAATGGCCGGGTTCAAGCCGCCTTATGGCAAGAAAACCTGGGCCACGATCAAGCGCGAACTGAAGAAATAGAACGGACATGCAAATGCCGCATTGCCAGCGGCATATTGCTTCGCTATCTGGTGCGGCCTGCCGGATGGTCACACTTATGCGGGTATGGCGGAATTGGTAGACGCGCCGGATTCAAAATCCGGTGTCCCTAGGACATGTCGGTTCGAGTCCGACTACCCGTACCATCTTCTTTTGCGCCGGTTCAGGCCGCTTCTACCTCACCATTTATCCGTTGTGTGATCTCGGCGAGCCGGGTCAGGCTTTGCATTGCGGCGGGCAGGGCTATGGCCGATTCCATAAACTCGAATGAATAGACGACGATGGAGAAAATCTGTCCGGGCGATGCGGCTGTCTGCGTTGCTGCGAACCACAGGTTGAAGCCGAGCATCGCCAGCAGCACCGCGAAGATCAGGCCATAGACGATTGCTTCTGTGTCCGAGAGGCGGACATAATGCCCGCGTAACAGCGATAGATGGTGCCGGATGGCGTTGCGTTCCCTGCCGGATAGGATCGCGACCTGCTGCTCGGCCTGGGCATTCATGTCATGGTTCAGGGCGTAAAAGCGCTTGGCAGACAGGGTATAGATCAGCAGCCCGGCCAGCGTTGCGCCGCCCGCCGAGGCTGCGAGAGCGCCGTGAAACGCGAACAATACCCCGAGCGAGACAATGATCTGGGCGATAGCGGTGAGCAATATCGGCGCTTCGTCTTCGAGAAACTGGATCAGTTCATGGCTCATCTCAACCCGGGCATTCACCGCAGAAACCGGCTGGTCGCGGCCATTTTGCGTAACCGCATCGCCCAGCTCCACCGCCATGGTGCCATAGGCGCGGGTATCATAGGCGCGCCGCACCACCGCCAGCAGCAGCACCAGCGCCATGGCGCCGAGAAGGTAGAAAAACGACGTCCAGCTATCGCTTAGCAGGCCATCAATCGACATACCGATGAGCAGCGGCAGCGTCGCTAACAGGCCGGTTTCCAACAGGGTCAGAAACCATGTCACGCTGATCTGCCGCCAGAAATGCCGCATCAGCGAGCCGATGGACAGCGGCTTGCCATCCAGCAGGCCTTGGCTAGCCATTGACGGCTACCTTTGGCGTCTCAACCTCTTTCGGCTGCCATCCCGGCGGGCCGAAAAGGTACATCCAGACCTCTTTGAAGGACCGCGCCTTGGCGATATCGCGGAACAGTTGCGGCCATTCGGAGACCCAGACCAGCAGCGGATTGACGCTGTCAAAATCACGCTTCAGGCCATAGCGCGGCGTTTCTTCCTCGGCCTGATAGGTGCCGAATATCCGATCCCAGATGATCAATATGCCGCCATAATTTGTGTCGATATATTTGTCATCGCAACCATGGTGCACGCGGTGATTGGCGGGTGTGTTGAGGAATGTGTCGAGAAAACCGAGCTTGCCGATCATCTCGGTATGGATCCAGGTCTGATAGGCGAGATTGATGATGATTGCGGCAAAGACCATCTCCGCCGGAAAGCCCATCAGCACCAGCGGGAAGTGGATGATGGCCGATATCACGCCCTCCAAAGGGCCGAAGCGTATCGCGACGGAAATATTCATATGCCGCGAGGAATGGTGCACAGCATGTTGGGTCCAGAATATCCGGATTTCATGCGCCAGGCGATGCTCCCAATAATAGAGGAAATCTGCCGCAAACAGGGCCAGTGCAAATGTCCAGATCGTATAGGGCAGGGTCCAGCTGATATAGGCTTCGCTGAACAGTACATAGCCGGCATAGAGGAACGACATCAGGAATGTCTCGGCCAGTACTGTCGGTATCACCGTCGATATACTGGCGATGATGTCGAGCAGCGTATGCCTCTTGAACGTGCCGGAAAACAGGGATTTCGCAACTTCAATCAGCAGCATGACACCGCCGATCAGAAAGAAAACCGTCTCGAATGAATCCGCAAATTCAGCGATAGTTCCACCGTTCATTGATTGGCTCCCAAACCTTGCGTAAGCGTCTGCCACGCTAGAGTGCTAGCCTGTGCCGGAGTGAGGTCTTGCGCTTTCACCGCTTCCCATGCAGCGTAGAGCAGATTGTCATAGGCCTGCGCGATCCAGGCGGTGGGCACTGTGGTATCAAACAGGCCCTCATCCTTGGCGGCGTTGATCATGTCGTGCATCTCGCGCTGCTGGCGATCCAGTTCCGCGATGATCTCGGGATTGTCCTCAATCTGCTCGCGCATCAGGAAGCGATAGCGATCGCCCAGCGGGATCAGCGCCTCCAATGTGCAGCGCAGGGCTTCCGAATGCGATGGTACATTAGCACAGGCCGCTTCAGCGGCGGCCTCCATCTCTTCCAATGCGGTCTTGCCAAGCGTCAGGATCAAATCATCACGGCCGGAAAAATGGCGGTGCAATGTCGCGCGGCCGACACCTGCGCGCTCGGCAATATCGGCGAGCGAGGCAGCCGGGTTTTCCGATAATATGGTAAACGCAGCCTCGATAAGCGCGGCTGAAGCGGATGGTCGTAAAGAATCAGTCATGAGACAAATGTGTCTCATTTGAGATTAGTATGTCAATATGCTGTTTCTAAGGCGCTGCAATGCGCACCAATATTGACGCCTCCAATATGTTTGGGCATCGCCCGCTTATGATCAATATTGCTCTATCGCTGATGATGTTGGCAGGTTTCGCGCTGATCGTCGGCGCTATCATTATGGTCCGCCGCGACGGCTGGACGCGCAAGCCCTTGCTGATGCTGGTGCTGGCCGGCATCATGTTCGCCAATGTGGCGATTTGGGCGGTACCGAATGAACGCGGTGTAGCTCCGGCAGAGGCGGTTGCTGAATAGAGACGACGCTTAAGGTATCTGACCCACCCCTAACCCCTCCCGCAAGCGGGAGGGGAATTATGTCGTACAACTGCCTCCCCTCCCGCTTGCGGGAGGGGCAGTGAGACTTAGCGCCGGAGCTTTAGCGGAGGCGGTTAGTCGCAGCGGGGTGAGCCTGCTATGGCTATTTAATCGGTGAATCCGGTGCTAGGCGCATATCCAGATAGGTATCGACCGCCGCCATCAGGTCTTCCATTTCATTTTCAAAGAAATGGTTGGCGCGCGGGATTTGGTCGTGATGGATGGTGATGTGCTTTTGCGTGCGCAGCTTGTCGACCAGCTTTTGCACCGCGGCGGGTGCGACGATCTGGTCATTGGCGCCGTTGATGATGATGCCCGATGACGGGCAGGGCGCCAGAAAGCTGAAGTCATACATATTGGCGGGCGGCGCGATCGAGATAAAACCGCGAATCTCCGGGCGGCGCATCAGCAATTGCATGCCGATCAGCGCGCCAAAGCTGAAACCTGCGACCCATGTCGTCTCCGCCTCGGGATGGACACTTTGCACCCAGTCGAGCGCAGCGGCAGCATCAGAAAGCTCGCCAATGCCATTGTCAAAACTGCCCTGGCTGCGGCCGACACCGCGAAAATTGAAGCGCAATGTCGCAAAACCGCGCTTGGCGAAATTGTTATAGAGGTCAAAGGTGATGCGATCATTCATCGTGCCGCCGCCCTGCGGGTGCGGGTGCAGGATGATCGCGACCGGTGCGCGCGGGCGTGGGGCGAGGCTGAAACGGCCTTCGAGACGGCCCTCGGGGCCGGAAATAATGACTTCAGGCATAGCTGCTTATCCATCCAATACTGGTCACCGCACGGGGCTCGGCTGGAGTCGACAGCGCGCCCGTTTGGCGGGAAGGCACGCCTATACGCAATTGTGCCTGAAAAATGCAACAAAATGCGTGGCACAGGCTCCAAAGTGGAGCTAGAGACACCCTGATGCCCGTTTCGGAACGCCTTTATCTCGACCATGCGGCGACTACGCCGGTATTGCTCGCAGCGCGCGAGGCGATGGCGCAGGCTCTGGCCGACTGGGCCAACCCGTCCTCGCCGCATATGGATGGCCGCGGCGCACGACAGGCGCTGGAGGGACATCGTCGGCGCTTGAAAGAGCTGCTGCAATGGGATGGTGAGGTGATTTTCACCGGCGGTGCGTCCGAGGCGATAAAGCTGGCGCTGCTGGGCAAGGCCGAGCGGCATATTGTCAGCCCGGTCGAGCATGATGCAGTGCTGCGTCCGGTCTCCGATGCGGTGAAGCTGGCAGTGGATTTGCAGGGACGGGTGGTGCTGTCGAGCATTGTCCGGGCACTGGAAGAGGGCGCGGGGCAGGCGCTGGTGGCGATCCAGAGCGTCAATAATGAGACCGGCGTTATTCAGCCGCTGGTCGAGATTGGCGAAACCGTGCGCGCACATGGCGGGATATGGCTATGCGATTGCTCGCAAAGCGTTGGCAAGCTGTCTTTACCCGATGCCGATATGATTAGCCTCTCGGCGCATAAATTTGGCGGTCCACCGGGTGTCGGTGCGCTATTGGTCAAGGATCTGGCATTGCTGGAGCCGAGCGGTGGGCAAGAAAAGGGCTATCGTGCGGGTACCGAGAATCTGCCTGCTGTAGCGTCGATGATCGCGGCTCTGGAGCAACCGACCAACTGGCACCAGCGGATTGAGGATTTGCGCCACCAGCTGGACCGACAGATAGAGGCCGCGGGTGGTGTGGTGGTGGCCAAAGACGCAGATCGCCTGCCGACGATTGGCAGCTATCAGATGCCGGCCGTCAGCGCCAATGCGCAGTTGATCCAGTTTGATCTGGCAGGGGTTGCCGTTTCGGCAGGCAGTGCTTGCTCCTCGGGAACGCTCAAAACCAGCCATGTGCTCCACGCCATGGGATGGGATGAAAAGGCTGCGGGTGAGGTAATACGAGTCAGCTTCGGGCCGGATACCAACCGCTCGGATATCTATCGTTTTGTCGAGATATGGCAGGGCATTGCCGAGAAAGCCAAAGCATAGCGATGTCCTACCTGCCACGGGAACGGTATAGTGATCCGACTGGATACTTCCTGTTGGATTTGGGTGTTGGATATATTCCAACTGCATTTGCAGGAAATACCATTTTTAAGGGCTTCATAGGTGTGAACTTTGTGAACTTAAGGCTTCTCTCACAAGACCATATGCATGGTTGAACGCATCTATCTCGATTATCAGGCAACAACGCCGCTGGCGCCTGAAGCGTTGGAGGCGATGTTGCCATGGTTGAGCGACAAGCATGCCAATCCGCACAGTTCGCACAGCGCCGGACGCGAGGCGGCGGCGATGATCTCGCTGGCGCGCGACCGGGTGGCGGCGCTTATGCCGCCGGGCGGGCAGGTGCTGTTCACTGGCGGCGCGACCGAAGCGATCAATATGGCGGTGCACTCTGTCTGCGGTGTGAATGGGCGTGCGGCCTATAGTGCGATTGAGCATGCGGCGGTGATCGATGCCATAAACGGTCATGCAGCAGAGGCGAAGCATGCAGTGATACCGGTTTCGGCCGATGGTGTGGCCAATATGGCCGCGGCCGAGGCGATGATCGACCAGAGCTATGCACTGGTGGCGACAATGCTGGTAAATAATGAAATTGGCACCATCCAACCGGTCGCCGAGCTGGCCGATATGGCGCATCAGGCGGGCGCGCTTATGCTCTGCGATGCGGTGCAGGGCTATGGCCGGGTGGATATTCCCGATAATGTCGATCTGGTGACGATTTCGGCGCATAAAGTCCATGGACCCAAAGGGATAGGTGCGCTGTGGGTACGCGATGGTATTGAGCTTTCGCCATTGCTTTATGGCGGCGGGCAGGAACAGGAGGTGCGTTCGGGAACGCTGTCGCCTGCGCTCTGTGTCGGCTTTGGCGTGGCGGCAAAGCTGGTGGCGGAACGGCGCGAGGACGATGCGGCGCATGTTACGCGACTGGCGGCATTGGCGCGCGAACAGTTTGCCGACTGGATCATAAATGGTTCATCTGAACAGCGTTATCCGGGCAATCTCAATATCCGCAAAGAGGGTTTGGATGTGGCGCGATTAATGTCCGAGGTGCGCAGTGTTGCTTTTTCCGCCGGCTCGGCCTGCGCCAGCGGGTCCGGCCGGCCCAGCCATGTGCTCAGCGCTCTGGGCCTGCCGCGCGAGCAGATAACATCGTCGATTCGGCTTGGCTTTGGGCGATATACAGGCGATAATGAGATTATCCGCGCAGCAGAGATGATCAATGCTGCAGCACTGGCACAATGACCAGGAGGGACATGTGGGCAATTGCGAAACGGCAGATAGGATAAAGGCGGTATCGATCCGCTTTATCAGCGCCGATGGCAAGGGGGAGCAAACGGCCACTGGCAATGTCGGCGACAAGCTACTCAGCCTGGCTCAGGCGCATGGCGAGCCGCTTGAAGGCACATGCGAGGGGCAGATGGCCTGCTCAACATGCCATATCATTCTGTCCAAAGAGGATTTTGCCAGAGTGCCCGAGGCGAGTGAGCTCGAAGAGGATATGCTCGATCTTGCCAGCGCCGTCACCGCGACCAGTCGATTGGCCTGCCAGATTGAGCTGACGCCCGAGCTGGATGGCATGACAGTATATATGCCCAATGAAGTGCGCGATATGACGGGTGCCTGAGCGCGGCACTTTCTATAAACGCCGGGAATTTCTGGGAGTTATGACGGCTGGGCTGGCGCTGACTGGCTGCGCACCTTTGGCCGGGAGCGACACAGAACCCGCGCCGCGTCTCGCGATGCAATCACCCGATCCGGTGTTGGTGAAAATCAATGAACGCATTGGTGGCCGTATGGGTGTCGCGCTGGTCGATGACAAGTTGCGGCTGCTCGCCGGGCACCGCATGGATGAACGCTTTGCCATGTGTTCCACCTTCAAGGCCCCGCTCGCGGCGGCGGTGCTGGAGAGGCCATCATTCTTCAGCGAAGAAAGGGCGGAGATAGAGTCGCTACCAGACTGGCTTGCGAGCAACATAAGGATTTCTGAAAACGACCTGGTGTCCTATGCGCCTGCAGTCGAACGTGCTCTGGACAAAGGACGCCAGAGCATGACCATTCAGGAATTGCTCGAGGCAGTTGTGCACATCAGCGATAATGCCGCCGCCAATATCCTGCTGCGACATCTTGGCGGCCCGGAGGCGATGACCAAATTCTTCCGTTCCCATCGTGATCTCATCTCGCGGCTAGATCGCTATGAGCCGGAACTGAACCAGAATGTCATCGGCGACCCGCGCGATACGACATCGCCTTTAGCAATGGCGATGCTGATGGCGAGACTGTGTTTTGGCGATGCCTTCAATGCCGAGCAGCGTCAGACGTTATGCACATTGATGGCCGGTACAAAGACTGGCGGAAACCGCATCCGTGCGGGGCTACCGGATGAATGGGATATCGGCAACAAGACCGGCACTGGCTTTCCTGATGCATTGGCGGTGAATGATATGGCCTATATCATCAATGGCAAAGGTCGCTATTTCCTCACCATCTATTGCGATCGACCAACAGCAGATATGGACATGGTGCAGGCGGCGATGGCCAATGTTGCGTGGCATGTGACGAAAAAGCTCGCCTGAACAACTGGCTTAAAGCCATATTGCATTTTCACAAAAGGGACGCCATATAGTCCTTGGGAGTCGGGCGGACGTGGTCGTCGCCAACCTGGTCAGGTCCGGAAGGAAGCAGCCACAACGATTTTTTCTGCGGGTCGCTCGGCTCCTTTTTCCGCAAATCACAAAATCCCCAATTCTTCTGCTGCGGCCTCAATATGGTCGAGTATTTCTTTGAGCGGCAGAATCATAACACCGATCAGATCGGGATCATCCAGCATCTGCCGTGCCTGAGCCACGGTGGTGAAGCGCAGACTTTGCACCGACTGGAAATGCGGCGATAGCGCCTTGCTTTGGTCGGTCGGCGCATCAATATGCAACCGGGCGATCACCAGCGCCGGGTCGGGCGCATGATAGACCAGTTTCAGCGGCATATGGTGGATCATATTATGTCCCGCCACATCCAGCCCTAATGTCGTCAGCCGGTCCAGAACCATGATTTCGGCCAGTTCATTCATTGATAGCTGTCGCGAATGCCCGGTCTTGGGCGGTTTGCGTAGTGCCACCAGTCCTTTGGAGATCATCTGGTCAATCCGCGCCCGACTGACCTGTGTAATCTGCACCGCTGTGCGCGTATCAAAATAGCGGTTTCTCATACATCCTGACCCCAGACGTTATCCATTCCGTAACCAGTCCACGCCTATAAGCATTATAGTGCTGGCAACACGCAAATGGCGTTGAAACTCTCATCACTCTTGATTAATACATCTGACCGTCCTTCAGAGGTATCTTATCCCTTGCTATTTTGCAACTGCTATCGACGAGAGCGGGGGGAGACGCCTATACTGGCTGGATGAGTGAGCAGGCTCCACAGGATACAGAAAAAAGCGTTTCGGATGAGGGGTCTATGAGCCTCGGGCTTGACCTTCCTCAAACAGCGGATTCGTCTGCTACCTGCACAGGCCAGCCTTATCGCGTATTGGCGCGCAAATATCGGCCGCAGACATTTTCTGACCTGATTGGTCAATCGGCGATGGTGCAGACGCTGAGCAATGCGATCAAGCGCGACCGGCTGGCACATGCCTTTCTTATGACCGGGGTACGCGGTGTCGGCAAGACCTCGACTGCGAGGCTGATTGCCAAGGCGCTCAACTGTATCGGCCCGGATGGCAAGGGCGGGCCGACTATCGATCCGTGCTGTGTCTGTGAGCCTTGCGTGGCGATTGCCGAGGGGCGGCATATCGATGTCATTGAGATGGACGCCGCCAGCCATACCGGTGTCGATGATGTGCGCGAGATTATCGAGGCGGTGCGCTATGCCAGCGTTTCGGCGCGCTATAAGATATACATCATTGACGAAGTGCATATGCTGTCGAAAAATGCGTTCAACGCATTGCTGAAGACATTGGAAGAGCCGCCGGCGCATGTGAAATTCCTGTTCGCCACGACCGAGGTAGACAAGGTACCGATTACGGTACTGTCGCGTTGCCAGCGCTTTGATTTAAAACGCATTCCCACCGAAATGCTGGCGGAGCATTTTGCCAGCATCTGCACCAAGGAAGCGGTGGATGCAGACCATGATGCACTGATGATGATCGCGCGTGCTGCTGATGGCTCGGTGCGCGATGGTCTCTCTGTTCTGGATCAGGCAATCGCGCATGCGGATATGGCGCTGGCCGATGACGCAGGCAGTGATGCGCGTCCGCATATCTCGGCCGAAGCAGTACGTAATATGCTGGGTCTCTCGGATCGCACGGTGGTGCGCCAATTGCTCGGCCATGTGCTGCAAGGGGAAGACAGCGCGATGCTGTCGCTGCTCGATCAGCAGCATGAACTGGGTGTCGAGCCGCTGGCGCAGGTGCGGGCGCTGATGGATATGGTGCACGCGATCACGCTGGCAAAGATTGATGACAAGGCGGCCAAGAGCAATGGTTTGAGCGCAGAAGATCAGGCGATGCTGACCGATCATGCGACGCAAATGACGCATGGCACGCTGCACAGGCTGTGGCAGATGCTGCTCAAGGCGCATAGTGAGGTTGCCCATGCGCCTGATCCGCGCGAGGCGATGGATATGGCAATGCTGCGGCTGGTCTATGCTGCTTCGCTACCCGATCCCGGCACTGTGGCGAAAGTGCTGGAGCAGGGTGGTGGTGCTGCGGCGTTGCCCGCACCGGCTTCTGCACCATCGGCAGACCCGACCGCTGCCAATAAGGCTGAAACCCCGGCCGCTGTGTCGCAGCCGCCAGCGCAAGCCCTATCTGCACCAGATAATACGCCCGCACAGCCTGTAGCCACCCCAGCCATGCCTTTTGTCGAGTTAATTCAGGCGCTGGACAGGCAGGGGCATTTAGAGCTTGCGCAGATCATGCACGATCATATGCGGCTGGTCGATTATGGCGATGGCAAGATATTGTATCAGCTTGCCAGTAAGGTTCGTCCTGACTTTGAAGCGCGGCTGCGCGACGCACTGTTACGGCTGACGGGTAAGCGCTGGCAGGTTGAAAATAGCGAGGGCAATGCCCAACCCAGTATCAGGGAGCGCGCTTTATCAAAGGCGGAGGCACGCAAGGAATCGATCCTGCAGACCCCGCTGGTACAGGCTGCGCTTGACGCATTCCCGGATGCGGAATTGATAGAAAATGGTGAGGGAGAGGCTCACCCAGACAGGAGTTTACGCGCGTGAAGGACATGGAAGAGATGATGAAAGCCGCTCAGGAAGCGGCGCAGAATGTGCAGAACCAGATGCAGGAAGCGCAGCAGCGGCTCGAAGCGGTTGAAGTCGAAGGCGTTTCCGGCGGCGGCATGGTCAAGGTCAAAGCCACCGCCAAAGGCCGCGTTTTGAGCGTTTCCATTGATGACAGCCTGATAACGCCCGACGACAAGGCGATGCTGGAGGATCTGGTTGCTGCTGCGTTCAATGATGCACGGGTGAAAGCAGACAAGGCGAGTGAAGAGGAAATGGCGAAAATGTCGTCATCGCTGCCGCTGCCGCCTGGCTTCAAGATGCCGTTCAGCTGATCTGCGAAGCTGAATGGTTGAAGCGCATTGCGCCAGTGCCAATATCTAATGGCAATGATATTTCCGAGATTGAATAGAATTTTATGAACCAGACTTTCCCGCTCCTCCCGCTGCGTGACATTGTTGTCTTCCCGCAGATGATTGTTCCGTTGTTTGTCGGCCGCGACAAATCCGTCGCTGCGCTGGAACAGGCCATGGCGGCGAACAAGGAGATTTTCCTTGTCGCCCAGCTTGATCCGGCCTGTGACGATCCGGACCAGAATGATCTTTATGACATGGGCGTCGTCGCCACCGTGCTGCAAATGCTCAAACTGCCAGATGGTACCGTCCGCGTATTGGTCGAAGGCCAGCGCCGCGCCAGTCTGGAGGCGCTACGCGAGGAAGAAGGCGTCTGCCTTGCTGAAGTGAAACCACAGGACCAGAGCAGCGCCAGCGGTACCGAAGTCGCCGCCCTGATGCGCTCGGTAGTTGAGCAGTTTGAGAATTATGCCAAACTCAACAAGAAAATGCCATCTGAAACCGCAGTGCAACTCTCCGAGATCGACGATGCAGGCGCGCTAGGTGATGCGGTTGCGGCGCATCTCAATATCAAAGTCGCCGACAAGCAATCATTGCTGATGGAACTCGATCCGGTCAAGCGGCTGGAACTGCTGTTCGGCTTTATGGAAGGCGAGCTCGGCGTATTGCAGGTTGAGAAGAAAATCCGTGGTCGCGTCAAGCGCCAGATGGAGAAGACGCAGCGCGAATATTATCTCAATGAACAGCTAAAGGCGATTCAAAGCGAACTTGGCGATGGTGACGGCGAGGGCGGCGATGAGTTGTCTGAACTGGCGCAGAAAGTCCGTGAGATGAAGCTCTCCAAGGATGCCAAGACCAAGGCTGAGGCGGAGCTGAAAAAGCTGCGTTCCATGGCGCCGATGTCGGCTGAAGCGACGGTGGTGCGCAACTATCTCGATGTGCTGCTCGGTCTACCCTGGGGCAAGAAGTCGCGGCTCAAAAAAGATATCAGCAAGGCGCAGGAAGTGCTTGATGCCGACCATTTCGCGCTGGAGAAGGTCAAGGAACGCATCATCGAATATCTCGCGGTGCAGAGCCGTACCAACAAGCTGAAAGGCCCGATCCTGTGTCTCGTCGGTCCTCCGGGTGTCGGCAAGACCTCGCTGGGTAAATCGATTGCCAAGGCGACGGGACGCGAATTTGTCCGCCAGTCTTTGGGTGGCGTGCGCGATGAAGCCGAAATTCGCGGTCACAGACGCACCTATATCGGCTCCATGCCGGGTAAGATCGTTAACAACTTGAAAAAAGCGGGTACTTCCAATCCGCTATTCTTGCTCGATGAGATTGATAAGCTTGGTCAGGATTTCCGGGGCGATCCGGCATCGGCGCTGCTTGAGGTTCTTGACCCCGAGCAGAATGGTAAGTTTCAGGACCATTATCTTGAGATCGACATTGACCTTTCGGACATCATGTTCGTCACCACGGCCAATTCGCTCAACCTCCCACAGCCACTGCTCGACCGGATGGAGATCATACGGCTTGAAGGCTATACCGAGGATGAAAAGGTCGAGATTGCCAAACGCCATCTGATTGCCAAGCAGATTGAAGCGCATGGTCTGAAGGAAGACGAGTTTGCGCTGGAAGACGACGCATTGCGCGATCTGATCCGTTACTATACCCGCGAAGCCGGAGTGCGGACGCTCGAGCGCGAAATTGCCAAACTGGCGCGTAAATCACTGCGCCGGATTCTTGAGAGTGAAGATGAGAAGGTAGTTATTACCACTGAAAATCTCGCCGACTTTTCCGGCGTGCGTAAATTCCGCCATGGCGTCGGCGAGGAAGAGCATCAGATTGGCGGTGTCACTGGGCTTGCCTGGACCGAGGTAGGCGGTGAGTTGCTGACGATTGAATCCGTGACAGTCCCAGGCAAGGGTCAGATCAAGACCACCGGCAAGCTGGGCGAAGTAATGCAGGAATCGGTTCAGGCGGCCTGGTCCTATGTCAAGGCCCGCTCGCCGTCATATGGTATCAAGCCGGATATTTTTAACCGCAAAGATTTACATATCCACCTGCCAGAAGGCGCAGTGCCCAAAGATGGTCCGTCTGCAGGTATTGGTATGGTCACGTCGATGGTCTCCACATTGACCGGAATTCCGGTGCGTAAGGATGTGGCTATGACCGGCGAGGTAACGCTGCGTGGTAGGGTATTGCCCATTGGTGGCCTTAAGGAAAAGCTGCTGGCAGCCTTGCGTGGTGGCATCACCACAGTGTTAATTCCTGAAGAAAATCAAAAGGATCTGGCGGATATTCCTGACAACATCACCGATGGTTTGAAGATCATTCCAGTAGCGCATGTTGATGCGGTGCTGAGCGAGGCGCTGACCGAAACGCTGGAAGCGATTGACTGGACCGAGGCTGATGAACTGGCTGCACGGCCCACAGGATTTGCCGCTGATCAGAGTGATCCGCAATTGCCTCATTGAATGTAAACACTGTTATACATTCGCAACATTAGTGCAAAGAGTGGCGGAAAAGTGGGGAATTTCCTTTGACAGACACGGGGGAAAGGTGGTTATCACAACCATCTGATACCGCGAATCAGGTAGAAATTATCAGCAAGGGGGGATACCCATAATATGAACAAGAATGATCTAATTGGTGCAGTCGCTGATCATAGCGGCCTTAGCAAAAATGATGCTGGCAAAGCTGTCGAAGCTGTTTTCGACTCCATCACCGGCACGCTTAGCAAGGGCGGCGAAGTCCGTCTGGTAGGCTTCGGCACTTTCTCTGTGACCGAGCGTAAGGCATCGACCGGCCGTAACCCGCGTACCGGTGAGCCGATGCAGATTGCAGCCTCAACCCAGCCCAAGTTCAAGGCTGGTAAAGGTCTGAAAGACGCCGTCAACTAATAGAGAATATGGCTGCCTTCAGGCGGCCATATTTTTGCTTCGCGGAAAAACCATGGGGCGGGAGGAATCCTGCCCCATTTTTATTTGCTCTTTGGGGGCTGGGTACAAACCCAGCCCCATTTTTATGGCGATCTTACGGCGCTGGACCGATAAGCGTCCGCGGGCTTTCTACCCCTTCGGTCACGTTCCAGCGGACGACATTGCGGCCATCTTCACGCACCCGACCTTGTTCATTGTTGTTCGCCAATACCTCGCCATCGGTGCGAATTGTAAATGTGCCTGAAGGGATCAGGAGAGAAGGCTCATCGAGACCGCGATTAAAAGAGCGATCCAGCTTGGACATCGTCGCCACAGTACCGCTGCCGCCAAAGGCAGGGGCAATAATTTCATACTTGCTATCTTTAAGCGGAATGATTTGAACAAAAGGCATGTTCAACGCGCTATCCGGTAATTGTGGGAAGACAAACCCCCCGGAAATCTGGCCTTCTACTACATAGTCTACCAGGAAAATATCATCTCCCTGATAGCGGACCGAATTCCAGCCCTCATAGCCTTCCAGCTTTTTGGCAAGTTTTTCCATGCTTTCATCATTGCCCGGCACGGCACCGCCGAATATGGATGACATCACCTTTATGCGCTGCTCATAGTCGGCAATGCGCTGCGCGTTACGGCGCTCGTGCTCGGCTTTATCTTCGGCCAATTCTTCTTCAGTACAGTCGCGGCGTTTATAGCTATAGCGTGTAGCCTCGACAGCATCTTCAGCTGCCGCCCCTGCTTCTTCTTCCACTTCTGTGATGGCTTTTCTTCCCCGACCGCTTATCGGGGTTTCCTCGCCAGTCTCTATATTCACCTGGCTTTCGCAATAGACCGAATCTGGATTGAAAGGCCGTATTTTGGGTTTGCGAAACTCTCTTTCAGGCAGCACCAACTGTATCTGTCCGGTATAGGCAAAACGATAGCTGCCTTCCCGATTGAGGGTGAGATCTGCTTCAAACTCTCCGGGTGTGAGAAAGCAACTGGTAAGCAGCAGGCAGGCCGCAATAGCGGCAGTGATGCGTGTCAGCATGTTTGTTTCTCCGTACAGTATTAATCTAGTGCAATAAGCGTTTCTGGTGGCTGCTGGGTTGCCGGGTTAATCTCCCAGCGCAGCACTTGTTCGCCATTTTCGCGGATCGGGCCTTCCTCGGTATTGTTGGTGAGAATGGTGCCGCTGGTGCGCACGGTGAAAGTACCATTGGGCATAACAGCCGGAGCCATCGGGTTGTCATTACCGGTGTTTGGCGCACCCATAGCGGCCAATGCGCCGAATGTGCCCATGCCGGGGCCTTGCTCACTACCGGCAAAGCCCGGCGCCTCGACACGCACCTTATTATCCTTGCGCGCAATGACGGTCACAAACGGATTTACCGCCTGTAGCTTCTCGATCATTGGGAAGGTAAAGCCCTGATCGGTATCGCCGCTGATACGGAAGTCGACATCAAAAATGCCCTTGCCCTTGTGGCTGATGCTGTTCCATCCTTTTTGCCGGGATACGCGCTCGATAAAATCATCAATTGCTTCCGGTTTGCTCGGATCAATACCGCCAAGCAGTGCCTTGAACATCTCGGCATCGCGCGCATTTTCTGCTGCCTTGGCAGCGCGCTGTTCTTCTTTTTCCTCATCGGTGCAGGGACGCTCTTCAAATGTATCGTCAAAGCATTCGCCTCCGAAATTCTCGGCATTTTCCTGGGCTGCCATGTCGATCATCTGGCTAAAGCCCAGCACCGAAATCTCACCTTGATAGCTGAAATCGAACCGGCCTTGTTTGTCGATGCTAAGCTCGGAGACGAATTGCCCCGGTGTTAAAACACAGCTGGCCAGCATCAGTACCGCGCTCAGCACTGCAATCATACGTAGGTTCATGAAATTTCTCCCCCTCATTTCTCTCTGGTGCTTAGCACGTACAATGCAATTGCTGCGGCATTGGAAACATTCAGGCTCTCCATCGCCGCCTCAATCGGCAGATACGCCTCTATATCACAATGTGCCGCGACATTGGGGCGCAGGCCTTCACCCTCTGCCCCCAGAACCAGTGCGACTGGGCCTGTGCCAACAGCATCGGCATAGGACTTTTCACCATGGCCAGTCAGCGCCACACGCCAATATCCGGCATCTGCCATCTCTTCGAGTGCCCGTGACAGATTGACTACACGCACCCATGGCAGCCGATCAAGCGCGCCTGATGCCGCCTTGGCAATAACGCCTGATTCCGGCGGGGCATGGCGATCCTGGGTGATGATGGCAGCTGCGCCAAAAGCCAGTGCCGAACGAAAAATTGCCCCAATATTGCGGGGGTCGGTCACCTGATCAAGGATCACTAGCGGCTTGCCTTCTGCGCGATCAAGGCATTCGGGCAGACCGATATCCTCTAATGGAGCAACTTCGGCCACGACGCCTTGATGCGGCGCATCGGGCGGCACCAGCAGCGCTAGATCGCTGACATCGCAAAATTGCACCGGCAGGTTCTCGGGAATTTCCAGTTCAGACAGAGCGTTGCGCGTGCCCAGCAGCTTGCGCACAACGCGCTCAGGATTGGTGAGCGCCGCCTCCACCGCATGATGCCCCCAAAAACGCGGCGCGACCGCCGATCCACCACGCCCGCGCTGGCGCGATGCCTTTTTCTGCTTTGCCTGCCGTCCTCTTTTCATGCGACCTGCACTCGCATATTCATCGGTCAATGCCAATCATTGCGGTGCGTAAATATTTCATGGCCCCAGACATTGACATGGGACCGCCTTTTCGCCATTGAGCCGCCTCTTGCCGACGCGATCCGCCTCATCAGGAATCGCGCACCTATGGACAGGTGGCCGAGTGGTTAAAGGCAGCAGACTGTAAATCTGCCCGCGTGAGCGTACGCTGGTTCGAATCCAGCCCTGTCCACCAGCCTTCGCTAAAGCTTCGGCTGGCAGGCTAGCCCCAATTATATTCTTGCTTTCAAAACTGAAGCTTTAGCGAAGGCTGTCCGCCGAAGCTGCATCGCAGCGAGGGAGGACGCAACGCGCACTTGGTTAGCATGCCTTGCGCGGTTCATTTTGTCTGGTTCTTACAATTATTGTCTCTCTCAACCGCTATTTTGCTCCTTCAGGAGCAAATCAGGAGAGGGCAGAGTGAAATTCCATCATATTATAGCCGCACTGACATTGGCTGCAGTGGTTGTACCAAGCGCAGTGGAAGCGAAGATCAAATCGTCGGACGTACGCAAGGCCTATCTCAAGGGCAAAAAAAAGAGCCATTATGGCCACTCAGACATTGAAAGCGATATCCGCTGTCTGATCCTCTACACGGTCTGGGCGGGCATGAATTCCGGTACCTATGATATCAATCTTGCCTATGCTCATGGTGAGCTGGGTTATGGATATACCCAATATCAGTTTCACCATTATGGCAACAAGTTCGTCACTGACTATGCGAACGGCAATGCATGGCGGCAGATTTTCATGTCGGTCTCCCAGGATTTCTCCAGCCGCAATATGGAGAAAGACAAGGAAGTTAAAAACATGGTTGAGGAAATAGGGCGATGTGCGGTGCCGCATGGCAAGGTAGTAATGCACCCGGATGGGCTGGTGCGTGCCGAGCATTTTCTCAATGCCATTAGCAACCAGCCTTATCAACAGACCTATCCCGTCTGGGCCAAGGACCGTAAGGCTTGGGACAGCTATGCGACTGCGATGATGAACGGCCAGTTTGTTCGCGCAGTGGATATCGCTTCGCGGTCACTCGATGGTGGCGATAACTCTACCTTTGACGATCAGGAATATATGGCCGCTATTGACGCGGCTGTGACGACAGGGAAAGCCAATCAGATACCGCAGGCGCAATTTGTGCGCGCAGCGGGCAGAGTGCCCGAGCGTTATGCCGGTTATGCCGGGCAGGATGCTGCCGACTATCGCCCGCAGGTAGAACTGGTGAAGGCCTCGGCAACGTCTGGCCTGATGCCCAGCGCTTCTGCCGCCAGCAACCAGGCGCGCGGCAGTGCGGAGCGGATAGCACGTGACCGCTGCCGCGATGCTGGCGGCAAGGTATTGCGCGTCAACAGCGTACCTACCAATTCGCGCAAGGCGACAGACACGACATGGCGCTCAACCTATCAAGCGACGGCGCAATGCCAGTTTCCGTCGAGGCGGTAATCATTCTTGGAAATGAAAATCGGGCAGTGCATCAAAAGCCAGTTTCAGCGCCTCGCCCCAGCCGCTGGAGATTTGTGCGAAATAGGGGTCGTCTTTTTCGATGCGCTTTTCCTGGCCGATTTTCAGACTGTCAGCATCATAGGCCATGATATCGAAGGGCAGGTCGACTGCAACATTGGCTCTGATGGTGGAGTCGAAGGAAACCAGCAACAACTTGATCGCATTCTCGAAGGACATTTCTTTGTCATAGGCGCGTAGCAATATGGGGCGGCCATATTTGGCCTCACCAATCTGGAAAAACGGATTATCGGCGCTGGCCTCGATAAAATTACCTTCTGGGTAGATGAGGAACAGCTTGGGTTCACTGCCTTTGATCTGGCCGCCAAGAATCAATGTCGCGCCGAAGGTGGAGGCGGATTCCTGCCCTTCATCGCTATGGGTGCGGACGACCTCGCGCAAGGTCGCGCCGACACGGCGGGCGACTTCGAACATGCTGGGGTCACTAAGGATCGAAGGATCGCGTTCTTGCGGTGCTTTGGAGCGCTCATCGAGCAGGCTGACCACCGATTGTGTCGTGCCCAGATTGCCGGCGGAAAGCAGGGTGATGACCCGCTCGCCGGGCTCTTCCCAGATCTTCATCTTGCGCACTTGGGAGATATTGTCGACGCCGGCATTGGTCCGCGTGTCGGAAATAAATACCAGCCCGCGATCAAGCTTCATACCCACGCAATATGTCATGTAATTCAGACCCTTAGTGGCAGTGTGATTCTCTTGACCGAGATATGCTTATCAGAAAATCGCCGGATTGCCTTATTGCTGGACCTGCAATTCCACTGATAATTGTTCTTCCCCCGCGCCATAGCGCATACCCGAAATGGGAGCGGCTCCGCGATAGTCAAGTCCGGTGGCAACGCGGACATAACGTTCATCTGGGGAATGGCCATTGGAGATATCGAAACCGATCCAACCCAGACCTTCAATATAGGCTTCGGCCCAGCCATGGGTTGCATCCTGATCGACCCGGTCATCCATCATCAGATAGCCTGAGACATAGCGTGCAGGCAGACCCAGTAACCTTGCGGCGGAGAGGAAAATGTGGCTATGGTCCTGGCAGACGCCTTCACCCAATTTGAGCGCCTCTTCCGCGCTGGTGTTGGCATGGGTTTCCCCGGTGGAATAGGTGACGGTGTCGCGGATCATGCTGGATAGCGCATGTGCCTGTTCCAGCCCCGGCAGTTCCTCTTTGCGCAATTCGCTGACCAGTTTGCGGATTTCGCGCCCCGGCTTGGTAAGCTCGGTAGTACGCTGAAAATACCATAGGGGTGCATGGCCGCCATGTTTGCCGATAATGCCAGTACTGTCGGTCAGTTCGACTTCTCCAGTGCAGGTTATGATGATTTCTTCCCGCCCAGGCTCGATGCTGATAAGGTCGACCGTATTGCTATGCTGGTCTTCAAAGTGCAGCTCTTTCTTGCCGCCTTCTATGCTGATCGACCAGTTGATGACATTCTGCCCCTTGCGCCGTTTCGGGGTTAGCCGCACTTGCTGCAGCGCATAGGCTATTGGCGTGTCATAATGGTAGCGGCTGCTATGGTTGATATGGAGATGCATCATCGACCCCGAACCTAATTCTGCTGAAAGCGATAATCCTGCTCAATCTGTATCGCCAGCCGGTTATTGGCGGCGAGAAACTCGAGCAGATATTCGTGTAGGCCATTGTCGAAAATGGTTTCGATCGGCTGGCTCATATATTCTTCGCAGATATCGTCCGCCATCTGGCTGGCGGTGGTGCGCTCGCCATAATTGCCTTCCAGATGGCCCAGATTATCGTCAATCTTGTTATAGCAGAAGGTGAGGGCGCGCGGCATTTGGCGGTTGAGAATGAGATATTCGGCAACCTGCACCGGATTGGTATCGGGGCCATTTAGCCAGCGATAGCTGCGTTGTGCAGAGACTGAGCGCAGGATCGTCTCCCACTGCACATTGTCGAGCGAGGAGCCGACATTGGCGATAGTCGGCAGCAGCAGATAATATTTCACATCTAGTATGCGCGCCGTGTTGTCGGCACGTTCAATAAAGGTGCCGAGGCGGGAGAAGTTAAAGCCGTCATTACGCATCATTGTGCCCATGACGGCACCGCGCACCAATGCACTTTGCTGGCGGATGGTATTGAGCACATCGGGCAGGTCCTGCTCACGCACTTTGCGACGGAACAGGTCTTTCAGCGTCATCCAGCTTTCATTGGTCGCTTCCCATACCTCGCGGGTGATGGCGGTGCGCACCAAACGCGCATTGTCACGCGCCAATTTTGTGATGGAGAGAACGCTACCCGGATTGCTGGTGTCGCGCAGCAGGAAGTCGATTACCTGAGTTGAGCTGAAATCGTCATATTTTTCGCAATAGGCGGTGCGTGCGCCGACGGTGGTGAGCACCGACTCCCACTCATCGGCGGCGGATTTGGAGCGGGTGAGGGCAATGCGAAACCCGGCATCGATAAGGCGCGCGCTGTTTTCGCTGCGCTCGAGATAACGCGACATCCAAAACAGGCCGCCTGCGGTTTTACCGAGCATAGCCTATTCCTCCAGGACCCAAGTGTCTTTGGTGCCACCACCCTGGCTGGAATTGACCACCAGCGAGCCTTTCTTCATCGCTACCCGCGTCAGGCCACCCGGAGTGATGCTGATGCCTTGTGGTGAAACCAGAACGAAGGGACGCAGATCAACATGGCGCGGCGCCAGTTCGGTGTTGGTGAATATCGGCACAGTGGAGAGAGCCAGTGTCGGCTGGGCAATGTAGTTGCCTGGATTGCTCTCCAGCTTCTTGCGAAATTCCTCAATGTCTTTCTTGGTCGCTGTGGGGCCAACCAGCATGCCATAGCCGCCCGAACCATGGACCTCCTTGACCACCAGTTCGGCAAGATTGTCGAGGACATAAGCAAGCTGATCGGCTTCGCTACAGCGCCATGTTGGGACATTTTCCAGCAGCGGTTTCTCGCCGGTATAGAATTCGACGATTTGCGGCATATAGGAATAGAGTGCCTTGTCATCGGCAATGCCGGTGCCGGGCGCATTGGCGATGGTGATGCCGCCGGCGCGATAGACATCCAATATGCCGGGTACGCCAAGCATGGATTCCGGATCGAAGTTCAATGGGTCGAGATAATCATCATCAATGCGACGGTAGAGTACGTCAATCGGCTGATAGCCGCGCGTCGTCCGCATCGCGATCCGGCCATCCTGTACGCTAAGGTCATGCCCTTCGACTAGCTCCGCGCCCATCTGATCAGCAAGGAAGCTATGCTCAAAGTAAGCGCTATTGTGGATCCCTGGTGTCAGCACAGCAACCGTCGGTTTGCCGCTGCAAGCAGGCGGGGCACAGGCGGCGAGTGAGCGGCGCAAATCTTGCGGATAACGACCGACTTCCTGCACCGCGATTTGCGAGAACAGTTCAGGGAACATCTGGATCATCGTCTCACGATTTTCCAGCATATAGGAAACACCCGAAGGCGTGCGGGCATTGTCCTCCAGCACATAAAACTGGTCATCGCCGGTGCGGACAATATCGGTGCCAATAATATGGGTATAGATGCCGCCAGGCGGATTCACCCCGATCATCTGCGGCAGAAACGCCTCATTCTGTGCGATCAGCTCAACCGGAACCCGCCCGGCGCGCAATATCTCCTGACGGTGGTAAATGTCATAGAGAAAGGCATTGATAGCGCGCACCCGCTGTTCAATGCCACGCGACAGTTTGCGCCATTCGCGCGCAGTGATGATACGCGGCACAATATCAAACGGGATCAGCCTCTCATCAGCTTCTTCCTCGCCATAGACGTTGAAAGTGATCCCGGTCTTGCGGAAAAAGGCTTCGGCCTCGCGGGTTTTGCGCTTCAGCCGATCAGCTTTTTCGCGGTCCAGCCATTTCTGATAGGCGGCATAGGGTGCGCGCAGCGTGTTGTCCGATCCGAACATCTCATCATACACGCTGCATTTCCCCCTACCGGCGTTGTTGGTAATAATCTTTCTGAAATGAACTGCAAATTGGACCTTCCTATTAAAACAGGCTGGCAATGGCCTGTAAAGCCGTCAATTTTTGCGCTGCAATATGATTGTGAAGCGCAGAACCTTTTGGAAATCCCTTTGACACTGTCCGGTCATGCAGGGCAGGGATAGCGTTATGACAAAATCCTTTCCTTTCCAGACCGTTCCCTATTGCGTTTTCGGCGAGGGCGCTGTCCAGGAGCTTGCCAGCCATCTCGCTGCGGAAGGCCATAAGCGCCCCGCGCTTATCACTGACAAAGGACTGGTGGCGACCGGTGTGGTCGCACAAGTGGCTAATGCTTTGCGCGAGGCTGGTCTGGAACCGGCGATATTTGACAGCATTGTCGCCGACCCACCGGAGGAAATTGTCCTCAATATGACAGAGGCTGTGCACGATTTTGGTGCTGATGCGATTATCGGTCTGGGCGGCGGCAGCCCGATGGATAGTGCCAAGGTGATCGCGGTGCTGGCTGGACCGAAGCCGCAGCCGCTTGCGGAAATGTATGGTGTCGGCAATGTCACCGCGCCGCGTTTGCCGCTGTACATGGTGCCGACCACGGCCGGGACTGGGTCAGAGGTCACACCGATTGCCATTTTGACCACCGGCGAAACCACTAAGGCCGGGATTGTCTCGCCGAGACTTTATGCCGATGGCGCATTTCTTGATCCGGCCCTCACAGTTGGTTTGCCTGCGCATATCACTGCCTCCACCGGTCTTGATGCCATGGTGCATGCGATCGAGGCCTATACCGGCAGGCTTAAGAAAAACCCGATGTCGGATATGCTCGCAAAAGAAGCGCTGCGCCTTCTGACCGACAATCTGGTACGCGCCTGCCAAAAGGGCGATGATATGGTCGCGCGTGAGGCGATGCTGCGCGGTTCCATGATTGCGGGGCAGGCCTTTGCCAATTCGCCTGTGGGTGCGGTTCATGCGCTGGCTTATCCGTTGGGCGGGATTTTCCATGTGCCGCACGGCCTTTCCAACGCGTTGGTGATGCCGCATGTATTACGCTTCAATCTCGATGTTGCAGCGCCCTTATATGCCGAGCTGGCAGATGCCTTGCACCTTGATGCACCTGATAGAGAAGCCGCAAAAGCCGAAGCATTTATTGCTTATCTCGAACAACTCTCACGCAATAGCGGCGCACCCCAAAGGCTACGCGATATTGATATTCCTGAGGACTCTCTCGACCGGCTGGCCGATGATGCGATGTTGCAGGAGCGGCTATTGATCAACAACCCACGTGAGATGACCCGCGATGCGGCGCGGGAGGTTTATGATGCCGCTTGGTAAGGCCAAAAAGTCGAAAGAGCGTCCGCAGCCACCAAAACGCAGCGACTATGCCGAGTTCGTCGCAATCACCTCGCGCTGGTCGGACAATGATATTTATGGCCATATCAACAATGCGATATCCTATTTCTATTTCGATACAGCGGTAAACGAACTGCTGATCGGCCATGATGTGCTCGACATTCATGGCGGTGAAACCATCGGATTAGTGGTGGAAACACGCTGTTCCTATCACAAGCCAATGGCCTTTCCTGACCGCATCCATGCTGGCGTCCGGGTCGAGCATATCGGCACCAGCGCCGTACGTTATGGCGTGGCGCTGTTCACCAATGCGGATGACAGCGCATCGGCTCATGGCGAATTCACCCATGTTTATGTTGACCGCGAAAACCGCCGTCCAGTGTCGCTACCGACTGACTTGCGCGGGGTTTTGGAGAAGCTGCAAATCAGAGGTGATGCATGAGTGATATGGTGTTGATTGAAAATAGTGACGGCGCACTCACACTCACACTTAACCGCCCTGATGCACTTAATGCCTTTCGCCCAGAGATGCTCGAAGCCATGCGCGATGCCATTGCTGGCGCTGGACCGGATGTACGCGTAGCTGTCATTGCCGGGGCAGGCAGGGCGTTTTCGGCTGGCGTGGACTTGAAAGTGTTACAGGGCATCGAACCCAAAGCTGGCAAGATTGGCGATGTGTTCGATAAACCCAGCGCAGAATTTGGCGCAGCAGTGCGTGCCGCGCCGTTTCCAGTCATCGCTAAGGTGCATGGCTTCTGCTTTACCGGTGCGCTGGAGATCGCGTTGCATTGCGACATGATCTTCACTACCGCCACTACCAAATTTGGCGATACGCATGTCAAATTCGGCATCCGCCCGACCTGGGGCATGACCCAAAATCTGCCGCGCGCCATTGGCATAAGACGTGCCCGTGAATTGTCCTTCACTGCGCGCACCATATTGGGTGAAGAGGCTGCAGCAATTGGTCTGGCTAATGCAGCGGTTGCAGATGAAGCGGCTCTTGATGTGCTGGTTGCCGAGCGTTGCAGTCAGATTATTGCTAACTCTCGTACAGCCATTGCGGCAATGAAAGACCTGTACCGTTTAGCCGAGGATGGGCAGGGTATTGAGCCTGCCCTCATAGCAGAGCTGGCGCGTGAATATCCCGACATTGATGATACGGTCGAACGGTTAGCCGGCTTCTAACTGCTTAATAGGCCTTAATACGCCCCCTGTTTGTTGTAATTTGTCCTCATCTTTGCGCATTTTGTCGGAAAAGCCCAGTTTCCTCTTGATATAGTATATCATTAAAAATAGACGCGGCGAGCAATTGATTATCATTATATAAAGAAAAAAGGTTCCCCGATATGCGCCGCAAATATGCCGCTCTATTTACCACACTTCTGACCACCACCATGGCAACGCCTGCATGGGCAGATGATCAGAGTGCTGCCGCAACCGCGCCTGCTGATGAACAGCCTGACCGCGACCGCAGCCAGAACATTGATGAAGATGATTATCATACCTTGCCGAACATTATTGTTACGGCACCTTATGTTGATGACCTCAATCTTCTGGCCAGCAAATCGGTTCTTGAAGGCAATGAACTGACCCAGGAACTCGAACCGCAAATCGGTGAGATGCTGACCAAGCTGCCTGGTGTTTCGGCAACCAGCTTTACACCCGGTGCCTCACGCCCAGTCCTTCGTGGTTTTCAGGGGCCGCGTATTCTCGTCCTGAACGACGGGCTGGGCACAATCGATGTTTCCGGCACCTCAGCCGACCACGCTGTCACTGTCGAACCGCTCCTGCTTGAGCGGATCGAAGTGCTGCAAGGTCCAGCGACATTGCTGTTCGGCGGTAATGCTTTGGGTGGTGCGGTTAACAGTATCGACAAGCGCATTCCCCGCGCCCCTCTGGAAGATGAACCTTTCCACCTTGATATGCTTGGCAGCTATGCCAGTGCTGCCAATGAGCGCAGCGTTGGCGCCAGCCTGGATTTCGCGCTAGGTGATAATCTCGTATTTCATGTCGATGGTAATTACCGCAATACTGATGACCTTGAGGTTGGCGGATTTGTCCTGTCACCGGAACTGCGTGCCGAACAGCTTGAAATTGCTGCAGAGGAAACCGAAGAAGGCAATCTCGACGAAGCGGCTGAGGCTCTGGAACTGGCGGAACTGCGCGACCGGATACCCAATACGGCAACCGAAACCTACAGCTTCGGTAGTGGCCTGAGCTGGTTCGGCGATGGCGGCATGTTTGGCGTGTCGGTCAGCTATTTCGATAGTGAATATGGCGTCCCTGAGCGCCCCGGCGCTGAACATGCGCATGGCGATGAAGATGGCGATGATGACGAGGAGGAAGAAGAGGAAGGCCCAGTCACCATTGCGCTGGAGCAGGTGAAGGTTGATTTCCGCGGTGAAATCGATCTGCCAGGCTTCTTTGACAAGTTGACCATTCGCGGCGCCTATGCTGATTTTGAGCAGATCGAATTTGAAGGCGATGAAGTCGGCACTGTTTTTGAAAATGAGGGCATTGAAGCCCGTGCCGAACTGGCCCAGAGTGATCGTGGTGGCTGGCGCGGTGCATCCGGCATTCAATACACTTTCCGCGACTTCTCTGCCATTGGTGCAGAAGCCTTTGTGCCGCCTAACGAAACGTCACAATTCGGCATTTTCACGGTGCAGGAATATACGACAGGCAATTTCGACATCGAAGGTGCATTGCGCTTTGACTCCGTGAATTCAGAATCACAAGTGCTCGGAATCGAGCGAAACTTTGACAGTGTTTCAGGCGCACTTGGCTTTGGCTATACCTTTGATGAAGGTGCCAAGGTCGGTATCAACTTTAACCGGTCTGAGCGTGCGCCATCGCCTGAGGAACTATTCTCCAACGGTCCGCATATCGCGACACAGGCGTTTGAGATTGGCAACCCCAATTTCGATACCGAGCGCAGCATGGGCGGAGAGATTTACCTGCGGATTGATCGGCCGACATGGCAGTTTGGTGTCACCGTCTATTATAACGACTTTGAGAACTTCCTCATCGATGTTCCAACCGGTGAGGAAGAAGACGGTCTGCCGGTATTCCAGTTTATCCAGAACGACGCCGAGTTTTATGGCTTTGAAGCTCAGGGCTCAGTAGTGCTGGCAAGATCTGGAGGCTTTAGCTTTGTCGCCGATGCGGTGGCTGACTATACCGAAGCGACGCTCGACAATCTTGGCCCGGTACCCCGTATTCCGCCGCTGCGTGTACTTGGTGGTCTGGAAGCCCAGAGCGACACGCTGAACGGCCGTATCGAGGTCGAGTGGTTCGACGATCAGGATCGCAACGCCAATTTCGAAACTGAGACCGACGGCTTCACTTTCGTCAATGCCCAGATTGCCTGGAGGCCGCTCGGCACCGAGAGCAATGTAACGCTGCTGGCGTCCGCCAATAACATCTTCGATGTTGTCGGCCGTCGCGCTGCCAGCTTCACCCGCGACTTTGCGCCGCTCGCCGGACGCGATTTCCGGGTCTCGGCACGGCTGAGTTTCTAAATCGCTTTAGCCCCTCCTGCCTTGCGGGAGGGGCATATTCTTACACGAAATACAAAGGCGCGGAGAGGTTGCGTTGGCTAACCTTTGTCCGCGCCTTTGTGTTAATCACTATAAGAATTTCCGCCTGTACGGATGCAAGGTCAATTAGCGTTCTAGCGTAACCGACAGGAAATCGGGTACCGGGCCGTTCCAGCCACCATCATCGCCATCCAGTTGTGGCATATCAGCATTGACTTTTGCTTTTGGCGATTTGCCGGGCTTCTTCTCTTTTTTCGGCTTACGCTGATCGTCGGATGAGGCCCTGTCTTTGCCTTTAGGGGCATCACCAGGCGCGTGCATCGCATCTTTGAGGGGGTTGGCTATTTCCTCAATCGGTTGGCCGGTCAGCTTCTCGATATTGGCGATATTCTCATCATCTTCATCGGTGAAGAAGGTGCAAGCTTTGCCCTTTGCCCCAGCGCGACCGGTACGGCCGATGCGGTGGACATAGTCATCCGGGTGCCAGGGTGCGTCGAAATTGAACACGTGGCTGACGCCCTTGATATCCAAACCACGCGCGGCGACGTCTGAGGCGACCAATATGTTGATGGTATCGGCCTTGAACCGGTCCAACTCGGCCAGTCGGTTGCTCTGGTCCATATCGCCATGAATTTCGCCGGAATCGAAGCCATGGCGTTTGAGACTCTTGTTAAGCTCGCGCACGGTGGTCTTGCGATTGCAGAAGATAATCGCGGTGCGCATATCATCCGCATCAAGGAGATGCCGAAGAAGCGCGCGCTTGCTGCGGGTCTTTACCGGGATTTTGGTCTGGGTGATGGCGGTATTGGTGGTTGCCGGACGGGCGACCTCTATATTCTTCGGATTGCTCAAAAACTGGTCCGCCAGTTTCTTGATCGGCGGCGGCATGGTTGCCGAAAACAGCATTGTCTGGCGTGTTGCAGGCAGCTTGGCGCAGATATGCTCAATATCGGGGATAAAGCCCATATCGAGCATACGATCGGCCTCGTCTATCACCAGAAGCTCACAACCTGTAAGGAGAATATTGCCGCGCTCAAACAGGTCCATCAATCTGCCGGGAGTTGCAATCAGCACATCAACGCCTTTTTCCAGCGTTTTGACCTGATCGCCCATGGATACACCACCGATGAGCAGTACCTTGGAGAGGTTGTGATATTTGCCATATTTCTCGAAATTCTCGGCTACCTGCGCCGCTAGCTCGCGGGTCGGCTCGAGGATCAGCGAACGCGGCATACGCGCACGCGCGCGACCCTGCGCCAATATGTCGATCATCGGCAGCACGAATGACGCGGTCTTGCCGGTGCCGGTCTGGGCGATGCCAATCAGATCGCGCATCATCAATACCGAAGGGATGGCCTGCGCCTGGATCGGGGTCGGCTCGCTATAGCCGGCATCGTCCACGGCTTTTAGTAATTCAGAAGAAAGGCCGAGATCGGCAAATTTCATAGTCTATCCGAGAAAATGGCAATATAGTGCCGTTGTTGTTCAGTCGTAGAACACAAAGGCGCCCTTTGCGGGCAAAATGCGCAAAAGTCAATCTGTGCTGCGGCTTTAGGGTCAGTCTTTCGGGACTAGCTGTCGGATGCGTTTCAGCTCACATTTATTGCCTGATCGGGCATGGAGCACATCGCGCTCTACGCAAAGCCGTCCGTCCTTGCTTTGCTCCAAATAAAAACCGGAGTAAAAATCTCTGGCGCGGCAGGCTTTTTCCAGCTGGGCGCGTATGACACGGCGGTCACGCAGATAGAGCAGCATCTGGTCATTGCTGGCAATTTGCACCCCGGCAATGCTGTTCATCGTCAAGCACTTGCCAATCTTGCGCTCTTCCCAGTTGCGGCTGAGCTGACCGGTGCGAATATCACTCAATGGCTGTCGGTTGCTGGTGGTACGCGGTATGCGGATAACAACGCGGCGCTCTATACGCATCTGCATGATGCGGTCATGGCCGTTGTGATCGGCCATCCATTCTGTCCAATTTTGGCGTGGTTGATAGGTCTTATGATCGCGCGATGTTGTAAGGTTGGTCGCTCGTTTGGCATCATCCACAGCATCAGGTTGCGGAACAATATCCGGTGCAGCCTCTAGCCCAAGAAAAAGCAGCAAAGCTGCTGGAAACGACATTGTGATGATCTACCTCATCGCGAGTTTGGCTATAGCGCCGGAACCCAATATTCGGTTGCTTTACTATCGCGAATTGAACATGTGATTAACCCATGAAGCACATCTGTTTACTGACTGTTGCATTCTGGCAACGGTCTGCCCAGATCGTTTGCGCGTGTATGATAAATGGATAGTCAGTCAGAATATGGACAACGCCAAATTGACCGCATTTCTTAACCAGCTACGCAGCAGCGAGCTGGCTCCGCATATTGTCACTGATGCAGATGCAATTGCGCCCTGGCTGACAGACTGGCGCGGCCGCTTTCATGGACAGGCGAGCATCATGATTGAGCCAAGGTCTACTGAAGAAACCGCATTCCTGGTTGCTACTGCCGCTGAGCATAAAATTGCCATCGTTCCGCAAGGGGGCAATAGCGGTATGGTGGGTGGCGCAACGCCCGATGAGAGTGGGGATTCGGTGCTGCTGTCAATGCGGCGGATGAATGCGGTCCGTCAGGACTTGCCGCAGGAGCGTGCGGTTATTGCCGAAGCCGGGGTTATTCTACAGACATTGCATGAGCATGTGGAACAGATGGATATGCGCTTTCCTCTGACACTCGGTGGTAAGGGATCAGCGACAGTCGGTGGCCTGACTTCCACCAATGCAGGCGGTACTCAGGTATTGCGCCATGGCACGATGCGTGCGCTGGTAGCGGGTGTGGAAGCGGTCTTGCCCAATGGTGAGGTATTTAATGGTCTGGCTGCACTCAAGAAAGACAATCGCGGCTATGATCTCAACAATTTACTGGTCGGTGCCGAGGGGACTTTAGGCATTGTGACGGCAGCGCGCCTGCGTTTAAGTCCAGCGATATTGGACCGTTGCGTTGTCTGGGCCGGGCTGGAATCCCCAACCGTCGCGCGCAACTTACTGCTGTTTCTCGAAGCTGAGGCCGGACCCGCCATGGAAGGGTTTGAGATTATGCCGCAACATTGCATCGAAAATGTTCTGCGGCATATCCCCGACACAAGAACGCCTCTTGCTGGGCAGCATGACTGGCACTGCCTTATCGAGATTGTCCGCGACGACGCCAATGGGACCCCATCATCAGAAAGAACGGAAGCGATCATGGCGGCAGCAATGGAGCAGGGTCTGATCGACGATGCTGTTCTATCAGCCAGCGAGGCGCAGGCAGAAGCTTTCTGGAAAATTCGCGACTCTATTGCCGAGGCAGAGCGTGCCGAAGGCCCGGCAATACAGCATGATATCAGCGTACCGGTAGCCGATATGGCCGGTTTCATCGAACAGGTTGCACCGGAAACCGAGCGGCGTTTTCCAGGCAGCCGCGCCATTGCCTTTGGCCATATGGGTGATGGCAATGTGCATTACCATGTGACGGCACCAAAAGGCGTGGATGCAGAACAATGGTATGCAGGAGCAGCGCGTGAGATCAGCCGCTGGGTTTATGACCAGGTCGATCAATGGCATGGATCACTGTCCGCTGAGCATGGCATAGGCCAGCTTAAACGCGATGAATTGGCTCGCCTGGGTGATCCGGCACGGCTCTATGCTTTGCGTGCAATCAAAAAAGCATTGGATCCGGAGGAAATTATGAACCCCGGAAAACTCATTGCCCTTGCGTCACCCGGCGACAGCACTTAAGGCGCAAGTAATTTTCTAATGTATTTCGGAGACTGACAATGGCTAGCCAGCCGCAACCAACAAACTTGCCGCTTTTCTTCAAAGAACTTGTTCCGCTGAACAGCAATGAGCATGGAAAATGGAAAGTCCGCGGTCTTGATAATGCCGAGTTCCTGAAAGACTCACATGCTATCCCGCTGACAGTAGAAGAATTTCCTCAAGCACAGCGTCACTATCCGATCATCTTCACCGTTGGCGATAATCCGGTTCCGCTGGCGCTGATGGGCCTGAATGAAGGCGTCAACGTCTATATGAATGACGATGGCAAGATGAAGAATCCGGTCTATATTCCAGCCTATATCCGTCGCTATCCCTTCCTGCTTGCCAAGCTGCGCCCGGATTCACAGGAGCTTTCCCTGTGCTTTGACCCTTCAAGCGGCGCTGTCGGTGATTTCAAAGATGGCGACGCCGTATTTGATGATGATGGCAAGCCGACCGAGACTACCCAGAATATCCTGAAATTCTGCGAGCAGTTTGAAGAAGCCGGTGCCCGCACAGGCGCGTTTATGACCGAGCTGAAAAAATATGATCTGCTGATGGACGGTGAAGTTTCGATACAACAGGCTGGCAATGACAAGCCGTTTATCTATCGTGGCTTTCAGATGGTGAATGAAGAGAAGCTACGCGATATGCGTGGCGATGAACTGCGCAAACTTAGTCAAAACGGCATGCTGCCATTGATCCATGCGCATCTCTTCTCGCTGCAGGTTATGCGCGAAGTCTTCTCGCAGCAGGTTGCCGAGGGCAAGGTTCCACAGGTGACGACAGCACCAACCGTTGACAATGCAACCTCTGCGTCGACAACGGCCACGAGTGCTGAAAAGAAAGAAAGCAAGCCTGCGGCAAAGAAAGCCAACAGCAAGAAAACGTCTTCAAAAGACGCTCAGATCAGCTGATTTTGCGCCAATCACAATAACAAAGGGCGTCGCTATCACTATAGCGGCGCCCTTTTTGTTTTACTCTAGGTCCTGATTCTAAAGCACAGAATGCAGCGCTGCATAACCGGTGGCGCGGGCAACCCACCAGAAGTCGGTTATGACCGGCGGGCTGAACATCGGATGCAGCGCCTGGTTGAACGCTGTTCGGTCATTGGCCATGGCAGCACGCAGCATATCTGCCACGACTTTCTCGTCTGTTGTCATGCACTGGCAACAAGGCGGGGATACCATAAACGGGCCTTCCCATTGATCCGCCAGTCTTTTCACCAAACGGCTGAGCTGCACCGCTGTTTCCAGTGATCCAGTACGCATACGCAGTATATCGACAACATTATTATTGCGTTTGCCAGCCATTACGCTGAACCGGAATGCTAACATCAGCCTGCGTTCCAGAGGTGACAGGCTGTCCAGCATAAGGCTTCTGGAATAAAAATCTGGCCGAGTCGCATCTTCTGCACTTGCGATCTGCAGCACCGTTGGTTCTTTGCTCTGCGCTTTATCGGTCCCCTGATCTGGCATCATGCAATCTCCTTATGCTCTCAATAGATATTGAATTACATAGGTGATAATGATTATCAATAGTAAAGTTACTCAGCGGCCTCTATACGTCGCATTCCATAGGCATAATCCGCTGCCACATCAGCAAGTGCGGCGATAAGCCCGCGTACTGCCTCTATAGCTCTTCCAGGGAAGCCGTTGCGGTCGAGGTAGAGTGCGCGATCAACCTCAATCTGCACGGCATATATCGGGCCGTCAGCCCGGCTGTGACGATCCAATATATAGCCACCGGCATAAGGCCGGTTGCGGCCTGCGCGAAAACCATGATCTCTGGCCATATGTTCCATTCGTGTCACCAGTGGATCAGGCGCGCTGGCACCGAAGCGATCACCGAAAAGAATCTGTATGGGTGTATCGGGCTGGCCGGGCTCCGTCGAAAGGCTGGGCATGGAATGGATGTCCAGCAATATTGCACAGCCATAAATCCCCAGTCTTTCCTCCAGTCTGTGAGTCACCGCTTCGTGATACGGCGCGTGGACATGCTGTATACGCTGAATGATATCGGCCATGGCCCAGTTGTTACGCCATATATCGCCATAATTATTGAGCCGTGTTGGCACGAGGCCCAGGCCAACACCGGCACGATATGGGCTGCCCTTTTGGCGACCTATACCATATATGTTTCGTCTCGGCAGATGGTCCAGCGCAGAGCTTGCTGCAATTCCGGTGATAGCTTTGCGGTCAAGATCATCAGGGTGACGATTGAGATCAATCCATGCGCGCGGAGCTAGCGCTGTCAATGCTTCATGATCGCGTTTTAGAGCATCGCTGATCAAAAGATCCGCATAGCGGTCTTCAAGTTTATGCAGTGCATGGGCAGGGATACGCAGATTGTCGAGCAGAGCGCTCGGATAGCTGCGGCCGGAATGGGGCACAGACAGCAGGACGGGTGACTGACCCGTCGCAAACCCGGCGTCGCCTGACCGCCAATAGCTGCTTTCACCAGAAAGACTGTTTCCTGTACGAGCCATCTATGTCGACATGGCCCAGCTTTAGGACTTTGTCAAAAGAGAAACACAAGACGAAACCTCATCCAAAAACGATGAAAAATCGTGTATATCGGGGAACAAAGATACAGTTCGGAATTTAGTGAAATTATCTATTAGAAAACACTAAATTAACGCATTCTAGTGTAATGATGAAAAAATAACAGCATAGCTGTTTGGTTTGCAAAAGAGTTTGGGATATCCATGGAAAGAATTCTTCTGGCAGAAGATGAAGACGCTATGCGCGCCTATTTAAAACGTGCTTTGGAAAAAGCCGAATATGAAGTGGTCGATGTTGATAGAGGCACTGCGGCTGTACCTTTGCTTGAAGTGGAAGACTTTGATCTTTTGCTGACAGACATTGTGATGCCAGAAATGGACGGTATTGAACTGGCGCAGCATTGCGCCAAAGTGTCCCCCAAGACCAAGGTGATGTTTATAACCGGATTTGCTGCTGTCAGCCTGAAAGCAGGGCAAGCTGCGCCTAATGCCCGCGTCCTTTCCAAACCGTTTCACCTCAAAGATCTCGTGCTGGAGGTTGACCGGGTATTGGACAAGGTCGACCCAAGCGGCCTTTGATAATGGCGGCCATTGCAGGATAAAAAGACGCTTGCAATGCGGACAAGCGATAGCTAGATGATCGCCCCTGCCTAGGATGCTATAATCCAAGGCAGGCATGATGATCCAAGTGGGCGTATAGCTCAGTGGTAGAGCACTGTGTTGACATCGCAGGGGTCGGAAGTTCAACTCTTCCTACGCCCACCATCATCCCCCACTAGGTAAACCGGTCCCGTAGCGAACAGATGCTATGCTTCAGTAAGCGAGCCGGGTGCTCCGTTTTCAACAACCATGCGCTTGCGTGTGCCAATTTGCCCGCCACGAGAGCTGATACGGTCAAGCGTCTTGAACTCTGTGGTCCATAAGTCGGCGTTGACATCGCAGATCACATAGCCGCGTTGGGCATTGTGCCATTTCAGACATTCATTTTCTGCCTTGATCGCCTTTGTGTCTCTGCGCTGGTCTTCGCCGTCTCCGCCCGAAGTGATCGAGGTGGCAACGAATTCGGTCGCCAGCGGTTTCAGTCCGGGCCGCTGCCCGTTCATATGCAATTCGCCAGCATAATTCTGGTGCTCATCGCCGGTGAGGACAATGACGCTATCAAGCTCAAGATCACGCAACTGCTCCATGAGCTTTTTGCGCGGTGTGCGATAGCCCGCCCAGCTATCGAGATTCTCGGTGAGGTCAGGACCTGGGCTACGATCAAGATCCATCATCATCACCTGCTGGGCCAGCACCTGCCATTGGCTTTTTGAGGTGCCCAATTTATCGAACAGCCAGCGCTGTTGCTGCTGCCCCAACATATCGGCACCCTCATTCCAGGTATCGTCGCACACGGCACCCCATCGGTCGTTGCATGGCTGGTTGGTCCGATATTGGCGGGTGTCGAGAATATTGAGGTCAATCAGATTGCCGAAACGCGCCTGGCGATAGAGCTGCATCCAGGCGCCGATGGGCAGTGCCGAAGCACGCAACGGCATATGTTCATAATAGGCCTGCATCGCCATCTGGCGGCGCAGTTTGAAAATGGTCTGCGGCGTCGTATCCTGATCCACATCGCTAGCCCAGTTATTGTCGATCTCATGGTCATCCCAGGTGACGAACCAAGGTGCTGCTGCATGGGCGGCCTGCAGGTCGACATCCATCTTATACTGAGCGTAACGGCGTCGATAATCGTCGATCGAGTATATTTCGCCGCCGAAATGCCGACGCACCGTCTCGACCGGCCCTTCGCGATAATTGCGGAAACGGTTGCCTCGCCCTTCATAGATATAGTCGCCATAGCAGAAGACGAAATCGGCCTCTTCGCGCGCGAGATAGCGGTGTGCGGTGTAATAGCCCTCTTCATAATTCTGACAGCCTGCAACGGCGAAGCGAAGGTGATCGACAGGTTGCCCGATGGCCGGAGTTGTCTTGCTGCGACCAATAGCGCTGCGCTCACGCCCGGCGATAAAGTGGTACCAATAGGGCCGGTTGGGCTGGAGCCCGCCGACTTCGACATGGACCGCATGGCCGAGTTCGGGTCTGGCGATGGCGGTGCCCTTAGCCACGACTTCCCGCATCCGCTCATCGCTGGCAACTTCCCACTCCACCTCTACTGGGGCGGCGGGCATGCCATATCCGATTGTAAGCGGCTCGGGCGCAAGCCGGGTCCAGATCACAAAGCCATCAGCCTCGGGTTCGCCTGAGGCGATTCCCAGCTGGAAAGGATAGGAGAGAAACGTTGGCGAGGCGATTGCGCGCATCCCCGTGAGCAACCCCAAGCCTGCAATAGCGGTGCTGCCGAATGTCATCAGCGCATGGCGACGGCTCAATTCAAGCCGTTTGGAACGTTGGTCTGTCACCGTCTCTAACCCCTCCATCAACTTTGGTTCGAGTAGCTAAGCTATGTTGCAGGCATATTGCTTTGTGTGCATCAAGGTCCAGCCTTTATTGTTGGATACGCCGTTGATCCCGTTGCTACGGTGATCGAGATAATGGCTGACGCTACGGCTTCCTTTCTGGCTGCACAAAGACAGCAAAAAGCCATGGCCAAGCGCATAAAACTGCGCTTAAACATGTGCTATGCAGTTATCCGATCTTCTTGGCTCGGTCAGCGTAAGTGATGGCAGCGCGACCCTTTCCATCCCTCCCACCTGGATGCAGGGGCGGACGACTTATGGCGGGCTTTCGGCGGCGCTGGCGCATCATGTGGCGCGACAGGCATTTCCTGATGTACCCCCTTTACGCTCGGGCCAGATTGCCTTTGTCGGCCCGATTGCGGGGGACTGCACTGTCAGTGTCGAACTGTTGCGCCGAGGCAAGAATACCGCCTTTGTGAGCGCAAGAACCGTGTCGGATGCCGGTATAGGCCTGATATGCACTTTCATCTTTATGAATCCGCGCAAAAGCCATGTTGAATATCATGGACTTGATCGCAGCGAGGCGCCGCCCATTCCGGCAGAGGATGGAATCCGTCATGGCCCGCCAGAGTTTTTCACCCAGCATTTTGATTATCCTGAAAAGCGGCTGGACTTGAGTCAGCGCAGCGACATGCTGGAAGCGTGGCACAGGCTGCGTGACGATGGCCAGAAAGAAGGGATCTATGATGTGATGACTGAATTGCTGTGCATTGGCGACGCGTTGCCGCCATCGGCCATGGGACTAATGACCGAATCTGGACCGGTGAGCTCTATGAACTGGCAAGTCAATCTGTTCACCGATAAACCGGAAACAGAAGGCGGCTGGTGGCTGTTGTCGTCAGAGACGCATCATGCGGAAAATGGCGCCAGTAGCCAATATATGACCGTGCGCAATAGCCGATTGGAACCGGTAATGACTGGCATGCAATCAGTGGCACTATTTGTTTAGAGAATAACAGCGACAAGAGAGGAAAGCCTCATGAAAACACGTATTACGGAAATGTTCGGTATCAAGCACCCCATCATTCAGGGTGGCATGCACTATGTCGGTTTCGCCGAGATGGCAGCGGCGGTCTCCAATGCCGGTGGTCTGGGCATTATCACTGGCCTGACGCAGAAGTCGGCGGCCGATCTCGCCAATGAGATCGCCAAATGCAAGGACATGACTGACAAACCTTTTGGCGTAAATCTTACCTTTCTGCCGGTCGTGAACGCCCCGGATTACGAAGGCATGGTGCGTGCGATTATCGAGGGCGGCGTCAAGGTAGTGGAGACCGCTGGCAATAATCCTTCACAGGTGCTGCCGCCGCTTCAGGGTGCTGGCATTAAGGTCATCCACAAATGTACCAGCGTGCGCCATGCGCTCAAGGCGCAAAGCATTGGCTGCGATGCGGTGAGTGTTGACGGTTTTGAATGTGGCGGCCATCCGGGCGAGGATGATGTACCCAATATGATCCTGCTGCCGCGCGCTGCGGATGAGCTGGAAATCCCGTTCGTTTCCTCAGGCGGTCAGGCTGATGGCCGCAGTCTCGTGGCCTCGCTTGCCATGGGCGCGGATGGCATGAACATGGGCACACGCTTTATCGCTACCAAGGAAGCACCGGTCCACGATAATGTGAAACAGGCGATTGTCGCGGCTTCCGAGCTCGATACACGCCTTGTCATGCGCCCGCTACGCAATACCGAGCGGGTGCTCAATAATGACGCCGTCGAGCGGCTGCTGGAGATCGAGAAAGAGAAGGGCAGTGACCTGCAATTCACCGATATCATTGAGCAGGTTGCGGGCGTTTATCCGTCGATCATGATGGAAGGCGAAATGGACAAAGGCGCCTGGTCCTGCGGCATGGTTGCCGGACTGATCAACGATATTCCGACCTGTCAGGAACTGGTCGACCGGATTATGAATGAAGCGGAAGAGATCATCAATCAGCGGCTGGGTGGCTTCCTCAAGGCTGCATAATGGCAGGTGCGGTACAGCCCCGTATTGCAGAGCTCAGCGACGCTGAATCTGCTCTGGCTCGAGCGCGACCCAACAATATTGATTATAGGGACCGCGACAGGCTGCACTATCTCGGTCAGTATCGCCGGGAGATACCGGTCAGCCTGACGCGGATGATGGAAAATGCCTATGACTGGGAGCATCTGCCCTATGTCCATGCATCATCCTTTGCCGATATCACGCTAATCGACCAAGGGAATTGGGGCTGGCGGGCCAGACTTGATCTACCCGCAGATAAGGGTGGTGGCCACCAGTTGCTTGACTTGCGGGTAGATCGCGAGCGGCATTATTGGGTGTCGGCAGTCTTTTTCGGACTGGGAGCAGGGGTGGAGATCCATACCCAGGCCAGTACAGCAGAAACCGGCGGCATCGTCGTCGAGGTGGATTTCTTTCTTCCCGAACCGCCTGTGAATGACGCAATGGCGGCGGCTACACTGGCCTATCTCCAAGCGCAATATCACACGCTTTATGATGAAGATGAAACTTTGATGCGCGGGCGGCAAACAGCGCTTGATCAGGCAAGGCAAAGAGCAGACTTAGAAACATTATGGGAGACACCGATCACCGATCTCGACCCTTTGGAGACGCATAGCGTGACACTGAGGGGCAAACGCTTCTGTCTACGGCAGCATCAAGGCGACTGGATCGTCCACAGCGCCACCTGCCCGCATATGCTGGGTCCGCTGGATGATGCTGGTGCCATGAGCGAAGAAGGGGTGCTGACCTGCCCGTGGCATGGCTATCGCTTTAATGCGCGCACCGGCGCCAGCCTGAGCGGCAAATGTGGCGCTCTGCCTAAGGCACCGCGTCTTATAATCGATGAAGATATGCTGTCGCTGGAACTAGCCAGCTGACAGGGCCTATTCACGCAGCCCAAAAGCAAACACATCCGGGCGCGCATAATGGCCGGCAACATCCATATCGAACTGGCCACGGGTACGATCATTCAGATCGACTTCAGTGGTGAGAATGGCCTCTTCGCCAAATACAGGCCCGGCCAGCACTTCCCCCATCGGTGAGATGATGCAGGAGCCGCCTGAGATTAGTACCGTTTCGGACGTGTTGCCCTGAATAGTGTCAAATTGTTCTGTGCTCAGTGAAATATCACCACGCTCAAGATATTGACAGGCGGATAGCACAAAGCTCCGGCTTTCGAGTGCGATCATCTGCATGCTGGGCAGCCAGACTGGGCGGTCATCAACAGTAGAAACACAATAGAAATCGGGGTTGTGCGCATAATAATGGCTGCGCATCAGTGGCATATAATTTTCCCAGCATATTGCACTGACCAGACGCCCGGCACTGCTGTCCATAACCGGCAGATCACCCGCATCGCCCATGCCCCAGATCAGCCGCTCCATAGCGGTTGGCATCAGCTTGCGATGTACGCCGAGCAGAGAACCGTCTTTCTCAAACCCAAAGGTCGAGCAATAGAGCGTTCCGCCCCGTTTTTCGATCACACCAGTAATGCAGGCGATGCCATTGGCCGCAACGGCTTCTGACAGCGCTGTGAAGCGTTCGGTGCCCAGTTCGACCGCATTGTCTGCATAAAGCCGAAAAAGCTCCCGCCCGGCCGTATTACGCGAGCCGACACGCACACCAAAGTCGACGCCTTTGGGATAGCCACCGATATAGGCTTCCGGGAACACCACCAGCTCGCTACCCTCGGCTTTCGCTTTGGCCAGCCAATTGGTAAATGTGTTGATAGTGACGTCTGTGTTGAACGGGTCACTGCCTGCCTGAACGACGGAAACGGTGCGAATGTTTTTGATCATGCTGTCTTAGACAACAGCAATCGCTTCAATTTCAATCATTAAATATGATGCAGTTGCGAGAACGCTGGCCCAATAATCAGTTCAATATCGCAATAGGCCATATTCAAGAGATCGTATGACAGCGCTTACCTTGTCGCTTACTTCCAATTTTGCGAAGATGCGCCGGATATAGGTATTCACTGTCGCTTCGCTGACTTTGATGATTTTGGCGATAAACGGGCCAGAATAGCCGCGGGCAATATGTCCGATAACTTCGCTTTCACGAGTTGAGAGAGTGACCTTATTTTCTATCGGTTTCTCCAGAAAATTGCAGATTTGCAGATGCGCTAATGAAGCAATAGCCATGAAGTCTACCAGAATTTGCTCATCCTCAATAAATGCGGGATCATTGAAGCCAAAGGATGTGTAAGCGTTACGCAAGTTGCGCCCGAATAGCGGCACACCAATCCCATTCATAATATCTACAGCTTTTGCCTCTGCCACAAATGCTTGCTCAGCCTGTGTAAGTCTGCGGACGCTCAACGCTTCTCTATGCTGCATGGGTTGTCCGTGTGTCATGATAATATCAGGTATGGGATCATGTTTGCGAAACTCAGGATCATGATATTTTTCCACAAAGGACTTGGGGAAACCATAGCTTAGCAGCTGGACAGTGGCAGATGTCGGGGATCGGAGTTTTCCGGCGAGGTGATAGCTGGCGCGGTCAATACCCAGTCCCATATAACCCGCTTTTGCGTACTCCAATATTGCCTGTATCCGGTCGGCTGATCTGATGCGGAATAGATGCTCTTCGAGGTTAAAATCTGCGCTCTTAGGCATATTGAACCTCCGTAAATATAGTTACAATGTTTTACATATTGTCCAATATTCGCGTGACAGTAAAGGCAGTTTATTACTGGTACTCGGCTCACATTTACTGAGATACAAACAGGAGTGTGATTATGCCAAGCTATGAGACAATGTCAGTCGATGATTCACCTATATTTGAACAACTTGGGAAAGCAGCATTTTTTGGTTGCCTGGATGATATTGATATCGCCAAGTTTATCAGGGCTATGCGCCGCAAAAGGGATGATGCTTTCAGCGATGGATACTTTGCCGACCCATGTTGGGATATATTGCTGGAATTATATGTCAGCTATGCATCGGGTGAGGAGTTATCGACCAGCTATATTGGCTATCCTGCCCATATCCCTCTGACCACAGGATTGCGGCAGCTTGATATTCTGCAATCCGATGATCTCATCTATCGACGCAAAGACAGTGAGGATGCGCGGCGGACCATTGTTGGCCTTACTGCTAAAGGTATGGCTCGACTTAGGGAGCTGTTCGATACCTTTCGCGCAGAGCTGATGCAGATGCAGCAGATCAAGGTCAAAATGATATTGGACCGGCAGGCTGAAGTCAGCGGAGCAGAATAGCCAGCTTGCGCGCTTATAGCCACCTTGCCTCGACCAATGCTGATCGTTCGCGTCGGCTCACTGGCGCAACAATGCCCTTGGCTAACTCCAATTTGGTCTTGCCGTCTGTCACGCGCACTCGCTCGATCGCATCGCGTGCTACCCACCATGAGCGATGTGTCTGCCGTCCATTAACCGCACCCGTCTCATCTACAGCATCGCGCATTCGCATGAGCACCAATTCGCTTCCCATGGATGTGTGGACACGAACATAATGACCTTCCGATTGGAGAGCCAGAAGAGCACTGTTTTGCAAGCCGGGCTGCAACCTGCGAAGAATCGGCGCGGCTTCTATAGCGGGTTGGTCATTATACGCTCGCGTGCTGCTGCTAATGGCTTGCCCCACAAGCAATCGACCAGCAACGAGAACCATACTGATAACGAGGCTGTTTATGAGGAAACGTGACAGTGCTGACAGTGGAGGGGCTGATCCGATCGAATTAACCAGAAAGACGACCGGCGTCATAGAGAGAGCCAAAGCGAAAGTGAGCACCACGCCGGTGAACACCACACCCCGCTCGTCGAGGCGTGCGCGGACCAGCGCAGCCTCGATAGCAAATGCCAATAGACCGGCGACGGCACATAATCCCAGCCATAAGACGAGCCTCATTCCGAGAGAATATTGGAAGCTGCCAAGCGCACCTATCCAGCCCATGAATAGGCCGCCAACAGCCATGGTGGCGACCCATGACAGTATTGGCGCGCGCAAATAGTCTGCCGTTCGTGCGACGTTAACGGCGACGTTCTGCTTTTCGTGCGAAACTTCATGCATTTCATTCATCATCCTTTGCGGCTGATCGCCGAACGCCTCAGCTTTGAAGCGCAAATCCGTTCGCAAGGAGACAGTATATGCCAAGCTTCCTTTCTCATATCCTTATTGCGCTTTCTCTCCTCACTACTGCGAGTCCCGTGGTCGCGCAGAGCATCAATCCTCCCGAACGCATGGTTGTCGAAAACATTTTGCAACGGTTTGTCGAGGATTACAACGAGGATCCGATGGCGATCGATGCCACCTTTGGTATCGAGGTTGGCGAGGATCGCTGGCACGTGGTTTCTACCACAAGCGCGGACGGCAGAGACACTCGATTGATCGATGGATTCGGTTCGACAGAGATGATGTATTACACGCTAAACCGCGAGACACTCCATCTGCTCGACCGTAAAGTCTGGAACGGCTTAACAGCAATGGCGGCGGCGACCTCAGCTGACGTAACACCGCTCAGTGTCTTGTATACAGCTGATTATAAGAAGCCTGACAATTACGATCAGTTTTTTCGACGCGTGACTTTCCACTTCTGGAACCGCGGATACCCTGAGGTGACACGCTACGGACCGGAAAACAGCCGTGTCGCCCATGGTGCGCCTGCGACTGTGCTCTATTATGATGGCGGATTTCGCAGCGCTGTCTATCACGTTCCCGCCGGGCTTGGACCGGAACAGGCTCCCACACTGGCCGCCCCGTTCCCACGCATGATCATCGTACTTTCCGGCCTTGTTGAAGGTGAGATGGGTGGCAAAGCGTTTTCGGCAAAGCCTGGAGAGATGTTCTTGACGCCACCAAATATCCCGGCGAAGTTTTGGAATGCGTCAAACGATGAAACCCTCTCATTTGTGTGGGTTGCTTGGGGCGATGGGGCCTAGATCCTGACCCTAAAGCACAGCGGTTATTTACCCTGCCAATTGGGCTTGCGCTTTTCGGCAAATGCCAGGCTGCCCTCCTTAGCATCCTCAGAGGTGAAGACCGGCGCGGTGATCTCGGCCTGTTTCTTCCACCCTTCCTCTTCGGTCCAGTCATAGCTTTCATTGATGATCCGCTTGGTGGCCTTGAGCGCCAGCGGGCCATTGGCGGCGACCGAGGCGGCGAGTTCCATAGCGGCGTCAAGCGCTGCGCCTTCGGTCACGCGATTGACAAAGCCCATTTCATAGGCGCGCTGGGCGGTGTAGAAATCGCCGGTCAGTGCCATTTCCATGGCTAGCCGCTTGCCAACAACGTGTTGCAGCTTGAGAACACCGCCGGCGGCAGCGACCAGCGAGCGCTTGACTTCGGGGATACCGAATTTGGCTTTATCATTGGCAACACACAGGTCACAGGCCAGTGCCAGTTCGAGACCACCTGCCAGCGCATAGCCTTCCACTGCAGCAATCAGAGGCTTTTCTGGACCTTTCTCGGTGATGCCGCCAAAGCCATAACCGGGAACCATGGGGGACTCACCGCGCAGAAAGCCCTTCAAGTCCATGCCCGAACAGAAAGTGCCACCCGCGCCGGTGAGGATGCCGGCATTGAGGCTATTGTCATTGTCGAGCTGCTCCATTGCGGCGCGAATGCCTTCGGCGGCGGCCTTGGTCATTGCGTTTTTGGCCTCTGGGCGATTGATGGTGACGACGATAAAACCGTCCTGAATATCGGTAAGCACTTCAGACATTGGGGTTTCTCCTTTTTCCTTTTCTTTCGTCGTTCCCGCGGAGGCGGGAACCCAGAGCCGCTTGCGTTGTGCTGTGTTGCTCTGGACCCCCGCCTGCGCGGGGGTGACGACTTGATTAACGCGTCGTCAAAACAACAAATCCGCCAGCTTGGCGCGGTGCCAGGCGCCGTCGCCATGTTGCGAGGCATGCCATATGGCGGCGCGGCGGTAGAGCTGGGCATCGCAATCATGGGTGAAACCAAAGCCGCCATGAAACTGTATCGCGCGGTCGGCGGCAAAACTATAGACCTTATCACACGCCGCCTTGGCCATACGGGTGGCGATCTCGCCCATGCCCTGATCGTTGAAGCAATGTGCCGCCGAATAGACATGGCTGCGCGCTTTTTCGTAATCGACATAGGCATTGGTGATCGGATGCTTGAGCGCCTGATATTCGCCAATGGTCTTGCCGAACTGTTTGCGGGTTTTGAGATAATCGAGAGTGTAGTCGATGACGGCCTGGGTGCCGCCTGCCATCTCCGCCGCCTGCAACAGCACCGCGGTGAGGTGGATATGCTCAAACGCGGCCTTGGTCTTGGCCTCATCAAGCAACGCAGAGGCGGGCAGGGTGATCCCGTCCAGCTTCAGCGCATAGGTGCGGCGGGTCTCGTCGATAATCTGCTCGCGCCGCAACGCGTCATCGCCAAAGGCATCGCGCGGGATGATCACCAGACGGGGCGCGCCATCCAACGAGACAGAGGCGATAATGATCTCGGCCTGTTCGGCATAGGGCACCAGCAGCTTTTCGCCGCTGAGGGTGATTTTGTCCCCGTCCGCTTTGGCACTAGCGGTGATATTGTGCAGGTCCCAGTCGCCATGCGCTTCGGCCAGCGCCAATGTCGCCACTGCGCCCTCGGCGATTTTGGGCAGATAGTCTTCCTGCTGCGCCTCGGTGCCGCCTGCTACCAGAGCCTGCGCCGCCAAGGTGGTGTCGGCAAAGGGCGTGGTCATCAACCGGCGTCCCATTTGCTCGACAATCGGTACGACTTCGCCCAGCGAAAGGCCCACGCCGCCTTGCGCTTCGGGGATGGCGATGGCGAGCCAGCCTAGCTCGGCAATCTCTTTCCAGACATCGGCGTCATAGCCCTGTGGATCTTCCAACAGGGTACGGACTTTTTCGATCGGGGATTTCTCGGCGCAGAAGCTGGCCGCGACATTCATCAGCTCGATCTGTTCTTCGGAATATCCGATAGACCCTAGATTTTCCATGATATTACCTTATTCAAACACCGTAAGTCCTGAGCTTGTCGAAGGGCGCTTCGCATTTTCGCACCATGCTGACAAACGCACTTCGACAAGCTCAGTGCTAACGGTTTATGTGGATTGTTAGCGCCCTTTGGGCAGGCCGAGCACATGTTCGGCGACAATATTGCGCTGTATCTCCGATGTACCGCCACCAATGGTGGCGGAGAAGCTGTTCAAATAGCTGCGGTGCCAATAGCCGTCATCGACAGCATTCTCGTCTCCGACATAATAACCGGCTCGTGTTCCCTGAAAGGCAAGCGAAAATTCGGTCAGGTCGCGGATCATCTCGGTGCGGGCCAGCTTGTTCATCATCGCCAGACCCATGGGTCGATCCTGATTGAGCGGGGCCATACGACGGCGCTGGTTGTTGAGGTTGAGCGCTTGAATTTCCATCATCTGCTCGACCATCTTGTCGCGCATCACCGGGTCGTCGAGCAGCTTCTTGCCGCCGCGCTCTGAGTTGCGCGCAAGATCGACAACGCCCATCGCGTCGAGCTCCTTGATATAATAGCCGCCCGCCGGATTGACTTTGGCACCGCGCTCATATTCGAGCGTCTTCATCGCCACCATCCAGCCATCGCCTTCCTTGCCGACCAGCCCTTCGGCGGGCACGCGGGCATCGGTGAAGAAGGTCTGGACAAAGCCATATTCGCCGGTGAGCTTCTTGATCCGCCGGGTCTCAATACCGGGAATTTTCATCGGAATGAGGAAGAAGCTTAAACCGGCATATTTGTTCGGGCCGTCATTGCTGGTGCGTGCCAGCAGGATCATATATTTGGCGCGATCGCCGAGCGAGGTCCAGATTTTCGAGCCATTGAGCACATATTCATCGCCGTTCCTCACCGCCTTGAGTTGCGCGCTACCAAGGTCAGAGCCATGTTCTGGCTCAGAGAAACCTTGACACCAGATATCCTCTGCACTCAGCATCCCTTTGATATATTTCTTTTTGTCTTCCTCATTGCCGATGTCCATAAGCAGCGGTCCGGCCCAGCCAATGCCGATGGCGTTGAGGATGATCGGGCCGTCATATTTCTTCATCGCTCGGGTGGCGACGCGCTGAAATTCCGGGTGCATGCCATGGCCGCCATATTCAGATGGCCAGCTGGTGCCGAGATAACCTGCCTCATAGACCTTGCGCTGCCAGTCGCAGAGAAAGTCAAACTGCTCATCGGTGCTAACCTCCATAAAGGTCAGCGGCAACATGAAACCGGGATCGGTAACGGTGTTTTCTTTGAACCAGGCATCGGCCTCGGCTTCAAAGTCCTTGAGTTCTGCCTCGCTCGGCTTGGACATCCTCATCTCCTGCATGATTCTTTTTTAATCGTTCGATTAAACTGAGAATGCGGGAGCGCAGAAGCAATGTCCAGAGGGGAATTTAGATAAGCGACGTCACTTTTATGCGTGATCTTGTCCGACTATTATTGCGCTGCGCTGTTCATCGACAATGGTACGCGCAGCATCATCGGGGATGCCGATGCTTGTGAGCACCAGTTCGCATAGTTCCAGACTGGCCTCTACCGTCTCTGGTACGGCATTGATTGCGCCGGTATCAATAAGATAGCGTGCATGTTCGGCATCACGAGCGCGGGCCATGATCGGGACATGCGGCCATTCGTCTTTCACCGCCTTGATCAGTGGCGCGGCGGAACCCGGCTGGTCCATAGTGGTAGCGAAAGCGGCGGCGTTTTCTATGCCCAAATGGACCAGCAATTCGGGCTGGCTGGCATCACCAAAATAGACATTGGCACCATTGGCGCGTTCCTGTGCGACCAGACCGGGATCGCTGTCAATCGCGACATAGGGGATGCGCTGCTGGTCAAGCAATTGCGCCAGCATTTTGCCGACTCGGCCAAAGCCGCCGATGATCACCGGATGTTCGTCATCCAGCGACTCTCTGCGATCGGGCGTATCGGCGCTGCGCTTGCGGATTGCATCGCCCAAATGCCGTGCAGCGATGGCGAGAAATGGGGTGAGGAACATGGTGACGACCACTACCAGCAGGACGAACTGCGCTGTGGCCGGTTCCAGCAGCGCCAGCGACAGCGCGGCGGTGATCACGACAAAGGCGAACTCACCACCCTGACACATCAGCACCGCCGTTTCCGCAGACACATCCTTGGGCAGGCGGAAGGCGCGGGCGAGGGAGTAGAGGATGGTGCCTTTAAGGACCATCAGGCCGAGCACTGACATCAGCACCAGCCCGATATCCGCCCAGAGCGCGACGACATCAAGGCTCATGCCGACCGAGATAAAGAACAGGCCGAGCAAAAGCCCTTTGAAAGGTTCAATATCGGCGGCGATCTGGTGGCGATATTCGGTGCCCGCGAACAACAGCCCGGCAAGAAATGCGCCCAGCGCCATGGACAGCCCGGCCTGTGCCGTAACCGCAGACGTGCCCAGAACCAGCAGGACGACCGCTGCCATAAATACCTCGCGGCTGCCGGTGCTACCGACAAAGCGCAGGAATGGCCGCACGATAATCCGCCCGGCGAGGAAGATTGCGGCGATAACCAGAACCGCTTGGCCAATGGCCCAGCTTGCGGCGAGTGCCATCGATCCTTCGACCTTGGCCCCGGCGACGCCAACAAAGAACAGGATCGGCACCACGGCCAAGTCTTGCAGCAGCAATACGCCAAAGCTGGAACGCCCAGCAGGAGTGCTGAGGCGACGGCTCTCGGTGAGCAACTGCATCACCAGCGCGGTGGAGGAGAGGGCTAGGCACAGGCCGAATGTGGTAGCAGAGACAAGGTCATTGCCGAACCAGTAAGCAATAGCGCCGATGGCGATGGCGCTGACCACAACCTGCGCGCCGCCAAAGCCGAACACGAGCCGTCGCATGCCCCATAGTTGAGCCACGGAAAGTTCAAGCCCTATGGTAAACAAGAGAAAGACCACGCCCAGCTCGGCAAAGGCGCGCACGCCCTCCAGATCGGAGAACACCATATATTGCAGGAATGAGTCGTTGTCGGCCAGCCGCCCGACACCAAAAGGCCCGATTACCAGCCCGACAAACAGAAACCCCAGCACCGGGCTGACACCAAAACGCCGCACCAACGGCACGACAAGGCCAGCGGCGACCAGAAAAACAATGATTTCCCGAAGATAAGGGATTTCGGGATGCACGGGGGGTGTTCCTTATTCAGTAAGAGCTAGCCAGGTTTAAATTGCCAAGCGATGAGATTTATCCGTTCGCCCTGAGCCTGTCGAAGGGCCATTCTTCTATTGCAACAAGTACAAGGCTTCGACAAGCTCAGCCCGAACGAAGTATGTTAAAGCGTTCTTTTGCTGATTGCACACAAAGCCACTAAGGCACAAAAGAGCCAAAGGGAAAGCCCTAATCTTTGTGCCTTTGTGCCTTTGTGTCTTAGTGTCTTAGTGTCTTAGTGTGAAATAATGGTGTGATTGCAGTTAACCCTCTATCGTGCGCATCAGATAGCACAGGCAATCCTGCCGGATCGCATCGAGGCTGAAGGTGATCATAGATGGCGTACTATTGCAATTCAGCGCAATCACGCCGTCATCATAGCGGAAAAACTCACCAGTCAAATCCTGACCATGCTCATCCAGAACCCGCATCGGTGAATGCGCACGCTGACTTTTGCCCCAGACATGCCCGGCCTGCATCTGTATGAAATTGCTTGTCTCCAACTCCGGTGTCAGGCTGAGCTCAGCGGCACTGCCATCGAAAGAAATCGCACATTCGGGATCGATCACCACTCGGCCAATGGTCTCGAATAGCCGCACCGGCTCTTCAGGCGGCTTGGTGGTGAACGCATCCAGCGCTAGCACCTTCTCAATCAAAGCGATTGCCGCATCACGCCCGTCCACATCGCCGCTTTGGCCGCATTCCAGCGTGATCGCCGGGCACAGTTCGGCAAAGGCGATGGACTGGGTGGTGCTGGGGTTACGGTAGAACACGCTCAACGGCCCAAACAGCGAGGCCAGTTGCAAGTCCGCCGGGCGTAGCGTGTTGACGCAACCATAATGCGGATTGTTGCCGGTATTGTTGTGAATATCGATGCTGGCGAACAGGTTGCTATGCCGCGCAATCTCGATCACCGATTGGGCCAATGCATGATACTCGCTGGCGTCATGCGGACCCGTATGCGCCCAAATGCGGTTGAAATCCTGCTGGTGGTGCAAATAACGCTCGCCTGCCGCAGTGGCATCGACATTGCCGATAAAGATCATAAGATTGCGGCTTGGCGCAGCATTGCGATAGCGTTGTTCGAGATATTGCAGCACCTCAAAGCTGGTCGTCTCATTACCGTGGAGCAGGGTGGAGATAAACAGTGTCTCATCGCGCTCGCCTTCGAGCACGATCAGGGTCGGATTCGGGAACAGGCTCTTAATCTCCTGCGGCGCGATGCTGGCGAGTTCGGCAGGGAGGTAATTAACAAGGTCAGGCTGCATATAAGGCTTTTTACTGGGCAGTTTAGATCGTCCATTCATGCACCGGCTTGCCGGTCCGCTGCATCTCGACATAGCGCTGTGTCAGTGCCTGATAATTGGTGCCATGGCAATTGACAAAACTGCGCTGCCATGCGGCGCCGGTCTGGCCATTGCGCAGCCGATCCTCGAGAATATCGTTGAAATAGATGTTGAGATCACCCGCATCGATCCCGGCTTTTTTTAGCGCATCACAGGCCATAGGAATAAGTTTCTCGAGCAACAGCACCTGCACATTCACCGTCTTGCCCGCCCATCGCACATCGGCATGCAGGCCATGGCGCGCACAGGCATAGAAATTGGCGCGGGCATCCTCAAACGGCGTCTCGCTTTCGGGCGGTGTTTCGGCATCGGCCAGTGCCAGCATAAGGCCATGGCACAGCGCCAGATTGGCGACGGTATCGACCATGCTCGGGCCAGCGGGCATCACCCGATGTTCAATACGCAGATGCGGTGAAAGACTGCCATCAAAGCCCAATATCGGCCGCACCCAGCGCCATATTGTCCCGTTCTGTAGCCTGAGATGCGGCAGTTTGCGGTCATTATCAGAAAGGGCAGGGAGCAGGTCGCCATAATGCATATTATGCAGGAAGAGCTCAAGGAACGACTCTTTGAGATAGCCCGTTCCCAGCGTCACCCGCTGCGCATTGCGGCCGCTTGGTTCACGAAAATTGTCCATGCTCGTAGCTTGCTCAAAAGCGGGGATACGCGTTTCGTCCCAAAGTGACTTGCTGAACAGAAATGGCGAATTGGCGGTCGCCGCGACCAATGGGGCAGAGGCGATGACACCGGCATTATAAAGCCGCACCGCATCATCCTGATTGACCTTGAGGTGCGATTGCAGCGAGGTGCAGGCCGCTTCCAGCATCAGGTCCTCGGCGATATAGTCGAGCTTGTCATAGCCCTCAATGGAGATATGCAGCGGCTGGTGATCGCGGCGGCGGAAGACCTCGCGGTTCAACGCCCTATAGCGTTCTGACTCCGACATCCAGTCAGGCTTGAGCATTTCATTACGGACCGTCGGTAATATCCCGATCATGACCGGCGACAGATCATGCGGCCGCCCGGCGCGCTCGCATTTCTGCCAGCTCAGCGTCAGATCATTCTGCGTCTGGAACAGCACATCCTTGTTCAGGGTACGGATCGGTGCATTCAGCTCGAAATTGAATTTGGAAAGCTCGGTAACGATATCCGGATCATCCGCCGTTTCAATAAACTCGGCATTTTGCGGCGCAGGCAGGCAATCGGTATCGGTCAGCCAGCCTTCTAACTCCAGCCCAACTGTAGGCACGTCATCTTCATCAAAAGCACGCTCATCAAACCACTGTTTCAACGTTGCCGTTTCACGCCGCAGGCGATCGCGAAATTCTTCACGGTCGGCGGCAGTGAAGTCGCCGCCCTCAATTTCTTGCCCCATAAGCGCTCCCTGTACTTTTATTGCAGGAAGTGAAGCCGATTTGAGACAATGTTGCAATGGGGAAGGTTGTTTCGGATGCACGGACAAGGGAAGGGCAGGATACATCCAATTCGGAGATATTCTGGAGAATATCGCATCGACGCTACGCGAAACGCAATGTAAAGATATACAGGTCAATTATGAGGCCAAGATGCCAGCTTCATCACCCTATGCACAGCCAGACCGCGAAACTGCGCGCGATGCCCTCACTAGCCGTGGCTGGTTAGCGCAGCAACCGTCACAATTTCAGACATTGCTATTGGAAACAGGACGTATCCTACGGGTTGAAACTCGCGATACGCTGACATTGGAAGGCGATGATGATCTGCGCATTTTTGGCTTGGTCAGTGGCTCCATTTCCTGCCTGATAAGCCATCGTCACAGCATTCCCAAACTGGCTACCATAATCGCTCCCGGCCGATGGTTCGGCATGGGGCCGCGGCTGATTGGCGGAAACCGAACGATCTCATTTGTAGCAGCGGAGCCAGCTGTCGTGCTGTGGTTCGGCGCCAGCGAGCTTGGCAGAATAGAGGCCGCATGGCCTGATTTGAACCAACGCATTGGTCAATTGGCCCAGATCAACTCTAACTATATTGCCCAAATCGTCAGTGAATTGCTCATTCCACAGGCCCAGCGCCGTATTCTCGCGGTGCTGGTGCGATTGTGTGAAGGTCGAGAAGGCATGATCAATCTCGCATTATCACAATCTGATCTTGCTGAGATGGCCAATGCTTCACGGGCCACGGTCAATGCGACTTTGAAGCAGCTGGAACGTGCCGATCTGCTGGCCATCAGCTATAATGCGCTGAAGATACCCTGTGCAGCAAAGCTGGAACAGCATTTAGATGCAGGCGAGGATAAGGATTGAATAGTTCGGTCTTTGTGCTGATGCTGACCCTGACCGCCTAAAAAGTTGGCGCAGCGAAACGAATTTACATCACGACTGTCAAATTATCGACAAAGCGCAATGTTACGCTGCGCTAAACTGCGTTGCAGATGTAAATCGGGAGTCGCGCGATGCTGGGTATAAAGCAGTTTTGGAAATCCTGCCTTTCTTGCCGCTCCTAATTTTCAAATCCTCACCTCATAATCCCTGATCAAAACTCATCTTGGAGATACATAATGAAAAAGATTGGCCTGTTCTCAAAGAGCGCCATCATGACTGTTGCGGCCGCCTCCATGGCCGTTGCCGGCATTGCTGAAGCATGCACAGGTATCGCGCTGACGGGCGCAGACGGTACCCCTGTAAGAGCCCGTACTATGGAATGGGGCGCGTTTGACCTGGAGGCCTCTGTAACCCTCGTCCCACGCGGCTATGAAATGGCATCGAAAATGCCTGACGGCTCTGATGGCGCATCCTGGAAAGGGAAATACGGATTTGTAGCAGCCACCGGCCTTGGCAGGCTGCTGACCACCGACGGTGTAAATGAAACGGGCCTTTCCGGTGGCCTGTTCTATCTGCCCGGCTTTGCGGACTATCCCGCATTTGATCCAGCGCAGCGTGGCAACTCCATCTCACCGACCGATGTGATGAGCTATATCCTCGCGAATTATTCAACTGTTGCAGAAGTGCGTGAAGCGATGGATACAATCCGCATCGTTTCTGTGTCAGAGCCAGCGCTCGGTTTTCCCGCTCCGGTCCATTACTTTGTCAGCGATCCGAGTGGCGCCGCGATCGTCATTGAAGTCGTGAACAAGGAAATGAAGGTTTATGATGCCCCGCTGGGCGTCATTACCAATTCGCCCAGCTATGATTGGCATCTGACAAATCTGCGCAACTATCTCAACCTTTCAGCGACCGCACTGCCAACAAAAACGGTCGCAGAAACTGATTTTGCCCCGCTTGGTTCAGGCAGCGGCATGATTGGTCTGCCCGGTGACTTTACCCCGCCTTCGCGCTTTGTGCGGGCCGTCGCCTTCACCCAAAGCGCACGTGAGACAACCGGTGGCTATGATACGGTGCGTGAAGCGTTCCGCATCCTTGATAACTTCAATGTGCCTGCCCATGGCGTTCAGCATGACGAGGGAAGCGATCATGAAGGCGGTCTGGTGCTAAGCTCAACCCAGTTCACCAATGCTGTCGATATGGAGAAAAAACTCTTCTATTATCACACCCAGCATAATCGCCGGGTGCGTGTTATTGATCTGAACACAATTGATTTTGGCTCCATCGGCAACGAGCCAATTATGTTGCCGATGGACACGGAGCGGGTCGAAGACATAAAGGCAGTCAGCTTTAAGCGCTGATGCACTCTTCTGAGGCAGACTGGTCGGGTCTTGCGCATTGCCTTTTCCTTCAGGTCATGCCAGTCATTAAGCCAATCTGCCTCTCCAGACTTTTGAGTGAAATTAGAGAATTGCGAAGCTAGACGGGACAGCCTTTAAACGCAGATCAAAAATCCAGTCGTAAATACGCTACGTCTAAAATGGCTATTAAAACGGGAGTAAACGCCATGAAAAAACTATCATTGACCATTTCGACTGCAGCTGCGCTCGCTCTATGTGCCTGCTCGCCGGCGGATCAAGGCAGTGCTGAAGCTGATGCTGACACCGAAACCGCTGCCGCAGAAGACATTGAGCGCCCCGATGAGACCTCGGAAATTGGTGCGTCGGATAATACGCTTGCCCTGACTTGTGCTGATTTTCTGGAGACTGCAGCTATTGCCGTAGAGGAAGAGCAGGACGAGGCGTCTGTTGCTGCACAGGACGAGATTTCCAACGGCCTGATCTGGTTGCACGGCTATCTCTATGCCAAGAATGATGGCGAAGTCGGTGTCCTTAGTCAGGAGTGGATGGAGACCAATGTCAAGCGTGTCTATGAGACCTGCAATGCAGCTGAGAACCCGTCAGAAGTGAACCTGTTCGAGGTGGCAAAATCATGAACATCGCCAAAACAATTCTCGTTGCAGCAGCAGCATGTATTAGCTTCATCGCTATAGCCGATAGTGTAGAGGCAAAACGCCACCATCATAACCACCGCCATCATCATCACTGGAATGATTGGGACAATCGCCGTGACGCGCGTCGTGCGGGTATCATTGCAGGTGCGGCCGCAGCTGGAATTGCCAGAGCCGCAGCAAATGACAATGCCCGCGACCATTATCGCGAATGTATGGACTATTATGGCTTTAATCGTCGCTATGAGCGTTATTGCCGCGAAGAATATTATCGCGATCAACGTCATGGAAGGCGCGCAGCAAGGCGCGCAGGCGTGGTTGTAGGTCTTGGTGTACGGGAAATCGTTCGCGACTGATCAAAACCGTCATTTTCAGTCTGAAAATGTTAAACGTGACCATAATCACGATTCATAATGCTCGGATTGTGCGCTAATTGGCCACGCTTCTATCCGTGGTCATGCGGCATCACTGGTTTGCTATAGCTAGACAGGCATCTCCGAATTGCTCTTGAACCATTGGTTCTTCGCTAGGCAATGAGGTGAAATATATTAAAATCACGGGCAACCCGACCTTTCAGCTACCGAGCAGGAATCGCTACATTTTTGGCAGCAAATTACTGTCTGTAATAACTGCCCCTGAACGCAGCACAAAACTGTATGGTGATACCACTACAGCTGATTCTGGAATTCGCTGCCATTTTTGCTCAGCTTTGTCTGACAATATCATATGATTTCTTAGCTTTGACCAGTGCGCTGACTGGAAGTTTATTCTCATATAGTAGGATAATTAAACTAGCGGTGTGGTCTATGCACTGTGGTATAATTGAAACAATTACGGCCATGTCAGGACAAATACTTCATATTCAAGCCTCATATGTTGTTATTGCAACTCATTCTCGTTACTAATCCTCGCGAATCAGGAGTGGATGATTAATTTTTTCGCTCTCAATGGTAGTTTTTGGGGAATTACGGGTGGCCAAATCACACATTATTAATCGCAATCTGCTTCTGGCTGGCGTTGCTATGGTGGCAGTTGTTGCAACACCATCAGTCGCTAAGGCCGAAGAGAGCAGGGCGGCAGAGGATAATTCAGCCGTTGAAGTACCAGATGATGATGAAGCTTTAACTGCTGCGCAAAATACTCCGGCTCAGGCCGATGATACCTCCGAAGATCAGGACACGATCATTGTTACCGGCAGCAAGATTGAGCGTAGCTTGCAAGATACGACAGCATCAGTGGCGGTTATTAATCAGGAAACCATTACCGACGCGAATTTCCGCGATATTTACGATGTGATCAACCAGACGGCCAATGTCGCCAGCCTTTTTGATGGCGCTGGGTTTTCTATACGCGGCTTGCAAAATGCAGGTGTAGGTGGCGAGGCAACCAGTGATGTTGCCTCTATTTTTGTCGATGGCGTGTTCATTCCCAGCAGCCTGTTGACCAATGGAGCTTTCAGCGTCTGGGACGTACAGAGCGTTGAGATCTTCCGCGGACCGCAATCTACTATTCAGGGCCGTAACTCTCTGGCGGGTGCAGTGGTGATCAATACGGTTGATCCGGGGTCCGATTTCTCGGGTGACTTCCAGTTTGAAGCCGCGGAATTTGACTCTTATCGCGGTTCCGCAGCGGTCACCGTACCGATTGCGCCGGGGCAAGTCTCACTGCGTCTGGCGGGCGATTATCTGCGTTCAGACGGTTTTCAGACCAACACTTTTCTGAACCGTGATGATATCGATGAATCCGAAGCGATCACTGCGCGTGCCACATTGCTGTTCACACCTGATTTTGCACCGCGCTTTTCGGCTCGCTTCAACTATACATATACCGATAGCGAAGAAGGCGAGAACCGGGTGGTCGAAGAGATTTTTCGCCAGACCGGTGACCGTATCTCCAACCAGAACCTGATCGATCGCCAAGGCGCCGAGGCGCATATTGCCTCGGCTAATCTGAGCTATGACCTTACCGACGAGCTGACGCTGACATCGATCACCGGCTATATTGACAGCACCAGCTTCTTCAATTTTGACCCCGACAATAACAACCCTGTCACCAGCACATTGGCGCCGGGTGACGTTGGCGTATTGCAACGGACGAACAGCGAAGATCGCATTTTTACCCAGGAACTTCGGCTGACCTATCAGGGTGACGGTATTTCTGCACTGTTGGGCGGCTATTTCTTCGATAATCAGGGTTCTTTCGACAGTGATAACACCACCGCAGTAGCCACAAACTTTGCCTTTCCGGATGCCGGCACACTGGCTTTCCTTCTTACCCAGCAAGGTATTCCGACATCGCCGGCAGAAGCAGCATTTATCCGCAGTACGATTGTCAACGCTATTCCCGCCTTCCCGGTCCAGCTTGTTCGTCAAAGCACGACCGATATTCGCAACTATGCCATTTTTGGTGAGGCGACCTTCGATATTACTGACCGTTTGAGCGTAACATTGGGTGCTCGCTACGACACTGAAGAGGTACGCCAGACAGCCTTTGATGCAACCTCTATACCCACCGATCTATCGGTTGGTGATCCACTGATCGATCAGATAGTAAACCTCACTATCGCGCAATTCGCGAACGAGTTTAATTTTGTTGCCGATAACACATTCGACGCCTTCCTGCCGAAAGCCGGTATAAGCTATGATGTTACCGATAATGTAACTGTCGGCTTCACGTATCAGCGCGCCTATCGCGCTGGCGCTCTCTCGTTCAATACATTCCGTGGCTCATTGGCGCCTCCAGGGAGCACTCAGGACGATCTGGAAGCGCTGAATATTGTCAATGACTTTGATCCAGAGTTCACCAACAATTACGAGATTTCATTTCGCTCCGAATGGCTCAACGGCGATGTGACATTCAATGCCAATGCCTATATCATCGACTATACGGATCAGCAGATTGTGGTGCAGCTTTCCAACAATCCGCTGGACACGATTACCGATAATGTCGGTGCATCGCGGTTGCGCGGCTTTGAACTGGAAACCACGGTACGTCCTACCGATGGTCTCAGGCTTTTCTTCAATGTCGGCTATACTGATACCGAGTTTACCGAAGGCGGCGGCACGCTAGGCAATGATGTTACCGGATTTGACTTCACTTACGCGCCCGAATTCACCGTTGGCTTTGGCGGTCGCTATGAACATGAGAGCGGCTTCTATGCCAATCTGATCTCGCGCCTGACAGCGGGCAATTTCACCAGCTTTAATGACCTGAATGCGGAAACCAATGAGGCGCGTATCGCTGCAGGTTTGCCGCCATTTCCTGCGCGGCAGGACCCATCCGGATTCAATAATGACGCCTTTACTGTCGACCTCAATCTTGGCTGGGAGTTTGACAATTTTAGCGTCGAAGTCTTTGCCCGCAATCTGTTCGATGAAGAGTTCTTCACTTTTGATCCCTTCAACAATCCAGTTTTCCCGACAGGGGCTGGTGGGCAAGCGGACCCAACCCAGCTTCCTATAGGCTTTTTCCCAAATAACGACACCACCGCGATTGCCAACGCGCCACAGCAATTTGGCATTCGCATCATTGGGGGCTTCTGATAAACACTCGCATTATCGATAGCTTCTGATATATGGCGCCCCATGCTGATTCTCGCCACCGCCTTATTGTATATTGGTTGCTATGCTTTTTATCAGGCAAGTAAACAGCGCACGACCTATGCTGGACTGAAAAAATCGCTGGCAGCGCGCCGTATTGTACATGGCGTGGGCTGGCTATTTGCCGTTGCCGCGCTCATCCTGTTGGCGCAAGTCTATGGCTGGGAGCTCGGTATCCCGCTGTGGCTTGGGGTATTTGTTGTCGCCGGCGTTTCAGGTCTTCTGGTCTCGGCATTATGGCCCAAATTGCACATGCCCAGCACCATTGCTTCGGCGCTGATTGGGGTGTTAACCGGCATTATATTCTTTTCAGGAGGGGTTGCATGAGCCCGGTAGTGATGGGCATAATCGGTGCCGTTATTCTGGCGCTTGGATTTTTTACCTGGAAGGGACCGCGGCTGACCGGCGCGATTATCTGGGCCTTTGTCACCACTGTTGCCGTTTGCTGTGCCTATGTCATGGTTGGTCCAGGTGAGTTCGCCAATCGACTATTGCTGATCGCAATTTTCTCGCCCTTTATCTGGGTTGCTTTCCAGTTTTGGTTGTACTGGAATCCCTCAAAATGGCGCGTTTTGTCAGTAATGATTGGCATTAGCGCTATTAGCACGGTAATAATTCTGTTAAGTGATTCCCCAATTTAAGCCATCCGACAGACTATAAGGACCATTCCCCTATGGCCAATCGCGAGCGTCAGATCCGTATTTACGATATGCATAGCTGGACCGGCATCGCGCTTGGTATCATGCTATTCGTTGTCTGTTTTACCGGGTCAGTAGCGCTGTTTTACAACGAGTTTAGAAACTGGGAAGATCCGGCGACGCGTGTTGAACAGACCGATCAAACTATCCCCATGCAAGACATTTTCACCGAATGGCTAGACGAGAATGTGCAGGGTCGCGATATAACTTTTGCAAGCTTGAATGCCCCTGGTGGCAGGGATCGCAGCTATTTTTCAGGTTTTCTCAATGTTCGCGATGAAGAGGGCGAGACTGAATTTCTGAGCCAGAGTTGGAACCCGGCGACAGGTGAGCCCATAGAAAACACGCGCGAAGCGGGGGCCAACCGCTTCCTTTATAACTTGCACCGTGATCTATCTTGGCCAGAAGCCTTGGGCGGTCGTACTGTAGGCCGCGCTCTTGTTGGTATTGTCGGCATCGCTTTTATGCTGTTGGTCCTGACCGGCATAATCGCGCATACGAAAATCACCAAAGAACTGTTTTCATTGCGCTATCTCAAATCTGTACGGCTGAAATGGCAGGATACACATAAGGTATTTGGCCTGTGGACCGTGCCTTTCTCCTCAATGATCGCATTTACTGGTGCCTATCTCGGCGTTATCGCCATATTGGCTCCGCTCATAGCGGCGATCACGGTTCAGGGTGATACCGAAAAGCTAGTTCAGGCTATTGGTATCGGGCCAAGCGAAAAAGCGGGTATTGAGGCCGAAATGATATCTGTCGATAAGGCACTGGCCACCCCGCATCCCGAAACCGGAATTATGCCGACAGGCGTGACCATGGAAAATTTTGGCGACTTGAATGCGGCCTATACAATGCAATATCCGGTTGATGATCGCCTATTGTTTTTTGATCAGTATAAAATCAGCGCTGTTGATGGCCGTGAATTGCCATTGTCAGAGACTTTGTCGCCTAACGAACCATTGCCGCGCATATTGGGCGCATTAACACCGCTACATTATGGGACTTACGGCGGCATTGTTCTCAAAATCGGCTATTTCCTCATGGGCATTGCGCTCTGCGTCATGGCCGCTTTGGGCAATATGATGTGGATCGAGCGCCGTCTTCATGGTGGCGAAGGGAATAAGAGCGAGAAATTCTACCGAGCTTTGAGCGCATTGAGCACTGGCGTATGCGCCGGTATGCCCGCCGCCAGTGTGGTCATTCTGCATTTCGACAAATTCTATTGGGGCGCGGAAGCAACGCGTTATAGTAATGTGGTCAGCATTTTCTTTATTGTCTGGCTGGCGACGCTAATTTTTGCCTGGTTCCGCGGCAATGATTATCGTGCTGCGCGCGAGTTGCTGGCCGCCACTGGTCTGGGCATGATGGCATTGCCGATCAGCAATGGGCTGATGACTGGCGATTTCCTGTGGTCCGCCTTTGGAACTGGAGCGAGCGGATCGGCCTGGTTTGATCTGACGTTTCTGATTTTCGGTGCCCTGATTTGCGCTGGAGCGATGAAAATTCCGGCCAACCGCCCGATCGACAAACGCCGTGCGAAAAAGGCGCGTAAGGCTAGCGAAGAACCTGCAGTTGACCCAGGATTGCAGCCCGCCGAATAATTTGCTGGTGAGGCTGTAGCCGAAAGGCTGGCCCAGAGTTCTGGCTTATCTTTACCCAGCTTCATAGCCGTTCTGCTATGATTGTTTCTTTAGTCGCAATGGCCACAGATCACTCTGCGCGGCAATTTCGCGCCAAGGGATTGTGCTTTTTCGCCTGACAGTGGGGCAAAGCACAGTCATTGGACAATGTGTGATGGCTAAAGTGCGCATATCCATAGTGGTGCCGTGCTGTCTGCGTTGTCTGCCATGGGTTGCTTGAGGGTATCGTAGCTCCCAATCGATATCTCGCTTTCTGGCGCCGCCATTTGGCTTGCCCGTTCCGAATATACTGTTCGTATCAACGCAGCCTTGCTGCGATGATTATGGCACGTAAGACGCATAAATTAAAACACGTTTCAATATTTTTGTTGACGATTATAACATGTTTTAATATTTATCTCCGAAATAGGAGAGTCGACCATGAAGCTTGACCATAGTGCGATTGAGACAAAAGAGGTACTCAGCTGGAAGGGCTTGCACCTGCTCAACTTCTCACAAAGCAGCTGCTCGCAAAAAGTGCGCATTCTGCTTTCCGAAAAGCAGCTCGCTTATAGCTCGCGTGAGATCAATCTGAAGAAATTGGAACACACTACGTCCTGGTATCTCGGCATCAACGCGCGCGGGGTTGTTCCCGTGCTGATTGACGACGGCGATGTGCATATCGAGAGCAATGACATTCTCGGTTACCTTGATGAGCGTTATCCGAGCGAACAAAGCTGGATCCCGCAAGGCGAAGAACAGGCTCAGACTGCACGTGAATTGCTGGCGCTGGAAGACCAGCTACATCCTGACCTCAGGGTTGTCACAATGGGCTTCCTTGCCCCGGCGAAGATGATGGCCAAAAGTGAAGAGGAGCTTGCGGCCTATCTCGCCAATGGCCCTGAGGACGCTTATCGGCTGGAACAGATCGCATGGTGGCGCGAATTTGGCCGCAATGGCATTAACGAGCAGCAGGCCCAGGATGCCGTTCTTGCCTTCCACGCTGCTTTCTCACGGCTGGAGCAGCTTTTGGCTGGCCGGGAATGGCTCGTAGCCGATCATCCGACCATCGCGGACATCGCCTGGTTCATCAACATACACCGCCTGGTTCTGGCGGGATATCCACTTGCCCATCACCCAAGCGTCGAAGCCTATTATCGGCGGATGCTGGCGCGACCTGCATTCGCAAAGGAAATCAGCAAAGGGCCGCTGCCGGTCCGTCTGCTCGCTCCGCTCTATCGTCTCTACCGCAAGATAAGCGGGACAAATTTGGGCAAAGTCTATGCAGAGGTTTTTAACGATCAAACAGAGGCCAAAGTGGAAGGGGCTGCGCAATGAAAAACAAGTTTTTGATCGCACAAATATTGCTGACCATTTCGGCTTTTGAGTTTTTTGGTCCAGCCGTTCGCGATAGTGGAACATCGCATTTGATGAATGAGGAATGGGTCGGTCATGCACGTGTCCATCTCGTCTGGGCACTGGGATTCATGGTCACATCGGGACTGGTCAATGTCTATCTGATTTGGCGCAAGCATGAGAACAAGCTGCGCGATCTCTATCTTTCATTTGTCTGGCAAGGCTGCAACATTATTGGCTTCTGGATATCGGTTGTGTTTGTCGACCATTATCACGGCGCGATTATCGATCCCAAGCAGCATATGCTCATATTTGGTATCGATGAGAATATCGTCGCTTTCTCGTTCCTGACCACAATTCTGGTTTCTGCATTCCTCGTGCTCAAATTTCGTGTTGAGCCAGAGGTTGGCAAGACAGGAATATGAAAGACGCACAGCCACTTTCTGCCGACATTCTGATTGTCGGGGCAGGTCCGGCTGGCCTGGTCATGGCTTTGTGTTTGGCCAAGCTTGGCATTGGCAGCATCGTTGTCGAGCGCAATGCTGGAATAAATGAGCATCCCAAAGCGCATGAACTCAACGCGCGTTCAATCGAGATTTTGGCGATGCTCGGTATTTCACTGGAAGAATTGGCCGTAGAAGCGTCTCCTCCGAAAGATGGCTGTCGGATTGCCTTCTCGATGCGCATCAATGAGGAATTTGGCAGCATTGACCTGCTGCGTGACATTGACGACCCTGAAAAATATGCACGCCATCTGGCAAGTCCGCTCCCTTATATGAACATTTCGCAGACCGAGATTGAGCGCATTCTGCTTGAGCGTGTTTCGGCCAATCCGCTGATAGACCTTAAGCTTGAGCATCAATGGCAATCGCACGAGGATGACGGAGAATATGTTCACTCGGTGATCTTGGATCGCCGCTCCCAAGAAGAGTTTGTCATTAGAAGCCCGTTTCTGATCGCTGCAGATGGTGCAGGTAGCAGCATCCGCAAGGCGCTCGGAATTTCAATGGCGGGCCCTGATAAGCTTCAGGATGTGATCGGGGCTTGCTTTGAAACCAGCCTGCGTAATGTCGTACAACGCCCTGCAAAACTCTATTGGGTGTTTGAACCCGATGCCTTTGGAACCTTTATCGCGCACCATATCGACAAGCGCTGGGTCTATCATCTGCCAATCTATGCGCCATGGGAAAGCGCGGACGATTATCCTGAGCATGTAGTGGCCGAACGCATCAAGCGAGCGCTCGGTACACAGGACATTGATATAGAAATCAAATCGATGAGCGTCTGGCATATGACCATGCAGATTGCCGAACGTTGGCGTGACGGCCGTGTATTCCTTGTCGGCGATGCAGCACATCGTTTTCCACCCACTGGTGGGCTGGGGATGAACACGGGGATTGCCGATGCGCACAATCTTGCCTGGAAAGTTTCGGCTTTCCTGCGGGGTAACGCCACAGACACATTGCTTGATAGCTATGAGAGCGAGCGTAGGCCCGTTGCTTTGCGTAATGGCCAAGAAAGTGTCGTGAATTTCGAGCGGATGTTTGATTTGATCGATGCGCTTGGAGTTCCGCGGCATGGTGCCGAATCTCTGGCGAAACTCAAAAATAATGCGTTGTTTAGAGCACTACCTAAAAGCTGGGGCACAGCCTTGATGCGACGGCTTAATGCAAGTGCGAGCAAGAAAATTCGAAACAAGCTGGATGATCCGCAGCATCGTTTGAAAATTGCTGAGATAGTGCGTGAGCAAATCCCGCATTTTGACCGAATTGGTCTGGATATCGGCTATATCTATGAAGAAGGCGCTTTGATCTGTGACCAGCACGCCATCAAGCATACTGCAGTCACGCAATACAGTCCTGAAGCCGTTCCAGGTGGGCGATTCCCGCATATCTGGCTGCAGGGAAACAGCGGTGCATCCTCATGCCATGATTTGATGAGCTATGGCTGCTGGACAATGCTCAGCGCCAATTCCAGCCCTCCTTGGGCGGATGCGACCAAAGATTTACCGGTCAAATCGATCGCGATTGATGCGCTAGATGTCGATCAGGACAGCAAGCGCCGTCTGAGAGATATTTGCAATATCGGCGGCGAAGGCGCGATACTGTTGCGACCTGATGGGCATGTTGCATGGCGAACCCATGAAAGCGTATCCAGCCTGTCAGAGCCATTGTCTCGCATAGTCGAAAAATGCGGCGTTAAACCATCCGCGTGTCAGCCTTGATCTGGCTATGGACCGTTCTGCGATGATAGCATTCCTTACCCAAGATTAGGATCCATAAATGAAACGCTTTCTCAAAATTGGCTTAGGTCTCTCCGTGTTGACAGTGGCGGGTATGTTTGTGGCTTGGGCAACATCGCCTGACCCCCAATTCAATACCGCCAGTTTCGAAGACGAAGCCCTTGTCGAGCGCATAGCACCTATGAGCGAAGCGACGACTCTGGCGCAATTCACCGGCGAAGGTGCGGAGGCCCGCACACTGTTGGTCCTGTCCTTCTCCGAGGAAAGTGTGACGGGCATTGATTTGGTGGAGCTTGGCGGTAAGCTCAGCGCAGACCCATTCAAAGCCTTGGCATCAGTCTCGACATTACCGACAGATATAAAGGCTGCACAAAGCTATCCTACCATCGAAGTCCCTATTGCCCTGCTTTTGCCAGCAGGCAGCAGCGGTGGTCGTCACATTGGCACAGGGACCAATTTCCCCGAGCATGCCGAAGAGGCCAATAGTGGATCGGTGTTCCAGTTCCCCAAATTTGGGGTCGCAACACCCGCCCGTACAACCGTCACAAGCCAGTCTGATATATTGCTCGACTATGAGGTTGAGCTATGCATGCGCTTCGACCGCGATATTGCCTCGCTCGAAGATTTTGATGCGGCTACAAAGGGCGTGTTTCTCTGTGGAGATTTCACCAATCGCAATGCGCTTGTCGAGCTGGCCGATCCGGACAATCTCGATTCAGGATCGGGTTTCAGTGATTCCAAGAGTGGACCGGGACACTTCCCGACGGGACCATTTCTTGTGATCCCAAAGGATTGGAAAGCATTTGTTTCGGATATCCGGATGACGACCAACCTCAATGATGAGCCAAGACAAGATGCGCGCGGTGGCGAGATGACACTCGATTTCCGCGAACTGGTGGCCAAGTCGCTTGGCGATATGTCCGAACCCCGATTTCTCTATCGCGATGGCTATGAGCTGCTCGCACCCAATGCCTCAATTGAGCAGAGCATGACCCTGATGTCGGGCACCTCGGAGGGTGTTATATTCACCACACCCAGTAGAGGCGATATCATCCACGCCATCTCCAACTATCTGCTCGCAGGCGGGCCTTTGGCTAGTTCAGGCTTTATGGAAGGTGCCAAGGCGACATTTATCGAGAACGAACTGGCGTCAGGCCACTTTCTGCAACCGGGTGACACGGTGAGGCATGGCTCATCCTATCTTGGCAATATCGAGGTGAAAGTCGTCAGCGAATAGCGGCGATAATCTCACGGGATTTTTCCGTGCAGTGGTCCATTAAAACTGCTCGCCAACTGCGCCGCACATGGGCAATGCCTTCGGCGCTGGAAAAAAAGCCCGAGGCCCACATGCCGAGCACCGAGAGCAGGATGGTTGCTAGATGGTGACTGAGGTCATCCGCGCTGGTCTCTTCGTGCAGCTCATTATTGGCAATTGCCTGAATAACAAAGGCGTGTGTAATTGCCGTCATTTGCACCAGTCCATTATGCGATGGTGCCGTATCTTCCGCGATCATGATCTCACGCAGGATAGCGCGATAAAATGCTTCGTCTTTCTCAAAGAACTGCTGAGCCTGATCAAGTGCTCCCAACAATAGCTCTAGCGCTAATCGGTTTGCCTGTGGTGACGACAGCTGTGAAGTATCGAATTCTGCTGTCATCATCAGTGAAATCAGAACATCGTTTTTTGAACCGAAAAGATTATAGGGTGTAGCAATGCTCACTCTGGCTTCTTCCGCCAGCCGACGCATTGTGAGCTTCTTGATACCCTCCTTACGGATGATAGATTCTGCGGCCTCGCATATTTTTGCGCGGTTCAAATTCTTGGCTTTTTCGCGGTTCATTCTCGCTTCTTAACAAGATTATAACGCGTTTCAACCGAGGTAATCCCTAGGCATTAATTTTGGCCTCGCTATAGTCTGATCCCTGCATCACCCATGTGTCAAAATTCCGTTCCATGCCTTGTGAAAAGGTGTCGAAGAAAAATGCATTTGCCTTCTGACTTATTGCTGCGCCGGGAGCCAGCGATTCAGAGGAGTGGAACGTGCCGGGTGCATACATCAGTTTTACCGGCACGGCGGCATCAGATAGTCGTTGCGCAAAGGTGATTGTTTCATCGAGAAACGGGTCATGCTCGCCAATATGCGTTGCTGTTGGCGGTAGGTCAGCTACATTTTCTGCTCGTGCCGGGGCCGCGTCACTTGGAATGGTATCCGGGTTCGCTACCAAATCTCCCAAATATAGTGACCATGCCAGCTTGTTGCTCTTAGTGTTCCAAACGGGTGCATTGTTATTGATTGATGATGGCGTGTTCATCCTGTCGTCTATCATGGGATAAATCGGCATCTGGAAAGCGATTTTTGCACTTTTCCGGTCACGCGCTCGCAGTGATACGGCGATCGCCAGACCGCCACCTGCACTATGGCCTATCAGCGCAATGTCATCATCATTGGCATAAGCTTGCCTTCTATTCTCATCGAGCCAGAGCAGAGTCTGATAGCAATCATCAATTGCTGCTGGATAAGGCGCTTCCAGTGACTTGCGATAATCCGGTGCAACCACTGTGCACGCTTTGGTTTCGATCATTCCAGCTATTATCTTGCCAGCGATTTCCGGATTGCCAACCGCATATCCGCCACCATGCAGGTAAAGTACGGGCGGTAACGCTTCGTCGTCCGCCGCATCTGCAGGGCGGTAAATGCACAAGCGGATTTTCCCCGCTCCATCCGACCTGTCGATCCATAGCTCTTTCAAAGAAACACCATCGGGCGTGGCGCTCTTATATCTTCTGCCCAGCCAATAGATGAAGCGAAAATACCATAGGGCAGGCCGCATCAACAACCGCGACAACGTCGCCGCCGTGCGTAATTCTGGATCTATATCACTCTGTTTTACAACCATAAATCCTCTCTAACACACTTTATAATAGCTTTCTATATCATTTGATGATAGTCCACTATCACTAAGATGGGTAAAACCCACACAAAAATAGGGAGGATATGATGCTTTTATCTAAGCATTTCAGCTTTTTGCTATCAGCAAGTGCGCTTGCTCTGACAGCCGTTCCAGCGTTGGCGCAGGAGGGAGGCGATAAGGAAAATCCGGATTTGGCGGCAAATGACGATACGAGTGTAGACATTGTTGTCACCGCTGAGCGCCGTGAGGATACGTTGCTGAAAACGCCGATCTCGCTCTCTGTTTTCACATCGCAAGAGCGCGACATATTGGGCATCATTGATTCAGAGGATATTGCTGACTTTACTCCGGGGCTGAATTTTCAGAACAGCCCCAATCGGCTTTCTATCAGGGGTATTGGCCGACTCGATAATGCATTGGGAACGGATCCGGGGATTGCAACTTATGTCGATGGGGTGTTCGTTTCAGATACCCAATCGCTTGATCGTGCACCGCTCTTTATAGAACGCATAGAAGTGCTGCGCGGACCGCAAGGGACTTTGTTCGGTCGTAATTCGGTTGGCGGGTTGGTGAACATTATCACCAAACGTCCGGAGTTCACCTCCGAGCAAGAAGCGCGGTTTCGGGTTGGTTCGTTTGGAACCCTTACAGGGCAGTTCACGACAACCGGCTCACTTTTCGGATCGGATAACACGGCCTATCGGCTCAACCTGTCAGGGATACTCCAGCTCGACGGACGATATGATAACACATTCTCGGGTGTTCCGGATCTTGCGCGCGACAATGAAGAATATGCCATTGAGCTGCAGATTTCGCATTCTTTCTCTGACAATCTCGACCTGTGGCTGCGGTATCGGACGGAGCATACCAACGGCCGTTCCGTGCCATCAAGGCGAACAGAACCTTATGACTTCCGCGGACCCGGTGCACCACCGCTAACCTATTTCGGAGCGCTTCAGCCTAATCCCCTTTTTGGTCTGGATGAAACCAACCCGGCTGTCGATGATCCGCTGACACAAAGACTGGATTTCTCTGGTCGTCAGAGCCTGAACGATGTGCACGAGGTTGTCGGTGAGCTGACCTGGGATGTTGGACCGGCGCTTATCCGCTATATTGGCTCTTACCAGACACGCGATTTCGATTTTGCTGTTGATGCTGATGGTACAGCGCGTGCGTCGCATACTCTCAGTCCGCTCGATCCCAGCATTCAGGATCCTCTGGGGACAGTGACCTCGACATTCTCGGTCAACGATATTCTTGATACCAATGAAACAACCAGCCACGAGATTCAGTTTCTGTCGAATGATGACAGCAATTTGCGATGGATAGCTGGCCTTTATTATTATCATGAAAATTCACTACAGGATTTCGGGATCAGCTCGCCACAAGCAGTTGCTGCTGGCACGCCGCAACTGTTTGACTTTGCGAATACAACAGGCGCCTGTCTGTTTGGCTTTGCACCCGATTTTATTTGCGGCCTTGGTGGAGTAGCAGGCGACGCGAACCCCGATAACAACACCTATTTTCAGACCGGTGACCTCACGGTTGATTCCTATGCGGCCTATGGCCAGATCGATTGGGAGTTTGTGCCGGGTCTTACGCTCAAAGCGGGCCTGCGCTATACACGCGATGAGAAAGAGGGCTTCGAGGCGCAGCAAATATATGCCTATAATCCCTTTGGTGCCTTTGGCGCGGGCACAGGTGTTGCGGCTCCCATTCCCTGGATACAGCTTACCCCCAACAATAATGAACGCACTCTGGAAAACTCCTGGGATGCTGTGACGGGTATCATTGGCTTGAACTATGAATGGGACGCGAATAGCGTTCTCTACGCCCAATATAGCCGCGGCTATAAGGCTGGGGGTATGCGACTGGGTCTGCTCCCTCCCGATGACCCCACGACACCAGAAGATGAACGTTTTGTCGATGAAGAGACAGTCGATGCATTTGAGATCGGTGCGAAAACTCTGGCCGCTAATGGGCGTCTCCGGTTGGCCGCGAGTGCCTTTTATTATGATTATAAAAACCTGCAGGCTCCAATCGACTTCGTCAACCAAGGCGGCATTGTGCAGCCGCTCATCGTGAATGTGCCGGAATCGCGTACATTCGGCTTCGAGTTTGAGATGTTCTGGCTGATTACCGATAATTTCAGCCTGGGAGGCAATTACAGCTTCCTGGATACCGAGGTAACGTCCTTTCCGACGTTGGTGGCTAATCCGCCACTTGGGATTGTACAGTCACTCGAAGGCAATACATTGCCGCGTTCTCCGCGCCATTCGGGCAATGTCAATGCACGCTATACCTTCGATCTGGTTGGTGGCAGTGACCTCACCATTATCGGTAACTGGACCTTCACCGATGATCTGCACAACACATTGTTCGATGACCCGATCTATACCATCGAAGCTAATGACCGCTTTGGTTTGCGGGCCTTGTGGAACAACGCCAATGGCGATGTCACAATCATCGCAGCAATTGATAATTTCTTTGATAATAATGCGCCCAATAGCGTGACCGTTTCGACACCTGATGCGGGCTTCTCGCGGCTTGAAGACTTTGTCAATCAGCGGACATTTTTCGTCGAGATTCAGAAGCGGTTTTGAGGATCTTCCCCACATGGGCTCCGCCACGAAATGGCGGGGCTCCTTTTTATTTCAATCTTTCTATTGCAGGGCGTAAATTCAGTCCCTGATGACAAGATGCTTGAACTGGCTTTCCACACGGTCAACGGTTTCGAGCGTTTCACGCATAAAATCCGTCTCTTGGCGGATAAATCGGCGAATGACGGCAGCATTTCCTGCAATCAGCATTCCGGCAACCAGCCTCGGCATGCCGACATCGTCAGCGCTCATGCGGAAATCTTTGGCGAGCGACTGACAAAGTTCATTCTCATAATCGATCTGGATGCGCCATAGGCCGAACAATGCCGGCATGCTCTCTGCCTTGTGCTGATAGAGCTTTCGGTACTTGCCGATATCTTTCAGAAATTCGCGATAGGCGAATATGAGCCATTCCCGCCACATTTCGAAGGTATCGCTGTCATGGTCTTTACTCATATAGCTGCGAAAACGATCAAGCCATAACTCATCGCCAGCGACCATCAGGCTGACCTTGTTCGGGAAGTGGCGATAAAGCGTCTGGACATGGATACCTGCGCGCTCGGCAACGTCCTCAAGCGTCACATCATCGAGTTGACGCTCAAAAAACAGCTCCAGCGACGCTTCGAGTATTTTCTTGCGCGTTTCGGCCTTTTTTTTCTGACGCTTGGGGTAGCTGATCGGCGCTAGAATGGTGTCATTATCATCCATGTCTCTTGAGGCCCTATATATTGCTCAATGCACGTTTCGCAGCGATGTCTGTCAAGATTTGTGCATGCTCCTTACGAGATAAAGGATATAGTCTAAGGATGATCAAGGCCAATAGCCAGAAAATGAGCATCATGGACGCAACAGCAGCGCCTAGCTGAGTCAGGGTATTACTTGGGACTTGTCCTATTTCTGCACCGCTGGGAAAGCTGACAAGCTGCAGCACAGCCCCGGCAATCAAGCCTCCCAAGCCTGATGTTGCTTTCAGCGAAAAGGTAAGGGCGGAGGAGTAGATGGCTTCTTGCCTCTGGCCCGTGGCCAACTCATTGCGGTCGATGGTGTCGGCCAGCATAGAGGTAAATATGATTGTCAGACCGACAGCAGCGAAGACCGAAATAACGGCGTTGAGGCACAATATGATCAGTAGCGCAGGATCGCCATTTTGTGGCAATATGTCGATCAGGCGAAGGCCGATAATGGCAGGGTTTGTCACCATGACTATCGCCACAGTGACTATACCAACAGGCCGTTTGTCATGACGTTTGGATATCCATGGTATCGTAATGAAAGCGATAATCGTTCCTACCAAAGCGGCCAGTGTGATTAGTGCGAGCTGCTCTGTCGTAAGGCCCCAGAAATAGGACAGCATGTAAAGGTTCATCACTTCGTTGAATCCGATCGCTGTGGCTGAAACGAAGATGATGGCAAACAGGATTAAAAAAGGGCGATTTTGCAGCAAATTGCTAAAGTCATGCTTCAGCCCATTGGATTGCCCCGCCAGCTGAAATGCCTCTTTCAGCCTGGGGATCATATGATGCGTGCCGAGCGCGCACAACACAATAGCAATGCTGATCGCAATCGCTCCAACCAAGGCCATATCCTGATAGCCTGCCGGATTAAGCCTGCCATCGGGAAAGCTTTCGCTTGGTGCGAGAAAGACAAGATATCCTGCTGTAGCAAAGGCTATACCACCAAGCCAGCCAAGCAAAACGCGAAAGCCTGATATGGATGTTCGTTCATCATAGTCCGACGTCATTTCCGCAAGCAGGCCAGCCGCAGGAACGGCAAAAAATGTCATGAAGATGCGAACAATGATCGCAAAGCCCGCCATCCACAGAAACAGGATCGTCTGATCTGCGCCAAAAGGCGGCTGGAACAGGAAATAAAAGGCTATGCCCATGGGCAGGGCGGAGGCGTAGATGAAAGGATGTCGGCGCCCCCAGCGTGTATGCACCTTGTCCGACCAATAGCCGACAAGCGGATCGGTGATGGCATCGACGACCAAGGCAAGGAAGATGGCAATGCCAGCCAGCAACCCTTCCAGACCAACAACCTGAGTGTAGAAAAACAGCAGGAAGACATTGAACGCCGTGTCCTTGACGCCGGTAGCGATGGAACCGGTGCCATAGAATATCTTGGTCGGGAGGGTGATGCGTGACTTGGCGGGCATAAACGGGGTTTCCGATCACCTATGATTTTGAACATAGGAGGAGCTGTTGAGGCGAAAGTTAAGCGGGGAGGGCAGGTGTTTGCGCCTCAAGCCACATCGTAAAGCTCCAATTTGTCAGCATCCGCCCTTTCAATAAGCTCAGGCTGGTGGCTGATCCGCATGCTGGCATAGCTGTCAGGCTGAAATTTATGCCATTCCGGCAAACCTCCGCCATTTGGTGAGCCAGTACGGGCAAAAGCGATCACTGTATCGGACCAGCGCTGCGCAATCTCTCTGTTTTCAGGCGTGGGAGGGTGCACGAAAAGCGCAGGATTGCCTTCCTCGATCCAGTTAAAGGCAAATGGGACATCAGCATAATGGGTGATGCCCCATTCATGGTCCGTCGGCACCTCGAAACTATAGACCCAGCCGCCAGCGCCATATTGGGAAGCTGCCGAAGCCACACGCAGTGCAGATGAGCGGAACACATCCAGCCAGGCATGGGTAAGTTGTTTTTTTAGGTCGCCATCCGGAACCATCGATTGCAAATAGTCACGATATGGTGTGCCGTCATCGTTGCTGACCAGAGGCCCCAGCGCAAACAGCGTTGCCATTCCAACCTGTTCATTTGCAGCATAGGGCGGCGCAAGCATCGTGCCTTCATCAAGCGTATTGCCTGTCAGTATAGGGATTTGGCTGGCCCAGCCCTGCTGTACCGCTTCCATGCTGCGTTGCGTCAATATTGTGCCATCGAGAGAGGGACCGCCATAAAAGCCCGATTTCTCCTGCAGCTCGGATAATTCCTTTGCAGGCAACGACTTCAGCGTGTTGAGACAGTCCTCATCACTTTCGATTTCCAATGCCGCTTTTAACAGAGCGATCTGATTGAGCGGGGGAGTAATTGTCTCAGTCCCGCTAAATGGCGCGGCCTTGTGGAAAAGGCCCTCTGCAGCAGGCGCGCCCAGCAGCGCAAAAACCGATGCGGCGCCCGCGCTTTCACCCCAGATAGTGACATTGTCCGGGTCGCCGCCAAAGGCCGCAATATTGTCCTGAACCCATCGCAGTGCAGCGATCTGGTCTTGTAGGCCCAGATTGGCGCTGCCGCTATATTCCGGGCCGAATTGCGACAGGTCGATAAAGCCGAAAATACCCAGCCGATAATTGATGGTGACCACGATCACGTCATTCTCGGCAACAATGCGTGTCGGGACATATTGGTTGCCGGAGCCGCTGATAAATGCACCGCCATGGATCCAAACCATGACCGGTTTGCTACCGACCATGTTGGACGGTGCGTACACATTGAGGAAAAGGCAATCCTCACTCTGCGCGCCGAATATTTCCGGATCGGCCTCTAAACCTTCATATTCTGCGACCTGGAAATTGCGCGTCCCGAATGTGGTGGCATCATAAGTCTCGCCGATCGATTCCAGAGGTTGGGGCGGCTGGAAACGGTTTTTGCCTGTCGGTGGCTCTGCATAACGAATGCCCAGAAAATTGGATACCGCGCCGTCTTCAACGCCCTGAAAAGTTCCCGCTTTTGTATTGGCAATAGCCATCTAGCCTCTCCTTTGGTCATCCTTTTTGCGTCTAGCCGGTTTGCCCGATCTTGCGCTCTTTCCTATTTGAGTGTAGTTCACTATACTTATTTTAAAGGCACGACAAGCCCGCATAATCAATCAGACCAAAACGGGCCGTGAGAGAGGGAAAATTTGCATGAACAACCCGGAGCATCTGGATATCATTCTTGTCGGGGCAGGGATCTCCGGCCTCGGCACAGCGCATCATCTGCGCGAAAAATGCCCTGATAAACACTTCGCGATTCTTGAAGAAAAGCCGACATATGGCGGCACTTGGCATACCCATACCTATCCCGGAATTCGTTCAGACAGTGACCTTTATACCTTTGGTTATGAGTTCAAGCCATGGACCGGCGCGCCGATTGCCAGCGGTGAGCTGATCCTGAATTATCTCGGTGAGGTGATCGAGGAGGATAATCTTGATGAGCTGATCCGCTACAATCATCGCATAACGGCCGTGGAATGGGACAGTGAAACCCGCCGCTGGACAGTGAGCGTCCATCATGTCGACAGCGGCGAAGATAAAACCCTGACATGCGATTTTTTCGTATGGACAGGTGGTTATTATGACCATCATAACCCGTATACGCCCGATTGGCCGGGCCTTGATGATTTCACTGGAGAGGTCGTCCACCCCCAGCATTGGCCAGAAGATATTGATCTGAACGGCAAGCGCGTCGTCGTCATCGGTTCAGGCGCAACAGCGGCGACGTTGATCCCCAATATTGTTGATGATTGCGAGCATGTGACGATGCTGCAGCGATCACCAACCTATTTCTGGACCGCCCCCAACCGCAATGAGATGGCGGATAGGCTCCGCCTGCTCGATCTGCCTGAGGATTGGGTGCATGAAATTGTCCGGCGTGATTTGCTGCAAACGCAAAAAGAGGTGCAACAGGCGTCGGCGCAATATCCGGAATATATGAAAGCCGAGCTTCTCAAGGATGTAGCCGCTCATATCGGCGAAGAAATGACCAAAGAGCATTTCACACCATCCTATCGTCCATGGCAGCAGCGTCTTGCCTATGTTCCGGATGCGGATTTGTTCAATGCTCTGAAGGATGGCAGAGCCTCCATAGTTACAGATCATATTGAGCGCATAACCGAAAGCGGCATTGTTCTGAAATCGGGCAAGATCCTTGACGCAGACACCATCATTACCGCGACCGGTTTTAACGCCATTAGCGCCGGCGGAATAGACTTCACCATGGATGGAAAGAAGATCGATCCGTCAGATAGTTTCACATATCGCGGGATCATGCTCTCAGGCATCCCGAATTACGCGACGGTATTTGGCTATATCCGCACCAGCTGGACCATGCGGGTGGATATGATCGGCAAATATCTGTGCCGTTTGTTCAAGCATATGGATGCGATTGGCGCCGAGGTCGTGACGCCAAAGCTGCGCCCGCAAGATGCTGATATGCCGAGAAACCGCTGGATTTCACCCGAAGAATTCAATCCCGGTTATATGCAGCGCAGCGCGCATCTTTTGCCGAGCAGTGGCGATAAAGAACCCTGGGTCTTTTCGCCCGATTACTACACCGAGAAAGACCAGCTTCCGAATTTCGACCTCAATGAAGATGCACTGGTGTATCAGTCGGGAGCGGCTACATGAAACTCTCAGGCAAGACATTGATCATTACCGGTGCCGCTTCGGGCATTGGACGCGCATTGGCCATTGAAGGTGCAAGGCGTGGTGTCTCGACAATCTGTACAGACCGCGATGGCGAGGGGCTCGATGAAACCAAAGCCTTGGTCTCCGAAATCGCTGATGCGGGCACCTGCTCAACCCATAGTTTGGACGTGACGGACCTCGCGGCATGGAGAGACCTTCGCTCATCGCTACAGAAAGAAGGTGACCAAATTGATGGCATCATCAACAATGCTGGCATCACCTTTGTCGGCAATGCTGAAGAGACCTCTTACGAGCAGATTAATCAGGTCATGGCGGTCAACTTTATGGGCCAGGTATATGGTTCGCGCGAGTTTCTCGCCGATTTGAAAGATCGACCAGAGGCACTGATTGCCAATGTGTCGAGCATTTTGGGCCTCGTGCCGAAAGCCGACCAAGTGGCCTATTGCGCCTCAAAATTTGCCATTCGCGGTTATACCGAGGTGCTTATGCAAGAATTGAAGGGGACCGACGTTCAGGTTTCAGCGATTTTTCCGGGCCATATCGGGACCGATATCCTTGCTAATGCCATCCGCGCGGGCAGTATCTCCAGACTTGATCTGACAAGCGATGAGCAGGATGTGATAGCCAATCAGTTCAGGGAGCACGGCTTATCACCACAAAAGGCTGCGCAGATCATCATGGACGGAGTCGAAAATGGACAGTCACACATTCTCGTAGGCGATGATGCTATCCAGGCTGATCAATCATACCGCCAAGACCCTGACAATTATGGAGCTGTGGTGGAGCCAGCGTAAGATTTTGTGGTAAAACCTTATCTCTGTATCTTCGGCCATAAGGCGCCAGCGCGCTGGCGATAGGCCTGATAGGCGCTTCCAAAGTGCTCTTCCATCATCTGCTCTTCGCGCGGCAGGCGGGTGAAATAGAGAATAGCCCAGACAACCACCACTGGCGGCCCGACGACCCAGTTCTGGAACAGCAGTGGTTGTCCCAGCACGCAGAGCCAGATGGCGGTGTACATTGGGTGACGGATGCGCGCATAGATGCCATCAGTAATCAGCTGATGGTCGCTACCGATCTGCAATGTCGCCGACCATTGTTTGCCGAGATCAGCATGGCTGCGGTAGAAAAACCACAGGCCAAAAAGGGTAATTGCTACGCCAATAGCACTGGCAATTGGCCCAAGATCATAGTCCAGCGCGTCCAGCCATGGCGTTGCCAGCCTGATGACAGGTAGCGGGGCCATGGTGATAAATACGCCGAACATGACGATCAGATCAAAGCGATACACATAGTCACGGCGGACCGTTACGTTGCCAGCATTTTTGGCAAAAGGGCCACGAATGGCCATCTGCGCCAATATCAGCAGCGCGCCGATGACCATTGGCCAGCGCGGCGTAAAATCACTGCGCCAGAGATAGATGGCGATCGAGGCGAGAAAGATCAGTAGCGGGATGAGCGGCAGTTGACTGCTTTGGGCGCCGATAATTGTCCCTTTGGCTTTGTCTTGGTCATTATCGGAAGCGAGGTCGCTCGCATCGGAAGGATTGTCCGAAGCTGGGTCAGATGAGGCAGGTGCCTTATCCATGACGCGTGCTATAGCGAGCCACTTTGGTTGGACGGGCTATAGAGATCACGTCTGCTTTCTTCTCAGTAGTCTCACTCTTTTTCGGCGACGCGCTGCCCGGTCGGGCCGGTAGTGTCTCGTCAAACGGGCAAGTCCCTGCGCGGACAAAGGGTTGCACATTGTCATTGGCCGTCGTGTTGTCTGACAGCACTTCACCGAGCGCGCGCAACACTGACCAGGCGGCCAATTGCAATGCCGTTGGAAGACCATGCGGAATGGCCCGACTGGTATGGATATGCCCGGCTTGCGGTGCATGGCGCAGCAGCATCAGCAGTGCCCTCTCATCACGTGACAGGACAGAGCTGCAGCTATGACCCGCCACTAACCCGCGACCGAGCAGCGCTTCGGTAAGGCAGAACAGACTTTCACAGGCCGAACTTAGCTCCGGCGCAGGGCTGTAAAACGCAATGGCTTTTTGCATCCCTGGCAGCGGGTTCTCACCCAATACCCGAGCCGCGGACCAGCAGCGGAAAAGACGGACGACAATCTCGCTGCGGTTAACCTCGGAATTTATCGCCATGCTTATCCGTTTCCTTAATGCTGTACCACAAATATGCTAATGCGACTTATTCGCATTTAAAGGGGCGAGAGTCAAGGCCGGATATCGATTGATATGTTTCTAGGATCAGAAGCTATGTGATAGATCCTGATCCCCTAAATTCAGAAATCAAAACTCAACTCTGCACCAAAGACCTGCGGCGCACCAATTGTTGCCGAGCCAAGCCCGCCGCTCCCGAAGTCGTTGACGTTGATGCGAAAGGCATATTCCTCATCAAAGGCGTTGCGCACAAAGCCGTACACCGCGAAATTGTCGAATTCCCAACCGAGTCTGGCATTGACCAGGAAATAATCATCAAGGCGGTTCGCGGCGAGATTTTCAATGTCGGAAAAGGCCGACGATGTATAGCTAGCATCAACGCTGGCAAAGAAGCCGCTTGAGGCGCGATGCACGGCCCCTAGGCTCAGCTGCAATTCCGGCGCTTGCGAAAATTCATTGCCGATCAGGCCCGACAAGCCGCCGGGTATCTCGAAATCAGGGTCTTCAATTTCCAGATCGGTAATCTCGGTATTATTATAGCCAACCGAGAGAAACAGCCTGGTCGCAGGCTCAGGCGAGTAGGTCAACTGACCTTCAAAGCCCCAAAGCCGTGATTGCCCGGCATTAAACGTCCTTCCCTCAAGTTCGTTGGGAAGCTCATTTCCGGTTCCGGTGAGAATCGGTGTGACGAAAATCTGCTGATCGTTCCAGTCCGAATAGAATATATTAGCATTGAGGCTGATTTTGCCGTCATCCGACTGCATGCGGTAGGATAGTTCATAATTCCAAAGAGATTCACTGCCAAAGGCAAATGGCGTGCCGCCAAGGGTGAGGTCGGCGCCACCAGGGCGATAGCCGCGCTGGGCGACAAAGGCGATGCGCTGATTGGCTGTCAGATCATATTGCAGCCCGAATTTTGGCAGAAACGCATCGAAACTGGTGTCGGCCACCAGCACCGCGCCAAGATTGCTCACTACGTCAAATTGCGGAAATTCAGGGTCAATCAGAGTCGATTCCTGCTGGTCGGTATTGAAATTTTCATTGTCATAGCGCACGCCAAAAAGCAGCTTGAGTTTGTCGGTCAATGCATAGGAGCCATCAGCGTAAAAAGCGAAATTCTCAATTGTCTGCGATCCAGCCTCAATAATATTGAAATTGGTCTGGAAAAGGTTGTTGGGGGCTACAAAAACGCCTGTGAGGTTGCGATCAAATTCCTGTTCGCGGTTGAAATAATAGGCGCCGATCAGCAGGTCGAGCCGGTCACTTTCAAAATTGACCCGTAAATCGCTGGTCCAGACATCTTCTGCATCGCTACCTGTATCGCTGAAGCCAGATGCTATTTCAGCAGGAGTAAGCGGAAACTGGTTTCCAGCCGTTTCACGCGCATTGGTGTAGGTGGTTTCCGAAACGATCGTTACCCGGTCAGATGCCTCATAGGTTACAAGCAGCGCTGCATTATGGGTGTCGATATCCAGTTGGGTTATATTAGTCTGATTCACCCGACGGGCAAAGAAATCCGGTCCCTGAACAATACCCGAGCCAAGCCCGGTGCTGGCATTGCCGAACGAATAGATATAGGTTCCAATGACCTTGAGGTTATAGCTTGGCTCGACCAGTAATTTGCCGCGCAAGGTCAGCGATTCATCGGCATCCTGATCGTCGCGGCCATCGGCATTTGTGATAAAGCCGTCGGTTGAAAAATAATCCGCCGAAAGCCGGAAAGCGATAACATCATCAACAATCGCGCCGCCGCCAGCCAATGCCAGACGCTGGGTATTAAACTCGGATATCTGCGCCAGCCCGGTTATATCATAATCATAGCTCGGGTCATTACTGCGGATGACAACTGCACCAGACAGGGCATTGCGCCCCTGTAATGTCGATTGCGGTCCGCGATAAATCTCGACCTGGCCGATATCAAACAGACCATTTGGCCCGGCCTCAATCCCGAGATTAGACTGGAATATGCCATCAAAATACAGCGCTGACGTATTGGAGACACCCGTACTGAAAGTGCCGCCTATGGCGCTGGCGCCGCGGATGCTGAATGTGCCTTCGCCGCTTTCATTCTGGCTGACATTGGGAGTGAAACGGAAAATATCAGTGGTGTCGCGGATGGTCAGGTCGCGCACCGTCTTTTCATCATACACCGCGACGCTGTCGGTGGTCTCGAGAAGATCCTGTTCACGCTTCTGGCCGTAGACGACAATCGGGTTGGTGCGAACGATAGCGTCTTCATCCGGTGCCTGTTGCGAATTGGCAATCGGCTGTGGTTGCGGCCTGGCAGCAGCAGCGCGCACAATCACATAGCGGCCATTGCCTGAGCGTTTGTACGTCAGTCCCGATCCCGCCAATGTACGGCTTAACGCCTGCTCTGCCGTTAGCGAGCCGGAGACCCTTGGTGCTCTTTTGCCGCCGACCAAAGTATCGGGAGCGGTGATGGTCACGCCGTAGCGGCGGGCGATTTCCAAAATCGCCGCGTCCAGTGGTTGTGCTTCGATGGTAACCTGCTGCGTGCCACCAGTCTGGGCCATGGCGGGCGTGGCCAGCACGCCAAGAGTGCCGACGCTTGCGGCACAAAGCAATGTAGTGAAAAGGCGCTTACCAGTCCTGCTATTCATATGTCTCATTTTCCCCTGATCCTGCTTTTGCAACCTATTCGCAATCGCATTTCGGACCTAGGACGTCTGAGATCGCCAAAGTGCCACATAGTGGGGCAAATTTTTTGTGGTGCCGCTTTTGGATTAGGCGGCAGTCAGGGCAAAAGCGGGCTAACGCGCGACAATCCGCTGACCATTATCCGTAGTCACAACGCTTATCGGCAGCCCTTGGACCAGCTCTTGCAATATCGCATCGGTGTCACCGGCGTCATAAGCACCGGTGACCAGTAAGTCACTAACAGCAGCATCGACAGCAATTGGCGTATCGGAATAGCGGTTGAGATCGGTGATGATCCTGGAAAGCGGGGCGCGCAGATAGAGCAGGCGGCCGGTGCGCCAGGCGGCAAACTCCGCAGGGAACAGCTCGCTGACCGAACCAAAGCCAATACCAGCGGTGGTCATAACTTGCTCACCGGCTTTCAACGATAGCTGCATGGGACTGTTAGAAGCAGCAGAGTCGCGAGGCAGCATTAGCTCTACCGAACCTTCGCCGACAGCGACTGCAACCATGTCTTCGCTTGATTGGATATCGAATTTGGTACCGGTTACGCGGACATCGACCAGCCCGGTATGCGCGATAAATGGCCTGTCGGCATCTTTGGCGACATCGAAATAGGCATTGCCTTTGTCGAGATAGGCAAGCCGCTGGCCTTCGCTAAGCTCAAGCCGCATCTCAGACGCTGCACCCAGAGTCACTTTGCTGCCATCTGGCAGGGTCACCAGCTTGCGCTGGCCGCGCTCGGTCGAGAGCACCAGAACTTCGCTCTCCGGCGTGCTGGAAAGCATGGTGGGAATATCGGCGAAGAAAACAAAGGCGAGCATCACGCTGGCCAAAACCGCTCCGGCAAAAGTGCGCGGGCCGAACAGATCGAACAGTCCGGCAAGGCGTGAGGGTTTCTGATCGACAAGCTTTATCGAGGCTTGTTGTGCTGCCACTGACGCAGCCTCTGTCTGCGGTCTCAGCGACGGATCAAGCGCGATATTGCCAATGCCATGCCAGACAATCTGCGCTTCGGCATAGAGCTCGCGGTGCCGCGCATCCTCGGCCATCCATTGTGCGAATTCGCGCTGTTCCGCATCGCTCAGCCCGGCTTCTCGGCGCACGCGCCACAGATGGGCTTCCTCACGGGCTTGGTGGACGGTGCGCATCACAGGCCCTCTCTCTCGCTGCCATCCGGATTGTCGGACCGGGACAGCGCCTCGGCAATTGCCGCGGACGCATTGGCGATATGGCGCATCGCAGCCGTGCGGCTGACACCGAACAGCGCCCCGGCCTTTTCCGGCGTCAGCCCGTCAATGCGGTTTGCGATAAAGATGCCCCGGCGCCGTTCGGACATTGTGCGTAATGTCTCCTCCACTATTGCGACTTCTTGCTTCCCACCTAGGACGCGCTCAGGGTCGAAAGTGTCACATTGCGCCTCTAAAATTGTGGTCTCGGCATAGCTCTCGCGCACCCGCAAGGCGCGCAATTCAGAGCGCATCTGGTTATGCGCCGTGACCCAGACAAAGCCTTCCATATCTCTGATTTCACTAAGATTGCCCCGCTCGGAAAGCTTGAGAAAAGCCTGATGCGCTACCTCCTCCGGATCGGGCGGCCCGGCGCCATAGGTACTTTCCAGGCCAGCAGCGAGCTTGCCGAAAAACCGGTGGTAAAATCGGGTGAAAGCGTTTTCTCCCGCCGCCTTGGGCGCAGACATCTCATGCTGATCCGGCACTGACACAGCCGAATGGTGTTCGCTTTCCTGACTTTTGGAAAATTCGCGCAACGCCGATAACAACTCACAGCAAGGCGGGATATAGAGTTTGCCATCCGCGAACAACAAACCCGCATATCTTTGCCGATTGGATTCCGAAACACCCGCCTAGCAAGCCATGTACGCCCGCGCAATGCGAGCGGGTATTATACGCCCGTTGCTATTTACCTTGGGCTTTAAAAGCGGGCTCTTGCTTCAACCCCCCAAAGGCGCGGTTCGTTGACGCGAAAGCTCGGTTCTGCAATTTCTGTTACGGCACCCGTACCGGCCGGAACGTTAAGCAGCGAGCGCCCGAACAATACCCGGTCATTAAAGAGATTGTCGGCAAACATAGCGATTTCGAAATTGTCAAAGCTATATCCGAGCCTTGCATTGACGAGAAACGCGCTATCGCCGCGATTTTCCGGTAAGTTGGGTATACTCGTGTCTTGAGCGCTGGAATAGCTGGCATTGGTGTTCGCGAAAAAACCCTGCTCGTCTTTGTAAGACAAGCCAAAGGCAGCATTGGCCCGCGGCGCGCTATTAAACCGATCACCGGCCAGATTGGCGAATTGCGGGTCAACTGCATTCACTGGATCGCCATTATTATCCACCGCAAACGGAAAGTCGGTGAACTCTGTCCAGAGGAGGCCAAGGTTGCCGAACAGGGACAATCTGTCACTCAGATCAACCTCGACAGAGAACTCGGCACCGTAAAGCTCTGATGAACCGGCGTTGAGGGTAATAACGTCGACGACACCACCGGTTCTCCCCGGCACTGAGACCTGCTGGTCCGTCCAGTCAGAATAGAAGATATTGGCGTTGAAGGTAATGCCAGCATCCGGCCATACACTGCGGAAGGCAAATTCGTAATTGTTCAGAAATTCTGGATCAAATGATCCGATAAAGACTTCGCCTGCGCCAGCATTGGCGGTAAACACGCCGCCCGCACGATAGCCGCGCGCGGCAGTAAAAGACACTGAACGGTCATCATCCAGATCGTAGATTATCGATACACGCGGCAGGAAGGCTTCAAAACTTGTATTCTGCGGAGGTTCGTTGCTGACGGGCAAAAGCAATGCACAGGGAGTCCCACCGAAAACGGGTACGACGGGAGCAACAACGCAGTTTGGCGGATTTGAAATGGTTGCGCCTGTTAGTCCGGCATTTTCCAATTCTTCCCAGTCATAGCGTGCGCCAAGATTGATCTTGATTCTATCGTCCAACCCAAAGGTCACATCGCCGAATATGGCATAGTTGGTAGTGTCTGTATTTGTGTTTAGGGTGCCTGTTACGATGGACTCGGCTGGAATGACAGGCAGACCCCCAACAAGAGCAGTTGCGGGCAATTCAATTGTGGTCACACCGTCTGACGATGTCTCGAAGAAATACCCACCAATCCAGCCGGTGATATTGCCATAGTCAAAATTGGTACGAAGCTCTCCAGAATAGGTCTCGGTTTGTCCAAAGTCCTGATTGATTCCCAGGTTGCGATCCCTTTCGGCATCCTCATAGGTGCCCAAGAGTTTGATGCTCCAATTGTCGCTTAGCTGATAGTCCAAATCGGCAATGAAGCGGGCCGAGTTGATCTTGGAGAAGTTGGTGAAGGTAGCGAAGCTTTCGTTACCAAAGGGATCGAAGTCGGCAAAGGCGGGATCACTGATAGGAACGGGAGCTGCGACTGCGTTGAAATCGCCGGTCTCGGTTTCGTTATATTCGCCAATAAGTTCCAGACGCAGATCAGATAGCGCCTGTGGTTCGATAAGGAACTTTCCCCGTAAGGTGAGGCCTTCCTGGAAGCGTGTAGGTAGGCCGTTACGCTGGTTGACGACTTCAAAATCGACCTCGCGATAATCTGCTGAAAGACGGAATGCCAACTGGTCGGCAATGATAGGTCCGGTTACAGCCGCGGAATATTGCCTGCTGTTTTCATTTCCTATGAGCACCCTTGCATCGAGCCCGAATTCATATTCGGGATCAGCGGTTTGATAGATAATCGCACCGCCCAAGGCGTTGCGGCCTTGTACGGTAGACTGTGGTCCGCGCAACACTTCAACCTGTGCGATATCCCACAGATTTAAAGCGCCAAAATTTGCGATACTGGAACTGGGTGCGCCATCGACATAGATATTGGCCGTCACACCTCCTCCAGCATTACCCACTCCGCCAAAGGATATCCCGCGTATAGATATGTCGTTGAGCGAAGCGCCGGCGGCTGAAATATTGGGTACGCGCAGCACGATATCTTCGAGATTGAACAGCGCATTTTCCTTCGCCTGTTCCCCGGTGATTACGGTTACAGAGGTCTGAGTATCCTGGATCGACTGGTTTTGTTTGGTCCCGGTAACGATGATGGTATTAGCGGGAGCAGCTTGCTCGCTAACCTCTTTAACCAACGGATCTGGCGACTTGCTTTCAGTACCCTTTAGCTGCGCCGCAGCCCGTACAATCACATAACGGCCAGAACCTGAACGATTATAGGTAAGGCCCGATCCGGCCAGCGTGCGGCTCAGCGCCTGTTCCACCGTCATCTTGCCTGACACCCGCTTGGCCTGCTTGCCACGCGTCAATTTTGCCGAGGCGATAACCGATACGCCATAGCGGCGGCCAATCTCGACCAGTGCACGTTCCAGCGGTTGCGCTTGCATCTCTATTTGCTGTGCTGCGCCTTGCGCTATGGCCGGTGTGGCATGGATTGTAACTGCTACTGCCGAAGCAGCGCAAAGCATTGCGCGAACCAAGCCGCCGCGACGCGGCCGAGATATGTGCATCATCTTATGTCTTACCCCTGATTGACGATTTCCCATATGCGAGAATGATTATCACTCGCATTCATAGTCCCGACGTCTCAGCCAACCGGATTGTCACATGGAAAATAAAAAATATGCGAGCCGCGGTTTTATTATTGGCTTAGAGTGCGTTCAGAGGCGTGATCGCAAGGATGGATCAAGGCCTAGATCAATCTGGAACAATAATTCGCTGACCCGCATCATCTGTCACCACCGCTACCGGCAAGCCCTCATCAATGGACTGCAACAGGCCTTCAATGTCATTGGTATTGAAGGTGCCGGATAGCTGTAAATCTGCAACACGCGGATCGAGGCGGATGGGGCGCTCTGTATAGCGATTAACCTCGGACATAATTTCGGTCAGAGGCGTCAATATATAGACCAGACGCCCGGTCCGCCATGCTCCCAATTCTGTTGGAAATACCTCGGTTACGGCGCCAAAGCCGCTTTGCGACGAAGCGCGAACTGCTTGACCGGCAGTGAGGTCGAGAAAATCGGGGTCTGTCTTATCGGCATTGTCTGCAGTGGCACGCGATACCCGTACTGACCCTTCGCCTACCGCAACCGCAAGTGTTGCCTCGCGCAACTGCATATCAAATTTGGTGCCGGTCACTGCGACGGTTGCATGCGGTGTTGCCACGATGAAGGGTCGATCCGCATCGCTGGCCACCTCAAAAAAGGCATTGCCTTCGACAAGTCTGGCCGAGCGCTGTGTATCGGAGAAAGCCAGTTCCAGTTTTGAAGCTGCACCCAATGTGACCCGTGTCTTGTCGGGCAGGATAATGATCTTCCTGTTGCCGCGTTCGGTGGCATATTCCTGTGTCCGGACAGCAGGCTCAGAGAAGAAATCCATCGGGATGCCGATAATAAATACCGCCGCGATGCAGGCGGCAATGGCCATGGCTGTGGCAACGATATGCTTGCCAGCAGAGCTGAGCCAATGGATTTCGGCACTGGTCTGTTTTTCGGCCTGAACCTGAGCAACACTCTCCGGTTGCTGTTCCAGCGCCTCCATAAGCGCATCACAATAACTGCTGCGCCCGGCTGCGGACCAGAAAATTTCGGCTTCGGCATAGGCTTCGGCGTGACGATGATCGGCATGGAGCCAATCATCAAATAGCTGTTTTTCATCGCCGGAAAGCCCATCATCGAAACGCGCCCGCCACAGATGCGCCTCGGCACGGATATCGCTGTCAGGGTGATCCATCAATTGCATGCTGCATCATCTCCCATTTGCCGGTTCTTGGCCAAAGCTTCGACCAGCATGGTTGTTGCCACCGCGATATGTCGCACCGCCGATGAGCGGCTTACACCGACCTTGCGGCCTGCCTGCTCGGGCGTCAGACCATTGATACGGCAGGCGATGAAAATCTCCCGGCGCCGTTCAGGCATTTCGCGCAATGTGCGGGCAACAATATCCAGTTCCTGACGTGCCATTAGCACGCGTTCAGGGTCAAATTCGTCGAACAGCCCTGTATCCGCGTCTTGCGCTTCCTCCTCGGCATGTCGGGTACGCACGCGCTGCGCGCGATGCTCGCTACGGATGATATTATTGGCCGTGGTCCAGGCAAAGGCTTCAAGATTGTCGATATCCTTGACCAGCCCGCGCTCATAGAGCTTCTCAAAAGTCTGCTGCGCAACATCATCAGGATCAGGCGGGCCAGCACCATATTTTGAGCGCAGATGCGTCACAAGACTATCATAATAGCGATCATAAAGGCGCTTTAGCCGTGATGCATAGCCACTGGTTGAAGCAGCATCATCCGCGCTTGCACTGCCGTCGCTATCGGCATGAGGCTCAGGAGAAGAAAACAGGTTCATCCAACACGGTTTTGCTTTGCCTGGAGATTAGCTCCGGCCAATTGCATATGCGCCAATTGCACATGCTAACGCATAGCAGACCAAGCCATAAGCGCAATGTACAGCGCAACGGCAAAGCATAAACCGATAATGGGGAGATGGTGACTCTAGAAATCAGCCTCTAAAATCACCCCAAAGGTTTGCGGCTGGCCCAATATGGCATTTGTAAAGACAGGGTCCGGATCACGAAATGCACTTTGCTGGAAGTCCGCATCAAGCAGATTTTGCGCATAGGCATAGATGCCGAAAAAGTCGCCCTTATAGCCGATACGCGCGTTTACCAGAAATCGCTGATCGACTTCGAGCTCCGGGCCATTTTGCACTTGGCTGAAATAATTATCCGAATAATTCAGATCGAGTGTTGCGGAAATTCCGCGTTTATCCTCATAAGTTCCACCGGCGGCAAAATTGATAGTCGGCTGAAGCGGGAATTCATTGCCCGACAGGTCCAGGCCCTGAAAGGCGAATTCATCAAATTCTGACTCGATATAGCCAAAGGATGCGTAGAATGAGAGGTCTTGGGTAGCCCGATAGGCACTTTCGATTTCAAAGCCATAGAGCTCTGCACTGCCAGCGTTGTCGATAAAACGGATAGTGGGAATTGCCGGATTGGGCGATACCCGGATTTGCATATCGTCATAATCGGTATAGAAAATATTAGCATTGAAAGTCAGGCGGTTGTCCGGCGAAGAAATACGCAGCACCAGTTCGTAGTTCCACAGGAACTCCGGAGCGAACTCGATCGCTTCATTGTTTACGGGATTGATATCCGCACCGCCCGGCCGATAGGCGCGCTGGGCAACAAAGCCAAACGAGGCATCGGGCGAGAAATTATAGGTGATGCCAGCTTTTGGCAGAAAGGCATTAAAACTGGCATCGCCGGAAAAACTGGTACTTGCATTCGGGAGGAAAGGAACGGGCGGGTCGGCAAAGCTGGTAATGAATTCGGAACGGCTTGAATCCTCGGTATCGTAGCGACCGCCGGCAACCAGTGTCCAATTGGGTCCGAGGTCAATCTCGACTTCACCGAAGATCGCAAAGTTTTCAAAGCTGTTGGCGAATCCGTCATTCACAAAAGCCGTGGTAAAACCAAGCGGAACCGTAAGATCGCGATCGGACATTTCCTCCAGATCTGCATAATACAGCCCGGCAATCCCACGTACCGGACCGCCATCATCATAGGTGAGACGCAGTTCCTGGGTAAAAGCTTCGTCGGCGACATCGCTGATGGTGACTCCACCCTCTCCTAATGTCGCTGGAATGGGTGCGGTTTGCGCTTGCAGATCGGTATAGGCGGTGACCGATGTTAACCGCACCGCATCACTCAGGCCTACATTCACTTCGAGTGAAACGGAATTGACCTCGGTGTCGATTATACTGACGGCACGTTCTGTAACCGGATCAAATGTGTCGGGGATATCCACCAGATCGCTGCCGCGGCGGGCGGAAGAATAAGTGTAAGAGGCCACCGCCTCGATATTGGATGCAGGCGTGAAAAGCAGTTTTGTGCGTATCACATCACGATCATCCCGGCCGACATCATTGATCACGGTATCTCCGGATTCAAAACGGGTGAAACCATCGGTCCTGTTGATATCGGTGGCGACACGGAAAGCGAGCAGATCGGGGATGATCGGGCCGCCAATGGCACCGGCAAGCTGATAGGTATCAAAGTCACCATAGGCTGCCCGGGCACGGCCGGTCCATTCAAAGGTCGGATCAGCGGTCTCGACAATCACCGCACCTGCTAGCCCGGCGCGCCCTTGTGTCGTGGTTTGTGGGCCGCGATAGACTTCGATTTGGGCAACATCCCAGGTGCCGAGAATACCGTTTACCGCGCCAGCCTGTGACTGTACCGCGCCATCGACATAAATTGCGATTGCCTGAGAGGTATCGCCGGTGCCCGTTCCCGCACCGCGTTCCGGAATACCACGAATGGCAATGCCTTCACCGGCTAAGCCTTCAGTCACATTGGGGATCCGCACAAAGACTTCGCCAAGGTCGGTAATATAGCTGTTGTCAATTGTCTCGCCAGTCAGCACAGCGACGCTATCCGTCGTCTCCTGTAAGGTGCGATCAATTTTCTGGCCGCTGACGATAATCGGTTCGGTCAAAACAATCTGTTCATTACGTTGAGATGATTCAGGTGAAGACGCTGTCGAGGTGGCAGCGCTGGTGGTTTGTGCGCTGGCGCGAGCTATAACAAAGGCGCCATCGCGCCCGCGTCTGGCGACTAGGCCTGAGCCGGAGAGAGCGCGTGCAAATGCCTGTTCTGCAGTAAGGGTACCGGCTATGCGCGGTGCCCTTTTGCCTCGGGTAAGCTGTTCCGAAGCACGGAAGCGGACGCCATAGCGGCGGGCGATCTCGCTGAGTGCCTGGCTCAGCGGTTGCGCTGCAATCTCTACCTGCTGGGCGCCAGTCTGCTGTGCCAGCGCGGTCGCTGGTGCCGCAACAGACATCAGCGCTATTGCGGATGCTGCAATAGTAAGTTTACGCATAAGCGAACCCGATTTAAAATACACCACAAATCCCCTTTAATGTGCAACTGAATATCATTTGCTGTTGTCATAAAGGCGTATGAAGCCAGGGGAGTGACACCCCCTATATGAGGATTTTTTCAAAAAGCCGGAGTGAGGCTTTCGCCTTAGCGCGCTGCTATAATGGTGGGGCTATTGCCGTTGGCTTGCACAGTGACGGGCAGCACATCGGCAATATCATCAAGTAGGCGCTTGCGGTTGCGAATATCAAATGTGCCTGAAACGCGCAGGTCTTCAACGCCAGAAGCGAGCGTAATCGGTGCTTCCATATAGCGATTGGCGTCGGTGATAATATCTGCAAGCCGGGCATCGGTATAGATGATGGTGCCGCTCTTCCACGCGGCGAACTCGGCAGGGTAAACCTTTCTGATCGGGCTGATGCCTTGTGCCGAGACTGTCACCTCCTGGCCCTTTTCAAGCGTCTGAGATGTTATGCTATCAATGCCATCATACGTCACCGCGACTTGGCCTTCCGCGACCGCAATAATGGTATCACCTGCTCTGCGCCGTACGTCAAAACGTGTGCCGAGAACCTTTATATGTGCCGCGCCAGCATCGACCGTAAATGGTCGTGCAGGATCCCGTGTGACATCAAAAACGGCATTGCCTTCGACCAGCGTTGCGCTGCGCTCATTACTGGGGAGCAGTGACAATTTTGAGGCGGCATCAAGCGTGATCCGGCTGCCGTCCGCTAGATTGATATATTTGGTCGCATCGCGTTCTGTGGAATAGACAATGGCCTGTGCTGTCGGTTCCCCGCGCCAAATTTGCGTCAAAGGCAGATCGAGGAACACAGAGAGGCCAATGCCGATCACAAATACCAATGACGCCGCAATTGCATGTGGCAGCCAATTGCTAAATCGCGATGTTGATACAGGGGTAGATGTATCTTCATGCTCCAGCGGCAACGGTGTGGCCGAGCTTTCATAAGCCTCGACAGCCATTTCCTTTAGCGCAGCAGGATAATCGCTTGCATCAATCCGCTGCCACAGCAGTTCTGCGCGCGCCAGGGCCGCGATATGGCGCGGATCGGCATCGCGCCAGGCGATAAAAGCATCCAAATCCTTTGCATCAAGGTCGCGCTCGGCATAGCGGGTATGCCAATAATGCGCTGCATCAATGATATCATCCGGAGCCTTGGTTTCGGTATCAATAGTCATTGCACACCACCGCTTTCGTCATCGTGCAGCATGGTTGCACCAAAGGCCCGGTCAATATCGGCCAGTGCCTTGGCGATATGCTTGATCGCGGCGCTGCGGCTGATGCCGAAGCGGCGACCGGCAGCTTCCGGGGTCAGCCCATGCACACGGTTGAGAAGAAATATCTGGCGCCGCTTTTCGGGCATGGTGGCAATGGCTTCTGCAACAATCTCCAATTCCTCGCTCGCCATCGCCATGCGCTCCGGGTCAATCGTGTCGATTTGCTCGCCATATATATGTTCGGAAATAGTATGGCTTTTCGCCCGACGCATATCCTCATGTCGACGCCCGGAAATCAGGATATTGCGCGCCGCGATCCACAGATAGGATCGCATGTCGTCAATATTTTCCAGCTTGCCGCGCGACGTCAGCCACTCAAAAGCCTGATGTGCAACATCCTGCGGATCGGGTGGGCCAGACCCGTATAACCCACGCAAATTCTGCACCAGCTTGGCAAAATACTCATCATAAAGCCGAGCAATAATCGTGTTGCGATCAGGACGGGCAATATCATTGCTGCCAATGCTATCGGGCTCAGTCAGCATATCGTCATTGGCCGGATCACTGCCGCTCAGGCTGGCAATATGAGGTATCTGCCCAGGCATAGCTACGGTCAGTTTTCAACCTTTATCAAACGGATGGAATTGCTCAGCTATAGACGAAATTCTCTGCAAATGAAGTCTCCATTATAGATATGATATTAAAAATGATTATCAATTGCATTAAAAGAAGAGGCTGTTTATGGAGCTTGCCTTGAGGGAATCAAGGGAGTTGAGCATGAGAAAATTGCAGGGAACAGTTTCGTTATTCAGCCTGAGCATCGGCATGATAATCGCCGCGCCGCAAGCATATGCCGCGGACGATGGTGTGGCGGCTGATGATGCTGTGGCAGAGCTAGACCAGCCTGCCGATGATCTTCAGGGAAATAATCCGCAAGCTGATGTCCAGGACGAGGAAGAGGATATCAGTGAACCGGACATGATTATCGTCAGTGCGCGGGCTCGAACGCTCTATTCGGTAAATGAGACTGACACTGCCAAATTGCCATCTGATCCACTCAATTCGCCTATCGTTATTACCTCGATTAATGAGCAGTTGATCGAGGATCAGGGTGCGCGCGATGCGCAGGATATTTATCGTAATATTTCAGGTGTCACCTTGTTCAGCTATGCCGGTGTGACAGCGCGGGGCTTTCGCCAGGAAGAGATTTTCTATGATGGCCTGCGCGGCGATCCTTATATTGGCTTCAACGTGCCGCAATTGTTCAATATCGAACGGCTTGATTATCTCAAAGGTCCGGCGGGCATGCTTTACGGCCCGGGAGCGCCGGGCGGTCTGTTCAACTATGTTACCAAAAAGCCGGAATTTGATCCCAGTGCCGAAGTGCGGATGATCTTCGGCAATCGTGAACGCTTTGGCGGCAGTGCTGAACTTACTGGTCCGATCACCGATAACATTGCTGCGCGTGGCGGTGTGTTTTACGAAGATCAGCGCCAGTTTCGCTTCAATGCCGATGAACGCACATTGATCCTCGATGGCGGCCTGACTTTCGATCTGGGCTTTGCTGACCTGATCTTTCAGGCAACGCATTATGACCAGAAGCTGGGCGGCAACCGTCTGCGTGGTGTTCCCACCGATGATGACGGCAATTTCTTCACCACGGTGCGCTGGAACCATAATGAACGTACCGATTTCCTCAATCTGAGATCTACTAATTTGCAGGCATTAGCCAGAGGTAAGATTGCGGATTCGGTGGATTGGAATGTTACCTTCCGATACACTGACGCGTCCCAGAAACAGGAATATCACGAGCCAAGAGCTTTGATCGATCTGGATGGCGATGCGATTCCCGATCTGGTGGGGCGCGAATTCCGCGATCAGTTGCGTGAGGAAGAGCAGTATACTCTGGGTGCCAATCTTATCTGGTCGGCAGATTTGGGCCCGATACAAAATCGTTTGTTAGGCGGATTTGAGTATTTTGATGCAACATTCGATTTTCTGAATGGCAGGGCCAATTTTAATCCTGCCTTTGTTGAGCGCTTCCTTGCAGGCACAAGCCTGCCTGGCGATATCATTCCGCTGGAGCTTAGTGCCAACCCCAATTATAATCAGACGCGGCCTGATTTGTATAACATACAATTTGGCAACCCCACAGTCACCACCCAAGAACGGCGCGGCTTCTATCTGTTGGAAGAAGCCACGATCGGTCCATTTATTCTGGCAGGTGGCATTCGTTATGACGAATTTGAAGATGATTCCAATGGCACCGCTTTTGAAGATGATCAGGTCACCTATCGCGCCGGTATCGTTTATAAACCGCAGGACGATATCTCATTGTTCGCGCAATGGGCCGATAGCTATCAGCCGCAAAATCCGGGCAGTCAGGATATAAGTTCTGGTGGACCGTTTGCGCCTACTACGGGTGAAATTATCGAGGCCGGAATCAAGACTGCCTTTAATGATGGCCGCATCCGCATTACGCTCACAGCATATGAGATAAAGCGCCAGAACCTTTTGCAATTACTGGTCGATGCTGATGGTAATTCGGTTGATGTCGGCAATGACGGTGTTGAAGATCTCGCGCCACTAGGTGAGGTAACCAGCCGTGGCATCGAATTCGATGTTGTTGCGGACATCACCGATGATTGGGTCTTTACTCTGGCTTATGCCTATAATGATACCAAAATCACCGAAGACAATGGTGGTCAGGCTGGTATCAGCAACAGCGTCGGTGATCGCTTTGCCAATGCGCCGGAACATACGCTGGGTTTCTGGACCCGTTATCAGGTGCCGGCGATCGATACCGCTTTTGCCTTTGGTGGCGATTTCGTCGATGACCGGCTGAGCCTGTCGGGTCAGACGGTGCAGGATTATTTCGTCTTTGACGCATCGATTATCTGGAGCCCCGGACCGGTTGAGGTGCTGTTCCGGATCGATAATATCTTCGATGAGACCTTTGCTGCCAGCGGCTTTCTTGAGCGCACCGGCCATTTCCCGGGCCAGCCGCGCACGGTGTTTGTCGAATTGATCAAGCGCTGGTAGCGGTTGTCGCCATTATAGCGGCATGACGGAGGTGTAACGCTCAAGATGGCGAGATTGAGAGGCCCCGACGCTATGGATTCAGCCAATGCGGCAAGGCCACCTCAGGGCCAGGTGTCCGGCGAGAGCGGAAGAGCAGCAGGCAAAAAGAAGAAAAGTCAGCGCCGTAAGCTTTATGACCTGCATACCTGGGTCGGCTTTCATCTGACTTTTATCATGACGGTGGTGTTGTTCACCGGCACCATCGCCACACTCTCCAATGAAATTGACTGGTTGTTGCAGCATGACATGCGGGTGACGCCGGGCGAGCAGCAAGTCTCTTGGGGAGAGATGGAAAGCGCGATCCAGAACTATGCGCCGGATCGCAATATCATCTCGATAACCGAGATGGGCAGTGACTATTTCGCCTATCGCGCGCGGGTTGTCGATGTGCTGGGCAATCAGTCCTTTGTCCATGTCAACCAATGGACCGGCGAAGTCACCGGCGAAACCCACACGTTCACCGTGCAGCGTTTCTTCCGTGATCTGCACCGTTATCTGTTCATGCCCAATTTCCTCGGGCTGCCGATTGTCGGCTCCATGGCCATCATATTGGCGATCTCGCTCTATACCGGCTTGAAGACCGCGCGAAATTGGGGCACGCTGATGACCCGCATTAGAACCGATAAGGGGCGGCGCATTTTATGGGGCGATGCGCACAAGGCGGCGGGATTATGGTCGATCTGGTTCTTCGCTGTCATCATCATCACCGGCGTCTGGTATCTGGTGGAATTTGGCTATGGCGTGGCCGGAGAAAGACTGGCTCTGGATCAGCCCGGCATCACTGCGGAAAGAGTAGAGCAGATTGGCCCGATTATCCGCGATAGGCCATTGGACGATGTGGTTGCCGCGGCGCAGGCGGCGTTTCCAGAACAGAAAATCTCCTCGATCAATTATCCCGGCTCGGCCACAGGCGTGTTTACGGTGCAAGGGTATCGTGTCAATCCGTTGCTGCGCGAGCGTGCTAATCGGGTGTTCCTTGACCCTGTCGACCTGTCAGTGGTCAAGGTCCAGAAAGACAATGATATCGCGGCCATGTCCTACACCAATGAAATGGCCGATCCGCTACATTTTGGAACTTTTGGCGGTTTAACCACCAAGCTCATCTGGTTTGTCTTTGGCGTGTTTATGACCGGGCTGTCTGTCACTGGTGTCTGGCTGACATGGCGGCGGCTCAAAAGCCGCGCCGTCACCAAGGCGCAATTTGCGACTATGCCGGTGCTGCTGATCGCCGGGCTGTTTTTTGTCGGCTATGCCAATCGCTTTATAGCTGCTGAGAAACCGGAAAATGAGCAGTTTTTAGCGCAGAAACAGCTTGATTCTGGCACGGATATAGCCATCGGCATCAGTGAGGATGGCGATGGCCGTGCTGATGGCCAATACCGTATCTTGCTCAGCACCAATGGCCGCCCCAATCTGAAAGAAGTAACGCTATGCGCCGATGCACATTGCGAAACCAGCGCCGCGGGTCGGCTACGGCAAACCATGTCCATAAGCATGAATATCGCGCCATCCTATGCCGCCAAAGCCGATAGTGTTTCGGCAATACTGACATATAATGATGGCCAGCAGGAGAGCGCGACCTGGCAATTGCCGGCACCAACCGAAATGGCATCATCACTAAAAACGAACACCAACTAAAGCATATTGCTACTGCGAATCATTTGTATCTATGATAATGATTATTGAGTTGGTTTTTTAACAGGCGTCGCAATCCATGCTTGAACTGCGTAATGTTTCGGTTTCTGTCGGCGACAAGCTGATCCTTCAAAATGTCAATCTGACCGTTAATGCCGGTGAGGTCCATGTCCTGCTTGGGCCCAATGGCTCAGGCAAGTCGTCCATTCTCGCTGCGATTATGGGCCTGCCGCCTTTTGAAGTCACAGAAGGTGAGATACTCTACAGTGGGCAGGATATCGGCGAGCTCGATATCGATGAGCGCGCTCGGCTGGGGCTGGGTCTGGCGTTTCAGCATCCGCCGGATATTGATGGCGTGACCGTAGCCGAATTTGCCGCTGCATTGGGCGCTGGTGATACGCTCACCGCCGAGGCCGAGGCGCTGAATATGGCGGACTTTCCTGACCGTGATCTGATTGTCGGCTTCTCCGGTGGTGAGATCAAGCGCTGGGAGGTGCTCAAGCTCTTTCTGCAATCGCCTGATCTGTTGCTATTCGACGAGCCGGAAAGCGGTGTTGATCTGGAGCATATTGCCGCCGTCGGCGCGGCGGTGGATCGTTTGGTGTCGCAACCGGCTGGCGATGGCTCCAAGCGCGCGGCGCTGCTGATTACCCATACCGGGCTTATTCTTGAGCATGTCCATGCCGATCATGGCCATATCATCAACCATGGCCAGATCATTCACAGTGGTGCGCCGCACGATCTGTTCCGTCATATTCAGCGTTCCGGCTATGTCGCACCAGCTAGTGAAGCTATTGCGGGAGAAACCGTATGAGCGAAGCAACCGAAGAGCTCGACCTGCTACCCGAAATTGACGCCAAGGCCGAGGCGATATTACAGCGCGTTGGCCTCGGCGCGCAGGAGGATCGCAGCGCCAGCGCGGTGCTGGTCAATCATGATCTGCGCGTCGCCCTGTCTGAGGTAGAAGGCGTTGAAATCATGCCGATCCAGGACGCGCTGATGAAATATGACTGGGTGCAGAGCCTGATGTTCAACCTGATCAAGCCGGACGAGAATGAACTGCTGCGCCAGGCGGCGGAACTGCTGAACGATCCGATCGGCCATTTCCTCTATGTCCATGACGGCGTGAAGCTCGATCTGCCGATCCAGTCCTTCACCCTGATGGAGCTGCCTCAGGGACGCCAGTTCACCCATAATATAACCGTCATCGGCAAGGACGCCGAGGTCGAGATGATCTCCGGCGCCGGGGTTCCCGCCAATGTCCATGCCGGGCATCATGTCTCGATTGAGGAGACTTATGTGCGCGAAGGTGCGCGCTGTCGCAGTGTCTCTATCGAAAGCTGGGGTAGTAAGATGGCGGTCGAGAGTTATTCACGCTCGGAGATTGGTGAGGGCGCCGAGATGGTCTCAAACCAGATCATGCTGGCGCCGCTGAGTAACCATCTGTCTGACACCAAGACATGGATCGGCAAGGATGCGAGCTGCAGCGATCAGGCAACAATCTTTGCGCCCCAAGACACCAGACGGGTTTTCGAGAATGAGACCTATCTCACCGCGCCCGGTGCCCGCTCGGAAAGCATGGCGCGGATGGTTTCTGCTGGCGGCACCATCATCAACAATGCGCTGCTGGTCGGGCAGGCGGGCGATACCAATGGTTTCCTCGGCTGTGATGGCCTGAAACTCTCCGATGAAGGCGAGATATTGGCTGTGCCTGCGCTCAGAGCAGAATGTGCCGCATCGCAGCTTTCGCATGAAGCTTCGGTCGGCATGATTGATGCAGAAAAGCTCGCCTATCTGATGGCGGCAGGGCTGAGCGAAGACCGGGCAAGACAGCTAATCGTGCAAGGTTTTCTCAATCTTCGCGACCAATATATGCCCGAAGAAATGCGCGAGCAGGTCACCGAAATGATCGCTGCGGCAAAATCGGGTGGGATGTAGCCTATAGCTCTCTAACCAGAAGAATCATCCATCTTCGTGCCACAGGGGTGCGCCCATGAGAGTAAATCGGGCTTTGTAATAGGCTTTGTGCAAAAGCAGAATCCATGAAAATGACAACCGAATTGAAGTGCTTAAGAATGAGTGCTTAAGTTGGTCGCTATATTTCAAGACGGGTCAGGATCCGTAATCTCCGCCTCTAATGCGGTAATAAAAAGATCCAGCCCTATTTCGAGGCGCTGGCGGATCGACACACTGCCGAGCAGCATGACATAGTCTTGCAGTCGCGCATTATTGCTTATCATCTCTTGAGCCTTATCAACAAATAGTGGCAGACTGGCTTCCCCTTTGAAGCGGGCATATTCAGCATTGGCGCATTCGGCGAGAAACAGGAACGACGTTTGAAAAATCGCCGCCGCCCTTTGCGTTGACAGGCCAATGCGTTCGAGGAATTGGATATTGACTTCTATCATCCGCAAACTGGTCGGCGAGACGTTCTGGCCATAGACAAGTCGGGCAGCAACGCCGGGATATTGGACCAGTATGTCGAAGCAATGCAGAGACGAATCTTTCAGATTGCGTTGCCAGTTGCTGGCACTTTTCTCAGCCAGAAACTGTTCTCCAGCTTCCAGTATTTCGGCAATCACATGGTCGACAATTACCGCTATCAGCGCATCGCGGCTTTCATAATAGCGATACATTGCCATCGCTGATGTGTTCAGCTGCTTCGCCAGTGTTCGCATTGAAAAATCGATGCCTTCAGACCGCACCAGCTCCAATGCGGTGTTGCGAATATGCTCGCGCGATAGCGTTGTTTTTTCCTGGTAGACCGTCATGCTCCATCCTGCAGTGCGGTTTTTCTCAGGCAAAATTGCGCATGCGCCCATGCCCTTATCATAGAGCTATGCCATAATATAAGGGTGCGGGCAAAGAGGGGCTGGTCCGATCCCTGTAGCCGCATGATGCGCAATGATAAAATAGCCGACAACAAAATGGTCGCACATACCGACTGAGACTTCACCGCGAGAAATGTCTTGCCACGAGCATAAGGCTTGACACAGGCAAGTCCAAATATTTACGACGTAAACTCAGTGCATTTACAAAGTAAACCTTGAATATGCGTATCATTCTCATTAAAGCCAGCGTCGATCTTGACTTGTGGGAGTGTAGGATGAGGAAATTGCAACCAGAATTTGCCTGTTGTGTGTTGGCTGCTTTGTTAGGGACAACAGCAGCCACGCCGGCCTTTGCGCAATCCGACAATATTGGCCAGAATATAATCGAGGACAGCGAGACCTCTGAAATCGGTGACTCTGCGGATGATGCGCCGGACATTATTGTGTCAGCCCGTCAGAATATCCAACTTAGCGATCTGCCGCGCGCTGCCCTTGTGCTTGATGGCGATGTGCTGCGCGATTTCAACGCGCGCACTACCAGCGTGCAGGAATTGCTGGGTTTCAACATCCCTGGTCTCGGCGCGCCGGTAACCGAGGGGTCTGCCGCCTCACTCACTCTGCGTGGCCGCAATCCGCTCTACCTGATTGACGGGGTGCCGATTGCGCCGAACACCAACTTCAGTCGCTTTCTTGACAAGTTCGACCCGCTGACACTGGGTCGCACCGAAGTCATCTATGGTCCCACCTCGCTCTATGGCGCAGGCGCGTCGGGTGGGGTGATACAATTCTTCACGCGAGACCCCACACAAGACGGCATTCAGATAGAAGCCGGAACACAGATTAAGGCCTTCGCCCCGGACACAAACGCCTTTGACAGCGACGGCTTCTCAATCAAAACCAACTTGGCCGTCAATGGTGAGCTAGTCGATGGGGTGCGCCTATTTGCCTATGGCAGCTATGAAGATACCGATGGTATCCTAGATGCCAATGGCAATCTGCTTTCAGGGCGCAGCAATTTCGTTAACGATTATACCCTATTTGCCAAACTCGATGTTGATGTGGGTTCGACTTCTACACTTAGCGCAACGATCAATTACACCGAGCTGGAATCCTCCGACCGTCAGTTTGAACTTGGAGCACTCAATATTGATGGCCTGCAAGGGACCCAGGAAATCGCTAATCCGGCAAGCTATGCGCAGCCGCCAACAAACAATTTCCTCTATGCCAGCCTAGCCTATCGCAACAGCGATCTGCTTGGCGGCAATTTCTCGCTGCTGGGCTATTATAGCGAGAGCGAGTTTCTCAATCCCGGCAGCGATATTCGTGCTGCCCGCCAGCCGACTGGTGTCTTCCCCGCCGAATGGCCTGGCCTCTGGCAAACCGGGGCTGTTACCGAGGAATATGGACTACGCACAGAGTATACCCGCCCATTTGGCGACCGCCTGTCTCTCACCATCGGCGGTGACTATAATTATGCTGACAGTGTAAGCTTGTTGCCCATCTCCAGCGAAGATGATTTCGACGATACCGGATTTTTCGATGCCGCTCGTCAAGATATCCAGCGACCACCCTTTACGCTTGAGAGCATCGGGTTGTTTGTTCAGGGCTCCTATGAGCTTACAGATCGTTTGACGCTCAATGGCGGCGTGCGCTGGGACAATATCAGCTACGAAATTATCGGCCCCTATGATGTCGTGTTCTTCTTTTTCTTTCCGCCCGGCGAACGCCCTGGCGGTTCGGCCTCTGCCGATGATTTCTCGTTCAATGGCGGGCTCGTCTATGATGTCAGCGATGAAGTCAGCCTGTTTGCCAGCTATTCAGAAGGCTTCACCCTGCCTTCGCTTGGCTTTCTCGGGAACAACGTCGCGCCGGGTGTCGCGATTGAGGATTCCGGCGTCGTCGAACCAATTGTCGCGACCAGCTATGATGCCGGGATACGCGCAAGCTTTGGGGATTTCGCTTTCCAGCTCGCTGCCTATTATTCGGAAGGCAATTTTGACACTGCTCTTGGCGTCGATCCAGTAACCGGCCTGATCAATCGTGGTCAGGCACCGAGTGAAGTCTATGGTTTTGAACTGTCGACCCAGGCTCAGATCACTAGCGCCTTTCGCCTTGAAGCAGCCATTGCCTATGTCGAAGGCCAGGTAGACACAGGAAATGACGGTAATTTCAGCAACATCACCACTCAGGATGTACCGCCTGTCAAAATCCAGATCCGGCCCATCTGGGAAGTCGCTCGGCGCACCCGTCTGTTCGGTCAACTGTTTTTTACCGGCGATCGCGATGCCGCATTCCGTGACGGCAATGACCCATTTCCCGCCGCAGCCTATACCCAGTTCGACCTGGGTGCGAGCACGGTCATCGATTGGGGCGATGGCGGCGAAGGCGATCTCAGCATTCAGGTGACCAATATCTTCAACGCTGAGCAAGTGCTCCCAGGAGAAGCGACATTCCTTGCCGGTCGCCGTCGCGCAGGACCGGGCCGTGCTGTGACTTTTAGCTATCAGCACAGATTTTAGAGCAAAGGGGTATGCCGAACGCATCGCCATCTGTGATAGAGAATTTGTGCCAGATCAAGTCATTGTCAGAGCTTACGGAAGGCCAGAGAGCAGTGGTGATGGCGGTGCGCACTTGTGTTTTGGCGAATATGCAAGGCCAATGCTGTTGCGGCCATCTAGCGCAATATCTGGGCAGTGCGCATAGCGCGGGTAGTTTTGTGAAAATGATGCGGTCAATTGTCGTTGCATGGCCAGAAGCGCTTGTCGTGCATCGCCTGCTATCGGCCAAGACAAGCTATGATGAAGTGCTAATTGTTGACCTGATCATGGCAACTATCAAAAATGATACACAGCTCTTTTATTCCATGCTTCGCGATATGATGCCGAAAGCAGTCATATTCTCGATTCAGAGTGCTATCAGAGAATTTGTAGATACACTGCCAGGCAGGGAGATTGGGTTAGAGGCATGACTTGAAATTCTGCTCATAAGTAGCTAAGAATCAATCATTTCCATGCAACTTATTCCATCGCTCCATCTCGGCTTCATAGCGTATTTTAGGGGACCACTTTATATCCGAACGGATTGCTTGTGATGAAATGCGGTTATCGAAGCCGACAAGGTTTACTCCTTCCATAAATGGCAGATTGGGGTCTGAAGGAGGGATCATCCTGGCAGGGTCTTCATTGGCATCGATCAGTGCAAGGATATCTTTCAGCGGATAGTGTGGTGGGCTGGGTTTGCCGACTAGTTGCGCCATATCCGTCATGAAACGGGCCCATGATACATCTTCGCCATCGCACACATTATAGATCTTGCCGCTGGCTTTGGCTAACCTTGCGCAGAGAAACAGCGCATCAGCCAGATTGTCGACATGCAACAAACCGGCGTTGTTGGTGTCTGCCTCTCCAATAAGAGCGCCACCGGTTTTGGCTATGCTGTCAAGCAATCGGTCACCCCAGGCACCGCCGCCGCCCAAACCATAGACATTGGCAGGGCGAATGATTGTCAGATCAAGGCCGCGTTCTTTGGCAATTTGTCGGGCAATGTCTTCCTGCCCTTGCTTGGCGCGGCCATAGGCGCCGCAAAACGGACCAAAACCTGTTTGTTCGTCACAGACACGATCCTGAATATAGCTGCCATAAACAGCTATTGAACTGACCACCACGACACTCGCTCCGGCTTCGGCCGTCATGCAGATATTGCGCGTACCATCGACAAATGCAGCCCATTGGCCATCATAATCACCTGCTAAGCCGACCGGCCCGGCAAGATGGATTATGGTGTTGCAGCCGCGTACGGCGTCACGCAAGGCTATCGGGTCGAGAATATTGCAGGCAATCATATCCACTGTTTTTGGCCATTCCGTCGGACGCTGGTCGCTCGGCAGGCCAAGGCTTATGATCCGGCTTTCTGCCTCAAGAAATCTGGCGACAACTCGACGCCCAATAAAACCGGCGCCGCCTGTGATGAGTATTTTATCGCTCATAGACCCTCCTAAATGATGCGATTCCACTTGACACTGAACGTATGTTCAGTCAAATCCTGTGCTACATCAATCCTAAGAAATGCCTGTTGGAATAGAGGATATGTGCGTTTGCACTATGACAGCCCGACAAATAATCAAAAGCGGCAACAGTACATTCCACATAAGGTGTGCTCTTCGGCTAACCAGATAACAGCATAGCTATAAGACCATGAGGAGGAGAGACTAATGGCTGAGGCAGACCCAGAATCGACGATTGAGAAGGCGTTTGTCGCCTATGCGCAAAAAGTAGCGGAACGTGGCCCTTTCCCTAAATGGGATGCCCCAACCATGCTGGTGCGTGATGAGGATTTGCCATGGGCCGAGGCAGGCGATGGCAGCGCTATCAAGCTGCTTCATGTCGATCTCAACACCAATATGTGGATTTCGCTGACACGTTTGCCACCCGGCCATCAGGTGATAACCCATTTCCATACCGGACTGGTTTATGCGGTAACGCTTCAGGGACGATGGTATTATGCCGAAAGCCCCGATGATGTCTCCGAACCGGGTTCCTATTTGTTTGAACCGGCCGGTTCCACCCATACTCTATGTACCCCCAAAGATGTTGAGGGCGATACGATTGTCTGGTTTGCCATTATTGGCGCGAACATCAATCTGGGTCCTGATGGCGAATTTGTCTCCATGGTTGATGCGCGCTCTGCGCTCGATATGTATGAGAATTACTGCGACATTCTCGGCCTCGATCACTCCAAGTTGATAGTGCATGGGCGCTGAGACGATGGTAGACAGTGGATCAAGCACGGCCGTAGAGGCCGTATCTGCCGACCCTGTTGTGATGCAGGCGAGCGTCCTGCGCAACAGTGCGTTTCACCTTGAGGATGTACCAGTTCCTGAGCCGGGCCCCGGAGAGGTATTGGTAAAGGTCGCTGCTTGCGGCATTTGCGGTTCGGACCTGCATACATTCAAACATCAGACGGATCTGATCGACAAGGTCAAAGCTATGGGCGCTGACGCTTCAGAGCTGGAACGCGCCTATTCCGAAGGCGTTATATTAGGCCATGAATTTGTTGGCGAAGTGGTAAAGTTCGGACCAGCGACGCAACAGGCGCTCGCAGTGGGAGATCGTGTCGTCTCCATGCCTTTTGTCCTGAAAAACGGTGTCCCTGCGCTAGTCGGATCGGTGCCGGAACTCTCCGGGGCCTATGCGCAATATATGGTTCTAACCGAAGCACTGCTATTGCCGGTAGATAAGGACATTCCTAGTGAAGCTGCGGCTTTTGTCGAGCCTTTAGGCATTGCCGTACATGCGGTGGCCAAATCCGGCATATCTGCCGGGGATATCGCCGTGGTTGTTGGTGCAGGGCCGATCGGGCTTGCGATTATTGCAGTTCTGAAGGCGCGGGGAATTGAAACCGTTGTCGCATCCGATCTTTCAGAAAAGCGTCGTGAGCTGGCTACAACCATGGGCGCAACCAAGTCCATAGATGGTAGTCAGGAAAGCGTTATTGCCGTTGCCAGCGCGCTTGGTGGAACCAGTCGAATGTTCGTTTATGAGAATACCGGAGCACCCGGCATGCTCGGCAATCTGGTGCTGGAAGCGCCACAAGCTGCGCATATCACCATGACCGGCATCCCGGCTGGAGAAGAGAGCTTCGTTCCGATGATGGCGATTTCCAAAGAGCTCTCCATGTCCTTCGTAATCTATTATTCCCCTGAGGAATTTGCCGAGGCTTTGGGCATGATCGGCGCGGGGCAGTTCAATTGGCAGGCATTACACACTGGGACTGTCGGGCTTGATGGCATTAGCCAAGCCTTTACAAACCTTGCTGACCCTGAATTGCATGCCAAGATATTGATCGACCCATGGCAAAGGGCGTGAAACGAACCACGGCATGATCGAAGGTGCGACCCGTCGTGAGATTGTAAGGAACGACCTTCGCTTTACTGCCTGGGAGATGGGTGAAGGGCCACTCGTTCTGCTACTCCATGGCTTCCCGGATAGTGCGCTTACATGGCGACACACTCTACCAGCCTTGGCGGCGGCAGGGTATCGACCAGTGGCGGTCACATTGCGGGGATATGAGCCTGCATCTCAATTGGTGCCGAAAGCGGACCAAGCCTATTATCGTATTGCTGAACTGGCGAAAGATGTGACTGGTTGGATTGATGCAATAGGCGCCGAAAAGGGACATCTGATCGGCCATGATTGGGGCGCGACCATTGCATTTGCTGCAGCGCGCTTTGCACCTGAAAGAATAGCCTCACTCTCCATGCTTGCAGTGCCACATCCGGCGCGTCTGGGGGAGGCGATTGCGTCCAATAAGGCGCAGCGCAAAGCATCATCCTATATTCTTTTCTTCCAGCTCAAAGGCATGGCTGAACTCTTGATAAAGGCCCGCAATTTTACATATCTGGAGAAGTTGTGGCGCAGATGGTCGCCTGGATGGGATATCCCGGCAGATGATCTTGCCGCCATGCGTGAGACATTCCGACAGCCAAATGTATTGGGCGCTGCTTTATCCTATTATCGTGCTGCGACTAACCAAAGTGATACAGAAAGCCTTGGCCTGATTTCAGGTGAGGTGAATGTACCGACCCTTGGCTTGCATGGATCGCAAGACGGATGCATCCTTGCCGATGCTTTTCGCGCCTCCATGACTGCGCAGGACTTTCCTGCCGGGCTTATCTGTACAGAAATCGCCAATGCGGGGCATTTTCTTCATCAGGAGCAGCCTGACGTGGTCAATGACGCACTGATTGCCTTTTTAAAGGCGCATGGATCCTACCGCTAAGTCGCGACCATATCGCGCAGCGCCCGCTTGTCTGTCTTGCCATTGGGCAGACGTGGAAAACTATCCAGAAATTGCCAGCTCTTCGGGATTTTATAATTGGCAATCCGTGCTGCCAGAAACTGTTTCAGATCATCGCCATCAGCCTGCTCTCCCGGACGCAGGACAATAAAGGCGTGGCCGACTTCCTGAAATGTCGGATGCGGGACTTCGATGACAGCAACTTCGGCGATTGCGGGATACTCGCCAATCGCCAGTTCGACCTCTACCGGATAGACATTATAGCCGCCTGACTTGAACATTTCTTTCAGGCGACCGGCAAAGACGATATTTCCGTCCTTACGCTCAAACCCAAGGTCGCCAGTTTTCAACCATCTGTCAGCAGTGAAGGCGGCTTTTGTCGCATCCGGCTTGTTCCAATAGCCAGACATCACAGAAACCCCGCGCAACTGGATTTCCCCGGTTTCACCAACTTCGAGCCTTTCGCCATCTTCGCTCGCAATGCGAATTTCATTGCCTGCAATCGCTTTGCCGATCGTCTCTGCCATGATTTCCAGCGAAGCATCTGCTTCGTTAAATGTAATCATCCCTGTGGTTTCGGTCTGACCATAGACACTCGACATGCGCGCGCCGGTTTTCTGTACCTCACGCAATTGCTCCACAGTTGATGCAGCACCTCCGAACACAATAAGCCGATAAAAATTGGCGAGCGAAAAGTCCGCACCAGCGGCAATCATCATGGCCCAGGCGGTTGGACTGCCAACAAGGTAGCTGGGGCGCTCTGTAGCGTTAATCACGGCAAGCTTCGCGAGATCAACGCGTGGACAGAAAATGATCCGTCCACCTGCTGCAAAAATGGTGAAACACACATTGTTCAGCCCGCCGACATGGTTGATCGGGGCTGCGCACACAGTCGCCTCCAATCCTTCGGGCGGCATCCACCCAAGATTGGAATATGCGGTTTGCACCAATGCGCGATGCGAGAGCATAGCGCCTTTCGGCTGTCCTGTCGTTCCCGATGTATAGACAATTACCGCGACATCTTCCGGTTCCACCGCCGCGCGGGCTTTATCAAGTACGTCATCTGCAATTGTCTTTCCCGTTTCAAGACACGGGTCATTTGTATCAAGCGGTATTTCGGAAAGCGGCACAATTCTGGTCTGTTTGTCAGCAAGCGCGCTGAGTTCACCGGCATAATCACGGCCATCCCAATCATTTCGCGCGAATATTATCCGCGGGGATGCGTCTTCCAGCAAATAGGCATATTCGCTCGATTTATAGGCTGGATTCAGACCTTGCCAGATCGCGCCGATGGATGTGGTAGCCAGAAAGATCAACCAGAAATCGGAGCTCGGCGGGGCGAGTGTTGCTACCCGGTCGCCTTTGGAAACTCCCTCGGCAAGCAGAAATTTGGCAATTGCATCGACACGCTCTGATAGCAGCGAATTGGTGAGGCGCAACTCTCCCTCTATGATCGCGATAGAGCGTGGATTCGCATTTTGCCGGGCTTTCAGAACATCATATATTGTCCGAACATCTGTCATATATTTCATCCTCTTAGCCCGTCCGCAATATAGCGCAAAGGCCACATTCCCTTTCCTATTGACTACAGTCTATTGCATCTGACTGAACATTTGTATAGTCTCATTGCAAATAACAGTTCTGCAGATCATCGTGGAGCAGATAATGGGAGAGAGGAATGAAAGGCGGTTCAAAGCTGCTCGTATGTGCGAGCGGGATTGCGCTTATGGCTTGCAACGCTACTGCAAAGGCACAAGACACAGGTGCTGAAGATGAGGCAAATGACGAAAACCTGATCATAGTCAGTGCTCAAAAGCGCGAACAATCAATCCTGGATGTGCCGCTTACGGTACAAGCAATATCTGGAGATGAAATCGCGGCTACCGGCATCGAGGATGCCGGCCAGCTTGCGCGTCTGATCCCTAGCGCGTCGGTTGTCTCCTCCTCGTCACGCGGCTTTGAAACCATTCAGATCCGTGGCGTCGCGGCTGGCACAACAGGTGATGGTCTTACCGGCTATTATGTTGATGATTTTGCGTTCGGGATTCCCAATTTGCAATTGTCGCCGCCCGCAAGACTGCTTGATCTGGAACAAGTTGAGATCATTCGCGGTCCCTCTGGTACGCTATGGGGCCAAGGCTCAATGGGTGGAAATATTCGCTTGATTACCACAGAACCGGATACCACCAAATTTTCTGGAAAAGTGATTGGCGAGTATTCTGGAACACGCGGAGGTGCGGACAATTACGCTATTGACGGCATTCTCAACATTCCGCTGGTCGAAGACGTTGCCGCAATCCGTATATCCGGCGGTTTTGATAAGCTTGGCGGGTTCGCCGACCTGTTTCAGACTGGCGAAGAGAATGTCAACGGATCAAGAGGAGTAAATGTCCGTGTCAAAGGCCTGTTGCGACCAACCGACAGACTGACAGCACGTGCCACAGTATGGATCATCGACAATGAGCAGGACTATAGCAATGGCTTGATAGCTACTAATCCGTTCACTGGCGAAGCTTTGCCTGAACCGGTGATCAATGGTGGCGGCAGCGTCACAAATGGACCGGTTGATGGTTTTACCGATACATCGATGGAAATTTACAGTCTTACGCTGGAATATGAATTTGACGGCGCAACACTGACAAGCTCAACAGCGATTATCGACCATGAACTTGAGTTTGAAGCGCCGCTGACATTGGCAGGTTTCAATTTCAACAATGACTCACTGTTCGAAACCAGCAGCTTCACCCAAGAAATCCGATTGGCAAGCAATGGCGGTGGTCCTTTCAACTGGATATTCGGAGGCTATTATCGGGATGCAACGATAGATAGCGACATCAACTTTTTCACTGACCTTACCGATCTGGGCCTTGGTCAATCACCTTTGATCAACAATATGGGCAGGTTGAAGACGCAGTCCTGGGCTATCTTTGGTGAAGCTTCGCTGGAGCTGTTCGACGGGATGCTCGTTCCCTTGGTCGGTTTGCGCTATTTTGAAGATGAGCGCACGGCTGGCCCTGGTTTGGACCGCATCACCGGTATCGAACTTGGGGAGCAATCAACGACATTTGATAATTTGAGTCCGCGGTTCAATCTAAGCTTCAAGCCCAGCCAGGATGTGACGCTGTTCATCAACGTGGCTAATGGCTTTCGCAGCGGGACCCTCCAGACTCTTGACCAGGTCGCTGCGGCAGAGGTTTTGGGGGTAATTACAACGGCCGAAGTGCGGCCGGATGAGCTGTGGACCTATGAGTTGGGCGGGAAGTTCTCGCTGGCAGGCGGCAACCTCATTGCCGAGGCCGGAATTTATCAGACAGACTGGGACGATGTGCAGCAACCCTTTGGCGCGATTTCATCGGTTGCCAATGTCGGTGACGCGCGCATTCGCGGTATTGATCTTGCTTTGGTCTGGTTTACCCCGCTTGATGGCTTTTCCTTGCGCGGCAATGTCAATTTCCAAGATACAGAATGGCGCACGGTAATTCCTAACATTACCTTGTCATTGCCGTTTGTCACGCCTGGTTCGGACCTTCTTGCAGTGCCAAATGAAACATTCAGTCTCTCTGCAAATTATGAAAAGTCTGTCGATATTTTTGGCGGCTCCGACCTGTCTCTCAACGCTACCTTTGCGCATACTGGTGACACGCTTCAGCAAACGGGTAGCCGAACCGACAATCTGGATACGCTTTCACTCAACGCTCAGATACGGACAGCTTCAGGTATTACATTTGGTATTTTTGCAATCAATCTTACCGATGAGGATGGTGCAACCCAGCTTGATCCTTTTGCCGGTGATGCGTTTGTCAGGCTCTATCCGCGACAAATTGGTGTACGCCTTGGCTTCGATTTCTAACCGGTTCAAAGTTGCGGAGCAGCCATTTACCGGCATCAAAAAGAGCCGATAGGGTAGTTTACTACCCTATCGCCGTTTTCCTGCACCGTTCCAGAATATCTCAGTGAACTGCTCCTGAAAGCGGGCCCACATATCGGGTTCATAGGTTGATTTGCCCAAGATGGACTTGACGTGGGAGTCGAGCATTAAAGGGCCGAGCAGGATAAAAAGATAGATTAAAGGCACCCATGTACGGTCAATATGATCGCCAACCCTGCCGGCTTCGTCTGCTTTCTTGATGGTATTTTCAATATATGAGAAATAACTCTGAAACAAGTTCTGCCCCCATTCGCTATTGTCCAATATAGCCCGGCGCAGATAAGCCGCAAATTGCGGCCATTCATCATTTGCGCGCACTATCCAGTCGCGTTGATATTCTGCAACGCGTTCCATATCGCCCTCATCAGCGACAGCGCGCGCGCGTTCAATGGCGCGCGACGTGCGCTCAAGAAAATAATCATCAACAGCGCGTCGCAGCCCTTGTTTGGAGCCGAAATGGTGGTTGATAAGACCGATGGAAACGTCTGCTTCTTTGGACAGGTCGCGAACAGTCACGCCTTCAAACCCTTGATCTGCAAATAAGCGCATAGCGACCATGATCAGCTTGTCCCTCCCTTTTGCCTGACGTGAGGGGCGTGATGCAGATTTCTCGCTTCGAGGCTGAGCGATTGGCGAACGGTTCATAGAGATTCCCTTTTAGTACTGCATTGCGCAGCACATCATCGTCATAAAGATAAACCCTTTTCATTAGCAACAGTTGCAATAGACGCTTGCCAATTGCTAGAACTGAACATATGTTCAGCATAGTAGCTTTGGATAGCCGCTAATCAAAGCAAAGAACACAACTACAAATACAATCCAGACATATGTTGCAGGCGAGGGAGAAGATGGAATGAGAGAGGCTGTAATCGTATCAACCGCGCGTACAGGCATGCCAAAAGCGGTCAAAGGAAGCTTTAACAACACACATCCGATCACATTTGGTGGTCACGTTCTGGAGCATGCTCTGAAGAAAGCCAGCATCGAACCGGAACGTGTCGCAGATATAGTGTTGGGCTCGGGAATGCCGGAAGGTGCTACCGGTTTCAACATTGCACGCAATATTGCCATCAAGGCAGGCTGTCCTGTCACCACAGCCGGTCTGACCGTTAACCGCTATTGTTCTTCAGGCCTGCAAGCCATTGCAGTCGCTGCAAGCCAGATCGTTCAGGAAGACGAAGAGGTTGTAGTCGGAGGCGGTATCGAATCGATCTCTATGGTCCAGCTTTCGGGCAATATGAATATGACCGGCGCTACCGAGAGTGAGTTGTTGAGCCGCAAACCCGCCATGTGGATGTCCATGCTAGAGACTGCTGAAATTGTCGCTGATCGCTATGGCATCTCACGTGAGCGACAGGACGAATATGCACTGCAATCGCAGCAACGCACAGCAGCAGCCCAAGCGGCAGGCAAGTTTGACGATGAAATTGTGCCGCTTGATGTTGTCTGGAAGAAATTCGACAAAGCCAGCGGTGAAGTACATAACGTACCGGTTACTGTAGATAGCGATGAATGCAACCGGCCAGAAACAACACTGGAATCGCTCGCGGCGCTACAGCCCGTCTTCAAGGACGGTATGGTGGTAAAGCAGGGGAAATATATAACTGCCGGAAATGCCTCACAACAATCAGATGGTGCGAGCATGTGCGTGATGATGGAAGCTGAGGAAGCCAAGCGCCAGAACATCCAACCCTTGGGCGCGTTCCGCGGCCTTGCTGTGGCAGGCTGTGAGCCGGATGAGATGGGCATAGGACCTGTCTATGCGGTGCCTAAACTGCTCAAGCGCTTTGGCCTTAAAGTCGATGATATCGGGCTTTGGGAGCTAAACGAGGCCTTTGCCAGCCAATGTCTCTATTGCCGCGATACGCTGGGCATTGATCCAGATAAGTACAACGTCAATGGAGGTGCTATTTCAATCGGTCATCCTTATGGCATGACTGGATCACGCTCTGCGGGGCATGCACTGCTCGAAGCGCGCAGACGCAGCGAAAAATACGCTGTCGTGACCATGTGTGTCGGCGCTGGTATGGGCGCTGCAGGTCTGTTTGAGGTATATTGATATGAGCGAATATAAGCGGCTGCGCGTAACCGAAGACAAGGGCGTGATTACTGTCTCGCTCGCACGCGAAGATGCACGTAATGCGCTGGATCGCACGCTGATACGCGAACTCACTGAAGTGGCACGGCGCTATCGCAGCGCCCCCAATGTGCATGCTGTGATCCTGCGCGGGACGAACAAATTCTTTTCTGCCGGTGCCGATCTGGGCGGAGTGGGTGAAGATGGCGACGCAGGGTCGGCAGAAGCGCCCACTCTTCTCGAAATGCGCGAAGCTGTGCTTGCCGGGCCTGATATGTGCAAGGCTTGGGAAGAAATGGAACCTGTCACAATAGCGGCGATTGAAGGCTATTGTGTTGGCGGCGCGACAGCACTTGTGATGTGCTGTGATTTTCGCATTCTTGGCAAAGGCGCGATGTTGCGGCTCCCCGAAGTACCGCTTGGTATCAATATGAGCTGGCATACATTGCCGCGCCTCGTCACTATTGCAGGGCCGTCACGCGCGAAACGCTTCACTATGTTTGGCGAAGCGACCCCAGCCGACAGGCTACTCGAATGGGGTATGGCGGATGAAATTGTAGCCAATGGCGAGGCTACAAACGAAGCCGGAAAATGGGCCCGCAAAATTACCAAATTACCACCCATACCGGTACGCATGACCAAAGAGGCAATCAATGCGGCCGCTAATGCCAATCATCGCGCATCGACTTTTATGGATCGCGATCAATATCTGCTGACCTTCATGACAGAAGATTTCAAAGAAGGCGTTCAAGCCTTCTTTGAAAAACGTGAGCCTCAGTTCAAAGGCAAATAGCAGCGCATAACAGGATAGTTCATGACCGTTCAGTCGGTCATGAATGTAGCCAGCTTTGCTTCCATCAGCATAAGCAATTGAGTGCGTGCAGCAAAGAATTCCTGTTGCGTATTTTTGTCATCGGGTAATGCCGCGCCCAGTTTCCAGACCCAGTTAAGACGAGAGCCAAGTAGCCATTCGCGCAATTTCACATCATCGCCCCATAGCCGTTCACTACGGCAAAATTCCTTGGTCACTCTAATCCAGTCAAGGTCCGTATCAGGATGCGGTATCGGAGCGCAGATTTCGTTCTTCTTGCTCTCATCATCATAGGCGGTCTCAACATGCGCAATGAATGCAGCGCTGAAAACCTGCTGACAAGCCCGCACCGATTGAAGCGTAACAAGCGAGCCATCGAACACCGGTTTTGAAGGCCTTTTTTCCAGACCATCGGCTGTACAATCAATGTGCAGTATATTGTCGCTTGTGGCTATGGTGCCTTCATCGAGAACGATCTGATGATCGCCTATCTCCTTTACCCGCCCCATACGGACAATCTCGGTAATGGACTGTAAAGCGGCAAGCTCTTTCTCCGACACTGTAGCACAGCGATACATTGTGGGTTTTACGGCTGGATCAATGCGCAGCAAATTCCCGTATTTCTCAAGCAGCTCAAAAAGCTCGGATGTACTCCCCGCCTCATTCACTGCGTTGAATTGCGATGTCATATATTGCGTAGACATCTCGGCAAATTGTGGGCCAGGTTGGGAATAGGCGCGATTTATTAGCCAAGAATCACGCGGCATGATCCAGCGGATTCGGTTTGCATCCACGCCATGCGAGAGCAACCATAGACAGGTGTCGATAGCCGTTTTGCCAGCACCAACAACCGTATAGCTTTCATATCCTTTACGTAAATGGGCTAGCTTGTCGGGGGACACACAATCAACCGCCTCGCTTACCTGAAATGGCGGCTCACGCATCGCCGGTACGGTAACATTCTGATAGGTTGAATCGACAGTCTTATGCTTGACAAGCGCCTCATATTTCTCGCCCGAAACAATAGAAGAAAACTTCCCGTCAGCGTGATATTCACACATTGGAAAATAGGAAAAGCGGCCGGTTGGTATGAGCTGCTGATGGAGCAACCGGTCATAATAGGAGAGGATCTCCCCGGTTGAGGCGAGTTCCAGCATGCCTTCATTCCAACCTTGTGTATCGATCTGGTCATCACCCAGCGCACGCGATTCTACACCATAACCTGAGGAAGGTTGATGCAGTCGCACAAAGGGATAGGCCATATTCCAATGCCCGCCTGGCTGATGATAGCGATCAACCACAGCGACGCTTGCATCAGTTTGGGAAATGATGACATCGGCAAACGCGAACGCCATCGCTCCGCCGCCAATGATAAGATAATCTGTTTCGATTGAACTGGCCATCCGTGCTTTCCTCTCTATCTGTCTCCGATACTATTACTGAACAAATGTTCAATGTCGATAGGTTATTGAGAGTCTCACTGCTTGATAGCGTTGAAGCTCTGCACCTCACTATCGCTTTACAGCCCTTGCATAAGACTGAACATTTGTTCAATATAGCCGTAATAGGAGAATCATGTGCTGTTCTACACGCGCGAAACCATCAAAGAGGTCATAGGTACTGAGGTCGGTGTGTCTGACTGGGTTCAGATCACCCAGGATATGGTCGACAGGTTTGCCAAGCTGACCGGTGATCCGGTGGAAATCCATACCAATGTAGAAATGGCAAAACAGACGCCTTTTGGCGGGACTATTGCGCATGGTTTGCTGACATTGAGCATGATTGGCGGTTTCTGCACTGCCGCCCCTGTAGTGATGCAAGGGATCACCATGGGCATGAATTACGGGTTCAACAAAGTGCGCTTCATAGCCCCAGTAAAGACCGGTAGTCGCCTGCGTGGCCGCTTTATTTTGCAGAATATGGAAGAAACCAAGCCCGGCCAATGGCTGTCTGTCATGGACGTAACCATAGAGATTGAAGGTGAGGATAAGCCTGCTGCCATTGCTGAATGGCTCAGCATGCAGACTGTTGCTTAGATTTGATAATAACATATTGAAAAAGGAAAGAACTCCCATGACAATTCGTTTCGATGATCGTGTTGTGATCGTAACTGGTGCCGGCAATGGTCTGGGCCGTTCACATGCTCTGCAATTCGCCGAGCGCGGTGCAAAAGTTGTGGTGAACGATTTTGGCGGCGCTGCTGATGGGACGGGCGGTTCATCAGAACCTGCTGAGAAAGTTGTCGCAGAAATTGCAGCTGCTGGCGGTGAAGCCTTGGCGCATGGGGCCGATGTGACCAATGTCGCTCAGGTCGATGATATGATTGCCAAAGCCATAGAGAAATGGGGCAGGATCGACATTTTGGTAAACAATGCCGGCATTTTGCGCGATGCGAGTTTTCAAAAGACATCACCAGAGGATTTTGAGGCTGTTGTGCGAGTGCATCTGCTCGGTTCGGCAATTTGCGCGCATGCAGTCTGGCCGCATATGAAAGAGGCTGGTTTTGGCCGTATCATCCTCACCGCTTCCACATCGGGTGTTTACGGCAATTTCGGCCAATCCGGCTATGGCGCGGCGAAGACAGCCATGATCGGCCTCATGAATGTCCTCACAATTGAAGGCGCGAAATATGGCATTCATGTAAATACGCTTATTCCCGGAGCCGCGACGCGGATGACAGAGGATCTGTTACCGCCCGCCATTCGCGAGGTCATGCAGCCCTCTGCTGTTTCTCCCTTGGTGCTGTTCATGGCGAGCGATGACGGCCCGTCACGCGCTATCCTTGCGGCCGGGTCCGGCGGCTATGCCCGCACCTATATCCTCGAAACCGAAGGAATTTACCTTCCTCCCGAAGAGCAGACACCCGATGCAATTGCAGCGCGTTTCGATGAACTGTCCGATAAGTCGACCCTGCATGAATATGAAGATGGCTCGGGCGAATTCATGAAGTTTGTTGGCAAGGCAGCGGCACATCTCGGGGTCAAACTGGGCTAACGACAGATGGACGGAGCAGATCCCGCTGTACCAGATGCAACCACCAGTCAAACAAGGGTGAGCCAGCCAACCCGGCTTGCTTATGGCATTGGCTCGCTCGCCTATGCCACCAAGGACAATGCATTTAACTATTTCCTGCTGTTTTTCTACAGTCAGGTACTTGGCGTTCCGGCCAGTCTGGCAGGCTTGGTCTTGTCCATCGCTTTGGCGCTCGATGCCATTTCCGACCCAATGGTGGGTCTGTGGTCAGACAAGCTGCATTCTCGCTGGGGCAGACGTCATCCCTTTATGTATGTATCGGCATTGCCTGTTGCGGTCAGCTTCTACTTGATTTTCAATCCACCACTCGACTGGAATGAAGAGCAGCTATTGTGGTATTTGGCCGCCATGACCATAGCGGTCAGGCTAAGCATTACATTTTATGAAGTCCCCAGTATCGCGCTCGTATCCGAACTGACGCAGGACTATGATGAGCGCACAATATTGCTCAGCTATCGCTATTTCTTTGCATGGTTTGGTGGGCTTGCAACAATCGTATTCGTCTATCAGATACTGCTTCAACCCAATGACAAGGTTGCCAATGGGTATTTCAACATTGATGGCTATGGCAGTTTTGGCCTGATCGGCTCCCTGATCATTTTCACGACGATCCTTATTTCGGCCATGGGTACACATCATTGTATTCCCAGCCTGTCGCAACCGCCGGAAAAACATCCGTTCAGTATAAGACGATCATTTGGCGAATTGCGCGAAACCCTCTCCAATCCTTCATTTATCGCGGTCGTCATAGCTATTCTGGTTTTTGGCCTGGGGGTCTCGCTGGCCAGCGCACTTTCAATCTATTTCAACAATTTTTTCTGGTCACTTACACCGACACAGACCGGGCTAATTACCGCGGGCGGGCTAATCGCCGCCCCGATCGGTTCTCTTGCAGCTCCCAAAGTTGGGAAACGCTTTGGCAAGAAACCGGCAGCTTTGTGGATCACAGGGGCCGTCTGTGTCATCACCCCTCTGCCTATAATCCTGCGCCTGCTAGGGTTGTTTCCCGAAAATGGTGATCCCCTGCTTTTCCCTCTACTCACAGGCATTATTGTATTCGACTTGGCGCTTATCATTACTTCCCAGATACTCATTGTATCTATGATTGCCGACATCCCTGAGGACAGTGAGATAAGGACCGGACGACGCTCCGAAGGGACATTCTTCGCGATACAGGCCTTCGCACGCAAATGCATATCCGGCATTGGCGTGTTGCTGGCCGGGGCTATTCTGGATTTCGTCAACTTCCCAACCGATGGCGTGACACAAGTTACTGAGGATATGCTCAATCATCTCGCGCTGATCTATATCCCGGTTCTGTTGGGAGTATATATTTTCGGACTAACCGCTTTGTCCTTCTACCGCATCAACCGGGAGCAGCACGCTGCCAACCTCAAACGACTGAAAACCGCCAGTTAGGCAATGACAACGGGCGCAGAGCATTCGATCCTATATCGAAAGCCAAGATCTCAATGTCGCGGAAGTTGACGATTTTGTAGGGCATGGCGAAGTTTCTGTGACCCGTTAATTCCAGGAGGCCTTGGGCACTAGCATGCTAAAGTTCGTTCGCTCTCAAAGTTTGCAGCGCGCCCATGCTGCACTCACATCTGGTTCGATGACAATTCAACGCGGCTAATCTCGCTGGCTACACTCACCCACAAACTTCGAGACCGCCTTTAAACGCGAATTCGGCTATGCACCGTCAACAATACCCAATTGGTGATACTGAATGTTCATTCTCGGCTTAGCGCCCATCATCGAGCACAGTTCTAATCCAATTCGCAGTCTCGACCGCAATCCGTGGATCATAGGTTGCCAGAGCATTTGATGCGGTCCATCTGCCAAAACGCGCTGCCTGAATGTATTTCTTAAAGGAGCCTTCCGGTCGTGAAAATCCGTGCTCTGCGCCTTCCAGAATACGCATCGAGGCGCGCCCGCGTCCTTTTGTATTAACCAGTGAGACGAGATTTCTAGCATCCTTATCCGAGATGACATGAATGTCGTAGCTGCCATGAAGTGCCAATACGTCACCTGCATAGTTTCTCCACGCGGCCTCGATATCAAAGCTATTCAGGGTTCGCAGAAATGTGAAATCGCGCCCCAAAATGCTCTGGCCGCGTGTCAGCAAAATCTCTTTTTCAATCGCCTTGGGGTGTGCAGCGGCAATCTCGGACCATGGCTTTTGCGTTGTCATGACATCACGAAAAAACGGAATGCCGATAGAGGCATTTTCTCGCGCTAATCGCTGACTACGGCCAAGCACGATGGGTTGCTCATTGAAAACATCAAGCTGATATTTAAACCAGCGCCGTGAGGGCGCGCCATAGGTGATGATCCCGCGTGGCTTATGCTCTTCTGCCAGTGCAGGAGCTGTGACCCCGCCAAGTGAATGACCGAAGAAAAATATCTGATCAGTGTCTACAAAAGGCTGCTGTTTAAGCCAGTCCGCTCCCTTGGAAAATGCTGCGACCTCTTCATCAAATGTGATCTGCTCGCACGGTGTTTGGGACAGGCTGTCGCCAAGGCCCTGCTTCTCCTGACGAACGACAACAAAGGCCTCACGGGCCAAATCCTCGACAAAGCGGCGGATCGGATTGTCGTCTTCTCCTCCAAAGTCAATTGATGCGCAGCTGAAACCCTGAAGGTAGAAGACGGTCGGGAGAGGCTCTTGCGTGTCCGGACGATAGGTGATGATGCGCGAGCGTCCGCCGTCTATCTCGACGCTATCATACGATACGATGAGGCCCTTGGCCGTTTCAACTGTCCGGGGCCGAAGCGTCGTCTCTATCGATCGTGGTTCTCCTGAGCGCAGGATAGAGAAGCGCACATCTCGACCCGCTCTTCTGGACTGTGCGATGGTGATCAATTCCGGCATCGAGGATACCGTTTCCTGATCGACCATCAGCAGGATATCATCCACTTTCAGTCCCGCTCTGCCCGCAGTGGCGTCGGGGTCGACGAAGGTCAGTCGAAGCCCGTCACCCGAGGCCGCAGGTTCACCAGAAAGTCCAAGATAGACGCGGCGTGCGAGCGGATCGGTTTCACCCTCATTGGCCCCGAAGTCAGGTGTATCGAGCTGCGTAAGCGTCTTGGCCACAGCAGAAATGTCGTCCGCGTGGAAGTTGTCCATGGCCTGGTAATATGATGTCGGCTGATGCGAGCTGCTTGGCGTGCTCGACGCTGTCGCTGGCGTGCCGAGCCCCATGCTCGCGATAAACAGCGCAAACGTTGTCACAAAGCTGATGGAGCGAAGCAAGACACGCTTGTTCAGAGCATAGAACAGATCCACCTCTACTTTACTGGGCAATCGATAAAAAATGGCGGGCCTCCACACTCACACGGGCCTCCATACTATCCGAGGTTGCGTTTAGTGAGGTTGATCCAAATTGCTTTTTTGTGCTGAGGGCGATTGGCCATGTACCCGTTTGTACGCCCGTGAAAAGGCGGCTGTCTCTGAAAAGCGCAACGATTGAGCGATCTGCGTAACACTCTCCCCGGCTTGCAAGCGATCCCTTGCCATTTGCATCCGGCAATGCTGGTGGAAACGCAGCGGCGGAAGGCCATAGGCAGCCGCGAAATGGCGCGCAAGGTGGAAGCGTGAAAGACAGGCTGCCCGAGCGATCTGATCGAGCATCACTGGCCGATCGAGATGATCCATAATGAAATCGCGCGCGGTCTCGAGCCGGGCTGCCAGCTCTCGTGCGTTTGCAGGGCGCTGCAGGTCGATCGCGTGCAGTATGCCTTGCGTCCGCGCAAGCTGTTCAGCCAATCTGGCGAGAAAGCTGTCGACCGCACATGCATCAAGACGCCCTCCTTTCTGCAACGCTGGAAACCCCGGGATCACAGGAAGGCGCAAACCGAGAACCTCGCCGAAGCCATTGACGTGCGGGCAAAAATCCTTGCTCATAACCCCGGAAAAATGCGCGTCGAGATCATGTGATTCAAAGTAGAGGCATTGGCCAACGGCTTTCCTATCGATTTCGACCGTGATCTCTTCCTTCTCAGGCGCCAAAAAGGCTTGTCCGGAACAAAGAGTGACGGGCGCCCCGTTAACCCGGTAACGCTCAATGCCTGACACGACCGACTTATAGGAAAGCTTTGATGAGCGAAGCGAGAACTCTTCCCGCTGCAGCTCTGAACAAACAAGATATGCCGATGCGAAGTCATGGCCTGGTATGTCTTCAGCACTTTTAGCGATAGTGCGCATGGTTTTATGACTATGTGTTTAAGGACTCATAGTCTAGGCTCAGGACCGATTAATAGCTTTTAAAAAGGATGGTTAGCTCATTTAGCAGGAACACCCAGGACTGATGGAAATACGAAAAGTGCGATCATACCTTACTATCTGGTATCTGCATTGTTACAACTATCTACTATTGGCTCTGGTCAATGGTCTTAAGCGCAAATTGCCATCTCACGGTCAATTGATACCATAGGTTGAATAGATGTCGCTGAGCTTGGTTTTCATCTGATGGTTGTTGTTAAAGAGCGTCAATAGCTCTCTTTGTGTGACGCCCGGGAAAGCTTTTTGGTAACGCCGGGCAAAATGGTTTGCTTGTTTTGGATCGTCGGCGAAATGGCTTGCGCACATGCCTGCGAGGATCGAATAGGCATCGTCATGGTTAACCTGACCGGCTTTGCCTCCCCATTTGATGGTGCCCGCTATGTCATCCGATTTGAGACTGATAAGCGCAAGATTGGCGTAAGCGCTGAAACGTTCAGGGCCTTGCGGGCTGAGCAGGATGGATGTGCTTGAATGCTCAGTTGCTCTCTCTGCGTCACCATGCAAAGCGAGGAACAGGCCGAGTTGCTCATGTGCGAACGCATAGCTGGGCGATAGCTCTAGCGCCGTCTCAAACCATGGCTGGGGGGACTCGTCGCTGATGCCAAAACCGGTTGCGCGACCCATGGTCATATTGGCCGCTGGATCATCAGGGTCCGCCGCAAGAGCCTTTTCTGCGCACATCATCAGCATACGCTGCGCCACTTTGACGCGCTCATAAGGTTTGTGATTGATCTCGAAGGCATAGGTGTGCGCCAAGCCCGTCCATGCCCTGGCAAAAGACGGATCAATATTGACCGCACGCTCAAAATAGCGGCGCGCGCGCATCATATTGTCTTCCCCGCGGCGATACACCAGAGTAGCACCCACATGAAATGCCTGCCATGCGGTAAGGCTATCCGGTTGCCGCAGCGCAATCTTGCCTGCTTCGCTGCGCGGGATCTGATGTTCAATCTGCGCGATAATCTGCCCGACAATCTGTTCGCGCATCTGATGAATGTCGCGGGCATCAATTTCAAACTGTTCTGCCCAGATGATGTGCTGGCTGGTGGTTCGGCACAGTTCTACGAATATGGCGAACCTGTCTCCCATCTGCGAAACCTGTCCGCCAAGGCTGTAATCTGCGCCAAGAGCCGACCTTACGGCGAGAGGGGAGGCGGTGCTGGCATCCAGCAGGAAGCTGGAAGCGCGTGCGGTTACTCGCATCGCACGATGCTGTGAAAGGGCGGTAATGATATCGACCGGCAGAGCGGCGCCGAGACCCAGGCTGTTACCAATCTGCCCAGGCTCGCTGAAGGGCAGAACCGCGATGGTCGGTCGCTTGCCGATCATCTCGCTTTTCAAGCCGTCGCGCTCGCCTGGATCAGCCAATACTATTGAGATCGGATGTGCCGTCTCGCCTGTATCAGCCGCGATCTGCACCGCATCATTAAAGCGCAGACCCTTGCCATGGACGGTCTCAATTCTGCGATGTGGTTTTGTGTCATCTCCAAGCGCTTCCCGGATGGCCCGCACCTGAAGCGGAAGCGCTGAACGCGAGACGTGCAGCCCGCCCCAGACCTCCTTCATGATGGTTTCCTTGCTGACCATCGCCCCGGAATTACGGACCAGTAGAAGCAAAAGTTCCAAAGCGCGTGGCTGCAACGCTACCGGTTCCCCCGACGCCGCGGTCAGGATGAACCTGTCACTATCCAGTGTAAATCCATCGAAGCGATATAGCATGTGCTTTGGCTATCTTAGTTGCGAACAATCCCTGAAGCCTCAACATCCCGTCAAGCCCGGCAAATGCGCAGCCTGAGGCAGGAATGATTAGCATTTGATATGCAAATGTTGAGCATTTGCCTCGGCCAATTGTAAAGTAAAAAGTGAAAGCTGTAAAAACTCCGGGATCAAATTTTGATTTGCTTCAACAAGAGTTTGCAGCGGCGTGTCCGAGAAAAATGACCTCCGAATATAGTCACTTCATCCTTGGGTGCTCCGGGCAGCGGACAGGATTTTTCCTTTCAAATTCATGCTCTTGCATTGCTATTAGAGATGTTCGGTCATGAAAAAATCGTATCCTGCCAATAATCATCTGTCGCATAACTGGGTCGCCGGGGGCGGGCTGACCAGGGCGGCGCGGCGGCGGGTTATGGCGATCCTGCGCGCCAGCTGCATGGTGCTGGGTATAAGACGGAAAAACCGTTCGCTTGGCCTGCTCGGCTTTGGCGGGGGCCGAGTCGCCAGCGCATCGGCGGCGGGCGTGATGGCGCTGCTGGCGTTGCAGGGCGAGGCGCAGGCGCAGAATATCTACAATACCGGCACACCGCCACCATCCACGGCGACCAACGGCACCGCTATCGGCTCGGGCGCAGGCGGTTCGGCCAGCGGAGACGCCAATGTCGCGGTTGGCATCTTTGCCGGTCAGAATGTCACAGGCGATGATAATGTCGCCATCGGTAATGCAGCAGGCAGCAGCACGTCAGGCGACGCCAATGTGGCCATTGGCAATGCCGCTGCGCAATCAACAACTGGCGATGACAATATCGCCATCGGTACGTTTGCCGGGCAGTCGGCGTCGGGTGACGACAATATCGCGATGGGCCGCAATGCCGGGCAGTCGATCACCGGCAACTACAATATCGCTAATGGGCTTTCAGCCGGGCAATTGGTTAGTGGCGATAACAATATTGCCAGCGGCTATAATGCGGGCAGCAGCGTTGATGGTAGCAGCAATACCGCCAGCGGCAGGAATGCGGGTCGGGACGTCACCGGGAACAGAAATATTGCCAGCGGTGAATCTGCGGGTCGCGATGTCGAGGGCAATGACAATGCTGCCCGTGGTTTCTTTGCCGGAGCATATAGTTCAGGCAGTAACAATATCTCCGATGGCTCCAATACAGGCGTCTTTGTAACAGGCAGCTACAATGTCGCTATTGGCCGGGAGGCTGGCAGGAATCTCTCAGGTGATAATAATACCGGCTTAGGTTTCAGTGCTGGCAGCCTGGTTACGGGTGACAATAATATCGCAACGGGCGAATTTGCTGGCAGGGTTGTTGATGGCAACGACAATATCGCCAGCGGCCAAAATGCCGGACGCGATGTCGAGGGCAACGAAAACATCGCCAGCGGCAGGGACGCGGGTCGTAATGTTAGCGGCCTTCGCAATATCGCCAGCGGCCTGAATGCCGGACGCAATGTTTCCGGCAATGACAATATCTCCAGTGGCTATGGTGCAGGGTATAATGCTTCTGGGAATCAGAATATCGGAATTGGCAATGATGCCGGTTATTCCGTAACCGGTGAGGATAATGTGGCTATGGGCCGCGCTGCGGGCGGCGGTGTTAGTGGCAATTCCAATGTTGCCAGTGGCAGTTTTGCCGGTTTCAATGCGTCGGGCAATAACAACATCGCCAGCGGCACGGAAGCAGGCCGTGATGTGGACGGCGATGACAATATCGCCAGCGGCAGGGAAGCGGGCCGGGATGTTGAGGGCAGCGGCAATATCGCTAGCGGTCAAGGTGCGGGCACTGGCGTTATCGGCGATACAAATGTTGCCATAGGCGCAGCTAGTGGAAATTCGGTTACCGGTCTCAGCAATACGGTTATTGGCCCAAATGCGGGCAATAATGTGCAAGGTGACTTTAATTTCGCCGCTGGCTCAAACGCGGCTGACGATACTTCTGGTGACGCCAATATTGCCATCGGCCTGGCAGCAGGCGCGGCTGTCACCGGCGATGACAATATCGGCCTTGGACTAAATGCAGGCGCGGTTGTCTCGGGCGATAACAATCTTGCTTTTGGCGAATTTACCGGTCGTTCGGTCACCGGCAACGACAATATCAGCCTTGGGCGAAATGCAGGTGATAGCATCACCGCCTCACGCGCCGTCGCTATAGGCTTATCCGCGATAGGCAGTGCCGATGACAGCATCGCGCTGGGCAGCAATGCGTCGGCGATCAATATCGGCGATGTTGCGCTGGGTTCGGGCAGTCTCACTGCGGCTGCGGTGGGTGTGTCGGATGTTACCATTGGCACCACCACCTTTTCCGGCTTTGCCGGTACCAATCCGATGAGTGTCATTTCGGTTGGCGCAGACACTGCCGAGCGGCAGATCATCAATGTTGCCGCCGGGCGGATCGGGGCGACCTCCACCGATGCGATCAACGGCTCACAGCTTTTTGCCGTCGCCAATCAGGTGGCGCAGAACACCAGCGATATCGCCAATCTGGCAGGCGGCGGGCCGGGTGGCGGCGGCGCGGTGGATTATGTCAATGTCAACGGCAGCGCCACCGGCATCGGCTCCAATGATGCACTCAATTCCGGCGCCACCGGCACCAATGCCATAGCGATTGGTGATAGCGCTCAGGCTGTGGGGGAAGAGGCCATTGCGATTGGTCCTCGGGCAGGGACGAACAGTACAGGCGGATTTACTGTCGCGATTGGAACTGACGCAGGCAGCAATGTAACGGGCAATGCCAATATAGCCATTGGGCCAGCTAGCGGCAACAATGTCAGTGGCAGCACTAATATTGCCAGCGGGCCGGGTTCCGGCAATGATGTCACCGGCGGTGCAAACACAGCGATGGGCCCAGGCGCCGGGAATGCTGTTTCTGGTAGCAATAACAGCGCATTCGGCGTAGACTCAGGCAATGGTGTTACCGGCGATAATAATTTTGCCGGTGGCCGTAGTGCAGGCAGTGGCGCCAATGGTAATGACAATATCGCCCTTGGTCGTTTTGCTGGCGGGTCTGTCATCGGCAATTACAATATCGCCAGCGGCTATAATGCGGGCCGTGATGCTTCAGGCGATGACAATATCGCCAGCGGTCGCGAGGCGGGCCGCAACGTTACAGGCGGCAGCAACATAGCCACGGGCCTTGAGGCCGGCAGAAATGTTGAGGGCAATTACAATATCGCCAGCGGCAGTGGTGCCGGTAACGATGTTACAGGCTCTGAAAATATCGCCGCTGGTCAATATGCCGGGATTGATGTCTCAGGCAGTGGCAATATCGGCTTTGGCCAGGATGCCGGGCAGAATGTCACAGGCGACGAAAACAGCGCTATCGGCCGCGTTGCTGGTGCGAATGTTATCGGCAGTTATAATATCGCCAACGGCCGTGGTGCCGGCAATGATGTTGATGGCAGCGACAATATCGCCAGCGGCCGCGATTCGGGCCGCGATGTTGATGGCAGCGACAATATCGCCAGCGGCCGCAATGCGGGCAACGACGTTGAGGGCGATTACAATATCGCCAGCGGCTTTAATGCAGGCACAGATGTTAGTGGCAATTACAATATCGCCAGCGGCTATGAAGCGGGCATGAATGTTACTGGCTTGGCAAATATCGCCAGCGGCTATAATGCCGGCTCAGATGTTAGTGGCAATTACAATATCGCCAGCGGCACAGAGGCAGGCCGGGACGTTTCCGGCGATAGCAATATCGCCAGTGGCACAGACGCGGGCTATACCGTCAATGGCAACAACAATGTCGCCACCGGTTCTCTGGCAGGGCGCTACGTCAGCGGCAACAGCAACCTTGCTATTGGCGACCAAGCCGGCAACACGGTCGATGGCAATGACAATATCGGCTTTGGCAATAATGCGGGCACAGCGGTCACCGGCAACAGCAATATCGCCAGCGGCGTTGGCGCGGGGGTTAGTGTCGACGGCAGTCTGAATGTCGCCAATGGTGGCAATGCAGGCCGGAATGTCGCCGGCAGCTTTAATATGGCCAGCGGCTATAGTGCAGGCCGGGATGTCGCAGGCACGAGCAATTTGGCCAGCGGCTTCAATGCGGGCCGCGATGTCATTGGCAATAGCAATATCGCGAATGGTGCTGATTCGGGCAGAAATGTGCAGGGCAACTTCAATGTCGTGACCGGAAACTTATCGGGCCGATTTGTACAGGGCAATTACAATTTTGCCAGTGGCAACAATGCCGGTAACACCCTGTTCGGAAACAACAATATCGCCCTGGGCCGTAATGCTGGCGGCAGTATTGGCAGTGCCGGTGCCAATGTTAACAGCACCATAGCCATTGGTTTCGACAGCGCCGCCAGGGCGAACAATGCGCTAGCCATTGGCACCAATGCCCTGGCGAGTGGGGCGAACGCAATTTCTGTGGGTTTGAACTCATCGGCCGCGACCACTTCTGTCGCCCTGGGCAATAATGCCGATGCTACAGAAAGCAGCGCGCTTGCTTTGGGTAGGGATGCGCAGGCGACCAATGCCTTTGCGGTCGCTTTGGGTTCGGATAGTGTGACTGCCAATGCGGTCGGCACGTCTGCCGTCGTTATCGGCACCACCACCTTTAGTGGTTTTGCCGGTACAACGCCGGGTAGCGTGGTTTCGGTCGGTGCCGTCGGCGCGGAGCGGCAGATTATCAATGTTGCCGCCGGGCGGGTCAGCTCGACCTCGACCGACGCGATCAATGGTTCACAGCTTTTCTCTGTCGCCAATCAGGTGGCGCAGAACACCGCCAACATCTCCACTCTGGCGGGCGGTGGGAGCCTTGGCGCGCTCAACTATGTCAATGTTGATGGCAGCGCCACCGGGGCTGGCTCCAATGATGCCACCGATCTCACTGCGGTTGGCACCAATTCCATCGCCATCGGCAACCGCGCACAGGCACAGGGGGATGACAGCATCGCCATCGGCGCCAGCGCGGGCGAACAGCTCACCGGCACCGGCAATGTCGCGTTCGGGGTAGAGGCCGGTTTTGGCCTTAGCGGCATCGACAATATCCTCACCGGCACCGAAGCGGGTCGTAATCTGACAGGCAACAGAAACATCGCCATCGGTGATAGTGCTGGCCTCGACGCCAGCGGCAACGACAATATCTTCAACGGGGCTTTCGCGGGCCGGGATACGACCGGCGAGGGCAATATCGCTTTAGGCGGTGAGTCCGGCAGAGAGAATAGCGGCGATTTCAATATCGCACTGGGCAATGAATCTGGCTTTCAAGTTATTGGTAATAACAATTTTGCCATCGGCTCTGATGCGGGCGTCAGGGTCACGGGCAATGGCAATATCGCCAATGGCCTGAATTCCGGCAGTGAGGTTGAAGGCAACTTCAATGTCGCTTTCGGCACAAATTCCGGTGTGGGTACTTCAGGCAACTTCAATGTCGCCGCCGGTGCGGGCTCAGGTTCTTCTGTCGAAGGAAATTACAATATCTCCACAGGCCAGGGCTCAGGCTACCGGGTTGAGGGCGATCATAATATCGTTTCCGGGCGCGAGTCAGGTAATCGCCTTCAAGGCAGCAACAATATCCTCAGCGGCCAGCGCGCCGGCTTCCAGATGACCGGCAGCGACAATATCGCCACAGGGCGCTCTGCCGGTGAGAATGTCAGCGGCAGCTATAATATTGCCAGTGGCTATAATGCCGGTCGGGATGTTGATGGCAGCTACAACATTGCCAATGGTGGCAATGCCGGCCGCAATGTCACCGGCGATAGGAATACGGCCACCGGCGCGAATGCGGGACGCGACGTTTCAGGTTTCAACAATATCGCTATTGGCAATGAGGTCGGGCGAAATGTTAGTGGCAGTGTCAATATTGCCGTTGGCAACTTTTCAGGCATAGATACTGTTGGCAATCAAAATACAATTTTAGGTCAAGGTGGCGGCAACGCTGTTTCTGGTAGCGGCAATACTGCTGTCGGTGCGAATTCTGGAAATGGTGTTTCCGGCGATAACAATTTTGCAGGCGGCCTGGCAGCGGGAGTCGGTACTAATGGTAATGCCAATATCGCAACCGGCTTGGCGGCAGGCCGAGACGTTTCCGGCGACAACAATATTGCCAGCGGCAGAAATGCCGGACGGTATGTTGATGGCGATGATAATATCGCCAGCGGCAGCTATGCGGGTAGTGGCGTTTCCGGCGACAGCAATATCGCAAGCGGCACCAATGCCGGTCAGGATATAGAGGGCAATTTCAATATCGCCAACGGCATCAATGCTGGCGCTATTGTTACTGGCAACGATAACGTTGCCACGGGACGTAATGCGGGCAGAGACGTTTCAGGCAATGGCAACTTTGCCAGTGGCTATAGCGCGGGCAATTATGTCGATGGCAATAACAATATCGCCAGTGGCCGTTACGCAGGCTACATCGTCAGCGGCAACAACAATATCGCCAGTGGCAATAACGCCGGTCGGAATGTTACCGGCAGCAGTAACAGTGCGATCGGGACCGAGGCAGGCAGAGACGTTTCCGGTAACAGCAATATCGCCAGTGGCAGCTATGCGGGCTCTGATGTTACCGGTAGCAACAATATCAGCAGCGGTTTTCGCGCGGGGCAGATGGTGTCCGGCAGCTATAATATCGCCAGCGGCTTCGATGCCGGGAACAGCGTTATCGGCAGCTATAATCTCGCCAACGGCTATTATGCCGGTGGAAATGTCACAGGAAGCCGCAATCTCGGCACTGGCTTTCGTGCCGGAGGGAATGTCTCGGGCGACTATAATATAGGGGTGGGTAGCTACGCTGGCTACAATGTCACCGGCACCAGAAACGTCGCCATCGGCCAGAATGCCGGTCGCAACGTGTCGGGCAATCTCAATATCGCCAGCGGCTATAGTGCCGGGAGAGATGTTACCGGCGTTGGCAGCATTGCCATCGGTCAGGTTGCGGGGGCGAGGGTTTCCGGCGACAGGAACATGGCGTTTGGCTTTACCGCAGGCAACTCCGTCACCGGCGACAACAATATCGCCACCGGCTCCACGGCTGGCGCTTTTGTCTCGGGCGACGACAATATCGCAACCGGCCGCCAAGCGGGTATTGATGTCACCGGCGACGACAATATCGCGACCGGCCGCGATGCGGGTATCTTTGTTACCGGCGATAACAATATCGCCACCGGCCTAAACGCTGGCTACAATGTCTCTGGCTTTGACAATATTGCCAGCGGATTGTTTGCCGGTGGTAATGTTACAGGCTCCAGGAACATAGCCATCGGCCTGGGTGCTGGTGGCGACGTGTCGGGCACTAACAATGTCGCCAATGGCTATATTGCGGGCACAGATGTCACCGGCCTTAACAATATCGCCAATGGCCGTAGAGCGGGCAGCTTTGTCACGGGCGATTCAAATGTCGCCAGTGGCAGCTATGCCGGTAACACTGTCTCAGGTAATGACAATATCGCAACCGGGCGCGAGGCGGGTTTCATTGTTACAGGTGATTACAATATCGCCACCGGTCGGCGCGCTGGCTACAATGTTAGCGGCAACAGAAATAACGCGAGTGGCGTGAATGCCGGTCGGGATGTCACCGGCAGCTACAATATCGCCAGCGGCGCCTCCGCTGGACAGATATTGTCCGGCAGCAATAATGTTGCCAGCGGAACAGATGCAGGCAATCGGATTACAGGCAATAACAACACGTCTATTGGCCAGCTAGCGGGTCAATACACCAGCGGTGATCATAACATTGCTACAGGCTTTACTTCGGGTATCTTCACCAGTGGAAACGACAATATCGCCAGCGGCAGAGGTTCTGGCCAGAATGTCGTGGGTGACGCCAATGTCGCCAGCGGCCTGTTTGCTGGTCGCGGCACCTCTGGCGATGATAATATCGCCAGTGGCACACGCGCCGGTCAATTTGTTACCGGCGACGATAATATCGGCATTGGACGAGAAGCAGGCCGGTATGTCGCGGGCAATGAGAACATCGCCAGCGGCAGATATGCCGGTTACAATGTCACCGGCGACAACAATATCGCGAGTGGCTATAATGCCGGCCAGTATGTGTCGGGCAACGACAATATCGCGAGCGGTAGTAACGCGGGCGAAAGTGTCACAGGCAATAGAAATGTGGGCATTGGGTCGGGTGTCGGTAACCGCGTCACCGGCAACTTCAACATCGCAACCGGAAACGGTTCTGGTAATAGTACAAGTGGCATTGGGAACACAGTCATGGGTCCAAGCTCCGGAAATAGCGTTTCCGGAACCGGCAATACGGCACTGGGCCTGTCAGCGGGTAACAGCATTATCGGCGACTATAATTCTTCCAGTGGCGTTAATGCGGGCAGCGGTACGCGCGGCAACGCCAATATCGCCAATGGTTTGCGCGCAGGCTCGGGTGTTGCGGGCAATTATAATATCGGCATTGGACTAGAAGCGGGCCGTGGCATCACCGCCTCTCGCGCCATCTCTTTGGGCTACAGAGCAACCGGCAGCGCCGATGACGCAATTGCGCTGGGCAGCAATGCTTCGGCAACCAATATCGGTGATGTCGCGCTGGGTTCGGATAGCGTCAGCGCCGCTGCGGTCGGTGTATCGAGCGTCACCATAGGCGGCACCACCTTCAGCGGTTTCGCCGGGACAACACCGGGAAGCGTGGTCTCTATCGGCGATGTCGGCGCGGAACGCCAGATCATCAATGTCGCCGCCGGACGGGTCAGTTCGACCTCCACCGATGCCGTCAATGGCTCGCAGCTTTTTGCCTTTGCCGATCAGGTCAGCCAGAACACCGCCGATCTCGCCAATATCGCGGCTGGCGGCGGCGTGTCCAACTATCTCAATGTCAATGGCACCAATAGCGGCGTCGGCTCCAATGACGCGGCCAATTCCGGCGCAACCGGCACCAATGCCATAGCCATTGGCGACAGCGCCGAGGCGTCTGGCGATGACGCACTGGCCATCGGTTCCAGCGCGATCGTCAGCGGCGACAATGCGATTGCTATCGGCATCAATGCGCTTTCGCTCGGCTCGGTCGCCATGGGGGCAGGGGCACAGGCAGCGGGGGGAACGGCTATTGGCGATGGCGCGATTGCCGGGACGGACGGAGCAGGCAATGCCGACGGCACCACCGGCGGTACTGCACTCGGCGAGAATGCCATCGCCAACGGTTTCAACAACACCACC